>CALAAS010000001.1 GCA_937885015.1 uncultured Clostridium sp.
TTCAACAAAAAGATAAATCAAAAAGAAAGTTGCCAACGATTACTTGACAGTAACAAAGTATAGGGGAAAGTTATGCCTGTCTTGCTATTCTTGGCCATCTGTGGCACAATAAATAATAGAAAACAAAATTTGAAATTTCAATTTATCTTTTGAAAGGATCGGGAATGGGAATTTATTTAAATCCAGATAATGCTGCATTCACTGAGGCAGTATGCTCAAAAATATATGTAGATAAAACAGATTTGATTGCATATACCAATGAAGTCTTGGCTACGGCACAAAAAAATATATGTGTCAGCCGTCCCAGACGTTTCGGTAAGTCCATGACTGCAAATATGCTTGCGGCCTATTACAGTTGCGGTTGTAATTCCGAAAAATTGTTTTCTGGTTTAAATATTTACAGTAACCCTGATTTTTCCAAATATCTGAATCAGTACCACGTTATTTTTTTGAATATACAAGAGTTTTTGAGCAGAAGCAAAGATGTGGATCAGTTAATTGAACGAATTCAGCATTTTGTTATGCGAGATATTAAACGCCAATATCCGGATATGAGTTTTTACAACGAAAATGATCTGGTTGAAAATATGAAAGAACTTTATGCGGAAAAAAAGTGCCCTTTTATCATCATTATTGATGAGTGGGATTGCATTTTCAGAGAATACGAGACTGATAAAGCTGCTCAAGAACATTATCTGGACTTTTTAAGAGATTTTTTAAAGGATAAACCTCATATTCATCTTGCTTATATGACCGGAATATTACCCATTAAAAAATATGGAACACACTCTGCTTTAAATATGTTTGATGAGTTTTCCATGGCTAATCCGGGAATACTGGCTCAATACGTTGGATTCACGGAAGAAGAAGTCACGGAACTCTGTGCAAAATATAATATGAACTTGCCTGAAATTAAAGAATGGTATGATGGATATCGCTTTGAGAAGGTTTCTTCAATTTATAGTCCCCGTTCTGTAGTCGCATCAATGCTTTCGGGAATCTGTGATTCCTATTGGAACCAAACGGAAAGCTTTGAAGCTTTGCGGGAATATATTGACCTTAATTTTGACGGCTTAAAAGATGCAGTACTTCGTATGATGGCCGGTGAAACCGTTTCCGTCAACACGGGAAGCTTTGGTAATGATATGACAACATTCCATAACCGGGATGATGTTCTGACTCTGTTGATTCATCTGGGATACCTGGGATATGATTTCAGCCATAAGTCGGTATTTATCCCCAATAATGAGATTCGCGGAGAGTATGTAAATGCAGTCTCTGTGTCTCAATGGGGGGAGGTTTCAATTGCTTTAAAGAACTCATCCGAGTTGCTGCATGCACTTTGGAATAAGGATACCGGACGCGTTGCCGACTATATCGAGCAGGCGCATCTGGAAACCTCCCATTTGCAATATAACGACGAAAACGCATTGAGCTATACTATTTCATTAGCTCTGTATGCGGCCAGAAATTTTTATAATGTGTATCGGGAATTTCCTTCTGGAAAAGGCTTTGCGGATCTCGTTTATATTCCTAAAAAGAAGTTTTCCGACAAACCGGCCCTTGTGGTCGAACTGAAATGGGATCAATCCGCACAGGGGGCCATCAACCAGATCATGGAAAAAAACTATTGTAATAGTTTGAGAGAGTTTCAGGGAAACCTGCTTCTGGTAGGAATTAATTATGATAAAAAGACAAGACAGCATACGTGTGTCATTCATGAATACCCATTTTTTTAAAAATACTGCCGCTTTGTATATTTTATTTTACAAAGCGACAGTATTTTTATACCCTAAATTTAGTTAAAGAGATTCTACATACGCTGTTAACAATCTGTCAGCAAAAAACTCATATACAGTGGTAACGTTAATATCGATCCACTGCGTCCAATATTATAATTCCCCAGTTTTATTGCATGGTAAACATGATATTTTTCTGGATGTTTTAAAATTGTTTTTGTGCTTTTTATATTACCGGTAGAAGCTTTTACCTCTACTAAAGTACATTTACTTTTATATCGTATTACAAAATCCACTTCCAGACCAGAATCCTTGCGGTAATAGTACAGGCTGCGCCCCATTTTCGAAAAAATATCGGCAATCAGATTTTCGAAAACAGCCCCTTTATACCCATATAAGTTTCCTTGAAGAATATCAAACTGAGTTCCATCTTCCAGCATACTGACGAACAATCCTGTATCTTTCATGTAAACTTTGAAAATATCTTTTTCTGCATTTCCATCTAATGGAAGCTCTGTGATAGAAAGATTGTAGCATCGTGAAATAATTCCCGCATCTTCAATCCACTGTAAACTACCCGCAAATTTGGATGCTGTCGCTCCCTTTTGAATAACGGAATATTGAAATTTTTTATTTTCTTTTCCCAGTTGGAGCGGAATAGATTGAAAACATTCTTTAATGCGAGATTTATCCTTGGTTTCCGCATATTTGACCATATCATCTTCATAGGAACGAATAATATCTCGCTGCATTTGAAGGACTTGGTTCATCTGTTTCGTGTCCACAAATGCCTGAACAACGGCAGGCATACCACCTACAACGGTATATTGCAGCATAAGCTGCCATAAACGAGAATGAAGCGCCTCTGGTACTGGTCTTTCTTCTTCCAGAGATTTCCGAAGCAGTTGTATAATTGATTCCTGAATACCATTAGCCCATAGAAATTCTTCAAAATCCATGGGGTACATATTGATTACGGTTTCATAACCTACCGGAATAGAGGCAGGATCTTTTCCATAACCTTTTACACCCAGTAAAGAGCCGGTTCCGATCACATCAAAGCGTCCGTCTAATTTAAAAAACTTTAATGCTGTACGAGCCTGTGGACATTCTTGGATTTCATCCAGGATCAGAACAGTTTTTCCAGGTTCAAAGATTGCTCCAGGGCCTAAAAGAGCTGACATCATCATGATCAGATGATCAATTTCCAGAGAACCGGAAAAAACAGAATTATAATCTGGATTTTGAAAAAAATTCAAATAGACTACATGTTCGTAATATTGATTTGCAAACTCCATAACTGAAAAAGTTTTTCCACACTGGCGGCAGCCTTTGATGATCAGTGGATTTTTGTTTTCTTTATTTTTCCAGTCTATAAGTTGCTTTTCTACTTTTCTTTTCAGCATAAAGCGCCTCCTATATAACAGCTTCTTTTATTGTAAAAGATATATTAATTTTTTTCAAGGGAGTTTAAATGGTAAAACGCAATTTTTTCAAGGGACTTTTAGAAAATGTCACTGTATTTTAAAGCTTTTTATATGTTCTGCCTTTTCCTCTATACTTTTTCTTATCCGAAGTATAATGGCCTCGTAATGCAGTTAGGAATTTCG
>CALAAS010000002.1 GCA_937885015.1 uncultured Clostridium sp.
TTTCGCAGAACTACGTATTCTACGAAATTTTTTATGCCATAAAAACCACCCTGGTTCATGAAAAAAATGAAGCAGCCTTACATTGATGAAAAAACAGGTATCAATTATACCTTACAAGATAATTATTATTTGCCCGACCTTGCCTTACCTGCTGAAAAAGGAACGCCCATAGGAATACGGGGGCAGCGACATTGACAAACAAGCGAAGGAAATGTTTTCCGGTTGGCAGAGCAGATGGCAACCGGTGTGCCGGATTTCGTTTTTACAGTTGCATTTTCTGTTTCGTATTTTGCGTTAATATTAGGCAATATGATCTTAAAGGCATTTTTCGTGGTTTCAATCACAGGCTTTACCTGCATACTTTCGTATGCCTTCATAATTTTTCCCATTTTCCACGATGGTTTCATAATGCAGGAACACGGTTATATCCAGTTTGATCGCATCCCTTACCATATTGCTGATTTGAAGGGAAACACTATCCGCATTATCCAATCCGATAACTGTGCCATCGTCCCTGACCCCCATATACAGTTTTCTGCCATCACAGTTTGCAAAAGCAATGATTTCTTTTTTATGTCGTCTACCATAACTTCTTTCAATTCTACGGTTTCGCTCTCCCGAAAAAGCATAGTGCCATCTCCTTTATTTTATATTTATAAATCTATCATATCAAATCGTGTCAGAAAAACTGACACGATTATGATTCGATTATGACACGAGATTCTTATTTTTCTAACCAAAGCATGATACGATTGACCCGATAAATGACACGATGGAATGATTCGGAGATAGCTTTTGCAACAAATTTTTCTCCAATCGTCCGGGCTGGATAGGGCAGACGGTAATTCTTCTGAATATCTTTTACCAAGTCCATGCACTCTGCATTTGACAGAACACGAAGTTTTGCCATAAGACCTTCTGCCGCCCTCCACCTGAAAGAGCAGCTTTTTTCTATTTCGTTTAATTCCATGTGGATCTCCTTTCTCTTAAAAATGAGTATGAAAAAAGGGCGTCCACCTATAAAAGGGTGTATTCCTTCAAATTCGAGATGAAAACGAGCAATGCGTTCAATCAGATGCATTGTCTTTTTACGCGCTTCATTTTCAGCAAGTAACTCCATCAATTACAATGCACATTGATTTTTTTCAACATGTATTTGCCGATATTTTAATATCATAAAATCCCTTGTGAAAGAGGACTACAACTGAATGACCGTCTGAATGGGATATGATTTTGCGATGATATGAGCAAAACAACTCTGATGAAAAACAGGGGCAGAAATGACATGCAGAGAGAACGACAGAACGGAAAATGCTGTGCAGAAGCCTGTGGACTGTCACAATCGGAGTTTATCCGTCAGCTTTGGAAATTACAGGAAAATGGAGGACTATCTGCAGCGAAAAGGATATGCAAAGCCTTGGGGCACCTTCCTTACGGACGGCGCCCCAACTGGAACAGTTTTATTTTTCTTACTTTTCCTGGTCTTCCATCTCCTGCACCACCCACAGTGCGTAATCCACATACACATTGCAAGCCAGAAGAAGGCCTTCTTCATCCATATCAAACAGTCCGTGATGGTGGGCGGATTCTGTCCCGGGTTTTTCCGGATTACCGGTTCCGGTAAAGGCGTACATCCCCTTGCAGACTGCCAGATAGTCAGCAAAATCGTCGGCCCCCAGTTCCTTGACCCGGTTGGTCACAATGGCATCCTCCGGAAGAAAACGGCGGGTCACCTGAATTACCTCATCCACCGCCCTGTCATCGTTAATCAGGGGCGCTGCATAATCCCGAATCTCCACCTCTGCTGTTGCCCCATACATTTCCGCCGTCTGTCTGGCAATGCGAGCCACCTGCTCATTGGTAAATTTGCGAACCTCCGGAGAAAAACAGCGGGTTGTCCCTTCCAGGACGGCGTGTTCCGCCACGATATTGTACTGGGTTCCGGCATTGACGACACCCACTCCCACCACCACCGTTTCCAGCGGGTCTGTGCTGCGGGCCACGATGGACTGCAGCGCCACCACAATCTGGGCCGCCACATAGGCCGCATCAATACCGAGATGGGGTTTGGAAACGTGAGCTCCCTTTCCCGTGACCGTGATCTTAAAATAATCGCAGCTGGCATTCTGGGGACCTTTCGTCAGAGAAATGGTTCCGCTTTTCAAAATGCTGGCCGCGTGAGCACCAAATACGCGGTCCACTCCATCCATCAACCCCTCTTTTACAAACAGGCGGGCCCCCTGTCCGATTTCCTCTGCCTGCTGGAAAAACAGGCGGATCTGACCGGAAAATTCGCCCTGTTTTTTCTTTAAAATTCGGGCAGCCGTCAGAAGGGTTGCTGCATGGCCATCATGGCCGCAGGCATGACAGACCCCCGGATTCTGGGACCGGTATTCCACCGTTTTCAGATCTTCCATCGCTAAGGCATCTATGTCAGCCCGCAGCGCCACCACATGCCCCTCTGTCCCCTTTCCTCCGTCAATCCAGCCATAGACGCCTGTCTCCCCCACTCTCCGGTGGGGAATCCCCGCGGCGTCCAGCTCTTTTTCAATTGTTTCACAGGTATGAAATTCTTTCAGGCTCACTTCCGGATGGGCGTGAAAATAACGCCGCATCCGGATCAGATAGTCCCGTTCATCCTCTACATAACTCTTAAGCTGCATTTCGGGCCTCCGTTACTATTTTTCTTCTCCTGCGCCTTCCCATGCGCAGATAAAAGCTCCCTTATAGGCATCCTGAATGGTCTTTTCTACCTCTGGTGTCTGATAGGCTGCTACCACCTTCTGATAAACCTCATTGTCCTTATCAGCCGTCCGGGCCACGATCACATTGACCAGCTGGGAAACGGCCTCATTTGTCTCCGGATTTACATCCTCCTGGAAAATCGTATCCGCTGTGGGATCGAGACCTGCTGTATAAGCATTTCCTCCATTGATAATGGCTGCCGCACAGTCCGGAAGCAAATTAGCCAATGTTGCAGATTCTGCTTCTTTGATGTCAATCTTTACCTTATAATTGGTAATGTCCGCCTTGGTGGGGGTAAATCCTTTGGAAGGGTCACACTCGATTAGGCCTGCCTTTTCCAACAGCTTCAGGGCACGCCCTCCATTGGTCAGATCGCTGGGAATGGCAATAATATCACCGTCCTTAATGTCTTCGATGGAGGAAATTTTTTCTTTGTTATTGTAAATGCCCAGGGGGGCGATGATGGTATCGCCGATGGCAGTCAGCTCATACCCGGCCTGTGCGATGTCATTTTCCAGATAGGCCTTGTGCTGAAAAGCGTTCAGATCGATTTCCCCGTCGTCCAGAGCCCGGTTTGGGGCTGCGTAATCGGTAAATTTAACCAACTGTACCTCAATTCCATCCTCTGCCAAAAGTTCGTTGACCGTATCCCACTGAGCATTGTACTCTCCCACAACTCCCACCTTCACAACGGTTTTCTCTTCTGCGCCGGCCTCCGCCGAAACACCGGATTCCGTTTTTGCCTCCTCATTTTTCTCTCCGCCGCCAGAACTGCCGCAGCCTGCCAGTGCTGCCGCACAGGTCAGAGCCAGAAGAACGGCCGCTGTTTTTCGAATTCTTTTTGCTGCATGTACATTTGTTTTTTTCATAACTTTTCTCTCCTTTTTCTGTTTTTTATTTTCTGTTCTGTTTCTTAATTTCAAACGCCGTCAATGCGTCGTTTTGCGAATAATAAAGTTCCCAATAAACTGGATGATGCTGATGATAATCAGGATAATGATGACCGTTACCCAGCTCATATCCGTGTACCGCATCTGGTAACCATACCGGATGGCAAAATCGCCCAGGCCTCCGGCGCCGATGGCTCCGGCCATGGCCGTGATTCCGATGAGGCTGACAAACGTAATCATGGTTACACGGGTAATTCCCGGGATACTCTCTTTTAAATAGACACCGAAAATAATTTCCACTGGCGTAAATCCCATGGCCTCACTGGCCTCTATCAGTCCGCTGTCCAGATCCGCCAGAACGGATTCGATCTGTCTGGAAAAAAACGGCACTGTACCGGCGATCAGAGCCACATAGGAACCGGTCACGCCCGATCCCGTTCCCACCAGCGCCCGGCTGACCGGGATCAAAAGCACCATCAAAATTAGAAAAGGAATGGAGCGAATCACATCAATGATCTTATCTAAAAAAGTGTAAATAAACCGGTTCTGCAAAAGACCTCCCTTTCGCGTCACGATCAGCAGGACGCCGAAAAAAATTCCCAGAACAAAGGAAATACTTCCGGACACTGCCAACATTTTTAAAGTCTGACCCAGGCTGATCAAAAGCTCTCCCCCCAGCCGCTCCAGATTTGGGAATATTCCATACAGTATACTCATTCTTTGATTACCTCCACTTCTACGCCAAGAGAATCAATATATGCCCGCGCCGCCTGCAGATCCTCCGCCGCGCCGCTCAAAGTTACCACCAGTTTTCCAAGAGGTTTTCCCTTCAAAAAGTCGATATTTCCGTAAATGATGTTGCCCCGGACGTTGAAGGCTCTGGCCAGATAGGAAATCAGTGGCTCTCCGGCATTGCTTCCAGAATAAGTAAAGAGCACCATCTGTTCTCCCGGCTTTATCTCCGTCAGCGCATTGTGTTCCGCAATCAGTTCATGAATCTTTCGAATATTGCTGGCCGTCTCGATGAAATCCTTTGTAATGGCTTCTCTTGGGCGGCTGAACACATCCACCGTGTCTCCCGTCTCTACCACTGCGCCATTTTCCATGATGGCAACCCGGTCGCAGATATCCTTGACCACCGCCATCTCATGGGTAATCAGTACGATTGTAATTCCCAGATCTTCATTGACTTTTTTAAGCAATTTCAAAATTGACTGGGTTGTCTGGGGATCCAGGGCGCTGGTCGCCTCGTCACAGAGCAGCACCCGCGGCTCATTGGCCAGGGCTCTTGCAATGGCTACCCTCTGCTTCTGCCCGCCGGAAAGCTGGGACGGATATGCATCCCTCTTGTCAGAAAGTCCCACCAGCTCCAGAAGAGACAGTATCTTTTCCTCCCGCTCCTTCTTTCCCAGCCTCGTTTTCTTTAAGGGAAATTCGATATTCTGGTACACCGTTCTGGAGCGCATCAGATTAAAATGCTGAAAAATCATTCCGATCTTCCTCCGGACTTCCCGCAGCTTCTTTTCGTCCAGTCCCGTCAGTTCCACTCCATCTACCAGCACCCGCCCGGATGTGGGCCGTTCCAGCAGATTGATGCACCGAACCAGCGTGGATTTTCCCGCGCCGGAAAATCCGATAATCCCAAAAATCTCCCCGTCCCGGATGGTAAGATTCACATCCTGAACGGCATTCACACGGCCCGCCGCCGTATCAAATGTTTTGCAAACCTGTTCTAACTGAATCATAATTCCTCCCTGTTTTTCCTTGCTTGCGAGATTCTCCGCCTGCGGCGGGTCGCTTTGGCGGCATTGCTCCTTTCCGCCGCAGTGCGATCCTCGCGGAGCGTTTTTTGTTTGTTCCGGACTTTATCTGTCCGGAACAAACAAAAAAGCTTCCGCCCCTATTAGGACGAAAGCTTCTGCTTACGTGTTACCACCTAACTTCATCCGCCGCTCACGCAGGCGAACCTCTGCAGGTACGGCCGTTACCGACTTATACCCCGACGCTGTAACGGGCGCTCCCGTCATGACCTAAAATCTTCAGCCACGCAACTCCGAGACCATCTTCATAAACTCTCTTCCATCTCCTCGCACCAACCGGAGACTCTCTGCAGGAATCTGCGCTTACTACTCTTCTCTTCCATGTCTTTCTGTGTTCTTTATGTATAATTTTTTGTGTTATATATGGAACTTGCGATAATAATATTGCATTTTTTTTCATTTGTCAAGTCCAAATTCTGTCTTTTTTCACTTTCCGTATCCGTTCATCTACATGAAGCCTTGGATGGAAAATCCTTCTCCTGCAAGATCAATAATTCTCCTTGCGGACTTCGAAATAGCTCTGAGGGTGGGCGCAAACCGGACATACCTCAGGAGCCTTCTTTCCAATTACCAGATGGCCACAGTTTCTGCACTCCCACATAGTCTCTTCGGATTTCTCAAAAACAGCCTTCATCTCCACATTGTTCAACAGCTTCAGGTAACGCTCCTCATGGGTTTTTTCAATGGCAGCCACACCTCTGAACTTGGCAGCCAGAGCCGTAAATCCCTCTTCCTCTGCCACTTTCGCAAACCCATCATACATATCCGTCCACTCGTAGTTCTCGCCCTCTGCTGCAGCCTTCAGATTCTGTGCTGTATTTCCGATCCCCTGCAGCTCCTTGAACCACATTTTGGCGTGCTCTTTTTCGTTGTTTGCCGTCTGCTCAAAAATCGCAGCAATCTGCTCATAACCTTCTTTTTTGGCTACACTGGCAAAATAGGTGTATTTGTTTCTCGCCTGAGACTCGCCTGCAAACGCTGTCCATAAGTTCTGTTCCGTTCTACTTCCCTTTAATTCCATAGCATTTACCTCCTCAAAGTAAGTATCAAAATCAGTAACTATTCCTGTTTTTATATTACTCATTTTTTTCTCTTTTGTCAAGAAAATATTTAAAAATTTATGAAGGCCGTTGACATTGTCCCGGCTCGGCATATAATTTATTGTAACTATTCAGGACGGCGGGACTCTGACAAAAAAGATGCGTCGAGCCTGCTTGTAAGCAGCTTTTTGCACCAGAGTTCACATCAGAGGGATCTCCGATGCTTCTTATCCTGCTTTGCCGGACAAGAAGATGCCGCGTCCTGAATCGTTGCTAATTTCTTACCAAAAAGTAAATCCTACGGAGGAAAATCTATGTGTGGAATTGTCGGTTACATTGGAGAAGAACAGGCGGCACCGATCCTGTTAAACGGACTTACAAAGCTGGAATACCGCGGTTATGATTCTGCCGGTATCGCCGTTTATAATGGCAGCGAAATACAAATGGAAAAAGTTTCCGGGCGGCTGAATCGCCTGAAAGAAGTTACCAGAAACGGGGTTTCGCTCCCCGGCACCATCGGCATCGGCCACACCCGGTGGGCAACTCACGGATGCCCCTCCGACACCAATGCCCATCCTCATTTCAATAAAGATCACTCTATCATCGTTGTCCACAATGGCATCATTGAAAATTTCAGCAAACTGAAACTTTACCTGGAAAAACGCGGCTACGAATTCATCACCGAGACGGATACGGAGGTTCTGGCCCATCTTTTGGATTATTACTACAGAAAAACCCACAATCCGCTGGCCTCTCTGACAAAGGTCATGCAGAAAGTAGAGGGTTCTTACGCCCTGGGAATCCTTTTTAAGGACTATCCGGATCGGATTTTTTCCGCCAGAAAGGACAGTCCTTTAATCGTTGGCCACAGCCAGGATGGAAATTTCATTGCCTCGGATGTGCCGGCCATTCTGCAGTACACACGGGATGTCTTTTATATGGAAAATGAGGAAATTGCCGTTCTGACCCGTGACGGTATCGTCTTTTACAACGTAGATGAAGAGCTGTTGGAAAAATCACCCACACACATTGACTGGGATGTCAATGCAGCTGAAAAAGGAGGCTATGAGCACTTCCTTTTAAAAGAAATCTATGAACAGCCCAAAGCCATTCGCGACACCATAAACCCGCGAATCCGGGACGGTAAAGTAGTCATCGAAGAACTGGGCATGACGGAGGAAGAGATCCGGGCCATTGGTAAGATCATGATCGTAGCCTGCGGCTCTGCCTACCACACTGGCGTTATGGCAAAATACGTGTTTGAGGGACTTTCCCGTATTCCCGTGGAAGTGGATCTGGCCTCCGAATACCGCTACCGTGACCCGATTTTTGACCGCAACACCCTGGTTATCGTGGTCAGCCAGTCCGGCGAAACGGCAGACTCCCTGGCCGCACTGCGGGAATCCAAAGCCCACGGCCAGAAGGTGCTGGGAATTGTCAACGTAGTGGGAAGCTCCATTGCCAGAGAAGCTACAAATGTCATGTATACCTGGGCAGGCCCGGAGATTTCCGTTGCCACCACCAAGGCTTACAGCGCCCAGCTGGCCGCCTTCTATCTCCTGGCCCTGAAATTCGGCGAGGCAAAAGGAACGATCCAGGAGCCGGCTTACAGCCAGCTGGTCGCAGATCTAAAAAAACTGCCGGATCAGATTGAAGAGTTATTAAAAAACCGGGAGCCGATCCAGCGCTTTGCCAATCGATACCTGGCTGCCGAGCATATTTTCTTTATTGGACGCGGCATTGACTACGCCATTTCCCTGGAGGGGTCTCTGAAACTGAAGGAAATTTCCTATATCCACTCCGAGGCCTATGCGGCCGGGGAGCTGAAACACGGAACGATTTCCCTGATCGAGGACGGAACTCTGGTGGTCGCTGTTGCCACTCAGGAGAAACTGTACCCAAAAACCATCAGCAATATCCTGGAGGTAACGACCCGCGGCGCTTTCGTTATGGCACTGACCAATGAGGACAACAAAGAGATTGAGAAAGTTTCCGGTTACACCTTCTACATTCCAAAAACGAACCCCTTCTTTGCGGGTTCTCTGGCTGTTGTCCCCCTGCAGCTGTTTGCCTATTACGTTTCCCTGGGCCGCGGCCTGGACGTGGATAAGCCGCGAAATCTGGCCAAGTCTGTTACCGTGGAATAAGCATCCGGAAATTAAACCAGAAAGAAGCTCGCCCGCGAGCTTCTTCGCCTGCGGCGGGTCGCTCTTGCGACAAAATTCCTCTCCGCCGCATGGCGTTCCTCGCGGATCGTTTTTTATTGCATAGGAAGTAATTTCCTATGCAATAAAAAAGAGATTGACATTCTGATGATTTTGTGTATACTACTACACATAAAGAAAAGCAAAGGCGCTTCGACCTGGTCGAGGTGCCTTTTTCATTGCATAGGTACTATAGGAAATTCCAATTGTAGCTTTGCAGCAGAAAATAGAAAGGAGAAATGATTATGAGTAAGAATATTCCCGAATTATATGGAAGTCTGGTGTTCAATGACAAGGTTATGAAACGCAAACTGCCAGGGGATGTCTATCGGGCCCTCCGAAAAACCATTGAGACTGGCAGCCATCTGGAACTGGATGTGGCCAATGCCGTTGCTGTTGCCATGAAAGAATGGGCCGTGGAAAACGGGGCAACCCATTTTACCCACTGGTTTCAGCCCATGACCGGAATTACGGCTGAAAAACATGACAGCTTCATAAAACCTGTAGGAAATGATGAAATAATCATGGATTTTTCCGGGAAAGAGCTGATCAAGGGCGAGCCTGATGCCTCCAGCTTTCCCTCCGGCGGACTCCGGGCCACCTTTGAGGCCAGAGGCTACACGGCCTGGGATCCCACTTCTCCTGCTTTTATCAAGGATGACACACTCTGTATTCCCACCGCCTTCTGCTCCTACAGCGGCGAGGCGCTGGATACGAAAACTCCTCTCCTGCGTTCCATGGAAGCCCTGAACAAAGAAGCACTGCGCGTCCTTCACCTGTTCGGAAATGAGGATGTAACCAGAGTAATCTCCACTGTGGGACCGGAACAGGAACATTTTCTGGTAGATAAAGAGCTTTTCCTGAAACGGACCGACCTGAAGTTCTGCGGACGAACACTCTTTGGTGCGCCAGCTCCCAAAGGGCAGGAAATGGATGACCACTATTTCGGCGCTTTGCGCCCCAGAGTAGCCGCCTTTATGAAAGAACTGGATGAAGAACTCTGGAAGCTTGGGATTCCCGCCAAAACCAGACACAATGAGGTTGCTCCGGCCCAGCACGAACTGGCCACCATCTACACGACCGCCAATGTGGCAGTGGATAATAACCAGCTGACTATGGAACTGATGAAACGGGTGGCAGAACGTCATGGGTTGGCCTGCCTGCTCCATGAAAAGCCGTTTGAAGGGATCAACGGAAGTGGAAAGCACAACAACTGGTCTATTTCCACCAACACTGGGAAAAACCTGCTGGATCCGGATCGGGAACCCGCCAAGAACCTGCAGTTCCTCCTGTTCCTGTTTGCTACCATCCAGGCCGTAGATGTGTATGGCGACCTACTGCGCGTCTCCGTTGCCACCGCCGGAAACGACCATCGCCTGGGCGGCAATGAAGCGCCGCCAGCCATTATTTCCATGTTCCTGGGCGATGATCTGGCCTCAGTCCTGGACATTGTAGAACAGGATCTGGCCTCCCGTGCCAGAGAGGATGTGACCATGACAGCCGGTGCCCGCGTACTCCCCCATTTTGTCCGGGACACCACAGACCGGAATCGTACCTCTCCCTTTGCTTTCACGGGAAATAAGTTTGAATTCCGTATGCCTGGTTCCTCTCTGTCTGTTTCAGAACCAAACATCGTGCTGAACACGGCTGTAGCAGAAGTTTTAAGCCAGTTTGCTGACCGGCTGGAAGGCTTTTCCGGCCATGAGCTGGAGGAACAGATCCACATTCTCTTAAAGGAGGTCATCCGGGATCACCGCCGTATTGTATTCAACGGAAACGGCTATACCGATGACTGGGTGGCCGAAGCCCACCGCCGCGGCCTCTATGACCTTCCCACCTGCGCCGAAGCATTCCCCTGCCTCCTGGCCGACAAGAACGTAGCTCTGTTTACAAAGCACGGTGTCTATACCAGGGAGGAAATAGAGTCCCGCTATGAAATTAAGGAAGAAAATTATATCAAGACCATACATATTGAGGCAAAAACCATGATTTCCATCATGCATAAAACCTTCCTTCCCGCTCTTTTCGCGTTCCGCAGCTCTTTCGCCAGCGGGACAGCCGCCTCCAAAGCTCTGCTTCCTTCTATGGAGGTTGAAAAAGAAGAAACTATGATCCGGAAGCTGACACAGTTTTATACTTCCATAACCAGCAAAACAGAGCTTTTGTCCACTTATATAGCTGAAACAGATCAGCAGCCGGATGATGCAGCTAAAGTAAATTTCTTTGCCCACACGCTCCTGCCGGTTATGGATGAAATCCGTTCTCTGGCAGATGAAGCGGAAACCATGATCCCTGCGTCCTTCCTGCCCTATCCCACCTACGAAGATCTGCTGTTTTCTGTTTAAAGGAGGTCGCAAAAATGGATCCTCAGGAGTTTTCCCGCTCTTTTCAAACCGGTGTCCGGGAAGAATGCGGTGTGTTCGGCATGTTTCAGCCGGATGGCCGGGATATTGTCCGGGATATGTATTACGGCCTCCATGCCCTCCAGCACCGGGGCCAGGAAGCCTGCGGCATTGCAGTAACCGATACCGCAGGCCCCAGAGGCGCTGTAACATGCCGCAAAGGAGCCGGCCTGGTATCAGAGGTCTTCAGTGAGGAAGTGCTGTCCAGCATGAAGGGCAACCTTTCCATTGGCCACGTCCGTTATTCCACCACTGGAGCTTCTACTCAGGAAAATGCCCAGCCTCTGGTCATCAAATACAGCAAAGGCTCTCTCTGCCTGGCCCACAATGGGAATCTGGTCAATACCGACGCCCTGCACCGGGAACTGGAAACAAACGGAGCCGTATTTCAGACAACTACAGACTCTGAGATTCTGGCCCTCTGCATCGCCCAGGCCAGAATCCACACATCCTCTGTAGAAGAAGCCATAAAATCTGCAGCCAGAAAGGTACAGGGAGCCTACGGTCTCGTCATCGCCAGTCCCAGAAAACTCATTGGCGTACGGGATCCCCTTGGCCTGCGCCCTCTCTGCCTCGGCCGCAGGCAGACTACCTGGATCCTTGCTTCTGAAAGCTGTGCCATTTCCTCCATTGGAGGTGAATTCATCCGAGATATTGAGCCGGGAGAGATCCTGACCATCGACAGGGATGGTCTCCATTCTGACCGCAGTCTCTGCCAGGTAAAACGGGCCCACTGCATCTTTGAATATATCTACTTTGCCAGGCTTGACAGCCGCCTTGACCGAATCAGTGTCTATGAGGCCCGTCTTCGGGGCGGAGTCCAGCTGGCTGCCGCCTTTCCGGTTGATGCTGACCTGGTGGCCGGTGTGCCGGATTCCGGCCTGACGGCGGCCATGGGATATGCCAGATCCTCCGGGATCCCGTTTTCCATGATTTTTCACAAGAACAGCTATGTGGGGCGGACGTTTATCAAACCCAGCCAGACAGAGCGGGAGAACAGCGTTCGGATCAAACTGAACGTTCTGGAACCGGCTGTGCGAGGGAAGCGGATCGTTCTGGTGGATGACTCCATTGTCCGGGGCACCACCATGAAAAACCTGATCCATATGCTGAAAAAAGCCGGAGCACTCCAGGTGCACGTCCGGATCAGTTCTCCGCCTTTTTTATACCCCTGTTATTTCGGAACAGATGTCCCTTCAAACCAGCAGCTGATCGCCTCTCGCCACTCGGTTGACGAGATCCGTCGGGAACTCGGCGCTGATTCACTGGGTTACATGCCAGCCAGCGCTCTTCCCCAGATGGTAAATTCTCTTCCTCTCTGCACTGCCTGCTTTACAGGCCAGTACCCCATGGAGGTCTGATCTTGCATAGGAAGCAATTTCCTATGCAAGATTAGGGTGTCAAAAGCCTTTATTTAAACGCTGATATTTATTTTGCACCTTG
>CALAAS010000003.1 GCA_937885015.1 uncultured Clostridium sp.
TGATTCATGATATTTTTTAGCCACAAGTGTTACAAAAATGCTTGACCACAACATATCAAACATAAGACCTTCCACCATTTCATCATCCGTAACACCCAGAGCTTCCTTCAGTATCAATGCGCCAATAATCACATTTACCGGAGTATTTGGTCTTGAAGCCTTGTTGCTATACAGGACAGAAAAATCTTCTTCCGAAATGTACGGAAAAATTTTCTCTGAGAAAACTTTAGCCCAGGATTTTTCCAGAAAACTCCGTTCGCGTTCAGTAAGACCAAACGTACTGTCATTAAGAGATAACTGTTGGGTACTATTTGCTGCAAATGCCATAGAATCACCTCGATATTTGATACTTCAATTATATCAAAGGTCAACGTTATTTCATATATTGTGTTAAATTTTCAAGGTACAAATTTATATCAAAGGTCACAGACCTTTTGACACCCTAATCCTATGCAAGAAAAAAAGATGCTGCAAACGCAATTTCAGTTCTGCAGCATCTCCTTTTTGGAAATCCATCTCATATTCTTACTCGTACTCTCTCACTTCGCTTCGGCTTTTAACGCCTTCAGCTCATCAAAAACTACATCGTTCAGAACTTTAATATATGTTCCTTTCATTCCGGAAGAGCGGGACTCAATCACACCGGCGCTTTCAAATTTGCGCAGCGCATTGACAATAACAGACCGCGTAATGCCCACCCGATCTGCAATTTTGCTGGCAACGAGAATCCCCTCATTTCCTTCCAGCTCATCAAAAATATGCGTGATCGCTTCCAGCTCCGAGAAAGACAGGGTGCTGATTGCGGACTTCACAATCTGGATCTTTCTGGTCTCCTCTGCATTCTCCTCATTCACAGAACGCATCATCTCCAGTCCCACTACGGCCGTTCCGTATTCACTCAGAATAATGTCATCAATATCATACTGGGCATCTGATTTATAAATAAACAGAGTTCCCAGTCTCTCCCCTGAGATATCAATTGGCGTAATAATCGCCTGATATTTCTTTACATTTTCTTCTGCAAATCCAAGGGTTGCAAGGTTTACATTCTCTTTTGTCGATAAAACACTCAAAAGGCGCTCGTTCAGCATGCGATCCACAAAACCGCCAACCTGATCTTCAATCAGCTCTTCGATCTCATCAATTTCTGGATGAATCGCAACGCCGAGCACTTTGCCCTTTTTACTGATTACCAGAATATTCGACTCCAATATATCACTGAGCACTTCACAAATATCATTGAAAACAACCTTATGAGAATGGTTATTATGCAATAATTTGTTGATCTTCCGAGTCTTATCCAACAACTGAACGCTCATTCTACCGTTTCCTCCTTTGCTTTATCGTTATATTAGAATCCTATTCTAACTGTACAAATTGTATCACGATTTACCGATAATAGCAAGAGTTTTTCCGGATTTTTCATTTTTTTTAATAATTAACATCTTTCTTACTGAGTTTTAACAAATCCGCAAGATTCATTGGAACAGAGCAACTTATTTCCTTTTTCAAGCATCAACTGGCCACACTTTGGACATTTCTCCGTGGACGGTTTCTGCCAGGTCATAAAATCACAGTCCGGGTTATTTTCACACCCGTAATAGCGACGTCCTTTTTTTGATTTCCGGATAACGATTTCGCCTCCGCATTTGGGACATTTTACACCAATTTTTTCCAGGTATGGCTTCGTGTTCTTACAGTCCGGAAATCCGGGGCAGGCCAAAAATTTTCCGTGAGGGCCGTATTTAATTACCATATTTCGGCCGCATAACTCACAGATTTCATCCGTAACCTCATCTGCAATCTTGACGGCATCCAGCTTTTCTTCCGCCTCCTTTACCGCCTCAGACAGATCTGGATAAAAGTTTTCGATTACCGTCTTCCACGGAACGCTTCCGTCTCCGATCCTGTCTAAAAGGTATTCCATATTGGCCGTAAAGGTAAGATCCACGATGGATGGAAATGCCTGCTTCATCATGCCATTGACTACCTCACCCAGTTCTGTCACGTAGAGATTTTTATTTTCTTTAGCCACATAACGCCGTGCAATAATCGTGGTAATAGTAGGGGCATAGGTGCTGGGACGCCCGATTCCCTGCTCTTCCAGAGCCTTTACCAGAGAGGCTTCCGTATAGTGAGCTGGCGGCTGGGTAAAATGCTGTCCCTCTTCCAGACTGTCCAGATTCAGCTGCATTCCCTTTTCCAGCGTTTCTGTCAGAACACCGTCCTCCTCCTTCTCATCGGCCTGGGAATAGACTGACAAAAAACCGTCAAACCGGATTTTCGACGCAGAGAGGGTAAAAACATGGTCTCCTGCCGCCACTTTCACCGACGTGGTCTCATATACAGCCGGACGCATGCGGCTGGCTGTGAAACGACGCCAGATCAGCTGATACAGGCGGAATAAATCCCTGGACAGCTGTTCCTTTACAAGAACCGGAGTCAGGGTAATATCCGTGGGACGGATCGCCTCATGGGCGTCCTGAATTTTAGCATCTGATTTTCCGGTAGTCGGCTGTGCAGACACATACTGCTCTCCAAACTGGCTGCCGATATAACTTCTGGCTGCTGTATCTGCCTCTGCTGCCACACGGGTCGAATCAGTACGCAAATACGTAATCAGACCGATGGTTCCACGCCCCTTGATGTCCACGCCTTCATAAAGCTGCTGGGCCAGGCGCATGGTTTTCTGAGTAGAAAAGTTCAGTGCCTTGGATGCCTCCTGCTGCAGGGTACTGGTTGTAAAGGGAATCGGCGCTTTTTTAATACGTTCCCCCAGTTTTACATCTGCAACTTCATACGTACAGTTCTCCAGTCCCTTTAAAATCCCATCCAGTTCTTCCCGGCTGTGAATGGCCTGCTTTCCACTGCTGTCCCCGTAGTATTTTGCCGTCAGTTTTTTTCGGGATCCAGGAACCCGAAGCTTTGCCTCCAACGTCCAGTATTCCTCCGGAATAAAAGAATTGATCTCATCCTCTCTGTCGCAGATCATCCGCAGAGCTACCGACTGGACGCGTCCAGCAGACAATCCTCTCTTTACCTTGGCCCACAGAAGGGGGCTGATCAGGTAACCCACCATACGATCCAGCATTCGTCTGGCCTGCTGCGCATCCACCAGGTTTGTATCAATATCTCTCGGCTCTTTTAAAGATGCTTTTACCGCATTTTTCGTAATCTCATTAAAGCTGATACGATACACCTTTTTATCCGGGTTTTCATCCAGCTTCAGAGCTTTCACAAGATGCCAGGAAATCGCCTCTCCCTCCCGGTCCGGGTCCGTTGCCAGATAAATCTTATCGGCCTTTTTCACTTCTTTTCGAAGGCGGGCCAGCACATCTCCTTTTCCACGGATGGTAATATATTTCGGCTCATAATCGTGTTCTACGTCAATTCCCAGGGTGCTCTTGGGAAGATCTCTGACGTGGCCGCCGGAGGCATCTACCTCGTAGTTGGCCCCGAGAAACTTTTTGATGGTTTTTACTTTGGCCGGCGACTCTACAATTACCAGATTTTTTGACATGATATATCCTCTACTCTAACTTTCTCATGTAATATTGATTCATTGGCTGAACAATCCAGCCGTTCATTTCAAGATTCAGCAGCGCGGCCATACAGTCCCCGGCGCTGACTCCCGTGGCACGTACGATTTCATCTACATGCCTGGGGTGTGAATCCAAGCAACTATACACCATTTTTTCCGTCTTTGCAAGTGCATTTCCCGATTTTCCACGATCTTTTATTAAGTTTTTACTTTTAATATGAAAAAACTCTAACAGTTCTTCCGGATCCATGAGAAGTCCGGCTCCCTGACGAATCAGACGGTTACAGCCGACACTAAGCGGATCGATCCGCCTTCCAGGTAGGGCCATCACTTCCTTTCCCTGTTCCAAAGCCAAATCGGCCGTAATCAGAGAACCGCTCCTTTTTCGTGCCTCTACCACCAAAACCAGATCGGAAAGTCCGCTTATAATCCGGTTGCGTACCGGAAAATGAAAGGAAAGCGGTGGCTCCCCCGGCCCATATTCCGACAGAATCCCTCCTTGTAGCTTTATCGCCTCATACACACCTTTCCCGGAAGGCGGATAGCATACATCCGCTCCGCAGCCCAGCACCGCAAAAGTATTTCCGCCTCCCTTAAGCGCTCCCCGGTGTCCCGCCAGATCTACCCCCAGCGCCATGCCGCTGACAATCTGTATGCCATGCTCTGCCAGAAACCTTCCAAAATATTCCGCTTCCTGCCTCCCATATGCGGTACAGTTCCGGGCTCCCACGATAGAAACGGAAGGGATTCCGTCATCAGGAAGTTTTCCCAACACGAAAAGCCACATGGGTGGGTCGAAAAGATTTTTCAGCCTGGATGGATACGCTCCATCTCCAAAAAGAATCATGCGCATCCCAATTTTTTTCATCTGTTCCAGTTCCTGAATCCGATTTTCCAGTTCGTTTTTTGCCGCCAGAAGGTTCTCTTTCTGACGCCCTGACAGGAATTCCAACCGGTTAAAATCGTCTTTCTTCATATTATATATTGCTTCAAAGCTGTTTGTGTATGCATAAAGTTTTTTTGCGTTTACTGCCCCTATTCCTTCCACCCGGCTCAGCCAGTAGGCATACTCTCTTTCCCGGCTGTTTCCTGTGCAGCTTTCTCTTCTGTCATCTCTTCTGTTTTCCATTTTGCTCTCCTCCTTTTCCCCGGCGTACGGCAATCTTCACGGAGCCTTTTTATGTCATAGGAGACAGCGTCCTATGGCATAAAAAAGGTTCCAATTTTTCCCCAGTATTTTTGCATGAATCCCCGCAGACCAATGGCTTCCGCCAGCTGCGTCCGCCCAATCTGCTTTTTTCCATCCAGGTCTGCCAGGGTTCTGGCTACTTTCAGCACCTTTCCATGGCCCCGAAGGCTGATCCCCTGACTTTTTTCTGCCTGCTCCAAAAAATTTGCATCAACAGGGGTAAGGCAGCAAAATCGTTCCAGATGGCAGCGCTTCATCTGGCTATTGCAGCAAATCTCCTCTCCCGCAAACCGCTCCAGCTGACGTTCTCTGGCTTCTGCCACACGCGCCCGCATCACAGCGGAGGATTCTCCCCGCTTCCCTTCCCCAAGAATCGCCGGATTCTGTCTGGGAACCTCTACTCCGATATCAATCCGATCCAAAAACGGACCGGAAACGCGTCCCAGATACCGGGCAATCTGCTGCGGGGTGCACCGGCAGGCGGATTCCCCCTCCGAAAAAAGCTCGCCGCACTTACAGGGATTCATAGCCGCCACTACCAGAGCGTTGGCCGGAAAAGTCACAGAACCAGAAAGACGGGATACTGTAATTGTCCCCTCCTCCATCGGCTGGCGGAGAAGATCCAGTACCTCTGGCCGGAATTCCGCCAACTCATCGAGAAAAAGAATCCCTCTGCTGGCCAGAGAGATTTCCCCTGGTTTCGGATTTTTCCCCCCACCTGCCATGGCCCAGGGCGTAATGCTGTGATGTGGACTGCGAAAAGGCCGCCTTTTCAGGAGGGGCGCCTGGCTGTTCAAAAGACCGCAAATGCTGTAAACACCGGAAACCTCCATACTCTCTTCCAGGCTCAGGGGCGGAAGAATGGTCGCCAGACGCCGGGCCGCCATGGTTTTTCCAGTCCCTGCCGGACCGATAAAAAGGAGATTATGCCAGCCAGCCGCCGACGCCTCACAGGCCCGACGAACCGTTGCCAAACCGATCAGTTCCTCGAAATCTTCTTCAAATTCCATCTTCTCCATTGAGAAAGTCTCCCTGGAAAAATGCGTCCCATGAATGGACTGCGGGGCCTGAAACAGACATCCCAATTCCCGCAAATCTGAAACACCCACTATTTCGATTCCTTCCACCACGGTTCCTTCTGCCACATTCTCCTTCGACAAAAACACTCGCTTCATCCCCGCTTTTTTTGCCGCATAAACTCGAGGTAAAATCCCGGACACACTTTTAATCCGCCCATCCAGTCCGAGCTCCCCAATAAATCCCCATTGGTTGCGTATCTCTTCCTCCGGCATCTTCCTTCCTGTTCCCTGCTCCAGACAACACAGCACAGCTGCTGCAATGGCCAGATCACAGGCAGTCCCCTCTTTTCGTACTCCTGCCGGAGACAAGTTTACCGTAATTCGTCTGGGCGGTAAACGAAATCCGGCATTTTTAAGCGCCGTCCGGATTCTCTCCTGGGCCTCCCGGACCTCCTCTGACAACCGTCCAATCAAAATAAAGGATGGAAGGCCATCGCTGATATCGACCTCCACACTGATGGCATAGCCATCAACTCCATGTACACCAAAACCGTTTGATTTGCAGAACAACTTTTCTCCTCCTTTGTCTCACGGGTATGGCGGCCCCGCTTTCATGATAAAATAATTGGAATTGTAAGATGATTCAGATTGATAAAATAGTTTAGAATGATAGAATGACTAAAATGATAAAACAGTTCAGATTGACAGAATGATTCAGATTGATAGAGTGGTTTTACGTCACGTTTTAAAAAGATATTTCAGTGACATAAAACCGGATTTTCTCTGAAAGAAACGGGCCGGACTTTAGCGGGTACAGAGTTTCCTGGAGTGAATCCACTCTGCAATATCCTCAAACACCTCTGCCCGGTTTTGCTCATTCAGCAGCTCATGGCGTGCGCCCGGATACAGCTTCATCGTCACATCCCGGCATCCCTGCTGTAAAAAAATACGGCAAACCTTCCGCACTCCGCGTCCGCGTCCCCCTACCGGATCTTCACTTCCGGACAGAAACAGAATCGGGAGAGCTTTCGGAATGTTCTGGAAGTCTTTCTTTCTGTTCAGCTGGATCATGACACGGAAAAAATCCTCGAACGCACCGTTTGTAAACAGAAACTGACAGTACGGATCTGCCTCATACTTCCGGTTTTCCTCTGTACATCGGGAAAGCCACTGATGCTCTGTGACACGCCTCTCAAACCGGCGGTTAAAATTCCCGAGAACCAGGCGGTGGAGTCCCGTGCTTCGCCCGGAGCGTCCTTCCAGCCGGACTGCAAGGCGAACCAGCGCCATCCCGGCATGCAGAACCAGCGTGGACTGGCATCCGGTCCCCATAAAAATCGCTCCATCCAGCTCATGGCCAAAACGGGTCAGATAAATCCTGCCAAAAAAAGAACCCATGCTGTGTCCTAAAAGAATATGGGGGATTCCGGGATACCGGCGCTTCAGCACAACTGCGGCCCGGTGCAGATCTGCCAGCACACACTCTGCTCCTTGTTCCGCCGCAAACTCCCCCAGATGGCCAGGGCGCGCCGTCTTTCCATGACCTGGGTGGTCATGTCCGGCTACCGCAATCCCTATCCGGTTCATCGCCTCTGCAAAATCTCCATAGCGCCCGATGTGTTCGATCATACCGTGGGAAATCTGAATGATCGCTCTGGGCGTTCCCTCCGGCTCCCAGAGAATCCCGTAAACCCGGCTTACCCCGTCCCAGGAGGGAAACCAGAACTCCCTTTCTCTGCTCAACGTGCACCTTCTTTCTCCGGATACCGGTAACGGCATCGGAATGTACAGTCTTTACATAATTTTTTCCATCCCGGCAGCAGCGGCTCTCCTTTGACAGACTTCAAAAGTGCCGTTGCCCTCTCTTCCTGCTCTCTGGTTCCCTCCAGCACCAGGCTCACAGAACCCTCAGAACCTCCTACACCTCCGGAGCCGACATGCCAGCCGTGTACTCCGGTCAGAAGCTCCAGTGCTGCCAGTTCGTGAAGGATAATCCCGTTGTTTACCGTCACATATCCGCACCCGCGTCCGAAGGTAAAGGAATATTCTTCAATCCCACGCATGTGACGGCTTGCCTCCGGCACGGAGGCTACCAGTTTCTCCAGTCCCGCCGGAATCAGAAAGGCAACTCCCTGCGCGCAGATTTTCGGCATCATTTTCATGATATTCCCGCCTGTCGGATGAGCCAGAAAAAAGCCGGCATTCCCCTGACTGTCAATGGCATTGGCCCCCTTCACATAGACATCTCCAGCTCCCATCCTTCCTGTATAAGAATCCAGTTCTTCGTAATCTGTTCTGGAAAAATCCGGCTCCTCCACCATTCCCTTATGCAGAAATACCGAGCGGATCCTGTCATCGGGACTCTGACAGAGTACTCCATCCGTCACAACCCCACAGGGAAAATGGGAAATATCCATCGGCCGCTGCAGCAGTTCCTCCAGAAAGTATCCGGTGGTTGTTCCGCTGGAAACCAGAATATTCCCCTTCTCTCTCGCCCGCAGCACAAGCGGATGTGAGGCCGCCGCTTTCCCGATCAGGCGTTTTGACTCCGCCGGTGTCAGCGATACCAGTATGCTCATAGTCTCCCTTCCTTTCCCGATCCGTATTTTTCTTCATTATATACCAGCCTGTTTCAGATTACAAGAACAAGAAACTCGCTCGCGAGTTTCTCCGCCTGCGGCGGGTCGCTTCTGCGACAAAATTCCTTTTCGCCGCATGGCAATCCTCGCGGAGCGTTTTTTATTGTATAGGAAGTAATTTCCTATGCAATAAAAAAGAGGCCTGATTTTTCCTGTGACGCAAAACAGGGCCCGGGAACGGAAAATCCGTCTCCCAGGCCCCGCCTGTATTACGTTTCTGTTTTATTAGTCGTTTCCGTACAGAGTTACCAGTTTGTTCAGATACTGATATCTCTCTTTTGCCTCTTCCTCATTTCTTGCAGCAAGGGCATTTGCTCTCTCCGGATTCTTGAGAGCCAGAGATGCGTAACGAACCTCGCCCTTTAAGAATGCCTGATAATCGCCGGTCGGAGCTTTGCTGTCCAGAACGAACTTCTTCTCAGCTGCCGGATTGTACCGGAAGTTGTGCCAGTAACCGCACTCTACTGCCAGTTTTTCCTCAGTCTGAGCCTTGTCCATACCCTTCTTGATACCATGATTGATACACGGAGCGTATGCAATGATCAGGGACGGACCCGGATATGCCTCTGCCTCTGCGATTGCCTTCACTGTCTGTGCATAGTCAGCACCCATGGAAATCTGTGCAACATACACATAACCGTAGCTCATGGCGATGGAAGCAAGATCTTTCTTCTTGGTATCCTTACCGCCTGCAGCGAACTGTGCTACCGCACCGGTCGGGGTGGATTTGGAGGACTGGCCGCCGGTATTGGAATATACCTCTGTATCGTAAACCATGATGTTGATATCCTTACCGGATGCCAGTACGTGGTCTACACCGCCAAAGCCGATATCGTATGCCCAGCCGTCTCCACCGAATACCCACTGGGATTTCTTGGCAAGGAAGTCTTTATTCTTAACAATCTCCTTGCAGTTCGGGCAGTCGATGCCATCGAGAGCCGCCACCAGCTTATCAGTTGCTGCGCCGTTTAACGCGCCGATTCCGAAGGTATCCAGCCACTCTTTGCAGGCTGCCTTTACCTCATCGCTGGCCTGATCTGCAGCCATAACAGCCTCAACCTTAGCCTTTAAGCCGTCACGGATTGCATTCTGAGCCAGAAGCATACCATAGCCAAACTCTGCGTTATCCTCGAACAGGGAGTTATCCCATGCCGGTCCCTTACCAGCTTTGTTTACCGTGTAAGGTGTGGACGGTGAGGAGTTGCCCCAGATGGAAGAACATCCTGTTGCGTTGGAGATATACATACGGTCACCAAACAGCTGCGTAATCAGCTTTGCGTACGGAGTCTCGCCGCAGCCTGCGCATGCGCCGGAGAACTCCAGCAGCGGCTGTTTGAACTGGCTGCCTTTAACCGTATTCTCTTTAAATTTATCGATCACATCCTGCTTGATCGGCAGTGTCTGACCGTAGTCGAAGCCTTTCTGAGCCTCTACGTTCTTCTCCAGGCTTACCATGGTAAGAGCCTTCTCGCCCTTCTTGCCAGGACAAACATTTGCACAGGAACCGCATCCCGTACAGTCAAGTGCGGAGATGGTCATCGCAAACTTGTACTGCGGCATACCGGTCATGGGCAGAGTCTTCGTTCCCTCCGGTGCGCCTGCAGCCTCTTCCTCTGTCATGGCGATAGGACGGATAACGGCGTGCGGACATACGTAGGAACAGAAGTTACACTGGATACAGTTATCCGGATTCCATACCGGAACATTTACTGCGATACCGCGTTTCTCATAAGCGGCAGATCCGGACGGAGTCGTACCGTCTACGTATTCCGTAAAAGCAGATACAGGCAGATTGTTTCCTTCCTGTGCATTTACAGCGGCCTGAACGGTGTTGACAAACTTCACAACATCTTCTCTTCCCTCGGTTGCCCGGGTCATGTCAAGGCCTTCATCCTCTGCCGTCTTCCAGCTGTCCGGAACCTGAATCTCTACCACGTTCTGAGCGCCGGCATCAATAGCAGCCCAGTTCTTCTTAACAACATCCTCGCCCTTGCGGCCGTAGGTTGCCTGAGCAGCCTTCTTCATCAGATCAATGGCTGTCTCTTCCGGAATGATGGCAGCCAGCTTGAAGAATGCGGACTGAAGAATCGTATTGATACGGGTCGGGCCCATACCGGTCTCGATACCAAGCTTCACACCGTCAATGGTGTAGAACTTAATAGCGTGGTCTGCGATAAATCTCTTTACCTGACCCGGTAAGTGCTGCTCCAGCTCTTCCTGGCTCCAGGGGCAGTTCAGCAGGAATGTACCGCCGTCAACCAGCTCCTGAACCATGTTGTACTTCCGGATATAGGCCGGGTTATGGCAGGCAACAAAGTTTGCCTTGTGAATCAGATAGGTGGACTTGATCGGCTTATGGCCGAAACGCAGGTGAGACATGGTCACACCGCCGGATTTTTTGGAGTCGTAATCAAAGTATGCCTGTGCATACATATCTGTGTTATCGCCGATAATCTTGATGGAGTTCTTGTTGGCTCCAACCGTACCGTCTGCGCCGAGACCCCAGAACTTACAGTTTACAGTTCCTTCCGGAGTCGTAACCAGCGGAGCGCCCAGCTCCAGAGACAGATTTGTAACATCGTCCACAATACCGATGGTAAACTGTTTCTTCTCTGTATTGTCATAAACGGCCACGATCTGTGCCGGTGTCGTATCCTTGGAACCAAGGCCGTAACGTCCCGTGAAGATCGGAGTCTGATCAAATTTCGTTCCCTTTAAGGCTGCAACTACATCCAGGTACAGCGGCTCGCCCAGAGCGCCCGGCTCTTTCGTACGATCCAATACGGAGATCTGCTTAACTGTATCCGGAATCGCATCTACCAGCGCGCTGGCTACGAACGGACGGTACAGACGTACCTTTACAACACCGACTTTTCTGCCCTGTGCTACCAGGTAGTCAATGGTCTCTTCGATGGTATCGTTGACAGAACCCATGGCAATGATTACGTGCTCTGCATCCGGAGCACCGTAGTAGTTGAACAGCTTGTAATCTGTACCGATCTTTTCATTTACCTTGTCCATGTACTCCTGTACAATGGCCGGAAGAGCATCATAGTAGGGGTTGCATGCCTCTCTTACCTGGAAAAAGATATCCGGGTTCTGGGCAGAACCTCTCTGGCAGGGATGATTCGGGTTCAGGGCATTCTTTCTGAACGCATCGATGGCATCCATGTCGGCCATGTCCTTCAGATCCTCGTAATCCCAGGTCTCGATCTTCTGGATCTCATGGGAGGTACGGAATCCGTCAAAGAAGTTGATAATCGGAATCTTGCCCTTGATGGATGCCAGATGAGCAACCGGGGTCAGGTCCATAACTTCCTGTACGCTGGACTCGCAGAGCATCGCACAGCCGGTCTGGCGGCATGCATAAATATCAGAATGGTCTCCAAAGATGGATAACGCGTGGCTGGCCAGCGCACGAGCGGATACGTTGAATACGCCCGGAAGCTGCTCGCCTGCAATTTTATACAGGTTCGGGATCATCAGAAGAAGACCCTGAGAAGCTGTGTACGTAGTCGTCAGCGCACCGGCTGCCAGAGATCCGTGTACTGCACCGGCTGCACCTGCCTCCGACTGCATCTCCGTGATCTGAACCGTGTGGCCGAAAATGTTGGTTCTTCCGTCAGTTGCCCATTCGTCTGTGGCTTCCGCCATAGGAGAAGAAGGGGTAATCGGATAGATCGCCGCCACATCGGTGTATGCATAGGATGCATGTGCCGCTGCGTGGTTACCATCCATGGTTTTCATCTTTCTTGCCATAATGAATGTTCCTCCTATTATAGTGAATGTATCAGTAACTTATCCCTTGCTGGAAATTACCTGATAATATTATAACAACTTTTTGTTAAAATGCAAACGAAATTGATTATCCAATGCGTACTATTTTCAAAACAATTCCCGGGATGCTTTCCGCATACCCGGGAATCTCTTTCTTGTTTCAGTTGTTTTCCTCAGACAGCTTCTCGATTATAGATCAGCCGGACCTCCGGGAACTACCGGATTGCCTGGCGAAATCTGTCCCTCCGCCGGGTTCACCGGCCCTGGCTGCTCCGGTGCCTCTGTGCCGGCCGCCTCTCCGCCTGGTGTGAATGCCCCTTCGCCTGACTGAGACGGGTCTGGAACTGCGCTTCCCGGCCCTGCCGTCTCCGCACCGCTTGCGCTCTCTGCCAGACTCTCAGCTGCTGACTCTCCGGCTGATTCTGATTCGCCTGCCGTTGTAACCACTACACCGGAAGTATTTCTCTTTATGATCGCCGCTTTCCCGCGATAACTGCTGTTATGGAAAAATTCGCGGCTGACCTCTTTGTCATTTTCATATGTAACGAGATCCGTGGTCCACCGGCTTCCCGGTGTGGCTGCCTTTGCCTCTACCTGCTGATCCGGCTGGAGCGTCTGATCTTCCTCATAAACTGGAGCCGGCGGATCAATTTCGCTGGTCTTTTCCGACACCATGCGAATCTTCACACCGTCCTTCAAAATCGGAATCCCGTAAATGGAAATCGTCAGTTTTCGGTCAGAACTGCTAAAGCTGGCTTTTACAGCCACCGGATAATCCGAATTATTGACAAATTTAAAATCCGGTCCTCCGTAGCTGACTGCCGCATCTTCTCCAGGTGTCACATAAGATGGCTCATAACTGTGAGCATGGCGCTCCGTGCTCTTAAGTCCCGCAAATACAACGGCATTGTAGAGGGTGGAGGAAACCTGGCATACACCGCCACCTGGCTCCTGTACGATTTCTCCGTTTAAGTAGGCAGTAGCCGGTTTGTAACCCTTAGCCTCCGTTCTCTCTCCTGTTGTATTATTAAAAGAGAATTCCTGACCTGGATTGACAATCGTACCGTTTAACGCCTGCACGGCCAGACGGATATTTTCATTTCGGTTGCTGTTGGACGTAGTAGTCGTTGTGTAGGTACTGATGGTCTTATATTTTTCCCGCAGCTGATCTGCCGTCAAATCCGGGGATACCTCTTTGACCTCTGCCTCCAGCACGGCGTCATACTCCTCTTTCTGAACAGCAGCAACCATGGTGGCTGCCAGCGCATCCTGATCAATGACGCGTCCCGTTGTGCCGCTGGTAAATTCAAATTTTCCCGTTTCTTTATTATATCCGGAGATACCGCCGTTCTTTGCCACCATGTTCCAGTTTCCCGCGATCAGAGCCGCCTCCGCCTTTGCTGCTTCCAAAAGATTATCTGTGGGAATGGAATAGGTTTCTCCAGGCTTCAGTTCACTGGCATAGAGTTCTTCCAAAAGCTGGTTTACATTGTCCTCCAGAAGATTTCCGACAGCCGCCTCTTTCTCCCCATACTTCACTTTCATGCTCCAGCCGTAGGCATCCAAAATCGCCTTCTTCGCCTCTTCCTGGGTCATCGCAGCAATGTCAACTCCGTTTACCATCACCTGTCCGGAAGCAGAAGATTCCAGACTGGAGGAAGCCTCTGTGCTGGCATCGGTACCGCCTCTGCGGCAGCTCTTTCCAATCAGTGCCGCGCATAGGATTACCACCAGAACACCAATCACAATCAAAAGAATCTGAGTAATATCCAGATTTTTTCTTCTTTTATGGCGTCCACCACCGCGCTGGGAGGAATATCCACCGCGGACGGAAGAACCACCGCGGCCAGAAGCACTGTTGTGACCGGAAACACCACTGTGGCCGGAGGTACCGCTGCGACTGGAAACACTGCTGCGGCCGGAAACACCACTGTGGCCGGAGGCACCGTTTCGACTGGAAACGCTGCTGCGGCCGGAAGATGCAGCAGTCCGCCCGGAATAACGGGAGTCTGTACTCCGCCCGGATCCACTGGAACCAACCCCGCTGCTTCTGCCCGAAGAGGTCCCCCTGGCCTCAGAACCTGTAGTTCTTCCGGATTCGCCGTATCCAGAGGTGGCACCGCGACCGGAAACCTTGTAACCGGAGATGGTACGTCCAGAATAGGGAACCCGTCCGGCTCCCCCGTATCCATTTCCCTCTCCGCGGGAGGGAGTTCTGTTGTAATCACTCATACTATATCACCCATCTATATCATCACTCTAATAAAAACCGTTAAATCTCTGCTACAGTATAGCACAATTCCGGAAAAAAAAAATAACTAATTTCTTAAATTTAGAGCTCCTCCCCTCGAAGCTGCAAAATAAATTTCGCAAAAAGCCTCATCCTTTCTTGACTTTTCAGGAGCAGGAAGGTACCCTTCAAGAAAAGGAGGCGATACTATGCCAAGCATTGACACTTTTATCGATTTACATGTTCACTCAACAGCTTCCGACGGCACTCTGACTCCGGCTGAAGTGACCGCCCTGGCAGAAAAGCAAAAACTTTCCGCCTATGCCCTCACCGATCACGATACAGTCTCCGGCATACGGGAAGCCCAACAGGCCGCCGGGCCAAACGGGCCGACAGTCATCCCAGGTATTGAAATTTCCTGTCCCTGGGAAGGACTGGAAATTCACATCCTCGGCCTGTTTCTGGATCCGGAAAACCCGGCGCTTTTGGAGGCACTCGCTGCCCTTCGACAGGAGCGGGATAACCGAAATGAACAAATTCTCTCCCGCATGATACAGGATGGCATTTCTATTTGCCGGGAGGATCTGACGTTTGGCTCCCCGAATACCGTAATTACCCGCGCCCATTTTGCCCGTGCCATGATGCAGAAAGGTCTGGTTTCTTCCATGGAGCAGGCCTTTAACCGCTACCTTGGACGCGGAAAACCTTATTTCTTCCAGAAAAAAATGATGGAACCAAAAATGGCTATCCATCTGATCCGACAGGCCGGCGGATTCCCTGCCCTGGCCCACCCGGTGCAGTATAAGCTGGGATGGAAGAAGACAGAAGAACTGCTTTCAGTCCTAACCCAGATGGGACTCATGGGGGTGGAGGTTTATTATTCCTCCCACACCCAGAGCGACAGCCTCCGCCTCCGGGAAATCGGAAAACGTCTTGGCCTTCTCTCCACTGGAGGCTCTGATTTCCATGGCGCCAATAAACCGGATATTCAACTGGGTTTTGGTTATGGTGGCCTGCGCGTCTCCTCACTCTTACTGGAGGATATCCGAATCCGTCTGGGACGCTAATGCCCGAATACTCTCATATAATGCTTCCTCTGACGCTTCTTTTGCCAGAACAGTCCGCATACCGGCTTTTCTGGCTTTTTCTTCTGTCCTGCTTCCAATACAGACTGCTATAAAATGGAAACGCGGCGCATCACTGCTTTCTCCAAACCACCTCACAAATCCTTCCACCGTGGAAGCGCTGGTAAAGGTTACCGCGCTCAGCTGGCCGTCTTCTGCCAGCTGGCAGACCCGCTCTGAGAAAACAGAAGAAGGGGTATACTCTGTGTCGTAAAGAATTGCCTCCTTCCAACACACACCGTGGCGGGTCAGCGCCTCCGTGAGCTCTTTTGATCCCCGTCTTGCCCGCAGGATCAAAACTTTTTCTCCCGGCATAACCATATTTCCAAGTCCTTCACCCAATTCATTGCTGTAAAACCGTTCCGGCATATAGTCTGGATACAGTCCGCTTTTTTTCAGTCCCTCTGCCGTTCCAGAACCAATCACCGCAATCCGGATCCCTGCCAGTGAACGGATATCCCGATGGCCTTCTGCCATCTTTTCCAGAAAAATACGGACTCCCGCCGGACTTGTAAATACCAGCCAGCCGTAAAACGAAAGACGATCCAGTTCTTTTTGAAGCCGCCTTCCCTCCCCGCTTTCCGGGGAAACGGGAGTGATCCGGACGGCAGGCAGCTCCAACACCTCTGCCCCCTCTGCCCGGAGCCTTGATGCCAGACGTTCCGACCTCTCTCTGGGGCGCGTAATCAAAATCCGCATTCCTGCCAGAGGACGTTTTTCTGCCCAGGAACAAACCGGCTCCAGACGGCATACATCTCCCACCAGCAGAATGGCCGGAGCCTGGATACCGGCTTTTCTTCCATCCTCCTCAAGACGCTCCAGAGTGGAAATCAGTTTTCTCTGATTCGCCAGAGTTCCGGACTCCAGAAATGCCGCCGGAGTCTCTGGATCCATTCCTGCCCGCAGAAGGCCGCTGCAGATTGTCCCAGCCTCCGCCACCCCCATCAGAAAACAAAGTGTGCCCCCCATCCGGACCATGGCCTCATAATCAAAGCCCTCCGGCGTTCCATCCTGGCGATGGCCCGTTATAATATGAAAGGACGATGCCAGTCCCCGCTGGGTAATAGGAATACCGCAGTAGGCCGGTACTGCCACTGCAGAACTGACACCCGGAACAATCTCAAAAGGAATTTCATGTGCGTGAAGAACCTCTGCTTCTTCGCCTCCGCGCCCGAACACAAGAGGATCTCCCCCCTTCAGGCGCACCACATTTCCGCCCCGGCGTCCCTCCTCCACCAGAATCCGGTTAATATCTTCCTGGCTCTTATAGTGAGATCCGCTCCGCTTTCCCACGAAAATGGTTCTTGCCCCATCCGGAATCCAGCCCAGTACCGCATTGCCCAAAAGCGCATCATATACCACTGTATCCGCCTGGGCCAGAAGTTCTCTGGCCCGCAGTGTCATAAGTCCGGCATCTCCCGGCCCTGCTCCTACCAGATATACTTTTCCGGGTCGACGGATCGTCTTTCCGCCACCGGAACTTAGATACACCGCCAGATCGCGGCCTATCTTTTCTGCCTTACCCGGATCCCCCTGCGCTGTCCCCACCCGACACGCTCCTGTTTTTTCGTCCCAGTAAAGACCGCGAATATGTAAAGTTTCTCCCTCACTCCATGAAATGGCAGCAGAAGGCGATGTACACCCCCCATTGACAGCAGACACAAAGCTGCGCTCCGCCATAGCCTGAACCTCGGCCCGCCTCTCAGAAAGATCCCGGACAAACTTCCATCCCGGATCCCGGCGTCCCTGTACAGCTAAAATCCCCTGCCCAGCCGCCGGAATCATCTCTTCCACAGAAAAAAAGCGGCTGATTCTGCTGGAAAGTCCCAGGCGTATCAACCCGGCTGCTGCCAAAATCAGGGCATCATACTCTCCAGAATCCAGCTTTCTAAGCCGTGTCTGCAGATTGCCCCGCACATTTTTAAATTGTGCAGTGGGAAACAGCAATTCCCCCTGCATCTTTCTCCGTCGGCTGGAGGTTCCAATCACCGGATCCGGTGGAAGCTCCGAAAGTCCGGCCCGCAGCACCAGCGCATCCCTGCAGTCCTCCCGCTCCAGATATGCCAGCACCGGAAGCTCCTCCCGGGTTTCCATAGGCATGTCTTTCAGAGAATGTACTGTCAAATCACACCGTCCCTCAAGCAGCGCGCGGTCCAACTCTTTCACAAATAGACCTTTTCCACCTGCCTGCTCCAGCGGCCTGTCCAAAATACGGTCTCCGGAAGTTTTCATGGTAAGCAGCCGGATATCTGCATCCGGCCTCCTGTTATGAAGCTGTTCTATGGCAATCTGTGCCTGGCAAACTGCCAGCTGGCTATCCCGGCTTGCCACCCGAATTTGGATGGCAGCCTGCCTTTCCTCTCCATGTGCACCTTTATTCTCCCGGGAATTTTCCTGTTTCTCCCGATTCCATTCCATTTTTTTATCCATCCCCTTTTGTCTCCTTCCCATTCTGACCGGCTGATACCAGCGCCTGTCGGATCATCCTGGCCGTCTCCCGGGTCTTTCCCGGATTGTTGCCGCCGGAGATGAGTCCCGCTGTCATCTCGTCCTCTCTTATGATCGCAGGGAAATAAAAGTCCGACTTCGTCTTATCTCCCGCTGCATTTACAAAAGCGCCGAAACGCATGCCATCCTCCAATACCATCCGGTCCGCCTCCGGATCCCCGGTGGCAGCAAATACCAGAAAAAACGGCTGCTTTCCCTCCCTCCACAGCTCCTCTCTGATTTCCCGGTAGGAAACACACAACAGACGAATTCTTCCTTCCTTTGCCATCTGCCGGATATTTGGCTGCGGATCCGATGCCACAACCGTGATATTGGCCCCAAAAGACTCCAGAACCCGGATGCGCCGTCCGCCCACCTCCCCGGCGCCAACCACTAGCACCGAACGCTCCTTCATTTCAAAAAAAAGTGGAAAAAATGCCATAGGCTACTCCTCTCAATCTATTGCATCCTGTCATCATAAACTTCTTGCCAGACCCATTCTTTTTTTAGTATACTGTTCAGGAAAGGGAGGCAGCAGTCCCTGCGCCTCCTTCTGAATTCCAGAAAATACATGAAAGGAGAAAACACACATGGACGAATTTTTCAGAGCCATTGAAGAAAAAATCAGGGAATCCGGATACCAGGAGACCGTCGATGGCGAAGCCATCTACAACACCATCTGTGACGAAATTGAGGAGAAGGAGGAAGGCACCTATCTGTTCCTTTCCAAACAGGACGACGGCTCTCTGTTTGAATATAAGGTAGATGTCATGGAAGAAAATTTCAACCTCTCCTATCTTCATATCACTACAAAAAGCGGTTCCTTCCACATCGATTTTGATAAATAATTGACAATGCCATCAGAAACTTTCTGGTGCTTTTTACTTGATTTTCCCTCGGTTCCCGTTATTTTTTTGGAAAAACCGTTTCTTGCCGACCTTCTCCTTATCTGCTATAATTATTATTGTTAAAATATTAACCTTTAATATTTCAGATAAGGAGTGTCTAACATGAAAATACAGAATATTACAAATGTTGATAAATTCTTCCAGGTCATCGAACAGTGTACCGGCACCGTAGAACTGGTTTCTCCGGAAGGCGACCGTATTAACCTGAAATCCAAGCTGTCCCAGTATCTATCCATGGCTACGATGTTTTCCAACGGCTATATCAAAGAACTGGAGCTGGTCGCCTACGACAAAGAGGATGTGGATCGTCTGATCAAATATATGTGCCAGGGAGAGTGATCTCACGGCGCATCGGATTTTGGATTTTTTTCTTCCGACTCCGGTGCGCCTGTTTTTTTTGCCCTATGGACACCTTTTTTTTCCAGTCTTCTACCCACATCTTCCCGAACCAGGGCATATACCACTGAACAGAGCGGGATAAAAATCAGCATTCCCACAATTCCCAGCATGCTCCCGCCCACAGACACCGCCACCAGCACCCAGATGGACGGAAGACCCACTGAATTTCCCACCACATGGGGATAGATGAGATTCCCCTCTATCTGCTGCAGAACAAAAAACAGAATCGTAAACCAGATCGCCTGAATGGGATTTACCATCAGCATCAAAAAAATCCCGATAGCACAGCCGATAAACGCGCCGAAAATCGGAATCAGCGCTGTAAAGGCAATGAGCACCCCGATCAGCAGCGGGTAAGGCATTCTGAAAAATGCCAATGTTACAAAAAACATGGTGCCCAGGATGACCGCCTCCGTGCACTGTCCTGTCAAAAACCTGGAAAATGTCTGCTCTGTCATACGCCCGACACGAAAAATCTCACTGGCCGCCCTCTCCGGTAAATAGGCATAGCAAAAGCGTTTCAGCTGCCCCAACAGTTTTTCTTTCTGCAGAAGAATATACATGGCAAAGATAAAAGAAATACTGAAAGAGGTCAGACCGCTGGCAATGGACATGGCAGCAGTCAGCGTGGAAGACAGCACCGTTCCGGCTCCAGTCGTCACAAATCCCGCTACCCGCTCCAGCGTCTCTTTCCAGTCAATCTGCAGGCTGACCGAGTCCAGATATGCTGTAATCTCCGGATATGCCACAAATGTCTCCTCCCCCCAGGATCGGAGCTTTCCTAAAAACTGCGGGATCAGCTCTGCAAGGCTGAAAAATGTTTTTGTCAGCTGGGGAAGCACCAAAAAAACCACCACTCCCAGAATCAGAACCAGAAGGAGAATAGACAGCACCAAACTTACCGGCCGTCTCCAGGTTCCATCTTTTTTCCCTTTGGGCAGCGTTTCCTCAATCCTCCGCATGGGTACGTTCAAAATAAAGGCAATCGCCCCTCCCAGAAGAAAGGGGATAACCAGACGAAACATCCATCCCAGAAAAGCAGCCGCCTTCTCAAGGCGAAAGGCCAGGGCCAGCAAAAGAATGGTGTATAAAATCAAAAGCATGATCCGCTTCATGGTTTCACGATTAAGCTCCATATCCGCCCTCCGCTTCTGGCTTTTTTATAATTTCAGCCTCATGAAATGCCGTCTCAATCTCTTCCTTCCTGGCCTGAAAGGTTCCCTGCACCATACGGGCGTTTCCTCCCCCACGACCATTCAGGCGGCCGTTCAGCCATTTTCCTGTTTCCCGCACATCCAGCACACGACTTCCGACACAGTAGCTGTAACTGCCTTCACTGCCGGAGCATACCAGCACCACGCTTCCCTTCTGCTTTTCCAGCAGAAGATCTGCCAGCTGCCGCACCTGTACCGGACTCAGCTCCGGCTCAAAGACTGAAAGTCCCCCCTCCTGTTCCGGATATCCTTCTGCAATCAGATCCATAAGGCGTCTTCGCAGGGTGCCGATCTCTCCGTCTTTCCTGGCATTTTCCTGCTTCAGCTGCCGGATGGCGGCCGCAATTCCATCGGTTTTAGCAGACAGAAGGACCGACATCTCCTGCATTTGTTCCGTTCTGGCCTCATAGTCAAAAAGAGCCTCCATACCACAGAGCATGGAAATCCGCACACCGCCTTTATAGCGGATCATGGAAAGGAACTTGATGCAGCCGATCTCACCAGTGCGTGCCACATGCGTCCCACAGCAGGCACAGCAGTCCGCTCCCTGAATTTCCACGATGCGGATCGGTCCGGTCAACTCCTTCTTAAAACGGTATTCCAGTGTTTTCAGTTCATCCTCGGAAGGATATGTAACCTGAACCGGCCGGTTTTCCCAGACAACCTGATTTGCCTCCCGCTCAATTTCCATCAGCTGCTCCCAGGTAAGCTCGCCGCTCAGATCAATGGTCATCTCCGTCCGGCCCATGTGAAATCCCACATTGTGATATCCGTACTGTCTGTGAATCAGTCCGGACACAATATGCTCTCCTGTGTGCTGCTGCATATTGGAAAACCTGTTTTTCCAGTCAAGGGTTCCCCGAACCCGCTCTCCCGGTGTCAGAGGTCCCTCTGCATAGTGACAGATCCCCGCTTCCGTCTCCTGTACATCCAGAATACGGATGCCGCCAAGCATACCGCCTTCTGGCGGCTGCCCGCCTCCCTCCGGATAAAAGGCAGTCCGGTCCAGATAAATCTCATATCCGTCCTTTCCTTTTCTGCAATCCGTTACCGTGGCCTCAAACTCCCGCAGATACGGGTCTCTATCGTATAATCGTTCCATATTCTCTCCTGTTCCCGGCCGCATTTTCCTGCACAGCCGCTTGTATCCCTATTATACACAACTTTCCCCCGCATTCAATCAATCCCTGGAAAAATACTTAAAAATTCGGAAACTATGGCAAGCTGCCAGACATATGATGAAGTGTAAAGAAAAATCTCGGAGGAAAAACTATGAGTGATTTAGCAGCAACAAACTGCGGATGTGGATGTGAGACCAGCGGGAGCGGCTGCGGCTGCAACATAATCTTCCTGATCCTCATCTTAATGTGCTGCGGAGGCGGCAATTGCTTCGAACATAACTGTGGCTGCGGCGGAGGCGGCTTTGGCGGAAATTGTGACTGCCTGATCTGGATTCTCCTTCTGTGCTGCTGCTGCGGAAACGGAAACGGCGGAGGCTTCTGCTGCTGATTTCCCATGGCACCAAAACAGGCGCGCCGCAGATGCAGTCCGCCTCCAGCGGAACAATTTCATTCCCGCCTGATCTGATAAAGAAGGCCATTGCAGATGGCGGCAGCAACATTGCTGCCGCCCTTTCTCCCTCTGGCTACAATATAGGGAATATCCTGCAAAGACAGAATCAGTTCTTTGGATGCCTCCACATTCACAAAACCCACAGGAACTCCGATAATCAGCCGTGGCCGAAGTTTCCCATTCTGGATCAGTTCATACAGCCGTACCAGCGCCGTAGGCGCATTTCCAACGGCAAAAATCACATCCCGGCCCAGCTGGCTGGCTTTATCCATACTGGCTGCAGCCCTGGTCATTCCTCTCTCTTTTGCAGCCTGAGCCACATCCTCATCTGCCATAAAGCAAAGTGCCTGGCCTCCCAGTGCCCCCAAAGCCTTCTTGTTAATCCCTGCCTTCCCCATATTGGTATCCGTCACAATATCCGTTCCTGCCCGCAGCGCCGAAAGTGCTGCCTCCACAGCTCCTGGAGAAAATACCAGATTATCCGCGTAATCAAAATCAGCGGTGGTATGAATTACCCGCTTTATGATGGGGTCTTCCTCTTCCAGAAAATGCCGGTCTCCCAGTTCTTCTGTGATGATTTCAAAGCTGCGCGCCTCGATTTCTCCAGGCAGAACACGGCTTAAAACAATCTTTGTATCCTCCATATCCGTTCCCCTCTCCTCTTCCATTATTTCAGCTCGCCGATTCCTTGTTTCAAAATATCATAAATGGCCTGCAGATCCAGATGCGCTCTCAGAATCTCTGCCAGACGGTCATACTGGTTTTCCCGGTACGCGCGGTACTCCAACGGCTTTCCGGCCATTCCCGAATCCAGTCCCTTTCTTTCAAGAAGAACTCCGGCCATTGCTCTGGCAATTCCCGGCCCGTCAAAAATTCCGTGTACATACGTGCCATACAAATTTCCTCTGCAGAGTCCATCCCGCTTTTCTCCCAGAGCCCCCTGCTGAAACTCCTGGAGCTCAAGAAGGGAAATCCCGTCAGTTTCCCCCTGCTCCTCCCCCAGCAAAAAGTTTCCAGTCTGCCCCATATGAATTTCATAACCCTCGATTTCCATGCCAGAAAGGGCGGAAAAAATACCGGAAACCCGACTGAAGCATCCCTTTACCCGCGTTCTTGTCTTTTCCTCCCGGAATCTGGTCTGCAGCAAAAACAGTCCCATTCCTGGCACAGTCCGGCCCGGCACACCTGCCTCTGTTCCTTCCTCATCCACCAGTTCCAGCCCCATCATCTGATAGCCGCCGCAGATTCCCCAGACTGGAATTCCTCTGGAGGCCAGCGAAAGAATGGCTGCCTCCAGGCCGCTCTGTCGCATCCATAGAAGATCATCCACTGTATTTTTCGTGCCTGGAAGAATGACAAGGTCTGGAGTTCCCAGCTGGGAAAGCCGGTCCACATAGCGGACCGAAAGGCCTGGGGTCTGTTCCAGAACATGAAAATCTGTAAAATTGGAAAGTCTGGGAAAACGAACCACAACAATTTCCGCAGCCAGACTCCTTCCGGCATCCCCATCCTCCTTCCCGCCTTTCCTCTCCATGCGGCTGCTAAGACTATCCTCATCCTCCAGATCTACGTTCATATAGGGGACAACGCCCACCGTCGGAACTTTGCAGAGATCCGTCAGCATTTTCACACCCGGATCCAAAATTGACCTGTCCCCTCGAAATTTGTTGATGATCAGCCCCTTTACCATGGCCCGCTCCTCTGGCTCCAGAAGCATCAGCGTCCCATACAGCTGGGCAAATACGCCGCCCCGGTCAATGTCTCCGGCCAGAATTACCGGCGCTCCTGCCAGCCGTGCCATTCCCATATTCACTATATCATCCTGCTTCAAATTGATTTCCGCCGGACTCCCGGCTCCCTCAATTACCAGGATGTCGTATTCCGCATCCAGACGCCGGTACGATTCCATAATTTTCGGAATCAGTGACTGCTTTTTCTGAAAATATTCCCGGGCCGCCATCGTTCCCACAGGAATTCCCTGCACAATAACCTGGGATCCTGTATCGCTGGAAGGCTTTAACAGAATGGGATTCATATCCACCGAAGGGCAAATTCCCGCCGCCTCGGCCTGCACCACCTGAGCCCGTCCCATTTCCAGTCCTTCCTCCGTAATATACGAATTAAGCGCCATATTCTGAGATTTAAATGGAGCCACCCGGAAACCATCCTGACTAAAAATCCGGCATAAACCAGCTGTCAGCAGGCTTTTCCCTGCATTGGACATGGTTCCCTGTATCATAATTGCTTTTGCCATTTCCTACTCCCACCTCTCTTGCTGGAGGGCCAGCACCTTTAAAAGTTCTCTGTTTTCCGCACGGCTCCGGACGGAAGTCCGGTAATACCGTCCATCCAGTCCTGGAAAATTCCCGCAGCTGCGAAGCAGGATTCCCTGCCTTTTCCCCCACTCTTTCCAGTCCACTGTGTCATCCTCTCCTCGAAACAACAGATAATTTGCAGCCGACGGATATACCCGAAAACCCAGATCTTCCAGTCCTTTTTGCAGAAAACCGCGCTCATCCTCCACTGCCCGAACCGTCTTCTCCAAAAACTCCCTCTGTCCAAAGGCTGCCGCTCCGGCTGCCTGGGCCGGCGCTGACACGCTCCAGGGTTGACGGATCTCCTCCATTTTTTCCCGGAAGCCTCCGTCTGTCGTAATCAAAAAACCAAGACGCAGTCCGGCCATGGAGTATATTTTCGTCAATGCGTTGAGAAGGAGCACATGAGAAAACGTTTCCGGCCGACTGGAAAGAAGGGAGGCCGCCGAATATCGGTTCCGTTCCTTCAAAAACCAGTTAAAGCACTCATCCACCAGAAGGCGGATTCCCAGTCTGCCGCAGATTTCCGCCAGCTCCTCCACAAAGGTTGCAGGCACGGCCTGTCCTGTTGGATTATTAGGATTTCCAAAAATCAGAAGTTCTGGCCTTTCTCTTTCCAGGGTTTCCCACAGGCGGTCCCTTGCCTGTTCCAGAGAAAATTCCTCCTCTTCCTTTAAGTAGACAGACGTCACCTCACATCCCACAGACCTGAGTGCCTGCCCATATTCCGAAAATCCAGGGGCCAGCAGCACCGCTTTTTCAGGGCGAAGCGCCAGAACCGCATCATAAAGAAGATCCGAAGCCCCATTTCCAAACAAAAAATGCTCCGCAAAAAAAGGCGTCCCATCGAATTGATAAAACCCGGAAGCCGCCTCCCGAAGTTTCCGGCAGTACGGATCTGGATACATTTCCCAGAAAGATTCTGAATCATGCACCGCCTGGCGCACTGCCTTTGGCATTCCCAAAAAATTCGTATTGACAGAAAAATCCAGCCGGATTTCCGGCTGGCCAAATCGATCGCCTCCGTGCTGATACTTCACCCGATCCCTCCCATTCTGCTGCAGATCCACTGATTCTTTCCTGTTTTCTTTGCTGCAGCTTCTTTCATACTCCTATAAGGTTTCTTGCTTTCCCTGGGCGCATACCTGTTTTGTCATATCTTCCCTACAACAGAAACCCGCGAACAGCAAACGCCAGAACAAACGCCGCCAAAGCCGCGCCATACATCAGCCATCCAGCCCGCAGGATATCTTCCGGCTGCACTGGCCGGTCATCATCGCCGATAAAAGGTTTTTTTACCAATGTTCCAAAATACCAGGCATCTCCCGCCAGGCGGATTCCCAGCGCACCGGCACAGGCAGCCTCTGTCTGTGCCGAATTGGGACTTTTATGATTTCTCCGGTCTCTTCGCCAGATCCGATATGCCCCGGCTCCGTCGAAACCGGGAAGGGCCCAGGAAATCCCCACCAGAAGGAGCGCAGATATTCTGGCCGGAATAAAATTGACCAGGTCATCCAGACGGGCGGCAGCCCGGCCAAAATACAGGTACGTCTCATTTTTATATCCCACCATGGAATCCATGGTATTTACTGCCTTGTAAAGCCAGCCAAACACCGGCCCTCCAAGAGCCAGATAAAACAGAGGTGCTACAATTCCGTCTGAAGTATTTTCTGCCACCGTCTCCACAGCAGCCCTGGCAACTCCGTCTGCATCCAGACATTCTGTATCCCGGCCCACGATCATGGAAACCCGTTTTCGCGCTTCCTTGAGATTTCCCTCACGAAGCGGGACGTAAACTCGCCGACTCTCCCGCCCCAGAGATCGGGTGGCCAGAAGATAATAGACCATAAGAGCCTGCACCGCTGCCTCCCAGACGGGCCCGGCAAGGGATGCCGCATACAGAATCCCGCCCGCCGAGGCACCCGTTACAGCCAGCACAGACAACACCAGTCCGCCTCCGGCTTTCAACTCCCCTTTTTCCGTTTTCGGAAACCAGCCGCGCCACAGGGATTCCAGGCGGGAAATCAATGTCCCGATGGCGCAGACAGGATGCCAGCGTCCCTGGGGATCCCCAAGAAGAAGATCCAAGAAAAAACCGGCTGCCATAGCTGCCAGCTGCAGCCGGATATCAAATTCCCCCATTAACCCTTTCTCTCCTTCTATCCTTTGATCTGCATGGCAATTCCACATAAGACACGGTACACCTGTCCGCTTTCAGCTGCAATATTCTGACAGATCCGGCCGTGAATCTCCCTGTATTCACGCTGAAAAGCCTCCATCGGCACAATCCCGCATCCGATCTCATCCGTCACAATCACAACAGCTTTATTTTCCGCCATAAGCCGTTTTGCAAAGCTCTCTGCATCCACTCCCGCCTTCATAAGGCGCCATACCAACTCTTCCAGATGAAGAATGACAGGCGCAAAAAGCGCCTTTTCCGGCGCATCATTCCGTCCATCCATCCAGTCAGAAGGAAGCTTTTCCTCTGGTTCCAGATTCAGAAAGCGTTTTACAAAGGCCGTTTTTCCCTGATTTTTTCCTCCCGTTACCAGTATCACTGGAATCCCTCCACCCGTTTGGATGAACAGGTCAGAACCGCCACATGGGGTTCTGTCTCACCGGTAATCTGAATGTTCTTCTGTTTCTTCATCTTCCTCTCCTTTCCTATTTCTGCCTTACTGCCGGATATGCCATTCTCTTCTCCGCATGAACCGTTTACCTTAAAAGCATTCCAAACAGTGCCAGAATAATCACGGCATTCCGCTCGCAGCTCTGCAGAAAATGTCCGGCCAAATCACCGTTAATTCCTCCAAATTCCCTCATAGACATCCGGTAGTAGCAGCCAAAGGTAACCAGACAGGAAAAAATGACCGCCAGGCCGCAAATCCCTCCCACATACCAGAGAACTGCCATGCAGGCAACTGCCGTTACCATCAACAGAGCAGCAACGGTTTCTTTCGCCGCGGCCTTGGAAAATCCCGCTGCCAGACCATCTTTTCTGGCCTTTGGAAAGCAAACCACTGAAAAGCCGCTGAGGGCACGCTCCAATACCAATATTCCCGGAAGCAGCAGAAGCTCCTGTTTTCCCAGCTGAGACACGGCCCCCGCATATAAGAGCAGGTAAACACCGCAGCCGATGACGGCAAAAGCCCCCGCTCTCGGATCTTTTAAAATTTCCAGTTTTTTCTCCCGGTCTCCGCAGGAACTCCGGGCATCTGTCACATCCAGATATCCATCCAAATGGATCCCACCCGTAATCAAAAGCGGGATTGCCGTCAGACCGCAGGCCCGAAAAAACTCCCCGGCCTCCAGCCAGCTGCAGAGCCATATAAAAAAAATATCCGCTGCCCCCACTGCCAGTCCGATAACCGGAAAAAAACAGAGCGCATACCTCATACGCCTGTCGGTCCAGGAAATGGTGGGAACCGGGATTCTGGAATACATGGAAATGGCAATCAGAAAGCTTCCGGCCAGATCCCGAATCCTGTTCATCTCTTTTCTCATCCCCTCTCCAAACGGCATTCTCCGCACCAGAAAACCGGAATGCCATACACGATTTCTGCAATCACGTCCGCCCTGACTGCCAGTTCCTGGTTGACGGCTCCAAGAAGCGCCAGATACCGCTCCGACTCCGGATCATAGGTAATCCCGTCGGAAAATATCTCATTAGTTACTATGATAAGATTCCGGCACTGATTTTGCAAGTGATTTATCCCTGCCAGAATCCTCTCCTTCGCCCCCTTCTCCTGCTCATAAAACTCGTTGACCACCAGGTTGGACATACATTCCAGCAAAATAACGTGGGAGCACTCCCCCCGGCAGGACCCGGGAAGAACCAGACCATCCAAATCCGTCTCCCGCTCTACCGTCTGAAATCCCTTGTCTCTTCTCATGTTCCGATGGCGCTCCACACGCCGTTTCCCCTCTTCATCCCAGACACGCATGGTCGCCAGATAGATACACATGCTTTTCCGATCACTCCCGAAAACATCCGTCTCTTTTTCCGCCTCCCGGCAGAGCTTTTCCGCCAAGTCCTCTGCCCAGGCGGACTTTCCGCTTCCGCTGCCTCCCGTTATCAGATATACCATAGTCCCATTTTTCTCCCTTCCGTCTGCCTGTTTTTCAGGTAAGCGGCTGATAGGCTTCGATCGCCATCCCCTCAAAGGTAACCATGCGGCTGTATACTGCCTTTGCCATATCCAGAAGCGGAAAAAGCGTCAGCGCACCAGTACCTTCTCCCAGGCAAAGGCCCGCCTGCACCGCCGGTTTCAGACCCAGAAGCTCCAGAAGGAGATTGGCAGCCGGTTCTGCCGATACGTGGGACGCCAAAAGGAAATCCGGAACCCTTTCGTCCACAGCCATGGCCGCTGCCGCTGCTGCCGCAGAAATCAGGCCGTCCAGCACCACAGGAATGCGAAACACTGCTGCTCCGAGACAGGCTCCGGCCATGGCTGCCAGTTCAAAGCCGCCCACTTTTGAGAGCACATCCAGACCATCTTCCGGATCCGGCCGATGTCCTGCAATCCCCTCCCGGATTACCTGAATCTTTCTGGCGAGGCCCTCCGAGGAAAGTCCTGCCCCCCGCCCCGTTACCAGAGCCGGGTCTTCCCTCAGGAATACGGCAGCCACCGCGCTGCTGGTGGTGGTATTTCCGATTCCCATCTCTCCCACAGCCAGGATCTGATATCCTCTCTCCTTCAAAACCCGAACAGCCTCCATGCCAGTCAGGACAGACACCAGTGTTTCCCGCCGCGTCATGGCTGGCCTCTTTAGGAAATCAGCCGTTCCATGGGCAACTTTCCGCTCCAAAAGCGGATGACAGGTTCCCTGTTTCGGAAGCGGGCAGGCAATCCCCACATCCACCGGAAACACCTGGACCCCGGCACATTCCGCCATCAGGCTGGAACAGCTTTTTCCCCGGGTAATCCCGGATGTTACGGAGGCTGTAACCTCCTGACCAGTCTGGGTTACCCCTTCTGCCACAATCCCATTGTCTCCGCAGAAGACCACCAGAGCCCGACGCTCTATGGATACCGCCTCACATCCCTGAATTCCGGCAATCCGTGCCAGATTCTCTTCCAGAACTCCCAGGCTTCCAAGGGGCTTGGCCACCCGGCTCCAGTGAAGCTGCGCCGCCTCCCGGCTCTTTCTGCTGATCGGCTTAATCCGGCTGAGTCTCTCCTGAAGAATAGTCTCCAGTCTTTCCTGAGAAAACCCCCGAAAATCTTCACAACCCTCCAGGCTCTCTCCTGCCATGGCTTTCCCCTCCCTCTGTAACCAGTAAAAGTGCTGCAAACCTCAAAGTTATCTGATTTTGCAGCACTTTTTCTACAATTTTACACGTTATAGCAACTCCTCTAACCTGTTGCAGTTTATTTATTATACACCGGATTCCACATCTTGAAAAGCAGTTTTTCGACGAGTCTGTATCATACTCCCTGCATCGCCCAGTGATATTCCTCGTAGGCCTCGCACAGTGCGATTTCCGCCGCCTCCTTCTGGGCCTCTTTCTGGGCATAAACGGCCTCTCCGGCCAGAAAGTCTCCCTGGCTGACTGCGCCGGAGTCCCTCTGTATTTTCAATGCTTCATAATCCTTCCTGGCCGCCTCCCAGGCAGCCACTGCCCCGTCCCGTTCCAGCATAAGCGCCTGGAGTTCCTGAAACAGGCTGTCCATGGCAACGCTTGCACTTCCCCTGGCCTCATCAATCTTCTGGCTCCTGAGCTTTCGCTCTGCATCTCCCGAAGCCGTGGAACGGCGCAGTGATTTTACATTGGAATCTGCAATCACCGCCTTTTCCCGATCCTCCTCAAGATTCAGAGCCTCCAGCTGCCCTGCCGTAATAATCGGCATTTCGCCAACCTCGATCTCCGTCCCTCCTTTTCCCAGGAAAACAGCCAGCTTCCGTCTGGCCGCATCTGCCTGATCCCGCATGGACTGGGCGGATATCCCGGCAGAAGCCGCCGTCTTCTCCGCCTGAAGAGCCTCCAGCTCCGTACAGAGGCCAGCTGCCTTCTCGCTCTGCCTTTTCTGAAAAGCTGCCTTACTGGCCTCCGCGTTTTTTTCTGCAGCAACAGCCTGTGCCTCCAGCTGCCTGCAGGTTCCAAAGAGAACCTGAGCAGCTTTTACCTGAGTCCAGACTGCCTGGTCTCTGGATCGCTGGCTGGAAACGGAATTCAGCGATTCCATCGCTTTCCGATATTGCCTGGCGGAGGAAGAAAGTACCTTGGCATTCTGTTCATATTGAGCGATCACCGATTCCTCCGCCCCCGCCTCTTCCAGTTCATCCACCCGGTGGTTCATATCGCTGATCCCGCTGACCATGGTATCGTAGGCCTCCTGGTAAATTGCCAGGCTGGTCTCATACCCGTTCTGATCCGTAACGGCATCGGCGTTTCCCTGACGCACCAGTTCCTCCAGTTCTTCGTACTGAATAACGGCGTCCTCCAGATTCCCCTCTGCCAGAGTCGGAACAGAAAAAGCCATGCACATTCCGAGACTGATGGATGCAGCGCGCGCCATAAAACGCCATTTCCAGCTCCTGTTCTGAGTTCCGCTTTGCACCTTTTCCATCTCCTTTTCTTTAAAACTCTTTTTACGAAGCCGATGCCAGTCCATTTACGGCCCACTGGTAATTCAGCTGGGCTTCCAGAAGTCCCATGGACGCCGTTTCCATCTGTGCTCCGGCTTCCGTCAGGGAATATGTCTCATTGGAAGCTTCCATCCGGCTGACAAGGCCTGCCGCCAGCTTTAGATCCATCGTCTCCTTCGTCTTTTTCTCCAGTTCCAGCGCTCTCCTGGCCTGATCATACTGAGTTTCTGCTAAAACCAGTGACTGCCAGGCTGACTGGACGCTGGACTTTACCGTCTCCCTTCCTGCTTCCAGAGATGTCTGATACTGTTCTTTCAGCGTACTCTCCATGGCATTATGCGCCTTCCGTTTCAGGATCCTGAGATCATAATTCTGCTCCAGAGCCTTTTCCATATCTGCTTCCAAACTGACGGATGCACTCATATTTTCCTGCGGCTCTGGCAGCTGCCCAATCTCCGTCTCATCGCCATAATTCCATCCCAGACTCATACATAACGTCTCTCGCGTCGATTCGATGGAATCTTTTGCCTCCTCCACTGCAGCCTGCGCATTCAGAAGCGTTTCCTTTGCATTTAGGACATCGCTCTCTGTTGCACTGCCCGCAGAGGCTTTGATAAGGATCGCCTCGTAATCCGCCTGCGCGCTCTGTACGCTGTTTTCACTGGTTTCCAGCGTCTTCACAGCCTTCCAGTAAGAGATCATCTGTTTCTGGGCCGTCTGTACCAGGCTTTTTTCTGTTTTCGTGTATCCCCAGAGGATCACATCACTGTCGGAAACATTTTCGTCTCCTTTTTCACGCATCTGTCTGGCAGAAGCCTCGCTGCTCTGGGCCGCGGCCAGCCGGCTCCCGTAATTGGCGTCATCCGTATCCGGATATTCAATGCTGGCTTCAATCTCATCGGCCGCATCGTAGTATTCCTGCGCAATCTCATCGCTGTCTTTTCCCCGGTAATCCTGGTACGCCAGCCGGTTTTCCGTTACGGTGCTGTTGTATTCCGAAATCAGATCTGCGATTTCGTCAAATTCCAGTTTATTGTCCTGAAGTGCTGCCCATTTTTCTTCTGAATAGGCAAAGGGCGGACTGGCAGCCAGCGCCCATTCCGGCAACAGCAAAGACAGAGAAAGAGCCATCGAAAATGCAGCCGGAATTTTTCTGTTTATGTATTTCATATCCGCTTTTCCTTCCTTTCCCCGGATCAGTCGATATCCGGAATCGGATCCTGTTTCCGGCGGCTCAGCAGAGCATAGTAAACCGGAACCATAAAAAGTGCCACGAAGATCCCGACTGTCAGGCCTCCGATATCTACGATCGCCAGTCCCTGTGTCGTGGAACCGCTGCTTCCGATGGCCAGCGCCATGGGGATCATGGACAGGATCGTGGTAAGGCTCGTCATCAGGATCGGTCGGATTCTTGTCGCCCCCGCCTCGATCAGCGCTTTCCTCAGTCCCATTTCCATCCGGTACTGATTTACCGTATCCACGTACAGGATTCCGTTGTTGACAACCGTTCCCACAAGAATCAGGAATCCGAGCAGCGATGTCATACTGATGCTTACGCCCGTCATCTTCAGAAGTCCGAAGGAACCCACCAGGCTGAAGGGAATTGTCGTCATAACCATGACGGAAAACTTGACTGACTCAAACTGGGCCGCCATGACAACGAATACGAGAAACGTGGCTGTGGCGATCGCCCCGTACAGAGAACTGAACTCTTCCTGCATCATCCTGTCCCGGCTATTCTGGCCAATAGTAATCGTTCCGGTCAGGTTAGGGGAAATAACCTCGTTATTTATAACCTCCTGCACCGCATCTCCCGTATAATCAGCGGATATGGTAATTTCAAAGGAACCGTCTGTTTTGGAAATGGAGGATGGACTGTCTTCAAATACCACCTCTGCCACATCGGTCAGGGGTACCTTCGTTCCGTCCGATGATGTCAGCAGGATATCGCTGATCTGATCCACCGTTTCATACTGCCCCTCCGGATATTCCACGTTCACAGAAATATCCTCGCCGTCTATTTTTAATGTCGTTGCTTCTACACCGCTTACCATCTGATTCAGGGTATTTCCGATTTCAGAAGCCGTCAGGCCGTATGTCTTCGCCATGACCGGATCCACTTTCAGTGTGACGATCGGCGCATTGTTTTCAATGCTGGAGTGGACGTTGATCACATCGCTCCGCGCCGTCATTTCCTTTACGATCCGGTCGCTGACCTCCTTCAGTTCATCGTACTGGGATCCATGGAGGATCACTTCGTACCCGCGCTGCCGTCCCATAAAGCTCATGGATGCCGACGCCTCCACATCAATGGTACAGTTCTCGATCCCATCCATTTCACTCTGCCACAGATCTGCCACATCCTCCGTATCCATGGTCCGGTCTTCCTTCAGATAAGCCGTGATGGTTCCGCTTTCCTGGTTATACCGCAGTACATAGGAATCCACCTGGTCGCTGGCTGCCACAATGGCCTCTGCCTCATTTAAGGCCCCCTCTATCTTTTCCTGGCGGAGTCCCGGTCTGGTTTCAATGGAAACACTCACGGTACCCGTGTCATCCGCCGTCATAAGTTCCGTCTGCATATTCCCGGCCAGGATCAGCGTTGCCGCCAGGATCAGGACGGAAACGCCCATGACCATTGCCTTGCGGTCCAGAAGGCGCTCCATGATCTCCCGGTACATATTCTGAAGTTTTTCCACCGGGCGCCCCATCAGGGCCCTTCTGGCCTCTGTTGGCTTGTAAAACAGATAGCACAGCGGCACGATCGTCATGGCCGAAAGAAGGGAGGCCGACATACAGAATACCACGGTATAACCCAGGGGTTTAAACATCTGCCCTGTCATTCCGTCGAGAAAAGCCAGGGGAATAAATACAACACACGTCGTGATCGTCGATCCAATGATAGAATTGATAACCACGCCCGTTCCGTGGAGCGCCGCCGAAAAATATCCCAGCGCCCCTTTATCTTCCTGGGCCGCTGTCGCCCGAAAGCAGCTTTCCAGCACTACAATGGAATTATCCACCATCATGCCCACGCCAAGCACCAGCGCACTCATGGTAATAACATTCAGAGAAAACCCGGCCATGGTCAGGACGATCAGAGAAAGAAGGATGGAGACGGGAATTGAGCTTCCCACGATCAAAGACGCCTTATAATCTCCGAAAAACAGGAAAATAATAAACATGGAAATCACAACGGCCATGACCATGGTTTCCGCCACATCGTACAGCGAATCCAGAATAGTTTCCGACGTGTCATTGGCCACCTCGATGGTCAGGTCAGAATCATCGGCCATCAGTTCCTCTACGGTCTTGCGGACTGCCTTTGAAACCTCCATGTCTGTGGCATCCTGCTGCTTCTGAATGGAAACGGTAATGGTCTCCTGGCCGCTGTAACGGGAAATACCGCCCCGGTCCTCTTCTGCCTCATAAATATCTGCCACATCAGAGAGGGATATAATCTGCCCGGCCGGAATCCGGATTGGAATATCTTTAAGTTCCTCCACCTCCTTCGTCTTCAGAGAGGTCGTAACCGAAAGCTCCAGATTTCCCGCCACCGCTTCTCCGGACGGGGAAGAGAGGTTTGCCTGGCTGATGGCATTCGACACATCGCTCATGGTAAGTCCATAGAGATCCATTTTTTCAGACTGCAGTTCAATCTTTACGTATTTGGAGGAACCGCCCATGGTCTCAATATTGGCGATGGTGCTGATCCTCTCCAGCTCCGGGACGATCTGCTGATCCACGTAGTCGTAAAGGTTATCCTGGCTGCTGTGGCTGATGGAAAGCATCATTCCGGCTCCGGAATTCATATTCATTGCCATGACGCTAGGTTCCACATCTTCCGGCAGACTCCGCTCGATCCCGTCCAGCTTCTGTTTCAGCGCATCGTATGCCTCATCCATATCCGGCATCTGCTCAAGTTTCGCGGAAAACACGGAAGAAATCCCGAATACGAGCAGGGTCAGAAGAGCCATAACCGTGGTGACCGGGTGTTTCAGAACGTATTTTGTAACTCCCATATTTAAACTCCCCCGTTCTCTTTTATCTCCGGGTTTTCCCCGTCAACCGCGCTGTCCTGTCCCTGAAGGCGTACGGTGGATCCTTCATATAATTGGGAACTCCAGGTGCTGATTACCAGCTCGTCCCCCGAAAGTCCCGATTTAATCTCTGCCAGCTGGGAATCATACAGGCCTACCTCCACCTCTTTTTTATGAACCGTTCCGTTTTCATAGACATAAACCTGGCCAACGCCCCCGTCATAGTAAACCGCATCAACCGGCACCGTCATGACCTGATCTGCCTTTTCTGATACAACGGTTATTCTGACGGAAGTTCCCGCCGAAAGGGCATCCGCCTCGGGAAGCTCCGCCTTTACCTTAAACAGACCGTTTCCTTCTTCGGCTATGGCGCTGACATCTGTGATCGTTCCGTCATAGGAGGAACCATTTTTTTCTATAATCACGCCATCCCCCTGGTTCAGATTTTGGATCACCCGCTCTGTCACATAAAAAGAAACCCGCTTTTCTCCCTCTCCGGAAATGACGCAGATCGTATCCTGCTGGTTCACGTGATCGTACACATCCAGGTCAAAGGTTTCTACTTTTCCGGAAATGGGGGATGTAATGGAGCTGTATTCGACCTGTTTGTTATAATTCAGCTTCGCAGATTCATAGTTCAGCTTCGCCGTTTTCTCCGCATTCTGGTACTGCTCCCATTCCTGATCGGAAATTGCACCGGCCTCGTAAAGAAGCTGCATTCTGGATCGGGTCCCAGAGGCCTCCGAAAGGGAAATGGCCGCAGAATCCATCGTATTTTTAGCGCTTTCCACCTGCTCCGTATCAATGGTGCAGAGCAGCTGGCCCGCTTCCACCATCTGGCCGGCACTGACGCCAACCTTTGTCACATCGCCGGAGGCCTTCGCATACACGTACACCACATCTGATGCCTCCACCGTCCCGGAAGTGCTGGTGGTTCGTTCAATGCTTCCTGTCTTGGGGTTCTCTGCATTTACTGTCGCCATATTATCTGCCTGCCCGGCCATCTGCGGCCCTCCCGGCCCTCCAGCCTTTCTTCCTCCGCCGCCCAGGCGAACGGCAATCAGAACCAGAAAAACTGCACATGTCAGGCCAATCACAGCCGTTCTTTTTTTATGGCGCAGAGCCGATTCTTTCAGTAAACGCATCTTTTCTCTCATATTTTCTTCATTCCTCTCTCCACAGGATACTGGTTTTTAAAGTTTTTCAAGTTCAAGCACTACTATACCACCCCTTTTTAAATGGAATTTCAACCGAATATAAACTGGACTTAAACGAACCGTGAAATTTTTGTGATTCCCTGTCCCACTTCTTTTCTTTTTTCCGGAAAATGTTTACAATAGATATAACGATATAATAAATATGAAACAACCACTCAAAAAAGGCGGATACTTTCATGTTTCATGTTCTTGTGGTAGAGGATGATGCCAAGCTGCGCTCTCTCTTTTGCACCGTTCTGACCAACAGCGGCTATCTTGCGATTCCTGCAGGCAGCGGCGAACAGGCTCTCTCTCTTCTTGACTCGGAATACGTAGATCTGATTATTTCGGATATTATGATGCCGGGAATGGACGGATATGCGCTGATCCGGCATCTGCGGAGCAGCGGCTATTCCATGCCCATTCTGATCATTACGGCAAAAGAACGGTTTGAAGATAAACAGAAAGGATTTCAGGCAGGCACCGATGATTACATGGTAAAACCCATTGATGTAAATGAAATGATCCTTCGGGTCGGCGCGCTTTTAAAGCGGGCCAGGATCGCCACCGAACGGCGCATCGTCTGCGGCTCTACCGTTCTGGATTACGATGCCCTGACAGCCTCCGTGAACGGACAGGAAACGCTGCTGCCCCAGAAGGAATTTTACCTTCTCTACAAGCTGCTTTCCTACCCCAATAAGATTTTCACGAGACAGCAGCTGATGGATGAGATCTGGGGCATTGATTCCACCACCGATGAGCGCACAGTGGATGTACATATCAACCGGCTTAGGGAACGGTTCCGGACCTGTGAGGATTTCCATATCCTGACCGTCCGCGGCCTGGGTTATAAAGCAGTGAGGACAGAGCCATGAGAAAAAAATTCTTTAAACTTCCTCTGTACTGGCTGTATTTTCTCGTTCTGATTTTTCTGACCCTGTCCATTATGCCTGTCATGGCCGGATATGTCGTCAGCCTGCTGGCCAACGGGAAATCGGGGCGGGAGGCAGCGCTTCGCTTTAACCCTCTTTTCCCCAGTATTGTTTTTCTCCTCAGCAGCTTTATTTTGAGCCTGTTTATCTCTCTGGCCCTCTGGTTCAAAATCCTGATCCCATTAAGCGCCATCCAGCAGGCTGCCCGGCAGGTTGCCGCCGGAGATTTCTCTGTCTGCCTTTCCAAAACACCGGCGCTTCGGGAAATCCAGGAGCTGAACGATAACTTTAACCGCATGGTTCAGAAACTGAACAGCATTGAATCTCTGCGAAATGATTTCGTTACCACCATTTCCCACGAATTCAAAACGCCGCTGGCTGCCATCGAAGGGTATGCCACACTGCTGCAGGCGCCGGGACTTTCCGAGTCTGACCGAAAGGAATACGCCCGCATCATCATAGACAGCACCCGCCAGCTCACAACCATGGCAGGGAATATTCTTCCGCTTTCCCGGCTGGAACAGCAGGAAATCGTGACAAATCAATCTTCTTTTCGGTTGGATGAGCAGATCCGCCAGACCATTCTTCTTCTGGAACCTCTCTGGGAAAAGAAAGAGCTGGAACTGGATATCGAACTGGAACCGGTACAATATTTCGGAAATGCAGAAATGATGTTTCAGGTCTGGACAAACCTGATCCAGAATGCCATCAAATTCACACCGGATCAGGGACTTTTGTCCATCGGCCTGCAAATTTCAGAAGCGGCTGTCACCGTTTATGTAAAAGACAGCGGCATCGGGATGAATGAAACCACCCGGAAACGAATTTTTGAAAAATTTTACAGCGGTTCCCAGGATCAGAACCAGAAAGGGAACGGCCTGGGACTCTCCATTGCCAAACGGATCGTGGATTTGAGCCGAGGCTCCATCCAGGTGGAGAGCTTTCCGGGAAAGGGAAGCTGCTTTACGGTCACGCTTCCCAGGTCCAGTCCTTCGTAAAATGGCCGCTCTCCACAATGGCTTTCACGGCCTCCTGGTATTCCGAGATCCGCTGAGCTTTCTTCACTTTTTTCAGTTCCCGGTCACAACCGGGAAAATGACATCCAAAATAGTGCCAGAGTTCCTTCATTTTAAACAGGACATTTTTATCGCCGGACATGATTTCCTCATATCCCTCCAGCAAAAGGCCATGAAATTCCATAAAACGCGAAAGCTCCGCATCGCCGCAGGCAGCGCCAAAGCCTGCGGCGGCCACATTGCCTGATTTCCTGTCTTCTTCTCCCTGCAGTTCTTCAAACATCCAGGGAGACGCCACCGCCCCGCGTCCGGCCATGATCGCCTTAACTCCGGTTTCCCGGCAGATCTCCCGAACTCTTTGGACTGAAAACAGATCGCCATTGTAGCAGACTGGCGCCCGGCTTTTTTCCATCCCTAGGCGAAAGGACTCCATCCGCACCGGCCCCCGGTAATAGTCTTCCCGCACTCGTGGATGGATGGTCAGTTCTTTGATTGGATACTGGTTGAATATATGCAACAGCTCCGGAAATTCCTCTGGAGAAGAAAGTCCCACTCTTGTTTTCACAGAAATGCTCCCCCCACTCTGATCCGCCTGCATTCCCTCAAACACTTCTTCCAGAAAACGCCTGAGCTTTTCCCGATCTCCCAGAAAGCCAGCTCCTTTTCCCTTGGCCGTTACCGTTCCCGACGGACAACCCAGATTCAGATTGATCTCCTCATACCCAAGACTCCAAAGCTCCTTGGCCGCCCAGAGAAAATCCTCTGACCGGCTAGTCAGCACCTGCGGCACAAAGGGAATTTTTCCATTGTGCGCCGGAAGGACATCCTGCTTCTCTCGGGGACTGAACACATGGCTGGCGCCCGGAGCCACAAATGGGCCAAAATACCGGTCCACTCCTCCATATACTGCATGGTGGGCCCGCCGGAACACATACCCGGTAATCCCCTCCATGGGTGCAAAATATGCCTTCATTCTTCTCCTCCGAATGCGATAATATAAACGGGATTCTGGCCCTTCATCAAATGGCTGTTTCCTGCCTTTTCCGCCCGGGACACCTGCACAGAAACCACCTCTGCCTCCGTTTCTCTTTTCTTCAGGATCCGCAGAACCTCTGTCAGGGACTCCAGGGCAATCACATTGATTACCACCCGGATGGACGGGTTCCGAAGCCAGAGGCTTTCAAGAATCTCCTCCATTCTCCCGGAGGAACCCCCGATAAAGGCGTGGGTCGGAACGGCATTTTTCTCATTCAGCTCCAAGGCCCTCTGAAAACTGCCCGGGGCCATCCCCTTCACCACCGAAATCCGACGGGTTCCGGCCTTTTTCCGATTTTCCTCAATCAGCCTGACCGCCTCCCCGCGATGTTCAAAGGCTACTACCTCAAGGCCTGAATAGAGAAGTGCTGCCTCCACACTGACGGAACCCGTCCCGGCTCCCACATCCCAGAGCACTGCACTGTCGGAAAGCTCCAGCTTAGAAATGGACACCGCCCGCACCTCACTTTTCGTCATGGGAACTGCCCCGCGAATAAACCATTCGTCCCTCATCCTCTGTCCTCCTTACACGCCTTTCCTGTCATTCTCTGGATTCACTTTCATCCCTCTTTCCTCCCGCTCTGCCATTCCCGGCACCTGGAAAGCCACTCCATTATAAATTCCGGGCAGGATTCGTAATACAGATGCGGAAAACCGCCCAGCTGCCCCTCTGATGCGTGCATACAGGGCCAGGTCCGGTCTCCCGTCGGCTTTCTGGCCGTCCAGTTTTCCCCCGGATCCTGGCTTTCCCAGTAATGAAATTCATGTCCATGAAGCTCCATCCCATCCGGTGTCAGTAAACGCACATAACCAAATCGGCGCAGACGATCGGTTCGGAAAGCATCAAAGGGGTATACCCCCGCCATCGGATAAGATTTTCCATCGTTTCCCTCCAGAAAGCGGTGCAGATACAGAAAACCGCCGCATTCTGCCAGGAATGGCATTCCCTGTCTGGCCGCAGACAGAACGCTTTCCCGCATGGTTTCATTGGCTGCCAGCTCCTCCCCAAAGTTCTCCGGATAGCCGCCTCCAAACAGCAGGCCAGAAATCCCCTCCGGCAGCCTCTGATCCCTCAGGGGACTGAAAAAGACCAGCCTGGCCCCCATCCGCTCCAGAAGCTCCAGATTTTCCTGATAATAAAAGCAAAAGGCCGTATCCCGGGCCACGCCGATGGAGACTTCCTGTCCTGCCAGCTTCTTTTTTCCCTTTTTTTCTGTTTTCTCGATCTCAGGTTTCTGTCTCTCCGACTCCGGAAATTCTCCGGCACCGGATGCCAGAGTCAGAAGGCCAGAAAGATCCACCGTCTTTTCCAAAATATTTGCCAATCCTTCCACCTTACTGCGAAGGGACGCGATCTCCTCCGGCAATAAAAGTCCCAGATGGCGGCTTTCCAGATGGTATTCCTCCGACTCCGGCAGATATCCCAGCACCGGAAGGCCAGTGGCTTCGGTAACCGCCGCAGCCAGGCGCTCAAAATACATGGGAGAAACCCGGTTTAAAAAGAGGCCGCCAATCCAGCTTTCTTTTTGAAAATGGAGAAATCCAGCCGCAGCCGCGGCCGCAGACAGAGACATTCCCTTACAGTCCAGCACCAGAAGCACCGGTGTCTTCGTAATAGATGCGATCTCCCAGCTGCTGGCCGAGAGGGAGGTTCCTCCCAGACCATCGTAATACCCCATAACACCTTCCAGCACCGCAATCTTTGCAGCTTCACAGGAAATGGCACGCAGAAGCATATCCCGCACCCCTACTGGCGATAGAAAAAAGGAGTCCAGATTTCGCCCGGGCACTCCCTGCACATACCGGTGAAACATCGGGTCAATATAATCCGGGCCGCATTTACAGGCAACCGGCTTAAGACCCTTCCGCTTCAAAAGCTCCAGCAGGCCACATGTAATCAACGTTTTTCCGCTTCCGCTCCCTGGCGCTGCCACCATAAACCGGGGCACCGTTTCCGTCTCTCCCTGTCTTTTTTCTTCCTGCCACATCTTTCTCATCCGTCCTTCTCCCTCATTCGCACTATCCTTTTACAACCAGCAAAAGGCCAAGTTCCGCAAACGTCTCTCCTGCCAGCTCCTCTGCTGTTCCAGAAACAATCCTCTCATCCGGATAAGAAAGGCGTTCACCTACATGAATCTCTGTTTTTCCATAGCCTGCCTCGCAGAGGGCCCGGCAGAAATGCCCGGCCCCATTTTTTCCTCCTAAGAGAACAAATACCCTGGACTGCTCCGCCTCCATAACTGTCTTCACTTCCAGCGCTCTTCCATGGCAGGAACAGAATCCCGCATCCCCCCAACTGACTCCCAGGCGCGATGCCAGGTAGCTGACACAGGATATGCCCGGAAACAGAGAAAACGCCATCCCGCGCTCCTTCAGAATCCGCGCTGCCTCGGACGCCCCGCTGAAAAATCCCGTATCGCCGGAAAATACCACCGAAATATGCTGCCATTCCGGATGCTGATTCACCTCATCCAGAATTTCCCCGGTTCGGTACCGCTCTATCCAGACGGGAGATTTTCCCATTTCAAACAAAGGGCGGATCGCCTCCAGCATCCTGGGTGCGCCAAATACCACATCGCTCTGCATTAAAGCTTTTTTTGCCTCGCAGGTCAGCTGATCCAGATTTCCCATCCCAATCCCGATCAGGAAAAACTGCTGTTCACAGCGTTCATAAACTCTGTCCGGCACAACCGGGAATGCCTCCGGCCTCTGCTCCATAAACTCCTCCAGGATCCCGCAGATTTCCTGAAACGTCTTTCCGCTTTCCCTGGGACGTCTGATAACCAGGACCGGAACGCGGCAGGCCCTGGCTGCCTGTATTTTTTCAAAAAAGCCGCCGGCCCGCCCGGAATCTTTTGTGACCATCCACTGAATCCCCAGCTCCTCCAGCAAAAGCCGGTTCATGGCCTCCGTGCTGGGGCCCTGCATGGCAATCACATGACTTCCCCGCAGTCCCAATGCCTCACAGTCCGCCAGCGCCTTTGAAGACGGAAGAACCCGGACATAAACCCGCTCTGAAAAATTCTCTATCCTCTGAAATGCCCAAAGGCCATGACTTCCGGTGGTAATAAACACACGGCCGCTGCGAAACTTAAGATAGGCAGCTGCCTCCTCCACCGAAGAAACTTCCACGATTCCTCCGGGATACAGATGCTCCAGATCCTCTTCCCCGCCTCCCTCTTCCCGAAGACACCGCTCCAGACGAATTCCTGTCGCCTCACATGCCCGGAAGATTTCCCCGGAAACCCTCCGGGCATGGGGATGAGTCGCGTCCACGGCCAGGCCTATCCTGTGCTGGCGTATAAAGTCTGCCATTTCTGCTGCCGTCATAGTCCCCTGATGAACCCGAATCCAGGGACTTTCTGGCAAAAGCTCTTTCCCATAATCTGACGCCACGCTGACCCAGACAGGGTGGTTCTTCCTGGCACACCACTGAGCCAAAAGGCGTCCCTCTGTCGTTCCTCCAAAAATCAGAATTCTACACATTCTTATATCCTCTGGGTGTTACCATCCGCCCATTCAGGCAGACCGTCTGCCGGTTCCCGATAAATACCGTTGTAAACATATCCGCCTTTGCCGCCAGAAGCGTTTGAAGGGTCAGAACCTCCACGGACTCTCCCTCACGGCCGATCTGTCTTACCAACCCGCAGACTGTACTCCCTTCCCTGTATTCCAGAAGAATGCGGCAGGCCCGCTCCAAATAGTCACTCCGCTTTCTGCTGGCCGGATTATAAAGACAGATAATAAAATCCGCCTTTGCCGCCGCCCGGAGCCGCTCTTCAATCACATCCATCGGAGTCAGCAAATCACTCAGGCTGATCACAGCAAAATCATGGCCAAGAGGCGCTCCCAGAAGCGCTCCGCCTCCCAGGGCCGCCGTCACACCGGGAATGATTTCCACCCGAACCTGCGGATATTCCCTGGCCATCATCAGCACCAGACCAGCCATCCCATAAACGCCGCTGTCTCCACTGCAGATCATCGCCGTTTTCTTCCCGGAGGCCGCCGCGTCAAGGGCCATCTGGCACCGTTCCTTTTCCTGGCGCATCGGGGTCGTCAGAAATGATGCCTCTGGATAATCCCGGCGAACCAAGTCTACATAGGCCGTATATCCCACAATGACCTGACAATTCTTAAGAACCCGATCCGCCTGGATCGTCATCTGTTCCCGGCCCCCCGGCCCGATTCCAATTACATACAGTATGTTTTCTTCCATCGAATCCTCCCGATCTGTCTTAAATCCGGGACTGCCACTGCAGCAGTCGCCCCCTCATAAACAGTTTTTCCCGTCAGTTGTATCACCGGATCTCCAAAACGCGCCGCCCCCAGAGCGGCAGCACGCTGGCAGACATTTCCAACCCCCAGTGTCCGGCGCACGAAATCCGACTCTGAAAATTCTCCTTCTGCCTGTTCCAGCTCTCCGGGCGTATAGGCAAGAAATGTAAGATTCCACTCCCTGGCCAATGCACAAAGCGCCGGTTCATCTGCCTTTCGATCCACCGTAGCCAGTACCGTCAGGGAACGCCGGTCCATCCCAGCCTCTTCCAGAGCCAGCAGAGCTGCCTGGCGTACCGTCTCCAGAGAAGCGCCAAGGCGGCAGCCCATTCCCAGAGCTGCTCCGCCTGGAAAAAGACGCAGCACTGCCTTTTTCTCAGAAACACCTCCTCCTGGTGCTTTCTCCGAAATATCGGTACGTGATTCGTCCTCCGGCCAGCCTTCTTTTTTCCAGGTAATACAGATATTGTGACGCTGCCAGATTCCGGGCGTCAGTTCCTCCGGGGCCGGTCCATCCACCGGAATCTCACTGAAAAATCCTATTTTTTCTTTCCGGAGAACGGCTGCCGAAATGGATTTTGCTTCTCTCATATCCCCGATTATCAACCCGTTTTCCGCTGCAAAAACGTCCACAGCAAACGCCCCATGTAAATCCGTTGCCGTAGTTATGACAGGAACGGCATTCAAAATCCCGGCCACGCACAGAGCCAGCCGGTTGGCTCCTCCCAGATGACCGGACAAAACCGGAATTGCAAATCTTCCCAGCTCGTCCACGCACACCACCGCCGGATCGGAGGTCTTATCTCGAATCCAAGGAGCAATCATCCGGACTGCAATTCCCACTGCCCCCACAAAAATCAGATTATTCCGGCGCTCAAATTGCTCCTTTACCAGAGTTCCAACTGTCATCTGCGGCCTTTCTCTCTGAATCTCTTCTCCCTGCCTGTCCTGGGAGGCAAAATCAAAGCACGCCGCCTCTTCTCCCATTTTCCCCTCAAGGCCCCGGGCCAGCCTTTCCGCCGTCTCCCGCCCCTGGCCCGTAAAGCTAATCAGTACTGTCATGGGCTCTTCCCTTCCGGAACTCCGTCGTAAAATCCGGCGCATAGAGGCATGATCTGTCATAATGACTGGCCGCAACTGCATTTCCCACCAGAATCAGCGCTGTTTTCCGTATTTCCTCCCGACAGGCTGCCTCCCAAAGCGTCCCTACGGTGCAGAAAACCTGTTTTTCATCCGGCCAGGTAGCCTTATAGACAATGGCTGCCGGTGTGTCCGCCGAATATCCTCCTGCCATCAGCTCCCGGCTCAGCTCCTTTGTCATTCCAGCGCTCAGAAAAATGACCATCGTTGCCCCATGGGCGGCAAAGCTGGCAATCGACTCCCGTTCCGGCACCGACGTCCGGCCGGCCATCCGCGTGATAATCACGCTCTGGGATACGCCTGGAAGTGTATACTCCATTCCCAGGGAAGCCGCAGCCCCGCAAAAGGAGCTGACCCCCGGACACACTTCATAGGAAATCCCCTCTTCTGTCAGAAGATCCATCTGCTCCCGGATTGCCCCATAGATACAGGGGTCTCCCGTGTGAAGGCGCACTGTCATCCTTCCCAGCTTCTCCGCCTCCCTGATCCGGTCCATGACCTCCTCCAGCGTCATACGGGCGCTGTCATAGACCAGGCACCCTTCCTTTCTGTACCGCAAAAGCTCCGGATTTACCAGGGACCCCGCATAAATAATCTGATCTGCCTTCTGTAACAATCCCGCTCCGCGCACGGTAATCAAATCCGGTGCTCCTGCTCCTGCTCCAACAAAATAAACCATCTATGTACCTCTTCTACCCTCTGTCTGTATCCTTTTTCATTCCCTGTGCCGGAATTTTGATGCCTCTTTCCTGTCTCAGCTCCCGAACATAATCCATAGCCCCTTCCGTCTGAGCCAAGAGTCCATGGACCGAAGAAAACAACAAAATTTCAGTCTGAACCCGACTGATTTCCTCCAGTGTCTCCCTGACCTGCTCTGCAGCCTGGCCCATCACCGGAGCGAGCATGCCCTCCCGCAGAAGAAACTCCACCGCCTCTTCCGTCGTATTCATTGACCGCAGAGCTGCGGATTTCCGAAATCCGGCCTTTCTGGCACATTGCTCCAAAATTTCCATTCTCCGGTCTCCGAAACGCGAATGGGTATTGAGAACACCTCCGGCCACCTTTACCAGCTTTCCCACATGCCCCGCCAGAAGCACTCTGGAAATCCCTTCTTCCTCCAGCATCCGAAATGTCTCGCCTATGTAGTTACTGCATTTTACAAAAGCATCCATGGAAAGTCCCATCTCTTCCCGTAAAAAACGCTCTCCGTAATTTCCCGGCGCCACTGCCAGAAGCTTCTGGCCCTGGGCAGCCCGCACCCGGATATCCAGGCGTATCGTTGCCAGCAGCGCATCTTCACTCATGGGATTTACAACACCGCTGGTTCCCAGGACAGAAAGACCGCCCACGATCCCCAGATTGGGGTTGAACGTCCGGACTGCCAGCCGTTCTCCCTCCGGTATAGAGACAACCAGCCAAAGCGGTCTGCCAGCCTGCCCGGCCTGATTTCTGGCTCTCTGGGCCTCCGCAAAAATCATGGCCCTGGGAACGGGATTGATAGCCGGATATCCTACGGGGCAGGAAAGTCCTGCCTTCGTCACGGTTCCGACCCCCATTCCCCCTGTCAGATATAACCCCGGATACTCCGGTGATTCATAAAACCGGTATTTCTGCTCCGGCGCCTTCCCCGCATAAACCAACGCCCCCACCTCTGTACCATTGGTCACATCCGGGTCATCGCCTGCGTCTTTCTCCACAAAACAGGCCGCCATCCCTTCCGTTTTCTCCGTCCTCTTCAGTTCAAACTGCGCATCCTGACCGGAAGGTGTCCGGATCCAGACATTCTCTGGACATTTTCCCGTTAAACACAGCAAAACGGCGGCCCGGACACAGGCCGCCGCACACGTTCCCGTCGTAAATCCGCTCCTTGGCTTCCTCGCTTCCTCCACCGCCACATCCTCCTTATTGCTCCATTATATGGGATTTAATTATTTTTTTCAATCATTTTCAATCCCGGCTTTTTCTTCCGCAGCTTCCTGTTCCATCCGTTTCATTTCTCTTTTTTTTCGGGTAATCAACCCACCGATGCGGCCGCTTTCTTTAGCGGTAAGACTTCTCCATCCGCTTTCCAGAACCTTGTCCGCCAGTCCAAGCTCCGATGCAATTTCAAATTTCATTGCCTCCTCCGGCGTCAGATTGGACGGATCCAATGACACTCCCCGTTTGTTTGATTTTTTCATAAAAAGGCACACTCCTTTCCGCTGCCCTGCGGCAGTTCCTGTACTCAGAGTATGCCCGTTCTCTTTTTATTTATGCTTCTGTTGAAAAATTTACGATAATCTTCCCCGCCTCACATTCCAGTTCCATGTATTTCTGACTCCCACTGCTCTGAGCCGATCCATGATGGCCGGACCAAACCTCGCCATCCACCAGAATTTCTCCGGAATGATTCTCTGCCGCAATCCGGTAATCGTCCCTGGCTCCATCCAGCACCAGGATCACATTTCCCCTCTCTGCTTCTGCCTCCAGGCCTCTGTTAATCCGCCCGTTTGCCACAATTTTTCCGGCACTGGCTCCCATTGAGGCTGTCTCTGCCTCAAAATATTCAATAGAAATTGTACCAGTTTCCGCCTCTGCCTCTAGGTATTCCGCCTGCAAACTGCCGGCCTCCAGCTCTCCATTTCCAGTCTCCAGCTCCAGCTCCCGCAGGACCGCTGCGGATGGAATCTGCACAACCATCTGCAGCCTGTTTCCATTCGTCCCGTTCCCTTTCTTGCAGGAAAGAGTAATCTCCGCCTCCCCTGCCTCTTCCTCGATATTTACCCAGAGTTCCGGGGCATCCGACACATATATGGCAATCTCCTGACCGTCATCCTCTCTCTCTTCCACCCGGACATTGCCCCACTGGGCCGACACCTTCAGCCGGGTAATCCCATCCAGGGTATCAAAAAGCTCCATCTTCTCCACCGATGCCCCGGTTCCATTCCCGGCTCCGGCGCCACTTCCAACCCCGGCTCTGTTTCCGGCTCCGGCACCATTTCCCATCCCAGCTTCACTGTCCACCGATTGATTTTCCAGATCTTTGCAGGAATTCGGATCCTGAACGCGCTCCCTTTTCATAAGTCCTCCCAGATGTCGGTGAAAATCATATTCCAGCCGCTCATCCAGCTCATCAAGATTGCTCAGCTGCTCCAGACTGTGAAATCCTCCGGAAACCCCGCCTGCAGCTGCCGCCACTGCCGAAATTCCGATTCCTCCCAGCACCAGAGCCGCACCGCCAATTAAAGTTCCCTTTACCCACCGCTTCATACGCATCCTCCTCTGCTATCATATCTTTTATCCAATCTGCTGTGCCAGCCGATCGCCGACACGCTTAACCAACTGCACTGCCCATCGGCAGATCCAGGGAAGAAATTTTCCATAAAACAGGAAACAGCAATGGAACAGAAGCAGACCGCCTCCCACAGACGCCATTCCCAATCCCACAAACATAAGTCCAACCCAGAAGCTGCCAAACATCTGGCCAAATCCCAAAAACACCAGGCTGATTCCGCCGATAAATGCCGCCACCGTCAACAGTCCCAGAACCAAAAGCATGGCCAGAAGCGTCAGAACAACTCCAAATGCGCTTCCAATGGCTCCGAATGCCAGAGACAGGAGCAGAGGGGCCAAAATCAGCAGTCCGAATCCAACCAATACGTAGATCCAGGTAGGTTTTTTCTCCTTGCCGCCGGCCTTTTTTGCTGTCTCCTCGCTTCTTTTCGCCGCCCGGTTTCCCCATGGAGCTGAATGCCTCCGAGAAGATCCTGCCGTTGTCCACCCTTCCTCCTTCCCGGAAGGGCCTGACTGCCTCCAGCCTGATTCTCCCACCGCAGGAGGACAGGAGGCTGCTCCAAAACGATCGTCGGTATAGCCGCGATCCGTAAATTCACCGCCCTGCTCCATGCCGCCCATCAGATCTACCCGGATCATGGAAGCAATCCTCTCCGGACTTCCGAATTCCTGCAGCACATCCTCCTCGCGTTCCGGTCCGGCCTCTTCCAGATAATCCCGGTAATAATCAATGGCATCTCTCTTATCCTCCTCTGAAATATCCTGAAGAAGATATTCCAGCTGGCTTAAAAATTCATCTTTTTTCATCATCTTCATCCCTCCCCAAGAATTTCCGAAATCCGGCTGGAATATACGCTCCACTCGCCTCTGTAGAGATTCAGCTGCGCCCGACCCGACTCTGTAATCTTATAATACCTTCGGTTCCGGCCGTCAATCGCCCGGTCGTACGTATCCAGACATGCCTCTTTCTGGAGGCGGCGGAGCACCGGATACAGGGTTGACTCCGATATGTCAATCGCCTGCCTGACATCCTGGGTAATTTTATAGCCATAGGTCCCCTCTGCCGCTTTCGAGACCACTGCCAGCACCACAGCGTCCAGAAGCGCTGCTCCCGTATTAAAAACCATACTGCCACTCCTTTCCTGAGCATGATACCAGTTCATTCAGTTCTTCTGAAAATATAACGAACCTGTATCCTTTTTCCCTTCAACAATATTATACAAAGTATCAATATTATTGTATTTTATATATTGTTTTCTTCTTGATATTATATATTATATAATATTGTATTTGTATTATAATCAGTCCAGGGGGTCTTGTCAAGTTTTTTATGTCAAAGGCAGAGAAGAGTCCGATATGCTTCTTTCCTGTAACAGAAAAAGACAGATAGCCTCTGTGATCATTCACAAAAGCTATCCGTCTTTTTAAAGGGCAATGCCCGTTATAATTTTATTAGTCTTCCTGAGCTGCTACAGCCTCAATGTCCACATCTGCAATGTCAGCGTCTGCAGCCGGAGCCTGATTCTCAAGTGCCTTCATGCTAAGGCTGATCTTGCGGTCATCCTCGTTGAAGTCAACTACCTTTGCAGCGATGATCTGACCTACGCTCAGTACATCGGAGGGTTTGTCAACATGCTCTCTGGAGATCTGAGATACATGCAGGAGCGCATCAACGCCCGGCTCCAGCTCTACGAATGCGCCGAAGTCTGTCATACGTGCTACTCTTCCCTCTACCACGTTGCCTACCGCATACTTCTCAGCTGCGTTTGCCCACGGATTGGTCTCCGGGAACTTCAGGCTCAGAGCAATCTTCTCGCCGTTGATATCCTTAATCAGCGCTGTAACCTGATCGCCAACCTTGAATACCTTCTTCGGATTCTCAACTCTGCCCCAAGACATCTCAGAGATATGGAGAAGTCCGTCTGCTCCGCCCAGATCAATGAATGCGCCAAAATCTGTCACATTCTTTACAACACCCTCAACCGTCTGGCCAACTGCAATTCTCTCAAATAATTCCTTCTGCATCTCAGCCTTCTTCTCAAGCAGAATCTGCTTGCGGTCGCCGATGATGCGGCTTCTTCTTCCGCCCGGATTGAACTCGGTCACTACAAACTCAATCTCCTGGCCGGCATATTTCGATAAATCCCTGTCATACGTATCAGAAACCATGCTGGCAGGAATAAACACGCGGGTTCCCTCAACTTCAACAACAAGACCTTTTTCCATAACCTGAGTTACTTTTTCCGTCAGGACTTCATGGTTCTCAAAAGCTTCTTTCAGACGTTTTAACCCCTTGTCGGCAGCCAGTCTCTTGTAAGATAAGGATGCCATTCCCTCTCCGTCGTTAACCTTCAGAACCTTTGCCTCCAGCTCGTCGCCGACCTGAACTTTCGTTCTCAAATCCACGCCCGGCTCGTTGGTAAATTCGCTTCTTGTGATGATGCCTTCGGATTTGCTTCCAGCGATGCTGAGAATAATCTCGTCTTCTTTCACACCGATAACCTGACCGGTAACAGCCTCTCCTGTACGTAATCTTTTGAATGATGATTCTTCAAACATTTGTTCAAAACTTAATTCTGACATTAGTATGAACCTCCTCGATAATTTGATTCGGGGTTGATGCCCCGGCTGTAATACCTACGCTGCGCACAGTACCTGCCTTATCAGGTTTGAAATCGTCCAGTGTCTGGATATAGTAAGTATCCTTACATTCCTTTCGGCAAATCTCATACAACTTTTGAGTGTTAGAACTGTTCCTTCCTCCAATAACAATCATAACATCAACCTGCGAAGCTATCTGCCTTGCTTCCACCTGTCTCTCCTGTGTTGCATTGCAAATCGTATTTAAAACAAGTATATCATAATACGTTTTTGAAATTTTTTCAACTATATCTTGAAATTTATTGTAGTTAAATGTCGTCTGCGCCACGATGCATAGCTTTTCATCCGCCGGAAGCTTCCATTTTTCCAGTTCACCGGCAGATTCAATCACTATAGTCTTCTCATTTCCCCATCCTTTTATTCCTTCCACCTCCGGATGGCTTTCGTTCCCCACGATCACAACCCGTCTTCCCGACTCGGACTGCTCCCTGGCAATTTTATGAATTTTCTTTACAAACGGACAGGTGGCATCCACAAGTTCGACCCCCCGCTCCTTTAGAATTTCATAAATATTCCGCCCTACCCCGTGGGAACGGATAATCACAACTCCTTCTGTCAAAGCCTCCAGTTCTTTGACAGACTCAATGACCTGTACCCCTTTCTCCTCCAGGTCCCGCACCACTTCCTCATTGTGGATAATGGGACCAAAGGTATAAATCGGCTTTTTCCCTGTTTCAATCTGCTCATAAACCCGTTCCACCGCCCGCTTTACGCCAAAACAAAAACCGGCTGTCTTTGCAACCACTACCTCCATCTTCCTCTTCCCCTTTTGTACTTTCTTATTGCTGCGACGGAATTCTGACGCCGGCCAAGCGAAGAAACTCCCGCATGGCGGCCGTCATATACCGCCCTTTTTTCATGACAAAGCTGACGGTTCTCTGAGCCAGAGGATCATCCAGCTTATAATAAATCAGCCGCCCGTCATCTGGAAGATATTTTATCATATCTGCCCGCACAAACAAAGCCCCAATCCCATTGCAGGCAATATTCATGGAAGTCATAATCTGATCCAGTTCCATCACAATCCGCATGGAAAAGCCGCGATTCCGGCACATGGCAATACTCCGATTATAAATATCATTTCCCGGTTTCAGCGTAATAAACGGCGTATCTTTAAAACTTCCCAGCGGCACCGGCTCCACGCTTGTCTTCAGATATTTTTCCGAGACAATATCCTGATGGGTTAAACGGTATGGCTGAAATCGCCGGTTGATGGGAAAAGAAGCCGGAACAGCCAGAATGATGTTTTCGTTTTTATAGAAAATACGCTGTACCAGAGGTTCCGCCTCTGTCACAGCTGTCTCAATAACCAGATCCAGCGTTCCCTCAAAAAGTCCCTCCTTCAGCTCCTTGATATTGCCCTCCACCAGATCAATGGCGATATTCGGATATTTACTGCGAAACTTTCCGATAATGTCCGGAAAAACAAAAGAACAGAAAAAGGAGGAACCTCCCAGAGAAAGAGACCCCTGCTTCATCTCCCCCAGATCCTCGAAATACTCCCTCCTATTTTTCTGAATCTGCAGCATCTGCTCAATGGAGCGAATGTAATAATCCCCCTCTTTCGTGACGGTCAGGGGAATGGTACTCCGGTCAAAAATCGGAGTACCGATTTCCTTCTCCGCCTTTTTGACCATATTGCTGAGCGCAGGCTGGCTGATAAATAATTTCTTGGCCGCCTTTGAAAAGCTTTTCTCCTGGTACACTGCATATACGTATTTCATTTCACTGATCAAGCCGATTCCCTCCAGTCATATCTTCTGTCATATCCCCTATATTAGCATATTGTCATATTTCCTATATTAACATATTATCTGCAAAAAAAGAACGGGATGCTGTTCATTCCACTCATTTCACAGCATCCCGCACAGCTTCTGACAGGCGAACTATCATTTTTATGTCTAACCGGCTTACGCTGCCAGAGCGCTTTTCGCCCGTTTTTTCTGTAATATATAAATGATCAGGAAAAGACCAATTCCAATGATATCCGTCACGGTTCCGGCATCCACCAGCAAAAGTCCGCTGGCCACCAGCACAAACCGCTCCCAAATTTTACAATGTGTACACAGATATCCGGTAAATCCTGTTGCAAGGCCCATCATACCGATCAATGCCGTGATAATCGCCTTAATTACCACAAGTACAAAGATTCCAAGTGCCATTCCGTCTGGCCTTACCAGAACAAGAACCGGATTCATAACAAACATGTATGGCACCAGATAGGCCGCAATTCCAAGCCTGGTAGCATTGAAACCTGTTTTCATTGGGTCTGACCCTGCAATTCCGGATCCGGCAAAAGCAGCCAGGGCAACTGGAGGTGTGATATCCGCCACAATACCGAAATAAAATACAAACAGATGTGCCGCAATTTTCGGAACACCAAGCGCAATCAAAGCAGGAGCTGAAATCGTTGCCTGAATAATGTAATTGGCCGTTGTCGGAACGCCCATACCCAGTACGATCGAGCAGAGCATGGTAAAAATCATAGTCAGATAGAGACTTCCCCCTGCAAGAGCTACAATTCCGTTGGCCATCTTAAGGCCTAATCCTGTCATGGTCACAACGCCGACAATAATACCGGCACACCCACAGGTAACAGCCACTGCAATGGCACTTCTGGCACTGTTTTCCAGGCCTTCAATAAACATTTTTAAGAACTGAACCACATCAAACCGATGCGTTTCACGCACAATCTCAATGATCCATACAACCAGACAAGCCGCAATACCCCAGATCGCTGCGGTCATGGCTGACCGCCCCTGGACCAGAAGAACCACAATAACAACGATTGGAAGAACCATGTACCAGCCGCGCTTCAGCAATTCTTTTACCACCGGTCTCTGCTCCTTGGGAATTCCGAGCAGTCCGTTTTTTAATGCTTCGAAATGAACGTTTGTAAAAATACCAGTAAAATACAGCAGCGCGGGAATACAGGCTGCCAGTGCAATCGTCCCATAGGGCAGACCGGTATACTCTGTCATGATAAATGCAGCAGCTCCCATAATCGGCGGCATGATCTGTCCGCCTGTGGAAGCAGTTGCCTCTACAGCACCCGCAAATTCAGGCTTATATCCCGTTTTTTTCATAAGCGGGATCGTAATGGAACCGGTGGAAACCGTATTGGCAACAGAGCTTCCGCTCACCGTCCCCTGAAGAGCGCTGGCGATCACTGCGGCCTTTGCCGGTCCGCCTACGGAACCGCCGCAGGCTCCCATGGCCAGTCCCGTCATCCAGTCTCCAACACCGCTGGCCTTCAAAAATGTTGCAAAGACCAAAAACAGGAATATGAATGTCGATGAAACATATATCGGCGATCCCAGAATACCCTCAGTTCCAAGGAATTCTGTACATACAATCCTCTTCAGGGAAAATTTTGCATGGAACAGGAACAGATCCTTCGGAAAATAATGCCCGAACAGCGCATATAAAAGAAATACAACGCCTATTCCCACCACTACCATACCGGCTACACGCCGCGCCGCTTCCAGAAGAAGCAGGATTGCCATAATGCTGACTGCCTGGTCCAGGACTGTGTAAAGGCCTGCCCGAAGAAGCAGCTCATCATAAAAAATCACATGATAGGCACCACAGAAAATACATGCAATTGCCAAAACATAATCATACCATGGTATGGATTTACCGCCCTTTCCTCTGGCAGGATATAAAAGATAAACCAGACACATGGCGGCAGCCAGATGCGGCGCTCTCTGGAGTGTAGACGGGAATGCCCCAAACAGACCCGTATAAATCTGAACGCCGGACCACAATACACAAATCAGGAAAACCAGCTTCGCAGGCCAGCCGTCCAGACGCCGATATGCAGATTCCTTATCGTATTTCGCCATTAAATCATCTGCATTGATCTCTGGAGAAGCTGCCGCTGCCTGCTCCCTCTTGTCTTCTTTTCCCATAGAAAATGTCCCCTTTTCCTGTTATCAGCCGTTATCCGGAACTTCCATTCCAAGTTCTTTGTAATATTTCGCAGCGCCTGGATGGATTGGTGTGGTAATACCTTCCAGACAGGTTTCTACATTGATTTCTTTACCGGTTTCATGCGCTGCAGCAATCTCTTCTCCACTGGTATAGAATGCCTTGGTAATCTGGTATACGGTCTCTTCATCCAGATCCGCTGAACAGTAAAGAGCTGCCTTACAGGTTACTGTCTCACAGTCTTTCTCCTGTTTCGGATACGTTCCTGCCGGAATAACCTTTCTGGTAAAATAAGACGGAAGCTGCTCCAGAATCTCATCGCTGATATTGATGTATTTCAGATCCATGGAGGTGGTCATCTCAACAATGGCCGAAGCGGGCACTGCCAGTGTGTTGCACGCCGCATCAATATGGCCGTCCTGCATCTTGGTCGCCGCATCGCCAAAGCTGTCGCTCTGCCGCTCAATATCCTTGTTGATATCTACGCCAGCGGCTTCAAAAATCTGCTCTGTCAATACTACCGTTCCAGAGCCTGCCGGCCCAACGGCAATTTTCAGACCCTTCAGATCTTCTACCGTTTCCGCATCCGTGCTGGCCGCATTGGCAACAATCTGATATACTTCGTTGTACACAACGCCAATGGCCTTCACATTCGTCAGAGGGACTGAAAATGCTCCTGTTCCCTCCTGAGCAGCAGCCGCCACGTTATTCATGGCAATTCCCAGATCCATTTCTCCGGCCTGAATCAGATTCAGGTTCTCCACCGAAGCACCTGTAGACTGGGCAGTAATGTTGATTTTCTGGTCTGACAGTTTATTGTTGATGGCATTTGCCATGGCGCCGCCCAGTGCAAAATAGGTTCCGCCCGTGGATCCCGTTCCCATTACCAGATCCTGTGCCGCTCCTGCCGATGCCCCATCGTCCGCTGCAGCCTCAGCCTTGCTTCCCTCTTCCCCGGAAGCCGGTTTTGATCCGGAACCGCAGCCAGCCATCAGGCCCATCGCCAAAATTGCTGCCAGTGACAGAGAAATCATTTTTTTCATACAATTCCCTCCTTTGAAGTAGTTTGGGTTAATAGTGTATAAATTGTTTCTATTTCCTCTTTATTTTTGTATATTTTAACATTAAATCCCCCTGTTTTTAAACAGATATTATTAGATACAAATATCTTATAACAATATCATTATACTTTGCAGACCATTTTCATAGGGCACATTTTTCTGCAACAAAATTCCTCTCCGCCGCATGGCGATCCTCGCGGAGCGTTTTTCATTGCATAGGAAGTAATTTCCTATGCAATGAAAAACGGGGTGCCGCGGTGCAAGCACCAGCGACACCCCGACAAAAGGGCATCATTATACAGAATTGTCAGGTTCAACGAAAATCATTTTTCACCGCAAAATCATTCATCACCGCAAAATCATTCATCACCGAGGCAAACCATCTTACCGTCTTTTACGATTACAACCTCATTCTCTGTTCCTTCATCAAATACAACGGTGGGATTGTACTGTACCATATCAATATGCACAGTAGAACGCGCCGGCTGGCCATAATAGAAACCGTTACCCATGGCAATATGGCAGGTTCCTCTCGCTTTCTTCTCTTCCTCAAAATCGCCGTTGAACATACATGCCGGGTTCAAACCAATGCCGATCTCCGCAATGTTGTCACTGTCTTTTACTTCTGCGATCTGACGGCGGATTTCCTTACAGATTTTAGCATCGCCCCCCACTACCTCTGCGATGCGTCCATTTTCAATTCGAAGCTCGATTGGAGTGGTCGGACAGCCATAATAGCAGATCGGCCCATCAATCACCAGCTTGCCGTGTGTTGTATCCACAACCGGTCCCAGAGAAACCTCGCCGTCAGACCATGCCATGGCATCGCCCGGATTCCTTGCGATACCGCACTCAATGATCGGTTCCATCTGGTTCATCTCCATATAGAGATCCGTTCCAGCCGGCGTGGTAATATGAGCCATCTTATGACCTCTCCAGATTGCCTGCAGCTTCTCGCCGTCTGCGTAAACCGCTTCATAATCTGCCAGAGCGCCACCGCGGGTAAAGTTATCAATGTTGCGCAGACAGATGGAAACCTCACGCAGTTTCTTCTGATTGATCAGTTCTTTTAAGTGGTTATTGTAAATTGCCGCACCGGATGCCGTCGTCATACCGACAAATACATCACAGGCATCCATTCCCAGTTCCAATGATTTCGGGAAAATCGTTGCCTTATCTTTTCCGCGCAGCGGCATCATATATACACCGTATTCAGCGCCGCACTTTAAAGCCGCCGCCGCCATGGCATTGGCCATACGCATATCTGTTTCCGGGTCAATAACGATCAGAACTTCCTCTCCCGGCTTCACGGCCATCAGGTTGCCAAGGATATAATCTGCACGCTCCATACATTCAATGATTCTATTGTCTTCCATTTTTAAATCCTCCCTGCCAATTCACTTTATTGATTTGAGTTCTTTTTTTCGTCCTCATGAGGTTGCTTATATACTATCTCTTTTTTTTCTGCTTATATAGTTATATAACACGATTTCAATAGCTTATAATTTTTTTATTATATCTTCTCTTACCACCCTGCGGGCAACATGCCCATTGCACTGAAAATCGCATAAAAAATCGTACTTCCATACAGGATGATAATCAATGCTTCCATCGGTTTACTTGCCATCCAGCCGCAAGTCCAAACTGGCTCAATATCTCCTGTTTTCCTGGCGTTATTTACCATAAAAACGGGAAGAATTGCCATAATCGCCGCACAGAATGTTCCAGAAAAATAAATCGCATCAACAAATCCAACAAATCCGCCCATTACTAAAACCAAAGGAATTGCATATACAATAATCATAATGGGAAGTCGGTGACGGATGTCTGAATCCGATTCAAACTTAAAAAAGTCCACGATGCTGGAAATAAGAGTCTGTGAAATCGGACAAAACGATGTAAACATTGCAATTAGCGCAAATATATTCGCCGTAAATAACGCCCAGCTTCCTAGAGCACGTCCCCACGCAATCGTTGCAACCTCTGTGATCTCATCTGCCGGGTTAATCGCAAAACATCCAAGCGGAACCAAAATCAAAAGAGCTGCCGTGATAATCTGTCCAACCAGCATGGAAGGGGCCAGTTTTTTGGGATCATGGCACAGGCCGCGGGCCAGATCCGGAACCAGGTACTGCCCTATATAACTAAATGCGGCAATATTAAATACAGGAAGTGCATAACTCCAATTAGAAATAAATAACCGACTTAAATCTGCGTCTTTACTAATCAGAGAGGCGCCGCAAAGGATAATCAGCATAATCGTCATGGCAATCGAAAGATATTCTCCTGCCATGCCAACCGCCTTTAACCCGAACCATACAACCAGGATACCAGGAATTAAAAACATCAGAGTTCCTGCCCAACTTGGGACACCCAAAAGCGTATTGATTATATTTCCGCTTCCGCTGAAATACGCAATAAAAAAGCTGTTACACAGAATCGAAAAATCCATGTAACAGCTTGCTTCTCTGATTATTCTTTTTTCATCAAAATCCCATATAAACTGACTAACTGCGCAAAATAACTATGCTCTGCCCCAATGCCTCTCAGCACCCGCAGCATCCTTTGCTCCCTGCATCCTCCACCATGCTTTCCAGCTCATCGAGAACCTCCTGAAGAGTCATTTTGGAGGTATCCAATAGCACGGCGTCATCCGCCTGCCTAAGCGGCGACAATTCCCGGTGCATATCCCGGTAATCCCGGTCTATAATTTCCTTTTCGATCTCCTCCAGCGTGCAGGGAACCTGTTTCTCCTGGAGTTCCCGGTATCGTCGCTTTGCACGCACGCGGCTGTCGGCAGTCAGGTACACTTTCAGAGCCGCATCCGGAAGAACCGCTGTTCCAATATCGCGGCCATCCATTACCACATCCCGGCGGGCCGCCAGTCTTCGCTGCAGCTCCACCAGCTTCTTCCGGACTGCTCCGTACAAAGATGTGGCAGAAGCCATTTTTCCCACCTCTTCTGTACGAATAAGTCCCGATACATTCTCTCCATTCAGCAGAATCTGCTGTGCTCCGTTCTGATACTCCAGAGAAATTTCCACACTGTCGCAGGCTGCCTCAATGGCAGCCTGATCGCTGCTTTCAATTCCCTCCCGCAGGAAGTAGAGGGCCATAGCCCGGTACATGGCTCCCGTATCCACGTAGATATAGCCAAAATTCTCCGCCAGCTTTCTGGCAACCGTACTTTTCCCGGCTCCCGCAGGCCCGTCTATTGCAATATTGATCGGCATAATTTATTTTCCCCTTTTCTTCTATGTAATAATGGACTCTGCAGCCGTTTAGACTGCCTCCCAGGCTGCGCTTCGCCCGGCCAGAACGCCGGTTGACCAGGCAATCTGCAGATTAAAACCACCGGTTACTGCGTCCAGATCCAGCACCTCACCGGCAAAATAAAGACCTTTTACCTTTTTTGACTCCATGGTAGATGGATTTACTTCTTTTACATGTACGCCGCCCTGGGTAATAATCGCCTCATTGAATCCCCGAAGGCCGGTCAGCGTCAGAGTAAACCGCTTCGTCAGCTCCACCAGTTTTCTCCGCTCTTTTTTGGTGATCTCGTTGACCTGCTTTTCCGGAGAAATACCGCTCCTTTCCACCATGACAGGAATCAGCTTCGCCGGAAACAGATGTCCCAGCGCATTTTTAAACTGTCGATTTTTTGCCCCGTCGAAATCCCGGAGGATCCGGTCATCCAGCTGTTCATCGGAAAGAGCCGGTTTTAAATCAATGGTCAAGGTCAGTGACCTCTTCTTCAAACGCTTTGCCGCATAGCTGCTGGCACTTAAAAGCACCGGCCCTGACACGCCAAAATGGGTAAACAGCATCTCTCCAAATTCCCGGTAAACTTCTTTCTCTCCATCCCACACCGTCGCCTCCACATTTTTCAGCGCCAGTCCCTGAAGTTCCTTTCCCACTGGTTCCGCTGTCTCGAAGGGAACCAGCGCCGGCAATGTCTCATTCACCGTATGGCCGGCCTCGCGGGCGAATCGGTATCCGTCTCCCGTGGATCCAGTAGTTGGATAGGAAAGTCCTCCCGTAGCTACAATCACACAATCCGCCGCAATTTCTTTTCTCCCATTTTCCAGAATTACACCTTTTAAAACTCCATCCTCCATCCAGAGCTCCCGAACCCCGTCCCGCAGGCAAACTTCTACCCCCAGTTCCCGCATCTTTTTCGACAGGGCAGCCGTTACATCAGACGCATGATCGGAAACCGGAAACACCCGTCCTCCCCGCTCCGTCTTCAGAGGGCAGCCGCAGGATTCCAGAAACTCCATCATGTCTGTATTGGTAAACCCATAAAACGCACTGTAAAGAAATCTGGAATTGGTTACCACACTCTCAAAAAGACGATCCATATCGCAGTGATTCGTCACATTGCAGCGGCCTTTTCCCGTAATATATATTTTCTTTCCCAGCTTTTCATTTTTCTCATACAGCGTTACCTGACTGCCGCTCTGAGCGGCGGCAATGGAGGCAGCCATTCCGGCAGCGCCGCCCCCAACAATTATTATTTTCTTCATACAGCACCTGTTTCTTTCGATATTCATTCCCAAACAGGATACCTCTATTCCCGCTCTTTTTCAACCTCTTTTATCTTTTTCTCCAACGCATACACCACACTTTCCAGAACCTTTACTCTGGCATAGTATTTCGAGTTCCCCTCCACAATAATCCATGGGGCATAGGTGGTAGAGGTCCGGACCAGCATCTCATTTACTGCCATCTCATAAGCGTCCCATTTTTCCCGGTTGCGCCAATCCTCCTCCGTAATTTTCCACCGTTTGGCCGGGTCCTCCATGCGCTCCTGAAAACGCCTCTCCTGCTCATCCTTATCAATATGGAGCCAGAATTTCAGCACCACAGCACCAAAATTCGCCATATGGGCCTCCATCTCATTCATTTCCTGATAGGCTCTTCGCCAATCCTCCTCCCGACAGAAACCCTCAATCCGTTCTACCATTACCCGACCGTACCAGGTACGGTCAAATATGGCAATATGGCCTGCCTTTGGCATCTGATTCCAGAAACGCCACAGATAATGGTGCATCTTCTCCACATCGCTTGGAGCCGCTGTCGGAACCACTTTGTATCCCCGCGGATCCAGATGGCTTGTCAAACGGCGAATCGCCCCGCCTTTTCCTGCAGCATCCCAGCCTTCAAATCCAATCACCACAGGAATTCGCAGCCGATAAATTTCACTGTGAAGAAATTCCAGCCGCTTCTGCAGAGCATCCAACCGTTCCTTATACTCCTCGCGTGCCAGGCTTTTGGACAGATCAACGCCAGATAAAACGCCGTTTTTAAAGCGATCCTCCGGAAAAACGGTTTTCTCTGTGCTCCTGTCCCCTTTCTCTGAAAGTTCACGGCAGCTCAGCTCATACTGAAGCCGGTCCGCCACCGTTGCCAGAATTTTCATGGAAGCATACCGCCGGTCCGTCGCTTCAATAATGGTCCAAGGCGCATACCCCGTATCGGTCCTCTGCAGCATTTCCTCATTCATCCGCAGAAATTTGTCATACTCTTTATTGCGTTTCCAATCCTGACGGCTTACCCGCCAGGCGGTCTCCGGGTTTTCCTCCAGGCGCCGGAATCGTTTCTTCTGCTCTTCCTTTGAAATATACAGAAACAGCTTGATGATTACTGCCCCCGAATCCGAGAGCTGTTTTTCGAAAGAAAGGATATCATTCAAAGCACCTGTCAGCTCCCGCCGTTTCGTGCGTCCGTCGAACCGGTCCACCGTAACCTTATCGTACCAGCTCTTATCAAACAGCATCATCCGCCCTTCTGCCGGTGTCTTTGTCCAGTAACGCCAGAGGAACGGCCGCATCCGTTCTTCCTCCCCGGTCTCCCGACTGGCATACACATCAAAGCCCCTCGGATCCAGAGGCTGAATCAGCCGGTTCATCTGCACACCCCGCCCTGCAGCCCCCAGGCCTTCAAATACGATCAGCACAGGGATTTTTTTCGCCTGACAGGCTCTCTGAAGCTCTCCCAGCTGTACATCCAGCCGGCTGCTGACCTCCTGGTACGTCTTTTTATCCACCGTTTTTTCCAGATCCACTTTTTCCAGCATACGCATCCTCCTTATTTTGCCGGTCCGACTCCTCCTGTCATCGCCTCATGCTCCTTTTTCAGTTCCCGGTACAGCGTTACCGAGTCCCACATCTGGTTCGTCGGAGTCAAAATAGCTTTATAATCAATCCGACCTACTCCTTTTTTCCGAAGCGCCTGAATAAATGCATCCACCTTTCCAGAGGTAAAACCGGCCATCACCGCCATTTCGTCCTCAAAATCCCCTGGATTCTCCACAGCAGATACCGGAAAATCCTTCACCCCAGCCAAAGTTCCCACCGGCAGTCCATATTCTTCCTTCCCCACAGTCCGAATCCGAACTCCCAGGGGAAGCAGCGCCATCCTTACCTTTAACAGTCTGTCCCGATCTGCCGTAAAATTATAAAGTAATACCGTTTCCTTCATCTGTTCTCTCCATCCTTAATAAGCAGCCATATATCACTAGCTTTTCCTCTTTTTCAAATCTATAAACCGGATTCTCTGCAATTTTCTTCCTGCTTTATCGAAATCACAAGTTACAATTTCTTTTCCAGCAGCACCAGATTTACCCCGGGAATCCCATTAAATTCGCAGGGAATCACTCCCGCCTCCTGATACCCCAGCTTTTTGTACATCAACCTGGCAGCCTGATTCTTCTCATTGGTATCCATCCGGAGAAAAGAACAACCCTGTTCCAGAGCATATCGCTCATAGTATTCCAAAAACTGTCTTCCAAATCCCCTCTTTCCCCGATCCGGATCCACTGTCAGCGTATGAAGAACCATAACCTCCTCGCCCCTGACCTGAAATTGCCAGCTGCCATCCCGGTATGCCTCCACCTGATTCTGATTGATAATAGCCGAGGCCACCACCAATCCGTCTTCTTCCATAACAAAAAGATCCTGACGCTTCAGTGCATCCACAGCGGTTCGCTCCACCGGGTAAACTCCCGGAAGCCAGCCAATCTGCATCCTTCCATCCTGCTCCCAGGCATGAATCTTTTCATAAATTTTTACAACACCGGAAATATCCGTCTCCCTGGCCTTTCGAATGACCGTCACTTTCTTTTCCTTCTCTTCCATGTATCGAACACCCTCCCATAATCAGCAAGACGCCGGTTCCCAGATTTCATAGGGCGCATTTTCCTGTGAAATAAAAAGGAAAAGGACTCTGAAACCGGTCTGTCTTGTTTCAGAGTCCCTCATCTCCTTCTGTTCCATGGTTCTCCAGTCTGTCTCATCGTTCCTTCTCAGATTCCCAACAATACACGGAATCTGTTCTCAGCCTCCTTCTCATCTGCGCCATCAAAATAAAATATCACACTCCGCTTCTGGAGCTGCATCCCCTGCTGTAACTCATTATAGTCCTTTACATTAAACTTCAGATGGCCTCCAAAAATAAAAATGTCGCATCCGAACCTGTTTGCCGCCTGAATAACAGCCGAGATTGGAAGGGATGCACGGCGCTGATTTCCCGACATATCGTAACGTCTTGCCGTCATAAACATACCCCCTCGCGAAATAAAACAAGTCACTCAGCAGTAATATTTGTTAAATTTATCATAGCACATTTTAAAGTTCTGTCAATCTTTTTATTTTTATTTTATTTTTGCTTTACTTTTTTACTTAACCTTTCTGTCAGATGCATTCCAGACTCCATTTGCGCATACCTATATCATGGAAAACTCACATATACCGGAGGTTTTTATGAATTCCTATTCATCCATAAGCGGTATCATCACTCAAATCCAGCCTGGCGCTGAGCAGATAAACGACAGCGCATCCTATGGCTGTACCCTTTTTTTTACCATACGTTCCCGGCAGCAGGAGGAGGTTATTTTTACAGTTACCGGCGACACCTACGTGGTAGACAATTTCCCCTTTAATCCGGGAGATTCCATTACCATCTTTTATGACACCAGTGCGCCGGTCCCGCTGGTTTATCCGCCGCGCTACCGGGCTATCGTGGCCGCCCTGGGAAATTACTACCAGTACTATCTGGGAGAATTCCATAACAATCTCGTCAGCAAGGATGGAACCCTTCAGCTTTCCGACTCTATCCCGCTCCCCATGCTTCTTCCCAATGGGCAGCCTTACAGCGGCGCTCTGACCGGAAAGCCGGTGCTGGTGGAATATACCTCTTCCACCAAAAGCATCCCGGCCCAGGTCGTACCCAACCGGCTATTTGTTTTCTGCTACACCTGATCAACCCATCTTAATTGTATGATCAAAGCACTAAAAAGGGGCAGTTTCCTGCCCCCTTGTCCGTATCCATATAATATAATACTGCCTGTAACCAAGGAATCCTTCCAGCATCTCTGTTCTTAATGCAGAACACCCTGAGCATCTGCCACCATGCCATTGGGAACCACACAGTTAGTCCAGAGAGCTCCACTGGCCGGATCCAGGAAATACCACTGATTATTGATCAGTTGGTAGCTGGACTTTCTGGCGCCTCTCGTTCCATCCGAAACAGGATTCAAGTAGTACCAGTAACCATTGATAAACTGCCAGTCTGTCTTCATAGCCCCCTTCGTTCCGTCGGAAACGGGATTCAGATAGAACCAGTTATTATCGGTATAAATCCATCCTGTTGCCATATAGCCGTTGGCGTGGAACCAGAACCAGTTATTGTCGATAAATCTCCACTGATTTGCCAAACGCACACCGTTCTCCGTATAGGTCCAACCATAGGCATCTTCATTCCATCCACCGTTTCCATTGGAATTGGGGACTGCTCCGTTGTACACGTCACTGGAGTTCATGTAGTATTCATCTGACTCATCGCTCCATTCGCCCTTTTCTCCATCCGAATTGCTGAGACCACGTACCTTAAAGGTATAGTCGCCGGCCTTTGTCATATACGGATAGCAGTTGTAGGATTTTCCGGATGTTGTGATCGTCGCTACAGTGGAATTGTTGCGGTACAGCTTTACTTCATATTTGTCTGCGTCGTCAATCTCTTCCCAATGTGCCGTCCGGCCGTCCCACCAGACATCCTCAACCACATCCAGATCTCCGCCTACTGCGTCCAGTGTAATCTTTACATTCAGCTCATACTTATCGCTGCCGGACCGCTTGGAAGCTTTATAGGCGCTTTTTGTGGTGGAGAGATCTGTAGAGGAGAAATAGTAGCCATCCTTGGCTTCCAGAGTCAGATATAAAACAGGTTTTTCACCTCTGACCCACTCGCCGTCGTCGTCATCCCACTCAATGGATCCGCTCTGAATCTCACATTTATTACCACCCTTTACAATCGTGATATCCGGCGTACTCCCGATATCCTCGCCTGCTTTTGGTTCATCCGTCACCGATACCCGGAACTCAACCTCTTTAATCCTCGTATCATCTGAGGCTGCCAGGGCCGGAACCGTAAACATCATGGTTGCTGTCATCGCTGCCGCCATCATCGCGGTGCCCTTGATTCTTTTTCTCATATCTTCTCCTCCTTTTTGGCTCATGCCATCTCTCTCAACAGGAACATCCTATGATTTTTCTGATATTGCATCTCGTCTGCTCATGGAATAAAAAAACGGCGTACATTCTCTCTGGCTCCAAACGACTGTATAATATGTTTTATTATAGCAAATCCAACTTCAGTCGTCAAAGAAAACTGCCAATTTTTCTTTTTTCTCTGATAACAGTATTATAACAGAGGCTTATTACCTCCGTATAACTTTTTGCTTAAATTTTTTTAACAATTTTGGTAACTGGCTCCAAAAAGAAAGAAGCTCGCCCGCGAGCTTCTCCGCCTGCAGGGGGCGCTTCTGCGACAAAATTCCTCTCCGCCGCATAGAGATCCTTGCGGAGCCATAAGAAAGAAGCTCGCCCGCGAGCTTCTCCGCCTGCGGCGGGTCGCTTCTGCGACAGAATTCCTTCCCGCCGCATGGCAATCCTCGCGGAGCGTTTTTTTATTTCATAGGACGCATTTTCCTATGAAGATTAGGGTGTCAAAAGCCTTTATTTAAACGCTGATATTTATTTTGCACCTTG
>CALAAS010000004.1 GCA_937885015.1 uncultured Clostridium sp.
CGACAGCAGGGATGCAGCAGTCCTCCAACGCAGTACGAAGTGGAATGACATTGATCCTTTCAGTCACAAAGACTGGCATGAATCAATTCGTAAACACCGGAAGAACAAGCATGATAATGTTTGTGACTGCTGTAAGAACCGGAGGAACCCAGGCAGTATCTAGCGCTAGAAGCACTGCAACAGGAATCCATTCAGCAATAGCATCTGTAAGCCTATACAGTGCAGGCACTAACATGATGAGCGGCCTGATCAATGGTATGAACGCAATGAGAGGCTCAGTAATGGCCACAGCAAGTAGCATCGCAAGATCAGCATCCAACGCCATCAACAGCGCCCTCAGAATTCACTCTCCGTCGAGAGTAACTACCGAATCCGGTCAATTCACCGGCCAAGGTCTTGTAGTCGGTATGAAGAACACGCTCGGAGCTATTAAGGGCGCCGGAGCAGCCCTCGGAAATGCCGCACAGGCCGGATTGAATAGAAACCTGGCAGATGAGCAGGCGCACATTCAGAAAAGCGTATCAGCCGATCCGGAAGGCAGCCATATCCGAAACGTGGAAGTTCCTCAATTCAAATCGAGAACGTCTGTCCTCGGAGAAACTATCCAGAGCAATAACGGAAGCCCTAGCAAGAAGGACAATCCTGACAAACAGGACGGTACAACATTCGTGTTCAGTCCAACGTATCACTTTGAAGGAGAAGCTCCAGACAAGAAAGATATCGTGGATGCGAACCGCATGAGCCAGAAGGAATTCGAGCGGATGATGAAAGAATATATCAGGAACAAAGGCAGACTATCGTTTGCATAAGGAGGTAGAGAATGAGCAAGACATATACCACGATCCAGGGAGACACATGGGACCTGATCGCATATAAGCTCTATGGTTCAGAAAAATATATGAAAAATCTCATTGAAGCCAACTGGCCGCTGCTGGAGGTTCTGGTCTTCTCGTCGGGTACCGTGATAAACGTGCCCGACATTCCAGAAGACAGCGACGAAGACGCGCCATTCTGGAGAAGTAACAATGACAATAGCAGTTTAATCTATGACTACGTGGAAGGTGATGAGTAATGGCGAACGCAAGACGTGCCCTGCCATCCGTGAAGTTTAACGGAAAGAACGTGAACACTTCCCTGGGGCCGTACCTAAAAAGCATCGAATATACAGATGTAGCCTGCGGATCCAGTGATTCACTAACGCTAAACCTTCAGAACGTAGACATGAAGTGGCTGAACGGATGGTATCCGAATAAAGGCGATAAGGTAGAGGCGTCTATTCAGTTTAGGGACTGGACAGCACCAGGAAAGCATTTCTCGAACAACTGTGGAGACTTCGTGATGGACACGATCGGATTCACAGGAGGACCTCTGGAGGCATCCTTCGGAGCCTTGGCGATTCCAGCAAGCGAATCCTTTAAGGAAACAGCGAGAACAAAGACCTGGAAAAGTGTCACGATCAAGCAGATCGGTGCTGAGATTGCAAAGAAATACGGTCTCGGTTTTGCATACGACGCATCAAATATCAAGATCGCAAAAATAGAACAGTCCGAAAAGACTGACTCAGCATTCCTGTATGACGTGGCCAGCAGTTACGGCCTGGCAATGAAAGTGTACCGGTCGAAGATCATCATATTCGACAAGGGAAAATATGAGAAGAAGAACCCGGTAACAAAAATTACCAGAGCGGACTTCGTGGACGACGACTGGGATTTTAAAGACACGCTGGTCGGAACCTACACAGGAGCCAGGACCTCATACAAGAATGGAAATAATAACAAAGAGATCAGTACCTTCATAGGACTGATCAAAGAAAATGCAAAAGGCAGCCGAGTGCTAAGAATCAATGAGCAGTCAGAAGACATCAATGAAGCAAAGTACAAGGCCGCTGCAAAAGTAAACGAATCAAATGAAAAGGCGACCACAATCAGCGGCACCATCTGGGCAAATCCTAAAGTGGTATCAGGAGTGACCGTCACGTTGGAAGGTCTCGGAAAAGCAAATGGAAAATACTACGTGGACAAAGTCACCACTACAGTTTCAGACAGCGGCACCACGCAGGATATCGAGATGCACAAGTGTCAGACAAGACTGGTACACGTTCCAGCCCCACCAACACCAACGAAGCCAGCGCAGAAAAAGAAGAACTACAAGGTAGGAGATATCGTAAACTTCCATGGCGGTACACATTACGTCTCATCCTATCCAGGAGCAAGAGGATACAGAGTCAGAGGCGGACCTGCAAAGATCACAATCGCAAACGGATCCGGAAAAGCTCATCCATGGCACCTGGTCACAACGAACTGGAGCAAGACACATGTGTATGGATGGGTAGATGAGGGTACATTTGATTAGTTGGAAAGGAGAAGAGATGGCAGAGAAGCTAATCCGAATCGGTAAGATTTCAAAAATTGACTATGAAACCGGGATGGCAGAAGTAACCTACCCGGACATGGACAATTCAGTCACCGCACTCTTCCCGATTGTAAATTTAAACGAAGAATACAAGATGCCGGAAATCGGTGAGGAAGTCCTCGTCCTCCACCTCTCAAATGGAGCCGCTAGCGGCCTCATTCTCGGCCCATTTTGGAACGAGGCGAATAAACCTGCGGTCAATGGGAAAAACGTCTTCAGGAAGGAATTCTCAAAGAGCCAAGGCACAGCCTACATCCAGTACAAAGATGGAACCGTAGAACTTCGAGGACCGGCTATCAGACATGTATGCAATTCAGGATCCTACACAGCAGCGCAAGTTCTGAAGTTATTCGAAAGAGTTAGTACGCTGGAGAAGAACTATGGAGCCCTTGCGAAAAGAGTGGAAGTCCTGGAATCAAAAGTATAAGGCGGTAAGTGAATGGCTCAGATCGGAAACTTCGGTAGCATGATCACATTCGAGGTCAGCGCAAACCGCATGCTGCCACTTACGGATATGAAGAGGACCGTATCCGGGAGATGGAAGAAACACAACATTATAGGCAGCTCTCCACGTTCTGAATTCCAGGGAGCGGATACCGATGAAACTACGGTCACCATAATCCTATCTGCAGAGCATGGAATCCGGCCAAGACAGATGATAGAGAGACTGGAAGCAGCAGCTAAATCTGGGTTAGTTGATTATCTAGTAATCGGCGGCAGAAGAATCGGGAACAGCAAGGTCTACATATCGAGCATGAGCGAAGAATGGGATTGTATCTGGAACCGAGGGGAGCTCGTAAAAGCAACAATCAATATCACATTTTCAGAATACACGTAAGGAGGAAAAGCCATGAAAGAGATAGATAATATCGAAATCAGATCAACCGCAGGACTTCCGGACGTGGAACGCTATGACGCCCAGCTAAAAGCACTCATCCTAACTGCAGAGGGAACGCTGCCAGGGAGTCGAGGCTTCGGGCTAGAAGCAGGAATCCTAGACTTAGGAACCACCCAGTCCGTAAACCTTCTGACATTGGACCTATCAGAGAAAGTGGATAAGTACATCCCGGCAATATCGGTGGCCGATGTGGAGAGAAGCTCAGACGACAAGGGCGTCGTAAAAACCAGAATACACATAGAAAGGAGGGTATAAAACATGATAGATGAAATTCTAAACCTTCCAGACGTCAGCTTCATTGACGACAAGCAGCTGGAGCAGGTACAGGCAGAGATGATCAGAGACTATCAGAACCGGTATGCTGAGATCACAGGCAAAGAAATCGTTCTCGATAGAGCGGATCCGATCTCACTAATTCTGTATGCGCTAGGGGTTCAAGTATTCCAGTCCATGCTCTATGTGGACAAGACAGGAAAGCAGGACCTTCTGAAATACAGCTATGGCCCGTTTCTGGACAACCTGGCAGCCATGAAGGGAATCACAAGAGAACAAGCGAAACCAGCGAGAGCCATGGTACGCTTCACCCTTTCAGGAATCCGTCCTGACATCGTAGAGATTCCGGTAGGCACAAGAGTTACTAACGGCGACGTTTACTTCCAGACAGAGGTCTATGCAGCTATTCAGGCAGGACAGACGCAAGTCGACGTTCCCTGCACCTGTATGAACTCAGGAACCCAGGGAAACGACCTCGGAGTAGGAGAAATCAATGTCCTTGTTGATCCGGTCCCTTACGTGGCAAAGGTATCCAATACAGAACCTACGACAGGAGGAACAAACATTGAGGACGACGATACGCTAAAAGATAGAATCTATATCGCCCCTTCTAAGTATTCCGTGGCAGGACCGGAGGATTCATACCGATACTGGGCGAGAACCTATAACGCAAATATCACAGACGTGCTGATATTCAGCGACAACCCTGTTGATGTAACAATCGAATTCATCATGCAAGATGGAGAACTCCCATCAGAAAGTATGGTAAGGGGACTGCAGACCTACCTCGCTAATGAGCAGATCAGACCGCTCACAGACAAGGTTACAGTAAAAGCTCCAGACACCGTCGATTATAAAATCAACGTGAAGTATTTCGTAAATAAGAGCGACCTGAAGAAGGCAGACACGATCAAAGCAGCCGTAGAAAAGGCAGTAAACGACTACGTGATATGGCAGAGAAGCAAGATCGGTCGAGACATCAACCCATCACAGCTCATTCAGATGATTGTGGCTGCAGGGGCAAAGAGGGCAGAGGTTACGCTTCCAGCATTCCAGGTTATTGGGAAAGCAAATGTGGCTAAACTTTCCAATAAAGTAGTGACCTACGGAGGCTTAGAAGATGATTAAATTCACCGAAGGCGGTCTCGTTGATATCTGGCCAGACAAGGAATCGCCACAGATCCAGGCTCTAAGTTATGCCATGCAGCGAGCCCTCCAAAGAGTCAAGGCATACGCAGATCAGGCCATGTGCTACAGCGACGTGGATAATCTTCCAGAAGATATCCTGGACTACTTCGCAGTAGAAATGAGAGCCATGTACTACGAACAGAACCTCCCGCTGAAGCAGAAAAGGGAGATTGTAAAGAACACCCTGAAATGGTACACCTACGCAGGAACGCCGGCAACGGTAGCGGATATGGTGGCCGTAATCTTCGGAGAAGGAAAGGTAGTGGAATGGTTCAACTACACGGATCCACCGTATACACCGGGAACCTTCGACATCATCACATCGGCAAGGCTTACACCAGGCATCCTGGAGAAGCTGGAATCCATGATCGAGATGGCGAAGAACGTCCGCTCACATATCCGAGGTGTCGTAATCATTCGAGACGTGCACTCAGATGCACACATGGCTATCCACCAGGTATGCGTCCAGGAATGCACTGTCCTGAACATCGTAAGAGAAGACAAGGAAAGCGGACAGAACCTCTATGCAGCTTCACTTGTAAGTACCACAAGAGAATACCAGATTCACAACCACATCCAGCAGGACGCAGGAATCGAGTCTGAGAACACACTGGTAGCGTATGGATCCGTCACAGACAATACGTCTTGTGTAACAAATGAGATGAGAGATGCTGCAGCAGCACATAGTGCAGCCACCATCGCCCAGATCGGCAATGTTTACAACACAACTTCATTCATTAAGGAGGAAAAGAAATAATGCTTATTTGGAATCCAAGCAAACTGACAAACAAAGGTAAAGCCCTCCTGGCAAAAGCCCAGGCAGGAAAAGCCACAATCGAAATTACAAAAGCGCAGACAGGATCCGGAACTCACTCCGGTAACCTGGAAACACTGACAGCCCTGAAGGAAGTAAAGCAGACGTTCCCTATTTCAGGAAAAGAAATCACAAATGAGAACACGGTCGTGATTAAAGTTGCAATCACGAACAAAGGCTCAGACTTCACACTGAATGCCGGATATGAAATCCGTGAGTTTGGTATTTTTGCAAAAGATCCGGATGTGGGAGAAATCCTCTATTCCGTAGCAACAGCATCTACAAGCGACTACATGCCAGCCTATAACAACGTGATCCCTTCTGTGATCAACATGAGTTATTACCTGGAGGTAGCAAATGCGGCGAACGTAACCATCAACAGTGCAGGAGCTCTCGCTCTTCAGGCAGACCTGGAGGAGTTAGCGGCAAGAGTGACACGCATCGAACAGAGCAAAGCGAAACTGCTCGGAGCAAGACGCAAGTGCAGCTCTTCATCTACTACATGGGAGCGCTTCGGAGATTCCGTGGGCATGACATGCTTGGCAGCAGTTGGAAACGGAAACGTTCAGAACGACATGATGGCAGAGTACCCATTCAACTCCATGAGACCGTGCAACCTTGCGAAAGACGTAACAGTAAACGCATACCTGGGAGATCCAGCGTTCCAGTGGGACGGATCTAACGGAGACGTTATGTTGGAGGTTCCAATGTGCTACACAGGCCGTTGGTTTGAAACAGACAGCAACGGTGTGAAATGGGAGTACAGAGCAGTAAGCTCCGCACCAATCGACCACTTGCACCTGGATCACGCCTTCACGGACGGAACAAACAGAAAGATCAGCGAGAAGATTTATATCCCAATCTTCAACGGTTCAGCTTCTTCAGATGAATTGGAGCTGGAAAGTAAAGCGAACGCATTCCCAGTTCATAACAAGACAAGAGATCAGTTCAGACAGCTGGCCAAGAAAAAGGGTGCGAACTGGTACTTGGACGACGCATGGGCAATGCACCTCCTGGATACATTCTTCATCGTAATGTTTGCAGGAACGAACGCTCAGAGTATCCTTGGAGCCGGACTGACAGAGTTGCCAGTAAGTGAGGCAGATGGAAAAGCCATGAAGGAAAGAACAGGGAATTATATCACTGTCAAAAAAGCGTACGGCGACAGATTCAAGCCAGGAATGGCTATTGGAATTGCATTGAACAACCCATGGGGAACAAGCCTCGTGATTGACCGCCTCGTAACAAAGGTACAGGCATCCGTAGAGCTTCCTGAAGCAACAGACGTCTACTTCGACGGAGAGCAGGCAGCAATCACAACAAACCATGTTCTTTTCGCCTGCTGCCAGAAGACAGGATCCACAATTCAGATGGCATCACCGAATGGCCGTGCTTCTGAAGACAGACTCTCAGCGGTAAGATTCTTGTGGATTGAAGACTGGTACGGAAACGGCTGGCAGTTCAGAGATGGCGATAATATTAAAAACTGGCAGCACTACTACTGCAACACAAGAGCGGCCTATGCTGACAAGAAACACGATCAGGAATACTTTAAGGTAGGATATGAAGCCGCACATACAAATGGATATGTGAAGGAATTCGGATATGATCCTGAGTGGCCGGAGATTGAAATTTGTACAGATGCGACAGGAAGCAGCAATACATACTTCCCTGACTACTATACACAAGCCGAAGGCGGAGAAGTGGTTTTCTCTGGCGGTTACGTTAACAACGGCGCTATTGCTGGCCCGTTCTCCCGTTCCTGCGACAACGGTGATGGGTATTCGAACTGGAGCGCCCTCGGTCGCCCTCAAGCAAGAAAATAACCATTTCAAGGGGGACCGGGGGATCTCCCCCCCCGCATACCTTCCTGGCAAAGGAACCGAACAACATCATGCCGGGAAGCGCCCTCTGAAATATGATAAGCAACCCGATAACAATAAATGGGGGTAAGGATACGTGCGACCGGTGGTTATCTCTGGCGGTAACGTTAACAACGGCACTAATGCTGGCCCGTTCTACCGTAACTGCAACAACGGTGTTGGGAATTCGAACTGGAACTACCTCGGTCGCCCACTTTGTTAATTTATCTCACTATTGGCATTTTTCCAAATATTGAATATAAAAATGCCGTACCCTTACTCGTGGCCGCAAGGCCCAGCCTGGAAGCTCCAGGCGCCACACCGCTCGGTGAAAATTGGCCGTAAATGGCACCGGCAAGTAGCACGATCGAAAGTCGGTGAGGCTAACAAAGAGATAAGGAATACCATGGAACCAATTGTTTATACAAAAAGAATCGGTCACCTTTTCGAGAAGGTCACTGATTTAGAAAATATAAAGACAGCAATCAAGAACGCATCCAAAAGAAAAATGAACCGGTCATCTGTGCAAAGAGTCCTGGCAGACATTGATGGCCACGCCTTAAAGATTCAGAGAATGCTGCTAGAGGAAACCTTCGTGCCAAAACCATACACAATCAGAGAGATCAACGATGGAATCAAGCGAAAGAAAAGAATCATAGCAGTTCCGAGATTCTATCCGGATCAGTGCATTCACCATGCATTCGTTCAGGTTTTCAAAGAAATCGTTATGCATAGCGCATACGAGTACAACTGTGGATGCGTGCCAGGAAAAGGAACCGACGGAGCAAAGAAGGCCATCGAGAAGTGGATCAGAAAGGATCCTGCAGGTACAAGCAAAGTCCTGAAGCTCGATGTGAAGAAATGCTACCCGTCCATGAGCCATGAGGTATTGAGACAGAAGCTCCGGAAGAGAATCAAGGATCGTAGGTTTTTAAGACTTGCAGATATCCTGATTTGTAGCTTCCAGCAGCCAATGGCCACAGGAGAGCGAATGCTCCCGGAGGCAGATGCGGTAGGGATTCCAGTAGGGCTCTACACATCCCCATGGTTCTGCAACTTTTTCTTTCAGGACATCGACCACCTCATCAGGAGAGTATGTGGAGTAAGGCATTCCACACGCTACGTCGATGATATGGTCTTGTTCGATACATCAAAGAAGAGACTGCACCAGGCTCTGCGGACCATTGCAAAAGAGCTGGGAAAGGTAAAAATGAGAGTAAAGGAGAACTGGCAGGTGTTCCACCTACGCATACGTCCACTGGACTTCTTAGGTTTTAAATTCCATCATGGATACACGACCATCCGAAAGTCCATCATGCTCCGGATATCCCGGAAGGCGAGAACCGTGTCCAAGAAGCCGTATATCTCGATAACCAACGCCAGCGGAATGGTCAGCTACATGGGATATGTTCAGAATTCAGATTCGAGGCAATTCTATGAGAAGTATGTGCAGCCCTTCGTAAACATCAAGAAACTGAAAGGAGTAATAAGCAATGAAAACAGAAAGCACAATCAAACCATCTGTGAAGTTTGAAATCGAAGCCTTTCCGGAAAGGGAAGGAGTGGAGTGCACAGTCGTATTGTACGACAATGTGCAGGGACCATTTGAAAAGGATTCTATCCAGGAAGGAGCTGTCTCAGAGCCGTATTATACATACGACCGTTTCGAGGTGAAAACAAAATTCCATAGCGGCCTAAAAGACAATGTAGAAGCGAGTGTATCCCTTTGGATTGAGAAAGCGAAAAAGGAAGAAGCAGCTCAGAAAGAGCCTACAGAAATGGAGGCATTAAAGAAAGAGGTCGCTACTCTTAGAAAAGAAAACAGAGACCTGAATGCAGTTGTTGACGAGTTAATCATTGCAAGCTTGGGAGGTGACGCACTTGTATAGTAGATTAAAAAGACTTTATCATGCTGGCCGTTTAACAGACGAGGCCCTGGCTACTGCAGTAACAAGAGAATGGATCACAGAAGATGAGAAGCAGGAAATCATCAGAACAAAGCCGGCAGCATAACCATTTCAGATGCAGCCATCGCAGCGGCGTGGTCTGCAGAATGAATCTGAAGGAATGCACCGGCAAGGCTTGTACCAGATATGGAACGTGCGGCGAATGCGAGTGCTACTACATACCTCCAGGACAGGAACCGTGCCGGAGCTGCCGCTGGAATACACAATAAGAGAGGAACGCTGAGATGGATAACTTCATAGACGTGTTCGGAGATGTCACAGTAAGCAGAGCAGCGGTGGTCATAGCCGCCCTGCTCTTCCTGGTTGGATGCTACCGGAAGATATCAAAGTATTTCGGGCAGAAGGCAATCAATGATTACAAGCAAAACGAGCAGATCCAGGAAGTCATAGATCAGTCAAAGCACTATCCTGAGTGGAGACAGCAGAGCATCGACATTCAGGCCAAGTTGACTGAACAGATCGAAACCATCATCGGGAAAATGGAGGGGCTGGAAAAAGCAAATGGAGAAGGCATGGCCTACACATGGAGATACCGGATCCTTCGATTCAATGATGAGGTGAGACAGGGAACAAGACATACAAAGGAACACTTCGACCAAATTCTGGAGGACATCGACAGCTATGAAAGTTTCTGTCGAGAGAATCCTAAATTCCCTAACAACAAAGCAGTGATCGCAATTAAGAATATCAAAGACGTTTACGATAAGTGCGTCGAGGAAAACGATTTCTTATAGCATGCAATGTATTTCGGGAGGCGGACATGACGTGTCCGTTTCCCACTCAAAAAAGGAGGAAACACACATGAACGCTGAAATTTTAATACAGTATGTAACCTATGCCTTAGTGGCAATCGGAGTCCTGGCCTTTCTGGTCAGCGCAATCACCCAGGTGATCAAGGAGATGCCTGGTCTTAAAAACATTCAGACAAATGCAGTCGCACTCGTGATCGCATTGATCCTCTGCCCCGTGGCAGTCGTGATTCTTTGCATTTACATGAAAGTGCAGCTCGTCTGGTACTACTTCGTCGGAGCAGTAGTCGCAGCATTCCTGGTATATTTAGTGGCAACCGGAGGCTGGGAAAAGGTATCCGAAATGTGGAATCGCACTCATTACAAGAAAAAATAACACGAGCCATGGCGAACATATCGTGTCCGCTTTTACAAAAAAGAAAAGAGGGATAACACATGGAGAAACAAGAATTTATAAAGAAAATAGCGGCGTTTGTTCAGAAATACGCTCCGCAGTATGGCATCAAGGTACATAGCCCTATCATCGCCCAGGCAATCCTGGAATCAGGGTGGGGAGAAAGCAAGCTATCAGCAAAGTATCACAATTACTTCGGTCTGAAATGCGGAACCAAATGGACAGGCCCATCCGTAAACATGACAACCCAGGAAGAGTACCAGCCTGGAGTTCACACGACCATCAAGGACAACTTCAGGGTTTATGGATCCATGGAAGAAGGCGTGAAGGGATACTTTGAATTTATCCAGCTGGCAAGATACCAGAATCTTCGGGGCATTACGGATCCGCAGAAGTACCTCGAAACCATCAAAGCAGATGGGTACGCAACAAGCTCCACATATGTGGAAAACAATATGAGACTTGTACACCAGTACAATTTGACACAATACGATAAGGAGGAAGTATCTATGGGAAGAACAGCACAAGACGTCCTGAACGTCATGAGAGGATGGCTGGGATACAGCGAAGCAAATGGCAAATTTAGACAGATCATCGATCTGTACAATTCCGTGAAACCTTTACCAAGAGGATATGCAGTGAAATACACAGATGAATGGTGCGACACAACCGTGTCTGCAGCGGGCATTAAGGCAGGATGCAGCGACCTGATCGGAAGAGAATGCGGATGCGAGCAGCACGTGAAGATTTTTCAGAGCATGGGAATCTGGATCGAGGACGGCACCATCACTCCGATTCCAGGAGACATCATCCTTTATAACTGGGATCAGGGATACCAGCCAAACAATGGATATTCTGATCACATCGGATTTGTTGAGAGCGTGTCAGGCAATCAGATCACCTGTATCGAAGGAAATAAAGGAGAGGCCGTGGCAAGACGTGTCCTCACAGTAGGAAACGGAAATATCAGAGGATATGCCCGTCCACGATATGCGGCAGGAGGAGCACCGGTGCAGCCATCTACTCCTTCAAAGTCCATCACAGAAGTAGCGAAGGAAGTAATCGCTGGATCCTGGGGAAACGGCCAGGACAGAGTGAACCGCTTAAAAGCAGCGGGCTACAACTCAGATGCAGTTCAGGCAGAGGTGAATAGAATCCTCGGCGGACAGCCATCCAAACCGGCTCTTAAGCCAATCACAGAGGTGGCAAAGGAGGTCGTAGCAGGCAAGTGGGGAAACGGCCAGGACCGTATCAATAAATTGACTGCAGCGGGTTACAACCCAAACACTATCCAGGCAGAGGTGAACCGCCTCGTAGGCGGAGCGGCTCCAAAGAAGTCAGAAGACGAGATCGCAAAGGAAGTCCTCGCGGGCAAGTGGGGAAATGGCCAGGACCGTATCAACAAGCTGACAGCAGCAGGCTACAACGTTCAGAGCATCCAGAACAAAGTCAACCGGTTAGCCGGCGGAGGAAAATCCGTAGACACCGTAGCACGTGAAGTTATTCAGGGAAAATGGGGAAACGGACAAGACAGAGTAAACCGCTTAAGAGCAGCAGGATTCGATCCGAACGCAGTACAAGCTAGAGTAAATCAGTTATTGTAAAAAAAAAGAAAGCCGGGAGCATTTAAGCTCCTGGCTTTTAGGCATTTAGATCGGAGACGTATCCCTCCGGAAAAATAAATATGAACCACACCTGCTGCGGATCTAGATGGTAGCGCTCAGCAATCATTCGGATATGCTTTACATTGAACTGCTGCCGACCATTCCAGATGGTGGAGAAATTCGGAACCGACATGCCAAGATAGACAGCCAGGTCCTTATTCAGATCACCGTGAGCCTTCATGTGTTTTTTTAATAATTCTTTATTAAACATTTTTATTCCTTCCTTTCTGAAAGAAAAGTACCGTGGAGCGGTTCAATTAAGCTGTGCGGAGAACCTGCTGAAAACCCAGGATAGAATTTATACAATCATAGGCTACGCCTTTCTGACCATTGGCCGGGTGCAAAGTTTACGAGGACGTCCAGCAAGGCCGGACCTTCAGGTTTTCACATTAAAAACCAGGAAAACTTGTCATCTAATATTCCACGGTACCCGTCGCACTTCTTCCTGCAGGGCTTCGGACCTGCCATCGGCGGTTTAATACCGGAGGCCTAAGCCTCCGCACGTTTTAATCTGAATACACTGTACAGATAAGCACCGGAAACATCAGAAACGATTTCAACGTTTGTAAGTTTTTCAAGAGCCGTAGACATCGGAGTGCCATACGTCCCACGCTCCCATAATCCGGAACGTTCTGCCATGTTCCAAAAACAACCGGTTTCGATGGCTCCATTTTCAAAAGGAACGTGCTTTCTGAATGCAGATTTTATAAAGTTTTCACACCATTCAATTCTTACTTTTTTCATGATTTAGTCCTCCCATAATTCAATGTCGTGAATTTCGATACAGGATCCGAATTGATCCTTTGCAGCCTTTCTGGCCTGCGCTTTCGTATCGACGTAAGCTCTGACGACGTCCCAACCGCCGCCAGGATAGCTCCAGGTTACCAAGTAAACACGGTTTGTTTTCCTCATGGTTCATACCTCCTACAATCTGTTCAGTGCGCGTGTCGCATTTTTGAAGCAAAGTTCTTTTTTATCGTTTGAGAACTCATGACGTGAAACCTGTTTGTAAATCGTTCTGGCCTTGCGGCAAAGGCTCCAGCGTACACAGTTATCATCGAGGATGCAAGTAATTTTTGAATTCCCAACAACGCCCTCGTAGATTTCTGAAAAGCCATAACGCTCAACTTTTACTAATTCCTTCATAACCAAGACCTCCGATTCATTTATTTGCTTTCCTTTAGGTTGTCTGTATATTAGCTCTGATACCGGTACTATTCAAGTTATTTATAACCGTAATTTACACAAAGATCTCGGCCGGTTTTTGGTGGTAATTAGTATAATTTATAACTACCTGGAAGCCATGGATCCGTCCGGAAAGAACCGGCGCATCTGGTACCGGCCAGCCCAGGTAAAAGATACCAGAGCCATCTGGCCGGATGCCGCAGCTTCCTGCCGGGCAGCTCGGAAAGCCTGGTCCTGGCTCTGCGTTTCCATATAGAAGCCACCAGCACCGTGCACACGATAGATCACATTCATAAAGACACCTCCGTAAATTTACTTTCACTTTTTTATATTGCGGGCGGATCGGATAATAGTTGGAGAGGTGAGAGGGCCGGAGGCTCTGGAGATGTTGCAGGCCATGAATACCGGCCATGACGGTTCCCTTTCCACTGGTCATGCCAACAGCGCTGCAGACATGCTGGCCCGCTTGGAAACCATGGTTTTAATGGCAGCAGATCTTCCACTCCCTGCTGTTCGGAGCCAGATTGCTTCGGCGTTAGATCTGATGATACATGTGGGGCGCCTTCGGGATGGAAGCCGGAGAGTTTTGGAGATGACGGAGGTAACGGGATATGAAAACGGAGAAATTAGTCTTTCGCCTCTTTACCAGTTCCGGGAAAGAGAAGGAGCGGAAGTCGGGGGCCTGGAGGGAGAGCTTGTGCAGGTTGGGTGTCTTGAAAGGGTCGAAAAGCTCAAAGCAGGGGGATTCTCCCTGTAATTACATTGTGTATCAGCTGTCAGCGGCGGAGTGGGGAAGATACCTGGCCCAGGGGGCAGCAGCCTGTGGGATTACGGCTTATGTGTTTTATCGGTCTGTGTCAGCATTTTTTCTTCTGCTTCCGTTCGGGTTGGTGTGGCCGCTTGTCCGAAGAAAAAAATTATGCGCGGAGAGGCGGGAGGAGCTAAGAAGGCAGTTTCGGGAGGCGATCCAGATCTTAGCTTCCGGCCTGGCGGCCGGATATTCGGTGGAAAATGCGTTTTCAGCCAGCGTGAAAGATTTGGAGGAGATGTACGGAAAAAATGGGATGATTACCCGAGAGTTTTCCTATATTGCTCATCAGCTGACTATGAATCGAACGGTGGAAACACTATTGCTGTCTTTTGCGAAGAGAAGCGGTTTGGAAGAGGTGAAAAATTTTTCTGTGATTTTTGCAGTATCAAAACGGAGCCGCGGAGAATTGGTTTCTGTAGTTAATCACGTAGTTCATGTGATTTCTGACCGGATTCAGGTAAGGGAGGAGATTGCCACCATGACGGCAGAAAAAAGATTTGAACAGAAAATTATGAATTTGATGCCATTTTTTATTGTATTTTATGTGGATGTTACGTCTCCTGGTTTTTTCGAGCCAATGTACAGAACAGTGGCAGGCCGGGTGGTTATGACTGCCTGTCTGGGGATGTATCTGGCAGCATGTGTGATTTCGCAGCGGATTCTTCAGATTGAAGCCGGATAGAAAATGCAGGGGTGCGGAGAAAGGCGGGAACGTCGAATGGTGGATAAGAGGCAGGTACTGTGTGTGGCGTTGGGGATTGCTGCGGCGGTAATTGGATTTTTTGTGGATAATCCGCCTGGAAATGGAAACAGCCAAATGCGTTTGGAGCGTTTTTCATACGGAGGAGGCGATCGATGCGAGGCGGTACGGGTACAGGGACTTTTTGAGGAGGAGGTTTTGCTGGAAATTTCAGTGAGGGAACGTCAGTATGGAGATCAGGAGGCAGAGCTGGCTTTTGAGGAAGCGGTGCGGGAACTGGAACAGATTGTCCCGGGCGAAAATCCCTCTTTGTTAGAAGTTCGGACTCCGTTGGTACTTCCCACATATCTGGAGAAGTGGGGAATGTCCGTGCGGTGGGAGATGGAGGATGACTGGATTCGGGGGGATGGGACGCTGGAGCAGGAGACATGTCCGGAGGAGGGAGCAAAAACTGTTTTGCGGGCGGTATTGCAGGCTGGAAATTACAGCAAGGAGCACACGTTTCCGGTAACGGTTTTCCCGGTCTTACGGACTCCCCAGGAAGAGAAGACGGAAGGGTTTCTGCGAATGCTGCGTCAGATGGATGAAAGGCAGAGCACCGGGGCGGCTCTGATTCTGCCGGATGAGTATGAGGGAAAGAAGCTACGCTATCGGGCAGGTGGAGACAGAACATATCTATTTCTTCCTTTTTTAGGCGTGATGGCCGCTGGATTGATTCCGCTTCTGGAGCGTCAGAAGGAGCAGGAAAGAAAAAAAGTCAGAGAGAGGCAGCTGACGGAGGATTATCCGGAAATCGTATCAAAACTGGCAGTATTTTCAGGAGCCGGGCTACCAGTGCGAAAAGCCTGGGAGCGGATTGTGATGGAATATGAAGAGGGTTGTGAGAGCGGAAAGGGGCCGCGCGCGGCATATCAGGAGATGGCGGCGGCGTATCATCGAATGCAGCGGGGGGTGCCGGAGCTGCATGTATATGCAGAGTTTGGCAATAACTGTCATTTTCGTCTGTACCGGAGACTATCCAATTTATTGGAACAGAACATCCGAAATGGATCGACGGGACTTCGGGAGGCGTTGGAAACAGAAATGGAGGCAGCTTTTGAGCAACAAAAAGCATTGGCGCGGAGAAAGGGAGAGGAGGCATCTACTAAGCTGCTGCTGCCGTTGTTTTTGATGTTAATGATCGTTGTGGTTATGGTGTCAGTGCCTGCTTTTCTGGCCTTTGGACTGTAGGAATGGAGATGGCAGGTACAGAAAGGAGAAGAGGATGGGAAAAAATAGGACAATGGGAGAGGATAAAAGAATGGGAAAGGAGTTGGGGATGAGAATGAAGCGAGTATGGCAGGAAGTTCAGAGTTTCTGGAGGGATGAGGATGGCGTTGGAGTAATTGAGATTGTGCTGATTTTGGTGGTTCTGATCGGTCTGGTAATTATTTTCAAAAAACAGATCAATACGCTGCTGGAAAATATTTTCAAGCAGATTAACAGTAAGTCGAAGGAAGTATACTAGGGCGGAACGGCCAGGGAGGACACGCAATGAACGGCAGTATTACCGTTTTTTTAAGTCTGATTTTAACATGTATCTGCGCCCTGATGGGAGGACTGTTTGAATCGGCCAGGCTGGCGGGCTGTGGCTGGTATGTACAGATGGCACTGAATTCATCAGTGGATTCCCTGATGAGCTGCTATCACCGGGAGGTCTGGGAAAAATATCGGATTTTTCTTTTGGAATGTGAAAATCGGGAGATTCTGGAGAGGGAGATGGAACCGTATTTTAGCTTGTACCTGGAAGAGGCACCGATTTACCCACTGAAGGAGGCCGCGATACAGGTTGCGGAGACAGCGGCCATTACAGATGAAAATGGAGCATATTTTGAGCAGGAGATTCTGGACTACATGCGGGTGGGAGTCTGGACAATTGAAAAGAATCCGGAGGTTTTGGAGGCAATGGCCGATGGTTGCCGGGAGGCAATCTGTTTTCAAGAAGTGGCAGAACAGTATCAGGAGAATGGACGAAAAGTGCTGCGCCTGGAAGAGACGATTCAGGATATTGGGAACTGCCTGAACCGGCAAAAGGAATACCTACAGGCCGGAAATGAGGAATTAAAGGACTGTGACGGCGCAGGCTTTTTGAAAGAGGCAGAACGTCTCTGCAGAGAGCTGGACCGGATTCCAAGACTTGTGGAAACATATAAACGGCAGGCTGCATGTCTGGATAGGGAGCTGGAAATCTCTGAGGGAGATGTGCAGAGGAATCGTCCGGAGATGAAGGCTGGAACCTGGGGGATTTTGCGGGAAGAGGCAGAGGGATACCGTTCCTATATTGATGCACAGGGACAGAGATATCAGGAGATTACATTGGTGCAGGAAACGGCAGCGACAAACCGAAGAACGATGGAAGAGGCGATTCAGGAAGCGAAAACAGTACAGGAGTACCTGGATGAATGGGAGGGGGATGAGGAGGAGGAACCGGACGAAGAGGCGCTATGGGGGCAGGTTCTGCGGATTACTGCCCGGTTTCAGGAAGATGAACGGTTTCAGACGCCGGGGATTCGCGATAAACAGAAAATGAATGTGTTGGAAGCTCTAAGCCGCCTGATGGGAACAGATTTGCTTTCCTTTTGTGTTCCGGATGGTATGGCAGTTTCGGGAGAAGTGCTTGTGATGGATGATTTTCCGTCAGTGGTATGTGGTGTCCATTCCGATATAAACGGCGAAAAACGGGAAAACCTGCTGAAAAAGGGGGTGGATCGAGCGCTTCTGAACGAATATGCGGCACAGTATTTTCCGAACTTCAGAACAGAGGGGACACGGGAATTCTCCTATGAACAGGAATATTTGCTTCAGGGAAAGGCGTCGGATCGGGAAAACCTGAAACATACAGTGAACCAGCTGGTCGCGGTAAGAGAGGGGTTAAATTTGATTGCGCTGTTTGGTGATGCGGAAAAGCGCAGTCAGGCCGAAGGACTGGCATTGGCGGTTACCGGAGCGGGGGGAGTTTCCGTGCTTTCCCGGGTGGTTGCATTTTTTATCATGACAGTCTGGGCGTTTGCAGAGGCGGTGGAAGATGTCCGAACTCTTCTGGCTGGCGGAATGGTTTCCTGGGTAAAAGAAGGGGATAACTGGAAGGTTTCGCTGATGGGTCTGGCGGAGGCTGGTGCCTCCATATGGACTGGGCAGACAGCAGAGGACCAGCCGGGGAAGGTAAAAGAGGGTTTGGACTATCAGGCATGGTTAAAGCTGCTTTTCCTGATCAGAGGGAAACAGCTTCTATGCTACAGAATGATGGACATGATTCAACATAATATCAGCCAGGAACAGCCAGGTTTTCGGATGCAGAAAGGACTGTTTATGGTCAGCGCACAGGGCACCGCCAGAGGATCCCTGCTCCCTGTAAAGAGGGAGCGGAGGAAGGAGTACTAACCTTTTTTCAACCATAGATGCTCTGCAAAAAAATGAGAGGCAGACGCCAGTCTCCTGCTCCGGAAAAAATGTGCCTCTCCAAGTACATAAAAAGCCACACAATAATAATCTATAGAATAAAATGCATAGAGTTTGCCCCATAGAAGGCAGGATAGCAAAAATTCGGAACAGGAGGCTGCCGTTTGCTTCTCAGTAAGAGAGGGAAGAGGAGGACACGGCTTTGTTTGTGAAAAGAAAAAGACAGTTTTTTCTGGGGAGTCTAACTGTGGAGGCGGCTCTCAGTGTGACAGTATTTTTATTTACCGTTATTTTTTTGTCAGTTCCCATGGAGCTGATTGATACTCAACGGAAGGTGCAGACGGTATTGGAGGCGGTGGCACGGGAGCTCAGCTGGCAGGTCTACAGGCAATATTCGGAAAAAGAAGAAGGTGGGGAAGAAACCGTTGGAAAAGGGCTTTTGACGGAGGCAGGTCTGCAGCTGTATCTGCAGGAGAGGATTCGGAAAGTTGGGGGAAGAAAGATTCAGGATGTGAGCTGTTTTGGGAGCCGGATTACAGAGGACGGAGAATGGATCGATTTGAAGGCCAGGTATCGGCTGAAGCTTCCATTTCCAGTTTTTTCTCTGGAAAGCGTGGCACTTTCGTCCAGAAGTCGCAGGCGGGGCTGGATCGGAAGTGAGGGCGGGCGGCTTTTAGAGAAGAGAGTGGATGGGGATGGACTGATGTATGTCTATGTTGGGAAAAACAGTACCCGTTATCACCGCACACCGGACTGTCACTATATATCGAATCAGATTTCGGCGGTTTCCCTGGAGGAGGCAAAAACGCGGCGGAATGTGGAAGGAAAAACCTATAAGTCATGTCACGTCTGTGGCGAGCTGGCACAGCAGGGAGGTGTGGCATATTTGCTTCCCGGGGGCGAGTACTACCATGGAAGAAATGATTGTTCGTCACTGGCCTGCTATGTGCGGAAAGTTCCGCTGTCTGAGGTGAAATATCTGGGGCCATGTTCGTATTGCGGAGGGGAAGGATGAGGGAGTATATATTTTCGGCATTTTTGTTGATGGCCGCCTGGCAGGATGGGAGAAGCCGCCAGATATCAGTAAGATTGTTAGGGCTGTTCTGGTTTGTAGGGGTGATGCTTTGTGTAAAAAAGTGTGGCGAGATATGGCAGCAAGGAGAGCTTTCGGTCTGGATTTTGATGCCGATTCTGGCAGCTGCTCTGCCGGGGCTGATTCTTCTTTTTCTGTCCCAAATCACAGGTGGAGAGGTCGGAGAGGGAGATGGAGTTTTCTTTCTGGGCGCTGCCTTTTTTCTGGATTGGGAGGAATGTATGCTGCTGTTTGCGGGGGGATTGTTGTGCGGAAGTGCGATGGGAATCGGGTTGATTTTGTGGGGGAAAATAAAAAGAAAGAACGTGAGAAGGATGCGTCTTCCCTTTCTGCTGTGTCTTCTGCCAGCGTGGGTCTTTTTGCTGGCGGGCGGATCAGGATGAGAAGGAGGTCGGAAGGAAAACTGGAAGGGAGCTATACTGTGGAGGCTTCTCTGGTAATGGCAATTATTCTTTTTTTTCTGGCAGCTTTGCTGCAGGGAATGTTTCTGGTTCATGGTCGCGTGGTGGGGCGATTTGTATTGCAGGATGCACTGGAGCGTAGCATGTGCCTGGAAGAAAGTGAAGAGCGGGAGGGAAATTTGACAGCCGAAAAAGTAGAGCAGCAGGCGGCGGAGCGCCTTCGAGGCTTTTTTTGGTGCGGGAATGCAGAGATCAGGCTAAATTGTCACGGAGTATGTTGGGACGGCACGGTTGACACTGGAGTTGAGACGGAAATCGTGGTAACGGAATTTGATCCGGAGAAGCAGTTGCGGCTTTTGACGGCAATGGGTCTCTGAATCCGGGAGGGAAAAGGTGGAAGTTTATTATAGCAGGGAACTGAACCATAATTATATGATCATAAAAGCACCGGAGTCGGCGGGAGGCTACGAGTGCCGCATGCTTTCAGGCAATACGATAGAGGGACTTTTAAAATTTCGGGTAAGGCAGCTGGAGGAGGGGAGAGAATTCTGTTATGAAATTACGTCCAGGCAGCCTCTTAACCGGGTTTTAGAAAAACGGCGGATCAGTGGCGGGGAAATACGGGAACTTTTGACGGGAGTATCAGCGGTAATCCAGCGGATCGAAGTGTTTCTTCTGCGGGAAGAACAGCTGCTTTTGGATCCGCAGTATATCTATGTGGATCCAGATCGTTTTTCCGTGGGTTTGTGTCTTCTTCCAGGCTATTCCGGGGACATTTCCCGCGCCTTGTCTGAGCTGCTTCAGTTTTTGCTTGAGCGTGCGGATCATCAGGAGAGGGAGGCTATAGTACTGGCATATAATCTATATCAGGCCAGTCTGAAAGAAAATTATGGGATTGCAGATTTAATGAAGAGTCTGGCTGGAACGGATCGGATTTTTTCGGATCATTTTTCATCGGAAATCGGTATAGAAGCGGAGGAAGAACCGGACAGTCAAAGAGCGGAACCTGTGTATGAAGAGGAAGAAGAACCCTTTTATTATGCAGAAGAAAATGGAGATGGTACAAAGAAAAAGATGATGATGGTTTCTATGGCAGCAACAGCGCTGAAAAGCGCGGTGGCCGCGGCTGTAGCCTCTGCTGTTTTCTGGTATCTGACAGGGAAATGGGGGATCATACTGGTAGCTTTTTTTGTCGCTGTCATGGTTGTTTCGATCGTCGTATTTTGGAGGAGGGAACAAAAAGGGGGTAAGGAGGGAGAAGAGGATGAACCCTATCTTGGAAGGAATACTTTGCAGGAGCCTCTGCGGGGAGCGTTTTCCAGGGAGATTTTGATGGGGCAGAAGGCAGGACCAGGACAGAAATACCGGGAGTTGATGGAGCAGGACGAGTCTGAATGGGAGTTTTATCCAGATAGTGAAGCGCGTTATCGAAAAGAGAAACTGGAACAGGAGAGGGAACGGATGGACAGGGAAAAAGAAGAGGGGACGACGCTTCTTAGCTGTGGATCGATGCCGGTGGCCGTGGCGGTTCTGGAGCCGCTGGATCCGTCGGAAGAGCGAATTGAAATTTCTTATGTTCCATTTATAATTGGAAAAAATGGAGATCTTTCTGACCATTGCCTTTTGCGGCCGACAGTTAGCCGCCTTCATGCCAGAATTGATAAGCGGGAAGAGGTCTGCATTCTGACGGATTTAAATTCTACGAATGGGACTGCTGTAAATGGCTATATCCTTCAGTCAAACGAAACGGTAAGCCTGAAAAATGGAGATGAAATAAGTCTGGCAGATGTGAGGTTTCGTTTTTTTGAGTGGAAATAGAATTATCTGAAAACTATATTTTGTGACAAAAAACCAAGAAAAGATGTAAAAAACTTTATCGTTACATCAATTTAGTGTTTTTGCAAAAATAAATAGAAGAATGCCACATACTGTGATATAATAGGAGCACTTGGCGAGGTAGTTGTGAGGCTGGTGCAAGTCATGCTGTGCATAGTGTAGTAAGGAAGTGTTGAATGGGAAATGGTAGAAGAAAAGCGTATGTGAATATGGGAATCCTGTTCCTGAATGTGGTGTACTTCCTTTACCTGGAGGTGGCGGGTTCTTCGATGGATACGCTGTTTATGATTGAGAATGGAGCCATGTATGTCCCTCTGATTCTGGAAGAAGGCCAGTACTATCGCTTGCTTACCTGCGTATTTATGCACTTTGGCGTTAATCATCTGTTTAATAATATGCTGGTGCTGTTTATTCTGGGAGATAACCTGGAAAGGGCATTGGGGCATGTCAGATATTTGTTTTTATATTTGCTCTGCGGCGTTGGGGCGAATCTGATTTCCATGTTTTTCGAGATAAGAACCCCTGGCTACTGGGTTGTGTCAGCCGGTGCGTCCGGCGCGATTTTCGGCGTAGTAGGCGGATTGATTTATGTAGTTGGCATTAACCGTGGGCGGTTGGAGGATTTAAACAGCTATCAGCTGGGAGCTCTGGCGCTGGTAACGCTTTATCACGGTTTTACCAGTACAGGAGTGGATAATGCGGCACATGTGGGAGGCCTTGTGATTGGTATTTTTCTGGGCGCTGTTCTTTACAGAAGGCCCGGTAAAAATAGAAAAGATACCCGAGGGTATAATACAAAGGAGTGGTAGACGATGGTAGACAAAGAATGTATTTTCTGTAAAATTGCCGGTGGGGAGATCCCGTCTGCAACGGTGTATGAAGATGATGATTTTCGGGTTATCCTGGACCTGGGGCCGGCATCCAGAGGACATGCGCTGATCCTGCCAAAAGAACACTATAAGGATCTGTGCGAGCTGGATGAGTCGATTGCAGCGAAGGTGCTGGTACTGGCCGGTAAGATCGGCACTGCCATGAAGCGTGTGCTGGGGTGCACCGGTTTTAATGTGGTTCAGAATAATGGCGAGGCGGCAGGGCAGACGGTGTTCCATTTTCATGTTCATATTATTCCAAGATATGAAAATGGCCCGGAGATGGTAACCTGGAAACCGGGCAAGGCGGAACCGGAAGCACTGGCAGCGATTGCTGACAGTATACGGAATGAACTGGTATTATAGGAGAGAACCATGCAGCAGGAAGAGACATTACTTTTGCAGGCAATGTATGAAGAATATCTCATACCGCTGAAAAAGTTTGCTGCAAAGCTGGGCGTTAAAATAGAGGATATTGAAGATCTGGTGCATGAGACCTTTATTGAGTATTATATGCGTTACCCTCTGGATTTGCCGGATAAGGTACGGACTGTGATGTTGATTCGTATTCTGCGGAGCAAGTGGATCGACGGAAACCGCAGGATGCGCGGACGTGAGATTTTGAGAATTGATAATCCAGATGACCGGGAATCCATACTGAAAGGACTGATGAACAGCGGAGAAATGCTGGGAATTCTGGATCGGGAGGTGCTGGACCGGGAGATATACCGTGCTCTTTGGGAAATCGTGAAAAAGATGAAAACAGACTGGCGTGATGTGATTATTTTGCGGATTATCGAAGGACTTTCAACAGAAGAGGCGGCGAAGATCCTGGGCATATCGGGAACGGTATGCCGTTCCCGACTTTCCAGAGCCAAAAAGGTGCTGCGTGAAAAGGCCAGACGGGCCAAACTCTTTGAGGATTAAGCGTTAAACGTCCATGCATTCGTGAATCAGGGTTAAAATCGTATCAACGGCGTTGTTGAGGTGGCTTTCAGCCATTTTGTCAATAAAATTCAGGCGGTTTGTAAAGGTTTCCTGAATGGCATGACTGAGTGTATCCGCGGTCAGAATTTCCTCTTCAAGGACCGTGCTGAAACCCTGTTTGGCAAATGAGTTTGCATTCAGAATCTGATCTCCGCGGCTGGCAGCGGCAGAGAGAGGAATCAGAATATTAGGTTTGCGCAGGGCCAGTATTTCACAGATGGAATTGGCGCCGGCGCGAGAGATGATAAGATCCGCTGCTGCAAACAAATGGCGAAGCGGTTTATCAACATATTCATATTGTACATATCCTTTAAGACCAATGAGGCTTTCGTCCAGGTTTCCTTTCCCGCAGATATGTATAACCTGAAATTTTTTCAGAAGTTCCGGAAGGATGCCTCGGACAGCCTGATTGACAGTTACGGAACCAAGACTGCCTCCAATGATCAGGATGACAGGCCGACCGGCAGTCAGATGAGCATACTGAAGACCTGCAAGGCGATCACCGTGCAGCAGTTCTTCCCGAATCGGCGAGCCGGTCAGGACAGCTTTGGACTCCGGAAGATATTGTAAGGTTTCCGGAAAATTGCAGCATACTTTTGCGGCTGCGGGAATGCAGATTTTATTGGCAAGTCCGGGAGTCATATCGGATTCGTGGATAATAATCGGAATTTTATAGTGCTTTGCAGCCAGGACAACGGGAACGGCCACAAACCCTCCTTTGGAGAAAACAATATCCGGCTTATATTTCCTCATCAACCTTCGCGCTTCTGCGTACCCTTTCAGGACGCGGAATGGGTCAGAGAAGTTTTTCAGGTCAAAGTAACGGCGGAGTTTACCGGATGAAATTCCATCATAAGGAATTCCGGTGTTTTCGATCAGGCGGCGTTCAATTCCATTATAGGAGCCGATGTAATGAATTTCGAACTCTTCTTTTTGAAGAGCCGGGAGAAGAGCAAGATTAGGGGTAACGTGGCCGGCCGTTCCGCCGCCGGTTAAAATAATTTTTTTCATACCTGTTTCCTCCATGGTTATGCAAGACTGGATATAGAAAAAGCGTATTTAAAAGAGTTCCGCTTGCAGAACTTACTGTTCTAAATTATAATACCCGAAAGGGGATATATTTAGTATAGTAAACGGAAATGGTAAAAAGTCAACCCTAAAGTCTGAAAATAGCAGGGTGGATAAGAATAGAACGGAGGGAGAAAGTGGATAGGGCTCATGGCGAATCGAAAGAAGGGGGTAAGATGGATCGTTTGCTGCGGGAAGCGTTCGGTGCCAGTGATGAACAGCTTCTGCGAGACTTTTTGCTTGCTCAAACCGAAATAAAGGACAGCGAGATTCCGCCAAATTCAGAACATGGCTTTGCAGATCTGGTTGGAAAAATTGAAAAGAGAGGGGTAAAACCATACCCGAACTGCGGAAAGAAAAAAATAGAGACTGCAAGGCAAGAATGAATTTTATATGGCATATCATGAAAGGGCAGGAGATTTTCTGTTTGCATGGTATGCTGTTTTTGTTTTAAAGGGCCTGCAGTCTCTTGGAAATATTATTTTACAGAGGCCTTGTATTCCTTCAGAGCCCGTGCCAGCTGATCTGGGCAGGAGGTGGGGCGGAATCCGCAGTTAATGCCCTCGGTACGCGCAATAACTTCGTCAATATCCATTCCTTCAACGAGGCGTGCTACACCCTGGGTATTTCCGGAGCAACCGCCGGTAAAATGTACATTTTTTAATTTGTTATCTTCTACTTCAAAACTGATTTCCCGGGAACAGACGCCCTGCGTTTTATATTTCATGGTGTTTATCCTTTCTTTCTGGTTTTATATCCTTTTTCAAGGACTCGAATCATTATAGTATCGGCGGTTAAGACTTGTCAAGACTTCTTCGATGCCGTATAATTCGAAGCACCAGGCATTTTTTGTGAAACCATTTGTGCGACAGAAGTCGTGGGATGGAGAATGCGAAGAAAAGTCCGCTGTTTCCTGCAGCGTTTTCGGGTGCGGCAGACTGGCGGAAGGAGAGGAGAACATATGCTGGGAATTATAGGCGCGATGGATGAGGAAGTCGCAAAGATCAAAGAGGCAATGACAGAGGTAACCGTTACAACGGTGGCAGGAATGGATTTTTATCAGGGAAAGCTCAGCGGAAAAGATGTGGTTGTGGTCCGTTCTGGAATCGGAAAGGTAAATGCAGGAATGTGCAGCCAGGTTCTGGCAGACCGATTTGATATTGAGGCAATTATCAATACAGGAATTGCCGGCTCCCTGCGCCCGGAGATCAATATTGGTGATATTGTGGTGTCAGAGGATGCGGTGCAGCATGACATGGATGCCAGCGGATTTGGCTATCAGATCGGGCAGATTCCCCGGGTAGATACATTTTCTTTTAAAGCAGATGAAAAACTCCGGAAGCTGGCATTGGCATGCAATGCGAAGGTCAATCCGGATATTCAGGCATTTACCGGACGCGTTGTGAGCGGCGACCAGTTTATTTCTGACCGGGAAAAGAAAAAATGGCTGGTGGAGCAGTTTGGTGGAAGCTGTACAGAGATGGAGGGTGCCGCCATCGCACAGGCAGCTTATCTGAATCATATTCCGTATCTGGTTATTCGTGCCATCTCGGATAAGGCAGATGACAGTGCAGGGATGGACTATGCAGTTTTTGAAGAACAGGCAATCCGGCACAGCGTAAATCTTCTGCTGGAAATGGCCGCGCAGTATTGAGGATGAGTGCAGCTTTGCGGTTTTGATACTGGACTTCAGAATCGAATTCAGGCATAATTTGACGAACGATTTTCCCCTTTTTCCCCTTCCCAAACCAGTTTTTGGCGTCTATAATAAGAGCCATCTGGAAAAATCCGGAAAGAGAAAGGGGAGCTTTTTATGTTGGAATTTTTACAAACCGGAAAAGCATTATCCGTGCTTGCGGCCATCGGGATTATTGGCCTGGTCAGCAAACTGATTACACGGAGCCTCTACAGAAGATTATTAAAAGAAACTGAGAATATGGCGATGACCAGGAATAAAAACCTGAAAATACTGAAGCAAAAACTGGAAAATACATACCGCCTGAATCAAAATATTGTAAATACGCAGGCATATCTGGACAAGCTGATGTATGGGTTCCGCTTTATGAATCTGTCACTGGACACCTGGAATAATCTTTCGTTTCAGATGACAATATTAGGACTGCTGGCGGGAGGTGTCGGTTCATTTTTGGCGTATTGGTATCGTCTGGATTCCTACTATATCGTTTTGTATGCGGCGGTAGGGGCGTTGAGCGGCCTGTTTCTGGCTTTTGTGGACAGCAGTTTCTGCATTGCGCAAAAGCAGCAGCGTCTGGCTACGGTACTTTTAGAGTATGTAGACAATTCGGTGTTTGTCCGGGCAGCCAGAGAAAATGCTGTTCGAGGAAATGCAGTCCGGGAAAATGCAGCCAGGGAAGCCACCTTTCGAGAAAGTACGTTATCAGAAGGGGGCGAGAGGGAAAAAGAGGCATTCGATATGGCGCTCCGCCACGGACTTGTTTCTGGAACGATTGGTCAAAAGAGAGATGCTGGGAGAGATGGATCGACGGAAAAATCTAGTTTCCGGAGAGGGATGGATCGACGCAGTTCTGCGAAGGCGCTGAAGGGAAGAAATGAAAAGGCGGAAGAACTTTTGCGGGCCGTGCGTGCCATGAAGGAGGATAGCGGCCTTAGTCAGGCAGCGGCAGGGGATCCGGGCGAAGAAGCGGTACGAACTTCCGGAACAGCAAACCGTTCTGGAAACGAACCCGGACGGAGAGCAGAACGGAGCGGCAACCAAAGCCGCGGTGAAATCCAGAAAGAAGAGATATCTCTGGAGAACTGTCGCATGGCAGCAGAGGAGGCAGATTATCTGAAGCAAAGTCTGGACCAGACTGCGGCCAGTCGCGATCGGGCGGAGGATGGGAAAAACTGGATCAAAAACTTAAGCAGTGAGGAGGCGCAGCTGATTGGTGAAATTATGCGGGATTATTTTTCTGGATCCTGAAAATTTCAGAAAAGAGAAGGCGGCGTGATCAAAGGTTCAGGGGCGGAGAAAAAGCGGATAATTGGGTATGCGTTCCGGGATAAAATCAGTTGCGAATTGCGAACAGGATTGTTATAATAATATAGTCAAGATTTTGTCAATGTTGTAATTGCTGTAATGCCGCTGCGGCGGCTGCATACGAGCGGAAAAGGAGAAAATAAGAATGGGAAAAGATGTGATTTTTGATTATTCAAAAGCGTCTGAGTTTATTCATCCGGAGGAACTGGAATATTTCAAGGCCAGTGTTCTGTCGGCCAGAGATACGCTGGTAGGGAAAAGCGGAGCCGGAAATGACTTCCTGGGTTGGATTGATCTTCCGGTGGACTACGATAAGGAAGAGTTCGGCCGCATCAAGAAGGCGGCTCAGAAGATCCGGGAGGATTCGGACGTGCTGCTGGTAATCGGAATCGGCGGTTCCTACCTTGGAGCCAGAGCAGCCATTGAGTTCTTATCCCATAGCTTTTATAATAACCTGCCGAAGGAGAAGAGAAATGCTCCGGAGATTTATTTTGTGGGAAACAGTATCAGCAGCAAGTATATCCATGATCTGAAAGATATGCTGGACGGAAAGGATTTTTCCATCAATATTATTTCAAAATCCGGAACCACCACAGAGCCGGCCATTGCATTCCGGGTATTTAAGGAAATGTTAATTCAGAAGTACGGACGGGAAGAGGCAAACCGGAGAATCTATGCAACCACAGATCGAGAGAGAGGGGCGCTTAAGAATCTGGCGGATGAAGAGGGGTATGAGTCCTTCGTGGTTCCGGATGATGTGGGCGGCCGGTATTCTGTGCTGACGGCGGTAGGACTGCTTCCAATTGCAGTAAGCGGAGCTGATATTGAACAGCTGATGGAGGGCGCGGCATATGGGAGAAGGAAAGCGCTGGAGACTCCCTATGAGGAGAACGCGGCACTTCTGTATGCGGCGGTACGCAACATTCTCCATAGAAAAGGAAAGAGTGTGGAGATTGTTGCCAACTATGAGCCAAGTCTTCACTATGTATCCGAATGGTGGAAACAGCTGTACGGCGAGAGCGAGGGAAAAGATCAGAAGGGAATTTTCCCGGCTTCGGTAGATCTGACTACGGATCTGCACTCTATGGGTCAGTTTATTCAGGATGGCTCCCGAATTATGTTTGAAACGGTTATGGAAGTAGAGGAGTCTCCGGCAGAGATTGTATTGAAAAAAGAGGACGTGGATACCGACGGTATGAATTACCTGGCAGGAAAGACGGTGGATTTTGTCAATAAAAGTGCGATGAACGGTACAATTCTGGCTCATACAGATGGAGACGTGCCGAACCTGAAGGTAAAAATTCCAGAAATGAATGCGCATTGTCTGGGACAACTCTTCTATTTCTTTGAATTTGCCTGCGGTGTCAGTGGTTACCTGCTGGGGGTTAACCCCTTTAACCAGCCAGGCGTGGAGAGCTATAAGAAAAATATGTTTGCCCTCCTTGGAAAGCCGGGATATGAAGAGGCAAGAGAGGCACTGTTAAAGCGCCTGTAAAACAGCAAAATAAATGGCGGTATAGAGGAATGAGGATGCGGGAAACAAATTTTCTACTACATGAAAATTTTGTTTTTTACTGCCTCCTCATTCTTTTTTGTACTATAATGATAATGCCGTTTATGTTACAAAATAGCAGTAACCGTGTTGACATGGCGGTAAAACTACTGATTGCGGAGGGATAAGGATGAAGATACTGATGTTGAACGGGAGTCCGAGAAAAAACGGAAATACAGCGAGAGCGTTAAAGGAAATGGAGATGGTATTTTGCCAGGAACAGCTGGAAGTGGAGACCATTCAGGTGGGGAACGAGAGTATCCGGGGTTGTATGGCTTGCGGAATCTGTCGGGAAAAGGGAAGCTGCGTGTTTGATGATGCGGTGAATAAGCTGGCTGCCAGTTTTCAGGAGGCAGATGGATTGGTCATTGCCAGTCCGGTTTATTATGCCAGCGCCAATGCGACGCTGATTGCCTGCCTGGACCGCCTGTTTTACAGCACTTCCTTTCCCAAGACTATGAAGGTTGGAGCCAGTGTTGTGGTTGCCAGACGGGGCGGCTGTTCCGCTGCCTTTGACGAGTTGAATAAGTATTTTACGATTTCTGGTATGCCAATTGCCTCCAGTCAGTACTGGAACAGTGTTCATGGAAGAGCGGAAGGCGAGGCAGAACAGGATTGTGAGGGCCTGCAGACCATGCGGACATTGGCCCGAAATATGGCATTTCTGGTAAAGAGCATTGCACTGGGGAAAGAGGCGTATGGGATTCCGGAAAAAGAAACGCCGGTTATGACGAATTTTGTGCGCTGATTTGAGACATCCGGAAAAGGATTCAGAACCTGGAGAAAGGATAGCCAGGTCGGAAGAAACATAAGAAAACAGAGATGGGGAGGACGCCCGATGTTTCGCCTTTGGGGAAAAATCATGAAAGAAAACCGGATGGTACAGGATGCGGTAATCAGCAATGGAGATTATTCCATGTCCAGAACAGATATGGTGCTGGATGCCGTGGATCAGCTTTGTTACCGGTTTGATCTGTGTCATCCGGTGTGGCTGGATAAAACGGTGGAAGAGTTTCGCCGTCACGATAAGGCCCGGTTTACACAGGACAATTTTATAGAGAGTATTGAATTTGATTATCTGGAAATCCAGGTATTGGAGGAGTAGAGCAGGAAGAGAACGGTGTCTTTTTAGAAAAGATACAGAAACCGTATGAAAACCCCTTGACTTTTATTTAGGAAACGGCTATAGTACAATTAAAACAATTAAACAAATGTTTAATCATTAGAGGAAGGGGTTTATACCATGAAGAAACAGTATAAGATTGAAGTGGACTGTGCCAATTGTGCCAATCTGATGGAGGAGACGACGAAAAAAACAGCCGGTGTGTCTGGCGCGGTAGTGAATTTCATGACGCAGAAAATGACGGTAGAATTTGAAGAGGGGCAGGATCCGAAAACAGTTATGAAGGAAGTTTTGAAGGCCTGCCGAAAAGTAGAGCCGGACTGCGAAATTGAGTTCTAAAGCCGGAGGGGAAGAGTGCCATGAACAGAAAGCAGAAGAAGATGCTGATTCGAATTCTCATAGCGGCTGTGATGGTGATTGGACTGGCATTTGCGTCGGTTACGGGGATACTGCGGCTGGTTTCTTATTTAGCAGCATATCTGATTATCGGGTATGATATTTTAAGAAAGGCTTGGAGAGGTATCTTAAACCGCCGGATGTTTGACGAGAATTTTCTGATGGCAGTGGCAACTGTGGGCGCATTCGCTTTGGCTATTTATTCCGGGAGCGGCGATTACAATGAAGCCATTGCAGTGATGCTGTTTTACCAGATTGGTGAGTTGTTCCAGAGCTGTGCGGTGGGAAAGAGTCGGAAAAATATCACAGCGCTCATGGATATACGGCCGGATTATGCCAATATCGAACGGGATGGGACACTGGAGCAGGTGGATCCGGATGAAGTGGCGGTCGGAAGTGTGATTGTCGTGCAGCCGGGGGAAAAAGTGCCGCTGGATGGCGTGGTGCTGGAAGGAGTTTCCAGTCTGAATACCAGCGCTCTGACGGGCGAAAGCCTGCCAAGAGATGTGAAACCGGGCCAGGAGATCATCAGTGGCTGCATCAATATGAGCGGAGTTTTGAAGATCAGGACAACGAAAGAATTCGGGGAATCTACGGTTTCCAGAATCCTGGAGTTGGTGGAAGAATCCAGCTCTCACAAATCCAGGTCTGAGAATTTTATTTCAAAGTTTGCCCGGGTATATACACCAGCAGTCTGCTATGGTGCATTGGTTCTGGCAGTTTTGCCGCCTCTGGTCCGGATTGTGCTTTTGGGGCAGGAGGCTCAGTGGGGTGTCTGGGTTTATCGGGCTCTTACATTTTTGGTAATCAGTTGCCCGTGTGCGTTGGTAATCAGTATTCCCCTAAGCTTTTTTGCCGGTATCGGCGGTGCCAGCAAAGAAGGGATTCTGATCAAAGGTTCTAATTATATGGAAACCCTGTCTAAAACGGCCTGTGTGGTTTTCGATAAAACGGGCACTCTGACCCGCGGCGTGTTTGAAGTGACCGGTGTACATCACAGTCAGATGGAAAATGAGCTTCTTTTGGAGTATGCGGCTCTGGCAGAGTGCGCTTCCTCCCACCCGATCAGCAAAAGCCTGCAGGCGGCCTGTGCAAAGGCCCTGGATCGGAACCGGGTAGAGGATATCCGCGAGATCAGCGGAAAGGGAATTCTGGCCCGGGTAGACGGCCGGGAAGTGGCCATTGGAAACAGGAGGCTGATGGAAGATCTTTCAGTGGAGTACCGGGAATGCCACAGTGTGGGCACCATTGTCCATATGGCCATCGATGGAGTCTATGCAGGGCATATCGTGATTTCTGATACAGAGAAACCGACGTCAGGAGAGGCGATTCGCCGTCTGAGAAAAGCAGGTGTTGCGAAAACCGTTATGTTGACTGGAGATACCAGGGAAGTGGCGGAGAAGGTGGCGGCGTCTCTTGGGATTGATAAGGTATACAGCGAGCTTTTGCCGGCTGGAAAGGTGGCGATGGTGGAGGAGCTTCTGTCTAGCCTGAACGGAAAAGAAAAGCTTGCATTTGTGGGAGACGGCATCAATGACGCTCCGGTGCTGACACGGGCGGACATCGGAATTGCCATGGGAGCCATGGGTTCCGATGCAGCCATTGAGGCGGCAGATGTGGTGCTAATGGATGACGACCCTGTAAAGATAGCAAAAGCCATTGGAATTTCCAGAAAATGCCTCCGCATTGTATACCAGAATATCGTGTTTGCTCTGGCTGTCAAATTTGGCTGCCTGGGCCTGGGTGCAGTGGGAATCGCCAATATGTGGTTTGCCATTTTTGCAGATGTGGGTGTCATGGTTTTGGCTGTGCTGAACGCGATCCGCGCACTGCATACGGAAAATTGCTGAGAGACGGGAGCGTGGAATAGATAGAAACTTTGCAGACTTTGGCCTGCAGACCGTAGAAAAGAATAAAGTAAATCGATATGACAGGAAGCTGTCCCATCGGCGGAAATACCGCCGTTGGGACAGCTGTTTCTATTTTATACGCGAAGGGGGGACGGCTCTTGACAGGAAAAGAGGAATTTTATACAATCATGATAAATTATAGAAACAAAGAATCAAAGAAACAAAGAAAAAGCAGAGACAAAATAAGAAACAGGTACAGGGAGTGTGGGGGTGACAGCAGTGATGAAGGAAAGCTGTGTTTCAGGAGAAGTAAAAAAAGTTCGTATTTCCACAAAGCGGCAAATTACAATTCCGCAGAAGTTTTTTACGATGCTCGGTTTTGATACCGAAGCGGAATGCATGGTGAGAGGGAGTGAGCTGATTTTACGCCCGGCCCGGGCGAATTCCAGTGGAGAACTTTCGGAGCAGATTTTGGCGGATTTAATTGAGCAGGGGTACAGTGGAAAGGAACTTCTTTCCAATTTCAAAAAGGCACGAATGGCGGTTCGTCCGGCAGTGGAGGCGATACTGGCAGAGGCTGGAGAGACGGCCAATTCAAAGGAAAAAGGAGCTTCTTACGAGGAGATATTCGGAGCGGAGGAAAGAGGATGACGGAAATTAAATTTTTACCTCCGGCAGTGGAATTTTTAAAAAAGATTGAGGATGCGGATTTAAAGATGTTGTATCGGGAGGCGGTGGATCGCATCTGTGAAAACGAGATGGCCGGAGAGCCTGAAACAGGCGATTTATCCGGAGTGTATCGATATGGTCTTTACTATAACCAAATCAATTATGAACTGGCGTATGTGGTAGAATATCTGGAACATAAAGTGATTGTGGTAATAACAGCAGGGCCACGGGAACACTTTTACGAGCAGCTGAAGCGTTATGGGGTACAACGGTAATGGTTGGAGCGACAGGTAAGAAGGAGGAAAAACGTGCGGGTCGGGGGATTTGACACGCCGGGGAAAGCGGAGGTTTGATTTATGAAGAAATCAGTGGGGATTGCGACAGACAGCTATAGCGGGATCAGTTCCAGGGAAGCAGAGCGGCTGGGTATTAAGGTGCTGGCGATGCCTTTCTATGTGGACGGAGAGTGTTTTTATGAGAATCAGTCCCTGTCCAGGGACGTGTTTTTCCAGCGCCTGCAGGAAGGGGCAGATGTGAAGACATCGCAGCCATCTCCGGCAGCTGTCATAGCGCTGTGGGATGAAATGCTGGAGGAGTATGAGGAGCTGGTTTATATTCCCATGAGCAGCGGACTCAGCGGCTCCTGTATGACGGCGCAGAGCCTGGCCGGGGAAGAGGCTTATGAAGGCCGTGTATTTGTGGCGGATGTGGGACGGGTTGCCACACCGATGCATCGTTCTGTGCTGGACGCGTTGGAGCTGGCTTCAGAGGGATTTTCTGCAGAAGAGATTCGGGATGCGCTGGAGGAGTCTCGGGACAGGATGGTTATATATGTTGGTTTACAGACACTGGAGCATCTGAAACGGGGAGGAAGAATTTCGGCGTCCGCCCAGGTCATTGGAACGATACTTAACATTAAACCGGTTATGAAGTTTGATGTGGGAACGCTGGACGTGTATAAAAAGTGCCGAGGATTTTCCAGGGCCAGGGAAGCTATGATCGAGGCAATGAGGCAGGAGCTGGCCGGTCGCTTTAAAGAAGAGCAGGCTGCAGGGGAGGTGTTTCTCATGGCGGCATCCAGCGCTTCAGAGGAGGAGACCAAGCGCTGGGTTCAGGAAATTGAAGCGGCTTTTCCAGGCATGAACGTGGCTTGTGACCCGCTGACGCTGGGTTTGTGCTGTCATATTGGCCAGGGGGGATTGGGAATCGGATGTTCCTGCCGCGTAAAAAGACCGCTTCGGAAGTGATTGCCATAACAGATATAGGGGTGGTATAATTTTATTGCAGCGGAGATTTCTGAACCATTATATTTTATCAGAAAGAACCCGCAGCTAAGAGGGAACGCGGAGTGAACGAAAAAGAACGGAGTTGCATGCAGATGGATGGTTATGGAAAAGTATCCGGAGTGTCACGGGTGCCATTGGCGGAACAGGTATATCAGAATCTGGTGGATTCCATTGCCAGTGGAGACCTGACGGCTGGAACGGAACTGCGGGAACAGCACCTGGCAAAACAGATGAATGTGAGTGCCACGCCGGTGCGGGAAGCTCTTCGCCGCCTGGCCAGCGATGGTCTGGTGGAGATGGTTCCTTATCACGGGGCAGTGGTGCGGACTTTGAATAAAAAAGAAATTCAGGAGGCTTATGCCTGCCGTGAGGCGCTGGAGCGATTGGCGGTCCGGGAAGCGATTTCCAGAATTACCGAAGAGGATACGGCATACCTCTATGAGCTAATCGAAGAATTCAGCTGTGCCGGGGGTGTGTTAGAGGTATCGGAGGCCAGCCAGAAGTTTGATGAATACATTTACGGACTTTCAGATAATGAGACACTTTGCAGGTTGCTGGGGATGCTGAAAGGAGTCATCAGCCGTGACAGGAAGTATTCCTCCAGCAACGTGGCCAGGCAGAAGGAAATTGTCATGGAACACCGGGCCATTGTGGACGCCATGAGAGAGCGGGATGTGGAAAAGGCACAGCAGGCAGTTTCAGTCCATATTCAGAATGGACGAAAATATATAGAAAAGAAATAAGAAAATTTAGCGAAAAAGATGCAGCAGAAGAAAAATTGCTTTTGCTGCACCTTTTTTTCTTGACATTTTAGAGAAAAACCAATAAAATATATTCTATATAATATATAATAAAACGTGAGATCCTAGAAAAGGGGGGCAGAGATGGATAATTTCTACATGTCAAGAGGAGCAGCCAAGGTCATTCAGGTATGTGCCGGAGTGAAACCGGGGGAACAGGTTCTTCTGGTAACGGAACTTTCGCGGTACTCCATTGCCCAGGCCCTGGCGGCGGAAGCATACCGGGTTGGCGCGGAACCAGTGGTATGTATCATGGAGCCGCGGGGGCAGGACAGCGCGGAACCGCCGAAGGAGATAGCGGCCGCCATGGCGGCATCGGATGTCTTTATCTCCGTTGTCGGAAAGTCGATTACCCATACCCAGGCGGTTAAAAGCGCCGTTGCCGCCGGTTCCAGGGGATTGGTATTGACTCAGTTTACGGAGGAAATGATGATCCGGGGAGGTATTGAAGGAGACTTTGAAACTCTAAAGCCGATCTGTATCGGCATGGCCAGGGGAATGGCAGGTGCAGAGAAGATTGTTTTAACTTCTCCCAGCGGAACACATCTGGAGTATTCGGCCATAGGGCGTCGGGGAAACCACCTGTACTGTATGGTGGAAAAGGGGCAGTTTTCCACGCTTCCAACGGTGGAGGCCAATGTGTCGCCTCTGGAGGGAACGGCCAACGGAATTATTGTGGCTGACGGGAGCATTCCCTATATCGGAATCGGTGTTCTAGAAGAGCCGGTAACGCTGCGGGTGGAGAATGGCCGAGTGGTGGATATTTCCGGCGGACGTCAGGCAAAAATGCTGGCGGATGATCTGAGAGCCAAGAACGACCCCAATGTTTACAATATTGCGGAGCATGGGGTAGGATTGAATCCGAAGTGCAGCTTCTGCGGCTTTATGCTGGAGGACGAGGGAGTATTTGGAAGCTGCCATATTGGACTGGGAACCAGTATTACATTGGGAGGAAATGTAAAGGCCAGCTGCCATTATGACGTGATCATGAGGGATGGAACGATCGTAGCGGACGGAAAAACACTTATGGAGAATGGAAAGGTAACGGGGGATTTTTAATCTACGTAGGAAAAGTATATGGGTACAGCAAAAGAAAAAACGAAACCGTCATTATTAAACCGGTGGCTCAACGGAATTGAGCGAGTGGGAAACAAGCTTCCGCACCCGATCAGCATTTTCGCCCTGTTTGCGCTGGGAGTTATTATTATATCTGCGATCTGCGAAATGATAGGTGTATCGGCGACGGGAGAGCTGGTAAACCGGAGTAAGGGAATTGTAGAGGAACAGACCATTCATGCAGTCAGCCTTTTGAATGGCGAAGGCTTTGTATACATGATTACGCATGCGATTTCTAACTGGACTGGCTTTGCGCCTCTTGGCGTTGTGCTGGTTGCCATGTTTGGTATTGGCCTTCTGGAGGACAGTGGACTTATCGGCGGTACATTAAAGAGCGTTGTTGCCATCACGCCGGCGAAATTGATTACCCCGATGGTTGTTTTTCTGGGTGTTATGTCCAACCTGGCTGATACGGTAGGATATGTAGTGTTGATTCCCATTGCGGCGCTGATGTTTATGGCGTATGGCCGTCATCCACTGGTAGGTATGGCTGCCGCTTTTGCTGGTGTTTCCGGCGGATTCTCTGCAAACCTGCTGATCGGTACCCTGGAGCCGCTGCTTTGCGGAATTACCAATGAGGCAGTAAAAATTGTAGATCCGACGTACGTGGTAGAGCCTACTGGAAACTGGTACTTTATGATGGCATCTACGTTTGTTATCACGTTCCTGGGAACTGTTATTACAGAGAAAATCGTGGCTCCGAGATTCGGTGATCACGTTCGCAATGTGAAGACGGATAACAAGGCAGATATGGGCGAGTATTCCGTAACTCCGCTGGAAAAGAAAGGCCTGCGGGGCGCCGGCATTACAATTCTGGTGCTGATTATTGCAATTGCCGCTTTTTCACTTCCGGCGAATTCTGTGATGCGTGCAGAAGACGGAACACTGCTTGGAAATTCTCCGTTTATGGACGGTATTATTCCGATTATTACGCTGCTGTTCTTTATTCCGTCGGTTGTATATGGAAAGATTACTGGTGTTTATAAAGGCGAAAAGGATGTCTGCAATGCCATGGGGCGTGCTATGGCCAGCATGAGCTCTTATATTGCGCTGACGTTTGTATCCGCTCAGTTTATCAATTTCTTTAAGTATACGGAACTGGGTACGATTATTGCATTAAAGGGAGCAGAGTTCTTCCGAAATGCAGGAATCGGCACCATTCCGATGATGCTGATGTTTGTACTGTTTGCTGCATTTATTAACCTGTTTATGGGTTCGGCTTCTGCAAAATGGGCCCTGATTGCCCCGGTTTTCGTTCCCATGTTCATGCTTCTTGGTTATACGCCGGAGTTTGCCCAGGCAGCCTACCGGATTGGTGATTCCTGTACTAACGTTATTACGCCTATGATGTCGTATTTTGCCATGATCATTGTTTTCATGCAGAAATATGACAAGGATGCTGGAATCGGTACGCTGGTTTCAACGATGATTCCGTACAGCGTGTGCTTTCTGATCGGCTGGAGCATTCTGCTGATCATCTGGATCGCACTGAACCTTCCGCTGGGACCGGGTGTTGGCATGTTCCTGTAACCATCGGATTTGATTGCCCCTTTTCAGGGGAGAAACGAGGAGAGATTTGAGTCAGGTCAATCAGAGAGTGGAAGCGCTGCGGGCCCGGATGCGGGAAGAGGGGATGGATGCATATCTGATTCCCACCGCCGATTTCCACGAGTCAGAATATGTGGGAGAATATTTCAAATGCTGCCATTTTATAACCGGATTTAACGGAACAGCCGGAACGGCGGTGATCACGTTGGAAGAAGCCGGATTGTGGACAGACGGCCGGTATTTCGTGCAGGCGGAAGCGCAGCTGGCGGATACAGTGGTTTCGCTGTTTAAGATGGGAGTTCCCGGATATCCAACGGTGGAGGAGTTTTTGGAGGATCGTATTCCGGAAGGTGGCTGCCTGGGATTTGACGGTCGGGTTGTGAATGATGAGACGGGCCGTCTGCTGGAGAAACGCCTGGCGGCTAAGAAGAAGATATCCGTATCCTGCCAGAAGGATCTGGTGGGTGAGATCTGGGAGGATCGGCCGGCTCTCTCCTGTGCTCCGATCTGGGTACTGGAGGAGAGATATGCGGGAAAGTCCCATGAGGAGAAACTGAAAGAGCTGCGGGCAGTCATGGAGCAGCAGGGAGCAGAGCTTCATCTGATGACGGCGTTGGATGAAATCGCCTGGCTTCTGAACTTGCGGGGCGGTGATATTGCCAATAACCCGGTTTTTCTTGCCAATGCCATCATCGGCCGTCAGACCGTTACGCTGTATGTACAGGCGGAGGCGCTGACGGGAGAGACGAGGGAATATCTGGAAAAGAACCAGGTTGAGATAAAGCCGTACGAGATGTTTTATGAGGACACAGCAGCACTGCGGAATCAGAGCATTCTTCTGGAGCGAAAGAAAGTAAGTTATCGGGTATGCGAGGGAATTCATGAGAGCTGTACCGTTATTCCGGCTGAGATGAATCCCTGTGCAGTGGCAAAGGCAGTTAAAAATGAGACTGAAATCGAAAATATGCGCAGAGTTCATATCAAGGACGGCGTTGCAGTAACCCGATTTATGTACTGGTTAAAGAAGAATATCGGGCACTGCGAGATGACGGAAATGTCCATATCCAGAAAGATAGCGGAATTCCGGCAGCAGCAGGAAGGCTACATTGGCTTAAGTTTTGAAACGGGAGCATCGTACCGGGAACATGCGGCTATGTGTCATTATCATCCGAGCGATGCGAACCGAACGGTGCTGAAACCAGAGCATTTTCTTCTGGTGGATTCGGGAGGCCATTATTATGAAGGCACCACAGATATTACCAGAACCTTTGTCCTTGGGCCGTTGACGGAGGAGGAAAAGGAGTGCTTTACCCTGGTTGCCATGAGTATGCTGAAAACCTGGGATATGAAGTTTCTTTACGGCTGCCGGGGCCTGAACCTGGACTATGCGATTCGGGAGCTGTTCTGGAAACGGGGCCTGGATTTTAACCATGGAACTGGCCACGGAGTTGGTTATCTTCTCAACGTTCATGAGCGTCCCAATGGACTGCGCTGGAAGATTGTGCCAGAGCGCCAGGACAGCGCAGTGATCGAACCGGGAATGATCTGTTCTGCAGAGCCGGGACTGTACTTTGAGGGGAAATTTGGGATCCGTCTGGAGAATCTGATTCTCTGCGTTCCGGCGGAGAAAAATCAGTACGGACAGTTTTTGACCTTTGAATGCCTGACCTGGGCCCCCATTGATCTGGAAGCCATTGATACCAGTCTGATGGATGAAGCGGATATTAAGAGGCTGAACCAGTATCACGAGGAGGTTTACCGGAAAATTTCTCCATACCTTGAGGGCGAGGAAAAGGAATGGCTGAGAGAAGTGACGCGCCCAATTGCAAAATAGTTACCAGAATAGCATTATTTTTCAAAAAAAGATTCCAATTTTGACACGAGTTGGACGGGGTGCGGCTGTTCCCCGTCCATTTACGTGGGCAGGATGTTATTTTATAGTTTTTTAAGGTTTTTACCTGTTACTTTTTGTTGAAATTTTGCAGTACGGATGGTATAATAAATTCGATAGTTAAAAAAATAACAGGAGGTATGAAGTTATGGCACGATTTACGTTACCCAGAGATCTTTACCACGGAAAAGGTTCTCTGGCTGAGCTTAAAAATCTGAAGGGAAAGAAAGCCGTTGTCGTAGTGGGCGGAGGTTCGATGAAGCGGTTTGGTTTCCTGGCCAGAGTGGAAGAGTACCTGAAAGAAGCGGGGATGGAGGTTGCGCTGTTTGAGGGCGTTGAGCCGGATCCCAGTGTAGAGACGGTTATGAAAGGCGCAAAGCTGATGCAGGAATTCGGACCGGACTGGATTGTGGCCATAGGAGGCGGTTCTCCCATCGATGCAGCCAAAGCTATGTGGGCATTTTATGAGTACCCGGATACGAAGTTCGAGGATCTGATTACACCGTTCCAATTTCCGACGCTTAGAACAAAGGCAAAATTCTGTGCGATTCCGTCCACATCGGGAACAGCCACAGAGGTAACGGCATTCAGTGTTATTACGGACTATCAGAAGGGGATCAAATATCCGCTGGCAGACTTTAATATTACACCGGATGTGGCCATTGTAGACCCGGAGCTGGCAGAGACCATGCCGCAGAAACTGACGGCTAATACGGGGATGGATGCCCTGACCCACGCCATCGAGGCTTATGTGTCAACGCTGCACTGTGATTATACGGATCCGCTGGCACTTCACGCGATTAAGATGATTCATACCTGGCTGGTTAAATCCTATGAAGGAGATAAAGATGCGCGGGCTCGCATGCACAATGCCCAGTGCCTGGCAGGAATGGCATTTTCCAATGCACTGCTTGGCATCGTTCATTCCATGGCCCACAAGACGGGCGCAGCCTATTCCGGCGGCCATATTGTACACGGCGCGGCCAACGCCATGTACCTGCCCAGAGTAATTCAGTTCAATGCGAAGGTGCCGGAGGCGGCTGCCAGATATGCGGAGATTGCCCGGTTTATCGGCCTTTCCGGAGAGACGGATGCAGAACTTACCAGTGCGCTGATCCAGGAGATTCAGGAGCTGAACCGCCAGCTGAACATCGCTCCCAGCATTCAGCTCTATGAAGGCGGAATCATTGATGAGAAGGAGTTCCTGGAGAAGCTTCCCAGAGTGGCAGAGCTGGCCGTGGGAGATGCCTGCACAGGATCCAATCCGAGACCGATTACTCCGGCACAGATGGAGAAGCTTCTGACCTGCTGTTTCTATGATCGGGATGTTGATTTCTAAAAGAACTGCACAACGATGGACAGGCAATTGTGCCTGCTGAAAAAACGAATCACGATTGCCTGAAGATCGGGGCGCAGCCTTCGGATAAAAATCCGTTGGCTGCGCCTCTTTGCGATCTGGTATACGTATGATATAATGAGCGCAAGAGAGCCAGAGGGAGCTTGCTCACTCTTTGCGAACGGCGAATGTCGATCACGATCAGCTGCGAAGCAGCGGTAAGTGCCGAAGGCAAGCATCGTGATATAATGACTGCAAAGCAGGCGCATTATATCATTGCGCATATCGGTTTTCGCATTCACTGCGAAAAATGGAAACAGGGATTGGGGAACAAGGAAGTCCTGATGCAAAAAGACAGACGGGGGAGTACTTTATGAAGTTTGAAAACGACGGATGGACCGGATTTTTTTCAGAGATGTCAGAATACCAGATTACGGCGCGGGAGTTTTTTTCTGCGACGCTTCTGGATTCTCTTGCCAGGAATTTTGGTGTGCGCGGGGCCCTGATTTTTTATTTTGATACTCAGGGTAACTTTCTGGCATGGACCAGCTCTGCGGGGGCTCAGGTGGACGGTCCGGAGCATCCTTATCGGAAATTCGCGGTCAGTGATGTGGTACGGAATGCGATTTACCAGGAGGCGGTTCGGGACCGACTGACGTATTTTAATGTGACCCCCAGATTGTACAGATCTACGGATATCATACATGCGGCTGATTACGAGCATTCAGCTTATGTTCGTTTTTTGGAGGAGAATTTTCAGGCTCACTACAGTGTTACCATGGCATTCGGCATCAATGCATATATTCAGGTGGCATTTTTCAAGTGCCGGGAGGACGGGGATTTTACGGCAGATGAGATGGAGCAGCTCAGAGAGATTTATGTGTTTGTGGCCAATGCCTACAAAACCTTTAAAAAATACGAACAGGCGCAGATCATTTCCAGTATTCAGGGAGAGGTGGTGGCTTCCGGAGAGCGGGCCTATCTGGTAACGGATGATTTTATGCATGTGATGAGCTACAATGACACGGCGAGGGACTATCTGGAGGATCTTCTGGGAGCAGAGGCCGTGGAGCAGTTTGGAGGTTCCCGGCCCTGTACCTGGCTGCCGTTTCTGCTGGGCAGTGAGGAGGAGGAAACAGGAACCAGCGGGGAAAAGAACAAAACAGAAGAGAATGCGTGTCAGTCGGGGCCAGCCCGGAGCCGTGTTCATACCCGGGTGGTTAAAAATTATATTTTTAAGGTGTATACGTATGACCGTACGTATTCCAATGGAATCGTAGATCGTTATCACTGGATCACAATTTCTCGAAAAGAGGCAAAGCAGGATGAAAAAATGCCAGACCAGGAAATGCTTCTGACTCCGACGGAGCAGAAGGTGGCGGAATTGATGTATAGCGGTCTTACATACCGGGCCATTGCGGATGAGCTGGTGGTCAGTTATCATACAGTAAAAAAACATGTGCAGAATATATACTCAAAATGCGGTGTCAACAGCCGGTTTGAGCTGTATCGCTGGCTGGAAGAACGGGAGAGTTAGAAAACAGGAATCAGCAGCTATCTGGCTGTCAGAATACAAAAATAGGGAATTCTCCCCATATAAAATACTCCCCCTGTCGGATGCTTTTTTTGGTCGGATCCGGTATACTTTTATTTATAGAAGACATGAGGGGGAAAAACACAGGAGGGGAGAAAGTGTCTCAGAAGGGAAATGTATTTAATATTCAGCGATTTACCATCCATGACGGACCGGGACTCAGGACGGAGCTGTTTTTGAAAGGATGTCCGCTGCGCTGTCGCTGGTGCAGCAACCCGGAGAGCTGGATGACGTTTATCCAGCCAGGGGTTTATCGGAAAAAATGTATTTCGCAGAAGAAATGCGGCGCCTGTGAGGAGGCGTGTCCCCAGGAAAATGTATTGAAATTTTACAGGGGAAAGCTGGCGGCCATTGACCGAAGCCTCTGTAAAAACTGTCTGGCCTGCCAGGATGCCTGCCCGGCAGATGCCATAAAAAAATGGGGACAGTGGATGTCGGTGGAGGAATGCATGGAAATCATCCGGAGAGACGAGGGTTACTATGAACGCTCCGGCGGCGGTGTTACAGTTTCCGGCGGTGAGCCGCTCCTGCAAAGTGATTTTGTGGCGGAACTCTTCCGTCAGTGTAAAGAGGAAGGTTTTCATACCTGCTGTGAGTCCACCTTCCATGTGCCCTTTGAGGAGGCAGAGAAGGTTCTCCCCTATACGGATTTGATTATTTCCGATTTGAAGCATATGGATTCCGAAGAACACCGGAAATATACCGGCGGCGGAAATGAACAGATTTTGGAAAATCTGAAACGATTGGCATCCGAAAACCGGGAAATGATTTTGCGAATTCCCGTGATTCCTGGTGTCAATGATGGGGAAGAGAATATAAAGGCCACAGCGGATTTTATTGAATATGACCTGAAGGGTTGTGTCCGTACGCTTCAGCTGTTGAGCTTCATGCGGCTGGGAGAGGAAAAATATGAGTCTCTTGGTATCCCGTATCCCATGGCGGATGTGAAGGTAAACCGAAAGTCCTTCCAGAAGCATGTGGAATCCATTGCGGAATATATGAATAGCCGGGGAATTCATTGTGTGGTTGGCACAAAGGAAAAAGAGGAATAAAAAAATAGGAGGAATTGATGATGAGTGTAACACATACACAGGCACGGGGAACTGAACCATTTGATCAGACGTACAGTCTGGGCTACCAGGTACACCATGAGGACTGGTCGCCGTTTCCGCGGGTAAATCGCCTGCGTCAGACATTTCTGGATCGCAACTATGATATTGACGTGGAGCGGCTTCGTCTGGTTACGGAGGCTTACAAACAACATGAGGGCAGTCCGCGAAAGCTGCAGTGCGCATATGCATTTGAAAATGTACTGAAAAATGCCAGCCTTTTCATTTACGATGAGGATCTGATTTTGGGTGAGATTGCAGCACCGGCTAAGGCAGCACCGATTTATCCGGAATTTTCGGTGGACTGGATTATAGAGGAAATCCTTCACTCGCCTTTTGAGGAGCGGGAGCATGATCAGTTCTATATCCGCAATGAAGAGGAGCGCCAGGAGATTCTGGAGCTGTGCGCCTGGTGGAAAGGAAAGACCGTAGAAGATTTGATCAATTCCCGTCTGGAGTACGATCAGCTGAAGGGTTCTGAGGTGGGGGAAAAGATCTTCCAGACGAATCTGTACCATTACGCTGGAGTAGGTCACCTGGCAATTGATTATGCAAAGTTAATGAAGAAAGGGTATGTGGGTCTGATCGAAGAGGCCAGAGAAAACCTTTCAAAATTGAGCAAACGGGATCCGGAGTATGCCGACAAGCGCGATTTTTATCAGGGCATGATTATTTCTCTGGAGGCTGCCAGGGTTTATATTGGCCGCTATGCGAAGCTGGCTGCTCAGATGGCTGAGAAAGAAACGGATGAAAAGCGCAAAGGCGAGCTTCTGGCTATGGAGGCTAACTGCCGCCAGATTGCGGACGGAGCGCCGAAATCCTTCTGGCAGGCGCTGCAGCTGTTTAACTTTGCCACGACTCTGATTCAGGTGGAGAGCAATGGCCATTCTATTTCCTATGGCCGTATGGATCAGTGGCTGTATCCTTACTATGAGGCAGATTTAAAGAGCGGTGCCATTACGAAAGAGTTTGCTCTGGAGCTTCTGGAAGTTGAGTATGTAAAAATGAACAACCCGACGAAGCTGAAGGATAAAGGCAGTATGGCAGTTCGCAACGGCCGTGGATTCGGTGGCGAGAGCCTGACCATCGGCGGTGTAGACCGGGATGGAAACGATGCAACGAATGATCTGACGATGCTGATGCTGGAGGCGTCTGCCCACACTCGTATGATGAATCCCTGGGTTTGTGTGCGGATGCATGAGAATACCCCCTATGAGCTGAAGGTTAAGACGGTAGAGTGCGTACGTGCCGGTTATGGCCATCCGAAGATTTTTAATGACGGTCCGGCCATTAAGGGAATGATGAGAAAAGGCATGACCCTGGAAGAGGCAAGAGATTACTGCGTGGTTGGCTGCGTGGAAATTGATCTTCCGGGCAAGGAGTATGGCTTCCACGATGCGGCTTATGTAAATACGCCCAAGATGATGGAGATGGTGGTAAATGGTGGCCGCAGCTTAAATACAGGGAAACAGCTGGGTCCGGATACGGGAAGTCTGGATACCTATGAGAATTTTGACGAGGTTTTAAAGAGTGTGGATCAGCAGTTTGAGTACTGGTCTGACCAGATGTGCAGCAGTCTGAATATTATTGACAGTGCACAGAGAACAAGAAAGCCGCTTCCCTATGTTTCAGCCTTTTTTGAGGACTGTATGGCATCCGGAAAGGATCTGACGGAGGGCGGTGCCAAGTATAATGGCATTGGACCGCAGGCCAGCGGTATGGCCACTTGTGCTGATTCCCTTTCCACGATCAAGCAGCTGGTGTTCGATGAAAAGCGCTGTACGGGTGCAGAGCTTCTTCAGGCGGTAAAGGATAACTGGAAAGGTCATGAAAAGCTGTATGCTCTGGTAAACAGCTCCAAGGTACACCATTATGGAAATGATGATGATTACGCAGATGATTTGTTTAAGTTTATGTTCGAATGCTACTGCCGTCATATCCAGGGAAGAAAGAATGTGCGCGGCGGAGAATTCAGTCCGGGTGTATATTCTGTAAATGCCAATGTTGCCATGGGACTGAATACCAATGCTTCTGTGGATGGACGTAAAAAGGGAGAGGCAATCTCCGACAATATGGGTCCAGTTCACACGGAGGCCGGTTCTCACGATATCAATGGACCGACGGCGATTACCAATTCCCTGACCAAGGTGGATCACAGCCTGGCTACCAACGGAACGCTGATGAATCTGCGGTTCCCCCAGGAGGCTGTGGCCGGTGTGGAAGGAAGAGATAATCTGGTTAGCTTCCTGGATGAATACATTGCCAAACAGGCCATGCACGTTCAGTTTAATATTATGAGTGCGGCGACCATGCGGGCGGCGCAGAAGAAACCGGAGGATTACAAGGATATGCTGGTTCGCGTGGCCGGATACAGCGCCTACTTTGTGGAACTGGGAAAACCGCTGCAAAAAGACCTGATCCAGAGAACCGAGCTTCATTTTTAATCGTTTCAGCAGAGTGAAATTTATATAAAATTCATAGATGTGAAAAGGAGAAGGAACATGAAAAGCTTTAATTTTAAAATTCCGCAGAATATTGAGTTTGGAATGGGAAGTCTGAAAAAGCTTCCGGAGATCCTCCGGGAAAACAAATCGGAGCATGTATTTCTGATTTCAGACCGCGGTCTGGAAAGTATCGGGGTAGTTAAAAAGATTCAGGATATCATCGAAGCCGGAGAAATTCGTTGTACTACATTTCTGGATGTAATTCCCAACCCGACCATCGCGGTAGTGGATACAGCGGCAGCGCTTTATCGGGAATGCGGCGCGACCAGCATTGTTGCACTGGGCGGCGGAAGCTCCATGGACGTGGCTAAGGCAGTGGGTGTTCTGGCCAATTTCGGTGGAAAAATCACGGATTATGAAGGAAATCACAAGGTTCCGGGTCCCATCGTTCCCATGATTGCGATTCCGACCACAGCAGGAACCGGAAGTGAAGTAACGGCCTCCGCCGTTATCACAGATGAGTCCAGAAATTACAAGCTGACCGTATTCAGTTATGAGATCCTTCCGAAGTACGCAATTTTGGATCCGGAGCTGATTATGACAACCCCGGCTTCCATCGCAGCCTCCTGCGGCGTGGATGCGTTGATTCATGCCATGGAAGCTTATATCTCTAATAACGCCAGCCCATTTTCCGATGCCATGGCAGAGAAGGCTATGGAGCTGATCGGAAAGAATATCCGTCGCTTTGTGGCAAATCGCCAGGATGAGGAGGCGGCCTGCGCGATGATGCTTGGCTCCAATTTTGCAGGAATTTCCTTTGCATGGGCTAGATTGGGAAATGTACATGCCATGAGCCATCCGGTCAGCGCCTACTTCCATGTGGCTCACGGCGTTGCCAACGCGATTATTCTGCCGACAGTATTTGAGTACAATGCACTGGCAGATCAGGGGCGCTATGAGAAGATCTACAATTACATCCGGGAGCAGAAGGAGCCGGCTGTCAATTTTAAACCGCAGATGCTGGTGGATGAGATCCGGAAATTAAATGCGGATCTGGGCATTCCGAAGACGCTGGCAGAGGTGGGCGTAACGGAGGATAAGATTCCGCAGATGGCAGAGGACGCCATGAAGAGCGGTAATATTCCGGCAAATCCGAGACAGTCTACAGTAAAGGATATGATTGCGCTTTATAAGAAAGCAATGACTGGAGAAAATTAAAAACTGGCCTGAAACGTCCGGATAGGGCGGAAGGTGCAGTCAAATACGATCCGGGAAGGAAACGGGGAAAAAGACCACAGCAGGAGGCATATCAGACCTTCAGGCTGTGGCCTTTCCTTTTTTCTCGACTTATGGAATGATTTGTGGTAAAGTTATAGGGTAGATTTTCTGAAATGCGCGGGATCTGGTTCGCGCTGACGTTACAGAAATGGATGTGTGACAGAATTATGGAATATATTGTATTGGATCTGGAGTGGAATCAGAGTCCCCAGGGGAAGGATGGTTCCATGGACAGACTGCCGTTTGAAATCATTGAAATCGGTGCAGTGAAGCTGAACACCAGCCTCCAGATTATTTCGGAGTTTCACCGTCTCATCCGGCCTCGGGTTTACCGGCAGATGCATTTTAAAATTTCGGAAGTAACGCATATGTCGATGGAAGAGCTGGATACAGAGGGTGAGGAGTTCGAGACAGCCATGGAAGACTTTGTGAACTGGTGCGGGGAGAACTATCGGTTTTGTACCTGGGGATCTATGGATTTGACGGAGCTTCAGCGGAATATGGTGTATCATGGGATGGAACTTCCGTTTCATTTCCCTCTGTTTTACTATGATCTGCAAAAGATATACGGTCTGATCCGGGGAGATAAGAGAAAAGATTCTCTGGATACAGCGGTAGATGAACTGCATATTGTCAGGGACCGGCCGTTTCACCGGGCGTTGGACGACGCCTATTACACGGGGCGTGTGATGGGAGCCATGGATTTTTACAGCCGGATGGAGTTCTTTTCGGTAGATTATTACCGGCCGCCGGTTACGGAGGAGGATGAAATATATCTGGAATTTCCAGATTATGCCAAATTTGTCTCGAGACAACAGGAAACGAGGGAGCAGCTGCTGGAGGAACCAAGAGTCACGGAGATGGTGTGTTATAAGTGCAGGCGCAGCCTTCGGAAGAAAATTCGTTGGTTTTCGGTAAATCAGAAATTTTATTTCTGTCTGGCTGTCTGTCCGGAGCACGGCTTCATGAAGGGGAAAATTCGGATTAAAAAGTCGGAGGACGGCGCGTATTTTGCAGTTAAAACAACAAAACTGGTAGATGCGGAAGGGGCCCGGCAGATTGAGAGAAAAAAAGAGGAATCAAAGAAAAAAAGAGCAGAGCGTAACCGCGCCAGACGTGTCGGAAAAGATACGGATATGATGCCGCATCCAGGCCGGGTTGTTCTGTAACGCTGTGGGAGATGCAGACGGCGATAAAGGATAGTGATTCCTTGATCCTTGAAGGAGCAGTTAAAAAATAGGAAAAGAAGCTCGCGAGCGAGCTTCTTTCTTACAAAAACAGTGTTATTTTCGATTTTTGCGGCGTGGCCGCTTTTTTATATTCCGGGAAAGAGAACGGCGATCCGGTATTAGTTTTGTATCTCTGGGATTGGAACGGCGGTTTTGCATCATCAGATCAAATTCTGCCTGGGAGATACCGGTTTCTTTCAGACGCTCTTCGCGCCGCCTCCTGCGTTCCAGCATGGCAGATTCTTCTTCCAGGCGTTTTTTTCGGAAGGTTATATATCCCAGTGTGCCGCCACCGCCCAACAGGAGAATCGCTGCCAAAAGCTGCCAGAAGAGCGGTGGGAGGCGAAATGAGATCTGAAAGAGGTCAGAACCTGAATTTTCCCCTTCCTCTGTTGCCTGCCGGTCGTCTTTCCCCATCAACTCGGCCAGAGGAGCATCCGGCTGAACGGCAGGATCCGCAGCGTTGGATTTTGGCAGGTTTTCTGTTTCGCCTGTGGAAAAAACAGACGGATTTACATGAACCAGATTTTCCGGAAGTCCGGAAGAATTTTGTGATGGGGCTGTCAGTGTCAGATAGGCCTGACCGACCCGGTTTTCGCCAAGGAAATAATTGACACAGGCGATGGTTCCTGTCGGTGCGTCCGCGGGAATTTCGTAGTCCAGAGAGATGACAGTTTCCGAAAAGTCTGCAGTTTTCGGAAGGGTAACACGGCTGTCCGGGTCGATGGTCAGGGACGGTTCACCGGAGGTATCCAGACCGGCAATTTTCAGGTCGCCGCCGATGGTGGAAAATGTCTGGTCACAGTCGGCAATCCGGACAGAATGGAAATTGGAAAAGCCGAAGTCCAGAAGGCGGCTGGTATCCTCGTATTGCGTATTCTGGCTGTGTAAAATCACAGTAATAAGCTTGGTATTTCCCTGCTGCGCACCGTTGACCAGAGTGTTAAGGGCAATGGAAGTATAGCCGGTCTTGCCGCCGAGAACATCCGGACGGTACTGCTCCGGCCAGTTTTTCTTAATCATTTTATTGCCGGGGGAAATCCCCTGTCCTTCCGGATTTTTCCGGTTTGGAGGAAGCTCGTAATAGGGTGTGCCGACGATTTTGGCAAAGGTATCGTTTTCAAAGGCAGCTCGGGTAATGAGGGCCATATCGTAGGCGCTTACATAGTGGTTTTCATCGTTGAGGCCGCTGGGATTGGCAAAGTGAGAGTCCTGGCAGCCCAGTTCTGCTGCTTTTTCGTTCATAAGAACGGCAAAATCTTCTGTGGTTCCGGCAACGTGCTCCGCCAGAGCATTGGCAGATTCGTTGGCAGATTTTAAGAGGAGTGCATAGAGGCAGTCCTTGACAGAAGCCGTATCCCCTGTGTCGTATCCGGCGCTGCTGCTGTTGGATTCCACATTGTAGACAGCATTTTCAGAAAAGGTAACGACCTCATCCAGGGAACAGTGCTCCAGTACGATCAGGGAGGTCAGAACCTTGGTAATGCTGGCTGGTGCGTAGGTGTCATGCATGTTTTTTCCATAGAGAACTACTCCCGTGTGGGCATCCATGACGACTCCGGCATCGGAGGCAATGGAGACTTCGTTGGGCCAGTCGGAAGATGCCAGAGCTTCTGTAGACGGCATGCCCAGAAGAAGGAGAAGCAGCAGGGCAGCTCCGGAACTTTTGCCGATATGAGAGGCGGCTTTTTGACCTTTGTCAGGGTGTTTGCTGCGGTGGATCAGAAAGATGCACACTGTCAGCAGAAGGCCGGTCATAAGGGCAAAGGTTAAGGCAATTCGGGCAGCCGTATCCATAAAAAATGGTTCCGGTACAATATTGATCAGAAGGTCAGTTTCAGGATTCAGAATCCACAGATCATTCTGGAAAAATATTTTGTGGAAAATAATAAAATATTTGGTGAAGTCTGTGGATATTACTGCTGCAAGAAGAGCCGTCAGGCCCAGGAACAGGAGCGTGCCGACACAGATCATTCGCGGAAGGACTTTCCGAACAGGGGCCCGCAGAAGAAAAAGTCCCAAAATACAGGCAGTTGCAAGCGCCAGACAGATGCGCCGCAGAGCCAGTCCTCCCAGGAACAGTCCGCGCACATCTTCCATATGGGCGATTTCACGGTCATTAAAAAATTCCCGTGGCTGGCCGTCTACTACGGTGGAAACATGCAGATCCTCTCGGCGTCCTCTCAGGTAAGCCATCATTTCATCTGTCACATCCAGCAGATCGTCCATTTCCATATGAACGGTCTGGTCAACGTGGTATTTAGTATATTCCTGTTCATAATAATCCGGCGTCCAGTAGGCGACTGCTTCCACTGAAGTAATCAGAAAAACGATCATCAGAGAAAAGGCGCAGAAAAGTCCTAAAAAGCCGGACAGAAGGCGAGTTTGATTTTTCATAATAAGTACTCCGGTTTTATTTCTGATATAATGTATAATACCTGCTTCGCAGTCATTATATCAGAAATAAAAGACTGGGGAAAGGCTGGGACTCAAAAAGAAAGGAAATTTTTTGTGAATTTTTTCGAAAAAAGAAAGGGATACTTGTCAGGATGGCGGTTTTTCCTGTATACTGTGAAAGAGTTCGAAAATAAGCGGACAGAAAGAGAAGAGAAATGGAGCAGGGATTATGATAAAGGCAGTCATTTTTGATATGGATGGCGTAATCATTGACAGTGAAGGGGTCTATCTGAATTATCTGTATGAATATGCCAGGACAAAAAATCCAAATGTAACGCTGGAGGAACTGCACGGAACGGTAGGAACTACAAAACAGGATTGTTGGGCTGTGGTGCAGAAAGCGATTGGAAACGGCCAGAGCTGGGAAGAACTTCACGCAGAATACCTGGGTCGGTGGGCAGATATTTTTCGATCTGTGGATTATCTGTCGATTTTTCGGCCGCAGATTCTCGGTGTGATGGATGCGCTGCGGGAGATGGGACTTCGCCTGGCGGTGGCATCTGCGACCAATATTGAGCAGGTAGAGCGGATTTTGGAGGAGAACGGGGTGGCCTCTCGCCTGGAGCGTATGGTTAGCGCCAGTACCTTTAAGCGCAGCAAGCCGGATCCGGCGGTGTATCTGTATACGGCGGAACAGATGGGGTTAAGGCCGGAAGAATGTCTGGTAATTGAGGATTCCACGGTAGGCATTACGGCCGGACACCGGGCAGGTATGACGGTAGCGGCCCTGATTGATGACCGCTTTTCTTTTGACCGAAGTCTGGCGGATTATGAATTGAGAACGCTGGAGGAGATTGTACCTCTGGCTGCAAAGCTCCTGGAAAAGGTGCGTCCAGTCTGAATTTACAGTTGACAAACAGCGGGATTATGTTAGACTATAGTCACGATTAAAGAAAGGGCATCGCTGTGCTGGGTGAGAACATGATTATTAGATAATTGATTTTAAGTAAAACGCAAGATGATGGTAAGTATGCTGCAGGGGCAGCCGTTTTTGTGTACGCTTAAAAGAGATTATCTTTCATCAGATTCTTTATGCAGATTGACCGGTGCTGGTATCAATTTGATATTGGAATGTATGGATGTAAGGCTTTTTTGCGTATGCAGAAAAGCCTTTTTGTATATAAAAATGCTCCGCAGAACGAAGAAGGGGGTATTTGACGATGGCGATGATTCGTGTTGAAAATCTTACATTTTCCTATCCTTCCAGCTATGATCCTGTTTTTGAAAATGTGAGCTTTAAAATGGATACAGAATGGAAATTGGGGTTTGTCGGAAGAAACGGAAGAGGAAAAACGACATTTATGAAATTGCTTCTTGGGGATTACGAGTATAGCGGTAGAATCACGGGAGCCGTGGGATTTGAGTATTTTCCCTTTAAGGTTCCGGATCAGTCCCAGATAACGGAGGAGGTTTTGCGCAAGATCTGCCCCCAGGTGCAGGAGTGGGAATTGATGCGGGAGTTATCGTACCTCGAGGTACGGGAGGATGTGCTATGGCGTCCCTTTGAGACTTTGTCAAAGGGCGAGCAAACCAAGGTGCTGCTTGCAGCTCTGTTTTTAAAAGATGAATGTTTTCTTCTCATAGACGAACCGACCAATCATCTGGATGCACCGGCCCGCAGGCAGGTTGCTGCGTATTTGAAGAAGAAAAAGGGGTTTATCCTCGTGTCGCATGACAGATATCTTTTAGATGAATGCGTGGATCATATCCTGTCCCTGAACCGGAATGATATAGAAGTGCAAAGTGGGAATTTTTCTGCCTGGATGGAACGGTTTCGGAGTCGGCAGATATCAGAAATGAATCAGAATGAGCGCCTCAGGAAGGAGATTCGCAGGATGAAAGAATCCGCCAGACAGGCAGAAGCATGGTCCGATCAAGTGGAGGCTTCCAAGCGTGGCGCTGCGGATAAGGGGTATGTGGGACACAAAGCTGCTAAGATGATGAAGCGCTCCAAAAATATAGAAACGAGGAAAGGAAAAGCAATCCTGGAAAAAGAAAAATTATTGAAAAATGCAGAATATGCGGAGGATTTAAAGCTGAATCCCATCACATATCGAAGCGAAAAACTGGTTTCTTTTTCAGATGTGTCCGTTTTATATAATGGTTGTTCCGTATGTGAAAATGTTACATTCGATATTCTTCGTGGGGAACGGATTTTGCTTGACGGGAAGAATGGAAGTGGTAAAAGCAGCTTGCTGAAATTATTATCAGATAACAGTGTGAAACATACCGGGACTGTGACGGTCGGATCGGGGCTTGTGATTTCCTATGTTCCGCAGGATGCCTCCCAGCTGGAAGGGAGCTTAACGGGATTTGCAGAAAGATATAAACTGGATGAAAGCCTGTTTAAAGCAGTGCTCAGAAAAATGGATTTTGAACGCGTACAGTTTGAAAAAGACATGAAAGATTTTTCGGAGGGGCAGAAGAAAAAAGTATTGCTTGCGAAAAGCCTCTGTGAATCCGCTCATTTGTATGTGTGGGATGAACCGCTGAACTATATGGACGTGTATTCCAGGATGCAGATTGAGCAGCTGATTCTGCATTTTTCACCGACCATGCTGCTGGTAGAGCACGACGTTATATTTGGAGACAGAGTAGCTACCAGGAGGGTCAGAATATCGTGATTCGGGGCAGGCAAAGAAGCGCTCAAAAAAGCTTCTTTGCCTGCCCCGGGATATCAGGAAACAGGTTCCAGGAATTCTTTTGCAACGTAGGCATCCTGACCATTGTATCGGATGATGCACCACTTTTCATCGTAGTCATCTACGTATTCTACTTCTGTATCAGGTCCCAGAACGCCGATACGGTCTGTATCGGTAGAGGGGGTAGAGCGGACATTTAAAGTATCTGTGGTTCGGTACATGACAGCAGAGCTGCCGGATTCAGCTTCCTCATCCGTCGGGGATTCAGAAGAATCCATGGATTCCGCGGTAACAGATGGGGCTGTGCTTTCCACGGGCGTCTCCTGAGCCGGCCGAATCATCTTAATAATAAAAAGCAGAACAATAATAATGGCAATGAGAAGCAGCGGCTTCAGAATGCTGCCCAGCTCAATGGAGGGGCCGGAGGAATAGGCTCTTCGTCGACGGCTGTCACGGCTGCGGCGGATCGATTCGCGGGTCTGGCTGCGGCTGGAGTCCGGGGCGGGCCTGCGGGTCGGCGAGGACTTTTTTCGGCGGTCTGTGTAATCGTTGGCAAAGGTATAGACCTCCTGGGAGAGGAGATGGTGCGCCTGATTCGCATTGTAGGCGCTGTTATTCTCTTCGTGTATGGCTTTGTTGCCGATCGTGCGGATTTTGTGGTAATGCTCGCAGGTAATTTTGCTGATTTCTCCCTCTGCGTAGAGGGCGTCAATCATGTCCAGAAGTCCGCCTTCTGTGATGCCGGATTTTTCGCAGAGAGATTTGACCATGAATTCCAGCGTCTGGCGGGCTTTGACCATGGCAAGATTATATTTTTTCTGGCCGATGAGGCGCTCCGTTTCCCGGACACCGTTCTGAATTCGCTCCCAGCTGCTGATGTTTGTACTGTCTGTATTATTCATAGGCTTCTCCTTGGTTGAAATAGTTATTCAGTAGTACTATTATAATATATTAAAATCGTTTATGCACCACTATTTTAACGAGAAATTATAATATTAGGAAAAATTTAATATATATTACAGAATTCAGTCGGTTGACCGATAATTTGCAGATTAACTTGCGGAAAAACCGCTGGAATGGTAAGATAGAATACGTAAAAAATAAGTAAGATACGAATGGGAAAAATGGAAGGAAGATATCGATGAGATTACGCCATATACCGGGCGCGGAACAGCAGATTGAGGAAAGTCCCCATGTGATTCACGAACCGAAAGAAAAAAGGGGAAAATGGCAGCAGATTTTTGGAAATAATCATCCCATCTGGATTGAGGTGGGAATGGGAAAGGGAAAGTTTGTTCTTGAGATGGCTCAGAAGTACCCGGAAATTAACTTTGTGGGAATTGAGCGGTATTCCACCGTGCTTTTAAAGGCGATCCGCAAGAGGGAGCAGCTGGAACTGTCCAATATTTATTTTATGTGTGAGGATGCCAGAGAACTGGCGGAAATGTTTGCCCCAGGTGAGGTGGATCGTGTGTTTTTAAATTTTTCAGATCCGTGGCCCAAGGACCGGCATGCCAGACGAAGACTGACCTCCCCACCGTTTATGGCTGTGTACGACCAGATTTTGAAAAAAGATGGGCAGGTGGAATTCAAGACGGATAACCGGGAGTTATTTGACTATTCTCTGGAGGCGATTCCGGAAGCGGGATGGATCCTCCGGGAGTCTACATTTGACCTTCATCACAGTGATATGGCAGAGGGCAATGTTATGACGGAGTATGAAACAAAGTTTGCTGCCGAAGGAAAGCCGATCTGTAAGCTGATTGCATATCGCTGACAGGGAAGAAAACGGTTGCAGGCGCATATACTGTCAAAAAAGGCAAGTGGGGGAGTTATGAGCCTGAAGCGAAAGATAACGAGGGCGCTTCTTCGTGCAACCAGCGATAAGACGGAACTGAATCAGACCATATTAAAATGGAAAAAATATTTTGATGAAGCCGGAAAAGCAATCGGAGCCGGCTCCAAAAAGAAAAAATAACAGGAGGAGCTGCAAATGGAGAAGAAGTTTACAAACGAAAATTTTGAGACGGAGGTATTAAAGTCAGACCTGCCGGTTCTGGTTGATTTTTATGCGGACTGGTGCGGGCCGTGCCAGATTATGGGACCGATCATTGAACAGCTGGCGTCGGAATACAGCAGCCGTTTTATCATTGGCAAGCTGAACGTGGATGAGTGCTCCGAACTGGCGGTGAAGTATGGCGTTATGTCCATTCCGACCCTGATTGTATTTCGAAATGGAGAGGTATTCCGCAAAGAAGTGGGAGTCTGCTCAAAGAAGGAAGTGGAAAAAATTCTGAATCAGGCCTTGTAAAGGATGACGGATTGCGCTGCCTCCTCTGCCGTACCTGGGCGGGCGGCAGGGGAGCGCGATTTTCAGCTTAAGGGGTTCGACAAAACTTTTTAAAAAATTTAAAAAATAGGGTTGACTTTTTTGGTTACTTGAGATAGAATAATTCTTGCGTTGCGGAGATAACAAAAAGCAAAGCAAAAAATGAATATGCGCCTTTAGCTCAGTTGGTAGAGCAGTAGACTCTTAATCTATTTGTCCAGGGTTCGAGTCCCTGAAGGCGCACTGAAGACGCTGATTTTGCAGACGAAGAGCTGCGGGGTCGGCGCTTTTTTTGCGTTGCAGGAGTGTTGATGGTGGTATGTGGTAAAAGAAGCGTGTCTTTTGATCTATGCTTTTTCAAGATAAATTTTCTTTTTATTTTATAATAAACATAACGTTTTTACACCATAGAATGGGTATTTACAGATTTTAAATTTGACGAAAAAGAGAAAGGATGATATCATATATGATATGACACAAATCAAAAAAGAGCAGTGAAGGGCGGAGGAGAAAAAATGGGAAAACAGCAGCCCAGTATATTAAATGAAGTGATTGGCCCCGTGATGCGCGGCCCGTCCAGCTCCCATGTGGCAGGGGCGGCCAGGATCGGACAGCTGATTCGCCAGGCGCTGGAAGGGCAGGTAGAGCAGGTTACCTGTGATTTTGATGTGAATGGATCACTGGCGGAGTCCCACGACGGCCAGGGAACGGATATGGGCTTTGCCTGCGGTCTTCTGGCTTTGCCGATGACTGACAGCAGAGTGGGGAATTATGAGGAACTGCTTTCAGAGGCTGGAATTCAGGTGGAATATCGGATTCTCGATTTTGGAGCGGAGCACCCCAATCATTACCGGATTCATGGACGTTCCGGAACGGGACGAAACGTGGAGGTGGATGCGATTTCCACCGGAGGTGGGATGATGGAGCTGATCCGGCTGGATGGTTTTCCCGTTTCCGTGCGGGGAGACTATTTTGAGACTTGCTGTTTTGTGGAGGGAGAGGGATTCGAGAAAGCGGCATTGGAGCGGGCGCTGCGGGAACTGCTTCCTGCCTTTGAGTCGGTTTCTGTGTCCGGCATTTCCCAGGAATCCTTTGCGTCGGCCTTTTCTGTGGAGCCGATGGCCTGCATGGACATCCGTACTTCCCGTGCCCTTGCGGCGGAGGAAGAGGCGGCCTTAAAAGACCGCTGGAAAATCCGGAAGATGTATCGATTTTCGCCGGTATTACCAACGCGCTCCAGAGCTTTCTGTCAGGTACCGTTTTTAAGCGCTTCGGAGCTGCTGGCCTATAATAAAGACAGAGGTATGGAGCTGTGGGAGCTGGCTCTGGAATATGAGAGCGCCAGGGGAACGGATACCGGAGATCGGATTTTCGGTCGAATGGCAGATTTGGCACAGATTATGAAAAACGCTGTAAAGATTGGCCTTGCGGGGACAGATTATGCAGACCGGATTTTGCAGGCCCAGGCAAAACAGATAGAAGAGCGAAATGCCAGGCTTTTTCCCTGCGAGCTGATGAACCGGACTATTAAAAATATCACGGCTCTGATGGAGGCTAAAAGCGCTATGGAGGTTATTGTGGCGGCACCGACGGCCGGCTCCTGCGGCTGTCTTCCGGGAACTTTGCTGGCAGTCCAGGAGACGCTGGGACTTCCGGAAGAGGCAGTGGTAAAGGGACTTCTGGCTGCGGGACTGGTGGGCGTATTCTTTACGGAACGCGCTACGTTTGCCGCCGAAGTAGGCGGCTGCCAGATGGAGTGCGGCGCGGCAGCCGGCATGGCGGCTGCCGGAGCAGCCCAGATGATGGGAGCTTCGGCGGAGGAATGCCTGGATGCGGCATCCATGGCTCTCCAGAGCCTGACCGGACTGGTTTGTGATCCGGTGGCAAACCGGGTGGAGGTGCCGTGTCTGAATAAGAATATTACAGCCGGGATGAGTGCCCTTGCCAGCGCGACCATGGCTATGGCAGGCTTTGACAAGGTAATCCCTTTGGATGAAACCATTGACGCCATGCATGAGATTGGGATGAAACTTCCCCAGGAACTGTGCTGCAGTCTGGGAGGATTGGGGAAAACCCCGTCTTCCATGGAAATACGGCGAAGGCTCGAGCAGGGAGAAACGGCTTTCTGCGGAAGCTGCAGCTGCTGAGAGTTTTTTGCAAATGTTAAGGCCGCGTCGATTTGGCGCGGCCTTTAAACAAAAACCCGGACAGAGTGTCAGGGGGGTGGCACTTTACCCGGAAGAATCCAGCATATGGGATTAGCGCCCCAGAGGGCACATGCGGGAAAGACCCAGAAGGTGGCAGGCACCGGCTCCGGAGATGCCGAAAAAGATGACGGGTTTTCCGATGTCCACATATCGGTCAACGGTGGCATTACAGAAGGTGCTGCTGGTGCAGAGTACCAGATCTGCCCAGTGAAGTACTGCGTCATCATAGGCGTTCAGGCCGTGTTCTACCAGATGGCCGAATCGTTCCTGTCCTACGTTTTCGGGATTCAGATCCAGAACGCGCAGGTCGAAGGAGCCGGAGAGGGCCTGAAACAGAGATGGCTGATATCCGATCAGGGCCAATTTCTTTCCTGCCCACTGATTTCGCAGAGTCTCCAGCATTCGAAGCGCACACTGAGGAGGTTCTTCCCCTTTGCAGTGTACGGTTCCCTCGATAAGTCCGAGATGGCGCATCACGGCGTTGACAGTGGCAAAAAAAAGTCCCCGGGCATGAGCGTCTTCCAGAATATCCATATCCAGAATGGCGTTCAGGGTCATGGAGCAGGATGCTGGCGCATCGGTAAAGGCCTGTCCAAAGCTGCCCTGGTAGCTGGCCTGAAGCATGACATCTTTTCCCGTAAGGATCGGATAGTCCTTCCGCTCTGTGATGCCGATGGCCTCCTCTGGACTCAGAGCGCAGCTGATGATGGATACTTCATTTTTATCAATGTTATATTTCTCTAAAACAGCCTGAAATTTTTCTTTTATCTGCCTGTAAATAGCAGCACATTTCTCTGTCATGGTTTTCAATTCCTCCTTGAGTGAATATGAGCGTTAATGTGAAAAAACAGGAGTTTCCTGGGGCAGGACTCCCGCAAATGGGATTTCGGCAGCTGAGGTCCTTGTACCCGGAATGCCCAGAAAACGGTTCATTTCTTCATCTGGCCCGGGGGCGAACAGGGTATCTGGCGTTCGAATTTCCTGCAGTCGCCCATGGGTCATGATGCCGATTCGGTCTGCCAGAAGGTGGGCTTCATGAAAATCATGGGTGACAAACAGGATTGCACAGGAGAAGCGATGGTGGATTCTCTGGAGCAGGCTGTACAGGGTGTGTTTGGTCATAGGATCCATGGCGGCGAATGGTTCGTCAAGGATCAGGAGATCCGGGTTTAAAATCAGAGCTCTTGCCAGCGCTGTTCTCTGTTTTTCGCCGCCGCTAAGAACCGTGGGGTATTGATTCAGGATGGAGCTGATTCCCATGAGAGACGCCATTTCCAGGACAGTTTGGCGGCGTTCTTCTTTTGGAAGTCTTCTCATTCGGAGTCCGTAGCCGATATTTTCCGCGACATTCAGAAACGGGAACAGGCCATAATCCTGATATACAAAGGCAATGCGGCGTTTTGTCAGAGGGATAGAACAGACCGGATCGCCCCGCAGGAGAATTTGGCCTCTGTCTCCGGGATAATAACCGGCGATGGATTCCAGGAGCAGGGTTTTTCCGCTTCCGGTTTTTCCGAGGAGAGCGAAAATTTCTCCCGGGTAAACCTGCAGGTTTATGGAGTCCAATCGGAAGCTCCCGCGGGTCAGGGAATAGTCCTGCACAGAAATAACGGGATGTTCGGAACATGATTTCATATTGGAATACCTCCGGGAACATAAAGTTTTTTCTCAAAGGCCGGTTTGCCCATCAGCGCCGGTCTGTTTTAAAGCGTGCGGAAATCAGGCTGGAGGCAGCCAGCGCCATACTGGAGATTACCAGCATGATAATGGCAGCCGCCATGGCCATTCCATTTTCTCCGGTGGAGATGGAGAGATAAATACTGCCGGGCAGCGTTTCTGTTTTCATCCGTGTGACGCCTACCAGCATCAGGGTTGCGCCAAATTCGCCCATGGCCCGGGACCAGGTCAGAATGGCGCAGGTCATAAGAGCAATGCGGCACTGGGGGAGCAGAATGGTGCGAAACCGCATCCATCGCGAGGCGCCCAGAGTTCCGGCAACAAATTCCAGCCGTGGGTCAAAGGATTCCAGCTCGGTGCGGAGCAGACGGATGGCAAAGGGCAGATTTACAAAAAGTTGTGCCAGAACAATGCCGTTTTGGTGGAATACCACCGGAAATCCGGCAGTCCGCAGCGCTTTGCCGACTGGCGAGGAAAAGACGATCAGAAGGCAGAGTCCCAGTACCAGGTAGGGGAGAGACAGCGGGAGTTCGATGAGAACCTGTAGGAACCGCTGCCCAGGGATTCTCAGGCGTGCCAGCGCATAGGCGCAGGGCATGGCAAGGAGCATGCAGGCGGAAGTAGAGGCCAGAGAAGTCAGAAGACTCAGGCGGATCGCATGCTGAATCTCCGGAAAACGGAGGGCATCCGCAAGATACGGAATGCCTCCGAGTAAAACGGAAGAAATAGCGGCGGCGAAAAACAGAGCCACCAGCAGCGTAATGCCGATCGCAGTCCAGTCAAAGGGACTGCCTGTTTGTTTCAATCTGTGCTTCATAATCTCTTTAGAAATATCAGTTCAGGATGACATATCCTGCCTTTGTCCAGATTTCTTTTGCTGTGTCTCCATTTAAAAAGGCCAGGAATTCCTCCAGGGCCTCCGGATCTGCCGAGCAGGTCAGAGAGGCGGCCGGGATCGTCTTTTCATAGGGTTCCATGTCGGGAGTAGCCACGACTTCCGTCCCTTCGCCTACATTCTCTTTCCACACGATAGCAGCGTCGCACTCGTCCTGCTGCAATGCGGTAAAAATAGCGGGAGCCGTAGTGGTACGCGCAACGACATTAACGTTGTTGAGTCCTGCATCGCTGAGAGCTTTGTCTGCGATTTTACCGATGGGCGTTGCCTTGGAATCGCCGAGAACAACGCGGAGGCCGGGATCGGCCAAATCGGCCAGGCCGGTAATTCCTTTTGGATTTCTAGCCTGGACGGCCAGAACCGGGATGTGCTTTACCAGGGGCGTGGATTCAGACACCATTTCCTGAACCGGTTTCAATTCATCTTCAGATCCGGCGATGAAAAGATCGCCTTCCTGGGCGGTGTTGATCTGGGTCTGAATCTGGCCGGCATTGGCGAAGGTAATGGCCATCTCACATCCGGTTTCTTCCTCAAAGGCATCGGCGATTTTCTGGAACGGCTTTGTCATGCCGGCTCCGCAGAAAATATTAAGGGTGTGGCCTTCCAGAGAAATCGTTTCAGAGGCAGTCTCTGTTTCGTCGGTTTGGGCATCGGTGGCTCCATCGGCTGCGCTGTCCGAAAGGGGGGCCGATTGGGAGACGTCAGCCTCTGCAGAAGTCTGGCTGGCGGCCTGGCTGCTGCAGGCAGTAAGAGCAGCCGCTGCCAGAAGGGCAGTTAACAGTGATACTACTTTTTTCATAAAACATCCTCCTTAAAAACGTTATTTTTCATGAAAAATAACAATATTATACCTACTATATAACGGGAAAATCATATTGTCAATTCTATTTTTTTGCTGGTTTCTTTTTATGTGAAATAACAGTGAGATTTTTTGGCGGCATTTTTGTGCAGAATACCGATTTTTATGAAAAAGGAAGTTTTGCGAAAAAAAATAAAAGAATCCTCTTTCTTTTTATGGCGCTTTGGTGTATGCTTATAAGCGTCACAAGAAAATACTATATATTGTGTCATAAAAAACGAGAAATCAATATTTGGTACAAATGTTGGTTTTGAAAGAATATTTGCAATATGGCGCTTTTTTTTGCCAAATGGGGAATAAAGAGAGGGAATGGGATGGAAGTTACGACAAATGTAATAAAACGAAACGGAGAAGAAGTACATTTTGACCAGAGTAAGATTGTTAATGCAATTACGAAGGCGAATGATGGTGTAGAGCGGATTCATCAGATGAATCCATATCAGATTCAGGCGATTGCGGACACAATTGCGGCCCGGGTACAGGAGATGACCCATGCGGTCAACGTGGAGGATATTCAGGACATGGTGGAGACCAGCATCATGGAGATGCGTGGGTACGAGGTGGCCCAGAAGTATGTCCGGTATCGCTACAAGAGAGAATTAAAGCGCAAGTCCAACACCACGGACAATGGGATTCTGGCGCTTCTGGAACATATTAACGAAGAGGTAAACCAGGAAAATTCCAATAAAAACCCGATTATCAATTCTACTCAGCGTGATTATATGGCCGGAGAGGTCAGCAAGGATCTGTCCCGGCGCGTGCTGCTTCCGGAGGAAATTGTACGGGCTCATGAAGAGGGCATCATTCATTTCCATGATTCAGATTATTTTGCCCAGAAGGAGCACAACTGTGATCTGATTAACCTGGAGGATATGCTGCAGAATGGAACGGTAATCAGTGAGACGATGATTGAAAAGCCCCACAGCTTTTTTACGGCCTGTAATGTGACGACGCAGATTGTGGCGCAGGTAGCCAGCAATCAGTATGGCGGACAGTCCTTTACATTGGCGCATCTGGCTCCTTTTGTGGATATCAGTCGCCAGAAAATCCGGAAAAATGTGACCGAGGAGCGCCGCGAATGCGGAGAGAGCCTGGATGAGGAGATCATTACCAGAGTGACGGAGCGCCGTCTGAGGGAAGAGATTAAGAGCGGAATCCAGACCATCCAGTATCAGCTGATTACGTTGATGACCTGCAACGGCCAAGCGCCCTTTGTAACGGTATTTATGTATCTGGACGAGGTGGAAGAGGGGCGGACGAGAGATGATCTGGCCATGATTATAGAAGAAGTGCTGATTCAGCGGATGCAGGGAGTGAAAAATGAGAAAGGTGTCTGGATCACACCGGCATTCCCCAAGCTGATTTACGTGCTGGATGAAGATAATATCACGGAGGGGTCCAAGTATTGGGATCTGACAGTGCTTGCGGCAAAGTGTACCGCCAAGCGCCTGGTTCCGGATTATATTTCTGCGAAAATCATGAAAGAACTGAAAAATGGAGAAGTATATCCTTGTATGGGATGCCGCTCTTTCCTGACCGTGGAAGAATCGGAAAAGCTTCCCAATGGGAAACATAAGTTTTATGGACGCTTTAATCAGGGGGTTGTAACAATCAATCTGGTGGATGTGGCCTGTTCTTCGGAGGGCGACATGGACCGATTCTGGGAGATTCTGGATGAACGTCTGGAGCTGTGTCATCGGGCACTGCGCTGCCGTCATGAGCGCCTTCTTGGAACCATTTCCGATGTGGCGCCGATTCTCTGGCAGAACGGCGCGCTGGCCCGTTTGAAAAAGGGAGAGACGATTGATAAACTTTTATATAACGGATATTCCACCATCTCTCTTGGATATGCGGGACTTTATGAGATGTGTATGCGGATGCTGGGGAAATCCCACACAGATCCGGAGGCGAAACCCTTTGCCCTGAAGGTTATGCAGCGCCTGAACGATAAATGCAGAGAGTGGAAAGAGGCAGAGCATATCAGTTATTCGGTGTATGGGACACCCATGGAGTCCACCACGTACAAATTTGCAAAATGTCTGCAGAAGCGGTTTGGCATCATTCCCGGGGTTACGGATAAGAATTATATTACCAACAGCTACCACGTACATGTGTCAGAGGAAATAGATGCCTTCAGCAAGCTGAAATTTGAGGCGGATTTCCAGAAATTGTCTCCCGGCGGTGCGATCAGTTATATTGAGGTGCCAAACATGCAGTCCAATATCCCGGCGGTGCTTTCCGTGATGCAGTTTATTTATAACAATATTATGTATGCGGAACTGAATACGAAGAGTGATTACTGCGAGTGCTGCGGTTATGACGGCGAGATCAAGATACGGGAAGAGGAATCCGGAAAGCTGGTGTGGGAATGCCCCAACTGCGGAAACCGGGATCAGAATAAATTATTTGTGGCCAGACGGACCTGTGGTTACATTGGAACTCAGTTCTGGAATCAGGGCCGAACCCAGGAGATCCGTGACCGGGTGCTGCATCTGTAAAAGCTTTACATCGCGATATTCAGGGAGCGCAGCGGCAGTCCGGAAAGACTTAAAAGTACCGCGGAATGGAGAGTACTATGAATTATGCGACAATAAAAAAATGTGATATCGCCAATGGACCTGGCGTTCGCGTCAGTCTCTTTGTATCCGGCTGCCGTCATCACTGTAAAGGTTGTTTTAACGCAGAAACCTGGGATTTTCAGTTTGGAGCGCCCTATACGGAACAGATCGAGCAGGAGATATTTCAGGCATTGCAGCCAGACTATGTGCAGGGTTTTACCCTGTTGGGAGGAGAACCTTTTGAACCGGAAAATCAGCCAGTTCTGGCTGGCCTTCTGACCCGCCTGCGGGAGACGTTTCCACAAAAGGATATCTGGTGTTATACAGGTTATCTTTTGGATCGGGATCTGATCCCGGGCGGTCGGGTTTATACCGGGGTAACAAATACGATGCTGTCCTGTATTGATGTACTGGTGGATGGCGAATTCATCGAGGCGGAAAAAGACCTGACTCTTCAGTTCCGAGGAAGCCGGAACCAGAGAATTCTGGATCTGCGCAGAATGCGGGAAACGGGAGAAATTTCTTGTCACGGTGAATAATTTGTGCTATACTCAAGCACGTTGCAAAGTCCATAAAAATAAGGTCTTTTCGGACTTTCCGCCGATTCCCGGCGTTAAATGAATCGTGTGTTCGAGACCTTCCACACGTAAAACAAAACTAAAGGAGAAAACAGAATATGAGAGAATCAAACAAAAACACGTATTTTTTGGCGTATGGCGCGGTAATTGCGGCTATTTATGTGGCGCTGACCATGGCGGCACAGCCCATTTCCTTTGGGCCGGTTCAGTTTCGGATTTCGGAGGCACTCTGTGTTCTTCCGTATTTTACCCCGGCTGCGGTTCCTGGTGTTTTCGTGGGATGCCTGCTGTCAAACCTGCTTTGCGGAGCAGCCGGTCTGGATGTGGTATTTGGAAGTCTGGCAACGTTGATTGGCGCGGTGGGATCTTATGCATTCCGCGGAAACCGCTGGCTGGTCTGTGTTCCGCCGATCTTGTCCAATACGGTCATTATTCCCTGGGTATTGCGCTTTGCCTATGGTTCTCCGGATTTAATCCCGGTGGCCATGGTAACGGTGGGAATTGGAGAGGTTCTGGCAATCGGAGTGCTGGGCGGCCTTCTTTTGACGGCGCTGGAGCGATATAAATATATGATTTTTGGAAAATGTCCGGCTTGAGGAAACAGGAAACAAAAGGCCGGGAAACGCGAGGGCGCCGCAGGATTGCGGCGCCTTATTTTTGGTTTGCGCGCCATGGGCGCGCTCTAACGGGTGCAAGTCCCGAACACGCC
>CALAAS010000005.1 GCA_937885015.1 uncultured Clostridium sp.
TTATCAGCGACGGTTTGTCTTCCATGGCGGTGGAAGCGAATGCGGAACGAATTGTTCCCGTGCTGGAGGAAGGACTTCGGGAAAAGGGAATTCGCCTTGGAACGCCTGTTTTTGTCCGTTATGGGAGAGTTGCCGCTCAGGATCGGATCGCAGAGCTGACAGGAGCAAAGGTGGTCTGCTCGCTCATAGGAGAAAGACCGGGACTGGCAACCGGTGAAAGCATGAGTGCGTATCTTGCTTATGGAGCAAAAGTGGGAATGCCGGAGGCACGAAGAACCGTTGTCTCGAATATTCATCGAGATGGGGTGGCTGCTGTGGAGGCAGGAGCATATCTGGTAGATTTAATTTCTTTGATTCTGGAGCAGAAGGCCAGTGGTGTAGATTTAAAGAAATAGGGGGCGATGTGGTGCTGGGAAGAAAGCTGCATACGAATATTTTAAGTGCCAGGATCCTGCCCAATGCCTCTCCTGCATTGCTGGAACAGTTTTCTCTTGGACCGGAGGAAAAGAGTCTTGGGATTTTTACGACCGATTGCGATGACGTATCGTATACGGCTTTGGACGAAGCGACGAAAAAAGCAGATGTATCTGTAGCCTATGCAAGGAGCATGTATGCCGGAGCCGGAAATGCCAGTACGGCATTGGCTGGAGAATTTATCGGAATTTTATCAGGAAAGGATCCGGAATCCGTTAAAAGCGGACTGGAGGCAGCGTTTTCTCTGATTGAGCAGGAAGCTCACTTTTATACGGCAAACGAGGATGAAACAATTGTGTACTATGCGCACTGTATTTCTCGGACAGGTTCTTATCTGTCTGCGCAGGCGGGGATTGCGCCGGGGGAAGCGCTGGCCTATCTGATCGCGCCTCCTTTGGAGGCCACCGTTGGCCTGGATGCAGCATTGAAGGCTGCGGATGTGCGCCTTTGTACATATTATGGGCCGCCTACGGAAACAAATTTTGCAGGAGGACTTTTGACAGGTACACAGGCGGCCTGTCAGGCGGCCTGCGAAGCGTTTGCGGCCTGTGTCTGCCAGGTGGCGGGAGAGCCTGTGGCATTTTAGAGAGAAACTTGGGAGGAATATTTGGAAGAAGAAAGGATGTGGTACACGTGGGTTTGGATCTGGATTTGCAGTCCATTCAGGAAGTGAGAGACCGGATCTGCCGGGCAAAAAAGGCCCAGGAACAGCTGGCGCTGTTGTCTCAGGAGCAGCTGGATACAATCTGTGAGGAGATTACAAAATCCTGCATGAAAAATGCCAGGGAACTGGCGGAAATGGCTGCCAGGGAAACCGGGTTTGGATGCGCGGAGGATAAGGTGCTGAAAAACCAGCTGGGCAGTCAGATTACCTGGGAATCGATTAAGAATATGAAAACGGTGGGGATTCTGCGGGAAGATACGGAGAAGAAGATATGGGAGATTGGTGTGCCAGTTGGTGTCGTGGCAGCGCTGATTCCATCCACCAACCCAACGTCAACCGTCATGTATAAAAGCCTTATTTCCATAAAGGCAGGAAACGCCATTGTTATAAGTCCTCACCCGGGCGCCAGGGGATGTATTGAGAAAACCTGTCAGATTATCAGGGAGGCAGCAGAGCGGGCAGGAGCGCCGGAGGGGACGATCGAATGTATTTCTCTGGCAACGCCGCAGGCGACAGAGACTCTTTTGAAGCATCCGGATGTGGGAATGATTTTGGCAACAGGAGGAGAGGCGATGGTTCATGCAGCCTATTCTTCCGGGAATCCGGCCTTGGGAGTGGGCCCCGGAAATGGGCCTTCCTATATCGAACATACGGCAGATATCCGGCTGGCGATAAAGCGGATCATAGCGTCGAAAACCTTTGATAACGGTACGATCTGTGCGTCAGAGCAGTCAATTGTCACGGAGGCTTGTATTGCCGGCCAGGTAGAGGAAGAATTGGAACGTCAGGGCGGATATTTTCTGTCCCCGGAAGAATCCGACCGTCTGGGAGCATTTCTTCTGCGGGCCAATGGAACGATGAATCCTCAGATTGTCGGGAAAACGGCACTTCGGATTGGTGAGATGGCGGGACTTAAGATTCCGGAAGGAACCAGGGTGCTAATTTCACGCCAGGATCCGCAGAAGGTCGGGAGAAAAAATCCCTACTCACGCGAAAAGCTTTGTCCGGTTTTGGGGTATTATGTGGCAGATGGCTGGGAGGATGCCTGTGAGCTTTGTATCCGGATTTTAAAAAATGAAGGAGCAGGACATACGATGACACTTCACACCCGCAATGAGGCTGTGGTGCGGGAGTTTGCGCTGAAAAAGCCGGTTTCCAGGATTCTGGTTAATACACCCGGGGCCCTGGGGGGCGTAGGAGCCACGACAGGACTCGCTCCGGCCCTGACGCTTGGGTGCGGCGCAGTGGGAGGAAGTGCTACTTCGGATAATATTACACCGATGCATCTGATCAATATCCGGCGGGTTGCATATGGACTTTTAGAGCTGGAGGATTTGCGGCCAGAAGAGCCGGAGACAGAGTGTGTCAGAAAAACCGCCACAGCGAAGAGCGAAATGGAATTTTCCAAACAGGATGTGGAGGCGATTACGCGGGCAGTTCTGGAGCGCCTGAAAACCCGGGGAGTCCGGTAAAGCAGGCAAAGAAACTATAACATAAAAATAATTGAAAAAAGAGAAAAGGAGAAACGAGATGGGAGCATTACAGGCACTGGGAATGATTGAAACAAAGGGACTGGTAGGATCAATTGAGGCGGCGGATGCCATGGTAAAGGCAGCAAATGTAACGCTGATTGGAAAAGAGCATGTCGGAGGCGGCCTGGTTACCGTTATGGTTCGCGGCGATGTGGGGGCAGTGAAAGCGGCTACGGATGCCGGCGCTGCCGCAGCGGCAAAGGTGGGAGAACTGGTATCTGTACATGTGATTCCGCGTCCCCATGGCGAGGTTGAGATGATCCTTCCGTCCATTCCGTCCGCAGAAGGAAAATAATTTTTTATGATTGTTATAACCGAAGCGGATCTGCGGGCAAAGCGGCTGGAAAAAATGGAATTCCATGTTCCGGAGGGGGCGTTTGTGACGCCCCTGGCCCGGGAATATCTGCGGGACAGGGGGATTCGTCTTTTATGGGATGCAAGTCCGTTTCAGTCCATGTCCCGGGATGAACAGAGTTCATCTGTTCCGGGAAAATATGTGGATGCGGAAACGGGGAAGACATATGCAGAAAAGCCAGAGCATATGACCCATTTGCGCGGAAACCGGCTGGTGTCCAAAAGCCATCCCAGAATTGCCTTCCGGGGGAAACTGGATGGCCTTCAGGCGCGCATTCTTCTGTTGCAGGCGGAAACAGAGCGGGAAGGACTGTGTCGGGACCTGGGAGACCTTTTGACATACGTGCAGGAGATCCTGGGAGCCGAGGTAAAAGAAACGTTTCTGGGAGAATGGAGATTGTTTGGTATGGACAGCAAGACTGTCCGGGAAATCTCCCATCATGTTCGAAGGGAGTTTGGATTTGATCATCCAATTCCGGTGCATACCATGGGGCGTACGGCTCTGGAACTGAACCTTCTGCGGACGGAGGTTCGGGAAGCTGAGCTATTTGCAGTTCAGGCGTTCGGCTGTGAGGATCCGTTTGGAATCATAGAAGCTATGAACCGTATGAGCAGTGGTGTTTACATTGTATTTTGCCGTGTTCTGGCGGGGTATTACGATAAAACAGGGGGTGCATAGAAAATGGACAGGCAGAGAATGGAAGAGATAATCGCCCGTGTGGTTGCGGAATGTCAAAAAGCTGAAAGCGGGGCGTGGATGGAACAAACGCCGTTTTCGGTTCCGGTAGAGGTTTCTGCCAGACATGTGCATCTGACCAAAGAGGCGATAACCGCACTGTTTGGGGCGGGGAAAAAGCTTACGCCGAAAAAGAATTTATCACAGCCAGGACAGTTTTTAAGTGAAGAACGTTTGACGCTTGTTACATCGAAAGGGGTTCTGGAGCAGGTGGCTGTTCTGGGGCCGGAGAGGTCTGCTGTGCAGGTGGAATTATCTGCGACAGATTGCCGGAATCTGGGGATAAAAGCGCCGGTACGCCTGTCCGGAGATCTTTCAGATGCTGGGGATGTGTATCTTCTGGGACCCAATGGTTTTTTTGAGGCCAGAGGAAGTGTGATTATTGCCAGATCTCATGTACATATGCGGCCGGAAGAGGCTGAAAAAGCCGGAATTAAGGACGGAGACAAGGTGCGGGTAACTCTGGGACAGGAAAGAAAACTGACGCTGGAGGATGTGATATGTCGGGTCAGCGATACGGCGGCGCTGGCGATGCATATTGACTTTGATGAGGCAAATGCCTGTATGCTGCCGAAAAATGCAGAAGCTTTTCTGGAAAAGATCCGGCAAAAAGATGAAAAATGCAGTCACAGTGCCAGCATGGGGCATGTAAGTCAGGAGCGAGACAGAGAGGATGGAGAAATGTTATGGGATGGCGGTCTCATAACGGAAAGCCAGGCCAGAGGAGTTGCCGGGCGTAAGGGAACCTGTCTTTGCCTGAAATCGGGAACCATTGTAACTCCATCTGCCCAGGATGTATTGAGGCATGCTGGAATAGAAGTGGTTTTCCGGAGCGGGAGGTAGATAAATGCTGATCGGAAGAGTAATTGGCCATGTATGGGCAACCAAGAAAGAAGAGGCTTTGAACGGACACAAGCTTATGATTGTCAAGGAGGAAATGACAGACGTAAAGCGAGGAGCCGTTTTTGTGGCGGCTGACTCGGTGGGAGCAGGAATCGGGGAGCAGGTTCTGATTGTAAATGGAAGCACGGCCCGTAGAGCGCTGGGATCCGATGAGGTTCCTGTTGACAGTACCATTGTTGGAATCATTGATTCTATGGAAGTGGATGGAAAAAAAGGGTGATGAAGGATGCAGATGAAAGAGGTAATGTATGAAGCCGGTCTGGTAGGATGCGGCGGGGCCGGCTTTCCCACTCATGTAAAATACAGCGGCGGAAAAATAGATACAGTCATTATAAATGGAGCGGAGTGTGAACCTCTTTTGCAGACGGATCAGTATTTGATGCGCCATTTTGCCGGGAGACTCGTAAAGACAGCAGAAAAGCTGCGGATAGAAGCTGGGGCAAAGCAGTGTATTTTTGCGCTGAAAAAGACGTATCTGGCTGAAAAGGAAGCATTGGAAGAGGCTGTACGGGAAAGCGGCGGGGCAGTAACATTATGTCTTCTTGACAGCTTTTTTCCGGCCGGTGATGAGCAGACATTGGTGTATGAGGTAACGGGGCGAATTGTTCCGCCTGCGTCTATCCCTCTGGATGTGGGCTGCGCTGTTACTAATGTGGCTACGCTTCTTGGGATTGCGGATGCGATGCAGGGAAATCCCTTTACCGATAAGTATTTGACTGTAACCGGGGCAGTAAAAGAACCGGTTGTGGTGCGGGTTCCGCTGGGAACACCAGTTTCTGAAGTGCTGAAACTGGCTGGCGGTCCGTTGATTTCAGATTATATCCTGGTAAATGGCGGCCCGATGATGGGGAAAGTGCTGGAGGATGAGAACCATGCGTGGGTAACGAAGACCATGTCTGGCCTTCTGGTTCTTCCGGCAGACAGTGCTGTGGCCAGGAGGGCCAGGGCTTCGGTGGCTCATATGATGAATCTGGCTAAATCAGCCTGTATTCAGTGTCGCTACTGTTCGGATTTATGCCCGCGCGCTTTGCTGGGCCATCCGTTGCGGCCCCATCAGATTATGCGGAAATTTTCTTCGGGAAGAGAAATCGGAGACCTTCTGGAGGATGCGGACATCCGAAATGCGGCGCTGTGCTGCGAGTGTGGTGTATGTGAGGTTTTTGCGTGTCCCATGGGTCTGCAGCCCAGACGGATTAACGGTTTGATAAAAAAGGAGCTTTCTGAGGCGGGAATTCGCTGGCAGGGTCAAAAAGAGGGATTACTGGTTCAGAGGGAGAGAGCGGGAAGGAAAATCCCGACAGGCCGGGCGGCAGCCAGGGCAGGTGTAGGGGCCTACGTAAAACAGAAAACAGATACATACCGGGAACTGAATGACGGAGAAGTAACCTTTGTTCGTCTGGAATTGCGCCAGGGGATCGGTGCCCCATCCATCCCGGTGGCTGGCGATGGAGCCTGGGTAAAAAGGGGAGAACGGATTGCAGAGTGTCCGGAGGGAAAGCTGGGCAGTAATTTACACGCCTCCATAAGCGGCGTGGTATCAGTACGGGAAACATATATGGAAATCCGGGCATAAGGAGGCAGAAAGATGGAGTCGATCGGAATTTTAGAGAGCGGAAGCATTGCGCGGGGAATTGAGGCGGCGGATGCAGCGTTGAAAGCGGCGGAAGTCACGCTTTTATATGCTAAAATGGTATGCCCGGGGAAATATACGATCCTGTTTTATGGTGATGTGGCAGCGGTTCAGTCTTCTGTCGATACCGGGGCGGCTGTTTTAGAGGAATTTCTCATTGATTCAGTTGTGATTGCGAGAGTTCATCCCCAGGTTATACGCGCTCTGCAGCTGACATCGGAACCGGGGCAGCTTAATGCGGTGGGGGTTATGGAATTTTACAGCATTACAGCTGCCATTTACGCGGCGGATGCTGCGGCAAAAGCGGCAGAGGTGACATTGATGGACATTCGCCTGGGAATTGGAATCGGCGGAAAATCCGTGGTAATTCTGACGGGAGATGTGTCTGCAGTTTCGGAGTCTGTGGAGAGCGGGATGGAGCTTGGCAGCCGGAAGGGACTGGCATTTGGGAGTACCGTAATTCCCAGTCCTCGTCGTGAAATTTTTGAAGAGCTGATATAGAGAGGGATAGCATGCAGGAGAAAAGTCCATTTGACACAAAGCAGAGAATCATACAGGAATTTGTTCCAGGAAAGCAGGTAACCATGGCTCATCTGATTGCCAACCCGGATGAAGATCTGTATAAAAAACTGGGCGTGGTCAGCAAAACCCGAGGCGCTCTGGGAATTTTGACTATCACTCCCAGTGAGGCAGCTATCATCGGAGCTGACGTGGCGAGAAAAGCGGCGGAAATTGAAATCGTGTTTGTGGATCGGTTTTCCGGATCCCTGGTTATCTGCGGCGATGTATCGGCGGTGGAGGCGGGACTTAAGGATGTTTTGCGTGTTCTGGGCGATGTGCTGCAGTTTACACTGACAGAAATAACGAGGTCCTGAGTCATGAAAACGATTATGATGATTGGAAAAAGCGGCTGCGGGAAAACTACGCTGAGCCAGCGGCTTATGGGAGATGAGGTGCATTATCAGAAGACCCAGTCCATCCAGCTGGCCGGCGATGGGATCCTGGATACTCCAGGAGAATATCTGGAGCAGAAACAGTTTTACAGCGCACTGATTGTATCAGCGGTGGAGGCGGATGTGATTTTGCTTCTGCTCTCTGCTGTGGATGAACAGAGCGCCTTTTCTCCGAGAATGAATTCTATGTTCTGCGGGAAAGAAGTGATCGGCGTCATCACAAAAACAGATTTGTGCCAGGATCCTCAGCGGCTTGCCGATGCAAAGGAACTTCTGATGTTGGCAGGGGCGCAGAAAGTGATTGAGACCGGGTTTGGAGATGCAGAAAGCATACAGAGACTGAAGGAAGAAATAGGAAGAGAAAACGAATGAAGCTGGCAATAAACGGGCATGAGGGTGCCGCAGAACCAGATGGTTTTGCGACACCCTCAGTTTGGAGATTCTACCTATTTAATTATGTTTTGCGGTTGGTGTTTCATCCAACCTGCAATATTGTCAAGAACAATAACCGCACGCTTTTGCAGCGCCTCTCTGGTGGCAAAGGCAACATGGGGAGTGGCAAGGACGTGCTTTGCCTGCAGGAGCGGGTGAGAGGAGTCAATGGGAGGCTCATTTTCAAATACATCGATTCCTGCTCCGGCGATCCGCCCGCTGTTCAGCGCATCGGCCAGTGCCTGACTGTCTACCACGGGGCCGCGGGACGTGTTGATGAGAATGGAGCCGGTTTTCATTTTTGAAAGCTCTTCTGCTCCAATCAGTCCTCTGGTACCCTCATTTAAAGGAGTGTGAAGTGATATAATATCGCTGGAAGATAAAAGCTTGTCCAGCGAGACGTAGCATACGCCATCCAGCTGTTTTTCTGTGCGGCTGTAGGCCAGAACCTTGCATCCGAAAGCCTGGGCAATGGAAGCGACACGGGTTCCGATGGCACCGGTGCCGATGACGCCAAAGGTTTTTCCCTCCAGTTCAAAGCCAATCAGTCCTTCTTTTGTTTTTTCATTTCGCACTGCAGCATCGCAGGCGTTCAGGCTTCGGTAAAGGGAGATCACCATGCCAAAGACCAGGTCTGCCACAGCGGCAGTGGAGTATCCGGCACAGTTGCTGACCAGGACGCCTTGCTGGCGGCATTGGTCCATAGCAATGTGATCAACTCCTGTAAAAGCGACCGAGAGCATTTTAAGTTTTTTGCATCCACGGATTACCTCTTTAGGAAGAGGCAGATTGGAGACCGCAATGATGTCGGCGTCCTGCCCCCTGGCGATCAGTTCCCCGGGGTCTGTGGTTCGGGTGTCATGGCAGACAATTTCCAGGTCAGCAGGCAATTTTTCCCTGGCGAGTGAGAGAAACCACTCTGCGTCCACACCGAGAGGTTCTATTATTACAAGCTTCATAGTGAATCGAAATCTCCTTTCTTTTTTATGGTACAAGTGATCCCACCGCAAACTTGAATAGATAGTATAATTGTAAAACGGAATCGGAAAATTTGCAATGCAAAGCCAGGCAGAACAAAGGCCAGATGTTTTGAAAATGGTTTTGTAAATTTACATTTTATGCCTTGACACTGCCGAACAAACTGTATATAATAAGTAGGCGTGTAAAAATCTACAGGATTTTTGCGCGTAAAAATAAAGGTTTAAAAAGCAACCACAGACAATATCACAGGAGGTGAAAAAGGATGCCTACATTTAACCAGTTAGTAAGAAAGGGAAGACAGACATCTGAGAAGAAATCCACAGCTCCGGCTCTGCAGAAGGGATACAACTCTTTACAGAAGAGAGCTATCAATGTTTCTGCACCGCAGAAGAGAGGCGTTTGTACAGCTGTTAAGACTGCTACGCCGAAAAAGCCTAACTCTGCTCTCAGAAAGATCGCCAGAGTTCGTCTTTCCAACGGAATCGAGGTAACCAGCTACATCCCGGGCGAGGGACACAACTTACAGGAGCATAGCGTTGTTCTGATCCGTGGCGGCCGTGTAAAAGACTTACCCGGTACGAGATATCACATCATCAGAGGTACTCTTGATACTGCCGGCGTAGCAAACCGTAAGCAGGCCCGTTCCAAATACGGCGCTAAGAGACCGAAAGATAAGAAGTAATAATTAGGTAAACATTCTGTTAGATTTGGAATGGAAGTGCCGGACTTTGATATTGAACCTGTGGGTTGCAGGAAATCATAGAACCGAGCACGAAACGCGAACCAACGCGAGTACCTAAGATCTAATGAAAGGCTCTGGTATATGCCGGGGCAGATATTAAGGAGGGAAGTAACGTGCCACGTAAAGGACATACTCAGAAAAGAGACGTATTAGCAGATCCGCTGTACAACAACAAGGTTGTTACAAAATTAATCAACAACATTATGCTGGACGGCAAAAAGGGCATTGCTCAGAAGATCGTATACGGCGCGTTTGAACGTGTCGCTGCGGAGTCCGGTAAGGATGCCGTAGAGGTATTTGAGGAAGCCATGAATAACATTATGCCGGTTCTGGAGGTTAAGGCAAAACGTATCGGTGGTGCTACCTATCAGGTGCCGATCGAGGTTAAGCCGGAGAGAAGACAGGCTCTTGCACTTCGCTGGATCACTCTGTACTCCCGTAAGAGAGGCGAGAAGACTCAGGAGGAGAGACTGGCAAAAGAAATTCTGGATGCTGCCAACAATACGGGCGCATCTGTAAAGAAGAAAGAAGATATGCATAAGATGGCAGAGGCTAACAAGGCATTTGCTCATTACAGATTCTAATAGGAGGAAAAAGCTTTGGCAGGAAGAGAATATCCGTTAGAGAGAACCAGAAATATCGGTATTATGGCTCATATCGACGCCGGAAAGACGACGACGACAGAGCGTATTCTGTATTACACTGGTGTTAACTACAAAATCGGTGATACTCACGAAGGTACTGCTACCATGGACTGGATGGCTCAGGAGCAGGAGAGAGGTATTACCATCACTTCCGCAGCTACCACATGCCACTGGACTCTGCAGGAAAACTGCAAGCCGAAGGCCGGCGCTCTGGAGCACCGTATCAACATTATTGATACTCCAGGACACGTTGACTTTACGGTTGAGGTTGAGCGTTCTCTGCGTGTACTGGATGGTGCTGTCGGCGTATTCTGTGCTAAGGGTGGCGTAGAGCCGCAGTCCGAGAACGTATGGCGTCAGGCTGATACCTACAACGTTCCTCGTATGGCATTCGTCAATAAGATGGATATCCTGGGTGCAAACTTCTATGGATGTGTTGACCAGATTAAGACAAGACTGGGCAAAAATGCCATCTGCTTACAGCTTCCCATCGGCAAGGAAGATGAATTCAAAGGAATCATCGACCTGTTCGAGATGAAGGCTTATATTTACAATGATGAAAAGGGCGAGGATATTACCATTACGGATATCCCCGAGGATATGCAGGATGAGGCAGAACTGTATCACACCGAGCTGGTTGAGAAGATCTGCGAGCTGGATGATGACCTGATGATGCAGTATCTGGAAGGTGAGACTCCTTCCAACGAAGAACTGAAAAAAGTTCTGAGAAAGGCTACCTGTGAATGCCAGGCGATTCCGGTGTGCTGCGGTACCGCTTACAGAAATAAAGGCGTACAGAAGCTGCTGGATGCGATCATTGAGTTTATGCCTTCTCCGCTGGATATTCCGCCGATCAGCGGAACGGATCTGGATGGCAATGAAATCGTGAGACATTCTTCCGATGAAGAGCCGTTCTCCGCTCTGGTGTTTAAGATCATGACGGATCCGTTCGTTGGTAAGCTGGCTTACTTCCGTGTGTACTCCGGTACCATGAATGCCGGTTCCTACGTTCTGAATGCCTCCAAGGGCAAGAAAGAGCGTGTTGGCCGTATCCTTCAGATGCATGCCAACAAGAGAGCAGAGCTTGACAAGGTTTACTCCGGAGATATCGCAGCAGCCATCGGTTTCAAGTTCTCCGTAACAGGTGATACGATCTGTGATGAGCAGAATCCAGTTATCCTGGAGTCCATGGAGTTCCCGGAGCCGGTTATCGATATCGCCATCGAGCCGAAGACCAAAGCTGGCCAGGACAAGATGGGCGAGGCTCTTGCAAAACTGGCCGAGGAGGATCCGACCTTCCGTGCCTACACCAACAAGGAAACGGGCCAGACGATTATCGCCGGTATGGGCGAGCTGCATCTGGAGATTATCGTAGACCGTCTGCTGCGTGAGTTCCACGTAGAGGCTAACGTCGGCGCACCGCAGGTTGCTTACAAAGAGACCTTCACGAAGGCAGTTGACGTAGACAGCAAGTATGCAAAACAGTCCGGTGGACGTGGTCAGTACGGTCACTGTAAGGTACACTTCGAGCCGATGGATCCCAACGGCGAGGAGACCTTCAAGTTCGAGTCCAGCGTTGTCGGCGGTGCAATTCCGAAGGAGTACATCCCGGCAGTCGGCGCAGGTATCGAAGAGGCATCAAAGGCCGGTATCCTTGGCGGATTCCCGGTACTGGGCGTTCATGCAAATGTATTTGACGGTTCTTACCATGAGGTCGACTCTTCCGAGATGGCATTCCACATTGCCGGTTCCATGGCATTCAAGGATGCAATGAAGAAGGGCAATCCGATTCTTCTTGAGCCGATCATGAAGGTAGATGTAACCATGCCGGAGGAATACATGGGCGATGTAATCGGAGATATCAACTCCCGTCGCGGACGTATCGAGGGTATGGAGGACATCGGCGGCGGTAAACTGGTTAAAGCCTACGTTCCGCTGGCAGAGATGTTCGGCTACTCCACAGACCTTCGTTCCAGAACACAGGGACGCGGTAACTACTCTATGTTCTTCGAGAAGTATGAGCAGGTTCCGAAGAGTGTTCAGGAAAAAGTTCTGGCTGGAAAGAGCGAGAAATAATTCACACTGCAGGTAAAATACTTTTCACGGGCAGCTAAAACTGCCCTGAAAAGTAATATTAGGCTTGAAAAACAGACTCTTATCGAATATAATTAGAGACAGCCTAGCATAAATTGAAAGACCTAAACGGGTAAAATTAAGGAGGACGCTATAAAATGGCAAAAGCAAAGTTTGAGAGAAACAAAGCGCATTGTAACATTGGTACCATCGGCCACGTAGACCATGGTAAAACAACTTTAACCG
>CALAAS010000006.1 GCA_937885015.1 uncultured Clostridium sp.
TTTTTGAACTTAGCACAGGGTGTGGTTGAGGAACACATTCATGCGTTTGTCGTGGAGATTCTGCTTTTTACTATACCATATTCAGACAGAAATGTGTAAAAAATCAGAGAGTCCCTGGGCGGCTGCTGTTGACAGCTGCCCAGGGACTCTCTTTGCCTGCGATATATCCGGATTGCTTGCGGTCAGGCGATCAGGCTTCCGAAGATGGAAAGGAAAATAGGATTGTAGATATCGTCAATGATAACGGCAAAGGACGGGTAGAGAACCCAGGCAACATTGTGCCATCCATACTCATCCATAACAGCCTTTTCGTTGGCTACAGCGTTGGGGCCAGAGCCACATCCCCATCCGCAGTTTCCAGCGGCCATGACGGCGGCGCCATAATCCCGGCCAAACATGTTGAAGGAAATGAAAATGGCGAACAGAGCCATCAGGATTGCCTGCATCAGGAGAATGATACTCATCTGACCGGCAACGGGGGCCAGCTTTGTGATATCCGTGGTCATCAGAACGAGAGCAAGATAAAGCTCCAGGAACATGTGCTCAATGGCATCTACTTCAGGAACGTAGAATTTGATATCAAGGGCCTCCATGACATTTCGGGCGATGGCGCCGGCAAAGAGGCAGCCGATGAATTTTGGCATTTCGATCATTGGAATGTTGTCCAGAAGGCAGTAGATCGGCATACCAAGGGCAGCGACCAGAAGCGTCATGGCAAACATGGAAATCATACGGCTATTGTTCAGAACTGGAACCTCGCCATTTTTTGCTGCTTCAGGACGGTCATTGGGGTCTGACTTCAGATTGTAATGGGAGATCAGGAAAGCAGCTACCGGTCCGCCAATGAGGGATCCCATGATATTTCCCATGGTTCCGGCGGCCACACCGATGGTGGTGGCATCGGGAGCTCCCATTTTTTCAAAAATAGGCCCAAATGCGGAGGCGGTGCCTACGCCGCCGGACATGGAAGCGGAAGAGCACTGGAGTGCCAGAAGCGGGTGCAGTCCGATCAGGTTGCCTAGAAAATAACCGGCCAGATCCTGGATGGTGATCAGCAGGCAGGCGGCAATGGCAATGTAGACACAGAGTTTTCCGCCTGCGTGGCGCAGCATTTTAAAACTAAAACCAAAGCCGACGCAGAGGAAAAAGAGGTTCTGACAGAGATCCTTCATGACGGCAGCATCAAAGGAAAGACCTACTATGCCGGAACTTTTCAGGATCGCAACGCCAATGGAAAAAATGATTCCGGACACAACGGGGGCCGGAATGGCATATTTGCGCAGCGGTGCAGAGTGGGCGACGATCGTGCGCCCCAGGAAAATGACGATGGCCGCAAATCCCAGTGTGGTCAGATATTCGAACTGAAAAGAAGCGACAGTCCCTTCCGACGCTGGTGTGAATGTGCCGAAATACCCGAGAATTCTCTCTAACATAATGATGTACCCTCCAATCTTTTATACGGTTTTTGTATTCCGTTGGGATAAGTGTATAAAATCGGAGGGTGTTCCGTCAATTTTCGTAAGTATACAACATCCTTTTGTAACTAACGTACATAGATAACATCACATTATTTTACATAGCGGTACCGGATGGAGGGACGCCCGCCGGTCTGGTAGTCAATGGTATTGACGATTTCCCCGGTCTCTGCCATAAAATTCATGTACCGGCGGATTGTGATACGGGAGAGGTGGATCTGTTCGGCGATCTCCTCGCCGGACCAGGCGTTTTTCCGGTTGTTCCGGAGAAAGTCGCGGATCAGCTGCAGGGTGTTTTCATTTAACCCTTTTGTAAGTTGCGCTGGCGGCAATGAGGTTTCCTGCGAGGCCATCAGGCGGTCAATGGCATTTTGATCCATTCCGTCTCCAGTTTTATGCAGGCTCTGCTGACGTTTTTTAAACCGTTCCAGAGCGGCCTGAAAACGGCTGTACTCAAAGGGTTTTACCAGGTAATCCGTGACGCCGCGGGATAAAAGCTTTAGGACAGTGTCCGCATCATTGGCGGAGGTTACCATAATGACAGCAGTGGAAAAACCGGAAGAGCGCAGGCGGTCAATGAATTCGCCCCCATTCATGTAGGGGGTATAGTAATCCAGAATAATGAGATCCACAGGGTGTTTTTTCAGGTAGTCCAAGGCAGGTACTCCGTTTTTGAAGACTCTGGACACCTGAAACGAGGGTGTCAGTTCTACATATTGGCGGTTGATGGAGGCGACCATGGGATCGTCTTCAATGATAATGACCTGAAACATATCATATCTCCTTTCTGCTGCCCGGTTTCAGGAAGGTGATGGTAAAGCAGACGCCCTCGCCGGGTTCATTGTCAATGGAAATATCGCCGCCATACTGTTCTGCCAGCTGGCGGATGAGAAAAAGGCCGGTTCCCCGGTTTTCGCCTTTGGTGGATATACCTTTTTCGAAAACAGACGGAAGCAGAGACGGCGGTATGCCGCCTCCGGTGTCTTCACAGGTAAGTATGGTGCAGCCGGGGTCACAGAAAATTCCAAGGGATATTTCCCGGACCGCATCCTGTGGGACATCACTTCGGCTAAGCTCTTCAATGGAATTTTCCAGTAAATTTCCCAAAATGGTTCCGCAGGCATCTGTGGGAAGAAACCAGTCTTGTTCCCGGCATCCGCTCCCGGGGGAAAGATCCAACCGGATGCCCAGTTCTGCAGCATGCATCATTTTACCAATGATAAGGGCGCAGAGCTGGGGGACGCGGATCCGATTGGCAGTTTCACGGACGGACTGGCTGGAAACCAGGCTGCTGTTGGTGATAAACTCCATGGCTTTCTGAATCTGTCCGATCTGCAGGTAACCAAGTATGATGTGCAGTTTATTTAAAAATTCGTGGTTAAAAGCCCGCAGGGTATCCAGCATGTTTTGTGCTCCGGACAACTCATCGGAAAGAGAGAGGATTTCGGTTCGGTCAAAAAGAAGAAGCAAAATGCCGCGGATGGCAGTCCGTTCACTTTCATGGATGGGGATCTCACGGATCAAAAGCGTTCTTCCATTTACCACGTGGGTTTTCTTGGGCACCTCTTCTCCAGTGGCCAGGATGCGGGCAATGGATGTCTGTGGGTACAGATCCTTTAGGTATGTGCCGATGATGGAAGAGGAGCAGGAAAAAAGAAATTCCGCCCTCTGGTTGACGAACAGGATCTTTCCATCCTGATCTGTGGCAATAAGTCCTTCGTCAATGGAGTTTATGACTTCATCCTGTCGGGTGTAGAGCCGGACCAATTCTTCCGGATCAAATCCGAGAAGTGTGTGCCGCAGCCGGATCAGGATGGTGTGTGTCAGTGAAAGGCTGACCAGGATCATGATAAGAAAGATCAGGCCGTTCAGAAGAAAGATATACCGGTGACGGGCAGAGATGGTGGCCGTAAAAAGAGAGACCATGACAAAGCCGATGATGGTATCCTGCTCATTCCGGATGGCATGAAAGGCCCTGCGCTGCATGCCATGGGTGCCGTAACCAGTAGTGATGTAGGGGGCACTTCCCTGCAGGATAGCGGTTTCATCGCCATCTACGAATGACTCGCCGGTTTTATGCCGGTCTGTATGGTAAAAGCGGAGGCCGTCCGTATTACAGATGACGATGACGCTGATATCCGGAATGTATTCGGAAAGAGAGTCCAGATCTTTCGTCACAGCCGGATCGGGATAGCCATTTTGGAGCATGGTACGGACCTGTGGCATGGATGCGATATACGCAGATGCACCGCGGATCGTACGGTCCATATCTTTTCTCTGCCTGGTAATATCCAGATAAAGGGTAGTACCCATAGAGCAGAGCAGGAGAACGGCAGAAAGAAGGAGAAAAGAACGGTAAAGGTTTTTCTGAACCGTCGTTTTTGGCGGCTTATGTTTGAGAGAGATTCGTTTCATGGCCTGCCTCCGGTAAAAGCTGTTTTTAGATGGATTTTATTATATCTGAAAACGAAAGAGTCCGCAAGAAAAGAAAAGCCGAAGATATTTGGGAAATTTAAAAAAAACCCTTGCTATTTTAGGCGGAATTGGTTACAATGAATTATAGGTTGATTATTATTTAACAATCATAAAGGTAAAAATTACTAGGAGGAATGAAATCATGGCAGTAAAAGTTGCAATCAATGGTTTTGGCCGTATTGGTCGTCTGGCATTCAGACAGATGTTCGGCGCTGAGGGTTATGAAGTAGTGGCGATCAACGACCTTACAAATCCGGCAATGTTAGCCCATCTTTTAAAGTATGATTCTGCACAGGGCAGATACGAGGGACATACCGTAGAGGCTGGCGAGGATTACATCGTAGTAGACGGCAAAAAGATCACAATTTACGCAAAAGCAAACGCTGCTGAGCTTCCTTGGGGAGAGATCGGTGTAGACGTAGTTCTGGAGTGCACCGGATTCTATACATCCAAAGCAAAAGCACAGGCTCATATCGATGCCGGTGCCAAGAAGGTTGTTATTTCTGCTCCGGCTGGAAATGACCTTCCGACTATCGTATTTAACGTAAACCATGAGACCCTGACGGCAGAGGACAAGATCATTTCCGCAGCTTCCTGTACTACAAACTGCCTGGCTCCGATGGCAAAGGCATTAAATGATTATGCTCCGATCCAGTCCGGTATCATGTCCACCATCCACGCTTACACAGGCGATCAGATGATCCTGGACGGACCGCACAGAAAGGGCGATTTAAGAAGAGCAAGAGCTGGCGCTGTAAATATCGTTCCCAACTCCACCGGTGCTGCAAAAGCAATCGGCCTTGTTATTCCGGAGTTAAACGGCAAACTGATCGGTTCTGCACAGCGTGTACCGGTTCCGACCGGCTCCACCACGATTCTGACTGCAGTGGTTAAGAAGGCGAATGTAACGAAGGAAGAGATCAACGCTGCCATGAAGGCTGCTGCTACCGAGTCCTTTGGTTACAATGAGGATGAGATCGTTTCTTCTGATATCGTAGGTATCCGTTTCGGTTCCTTATTTGATGCAACCCAGACCATGGTTTCTCCGATTGGTGATGATTTATATCAGGTACAGGTTGTTTCATGGTATGACAACGAGAATTCCTACACGAGCCAGATGGTTCGCACCATCAAATATTTCGCAGAGTTGGCTTAATTGCCTTTTGCTGATATACGTATAAGGATTCAGGATGGGTCCGGTCCCGTGGACCGGGCCCGTTTTTATTGCATAGGAAATTACTTCCTATACAATAAATAACGCTCCGCGAGGATCGCCATGCGGCGGAGAGGAATTTTGTCGCAGAAGCGCCCCGCCGCAGGCGGAGAAGCTCGCGGGCGAGCTTATTTCTTATAGAGAAGGAGATAAAGATATGCTGAATAAGAAATCAGTGGATGATATTCAGGTAAAGGGAAAACGCGTCCTGGTACGCTGCGATTTTAATGTTCCGTTAAAAGAGGGAAAGATCACAGACGAGAATCGTCTGGTGGCAGCACTTCCGACGATTAAAAAGCTGATTGCAGACGGAGGAAAGGTAATTCTCTGCTCTCATCTGGGAAAACCCAAGGGAGAGCCGAAACCGGAGCTTTCTCTGGCGCCGGTGGCCGTTCGTCTTTCAGAACTTCTGGGCCAGGAAGTGAAGTTTGCGGCGGATCCGGAAGTGGTAGGACCAAATGCAAAAGCAGCTGTAGAGGCTATGAAGGACGGAGAGGTTATCCTTCTGGAGAACACCCGTTATCGTGCAGAGGAGACGAAAAATGGCGAGGCGTTCAGCAAAGACCTGGCATCCCTGTGCGATATCTATGTAAATGATGCGTTCGGCACGGCTCACCGGGCTCACTGTTCAAACGTGGGAGTAACCCAGTTTGTGGATACGGCGGCAGTGGGTTATCTGATGCAGAAGGAGATTGACTTCCTGGGAAATGCAGTAAATAATCCGGTTCGCCCCTTCGTTGCCATTTTGGGTGGTGCTAAGGTGGCAGATAAATTAAACGTTATTTCCAACCTGCTGGAAAAATGCGATACGCTGATCATTGGCGGCGGTATGGCATTTACCTTCTTAAAGGCCCAGGGTAAGGAGATCGGAACTTCTCTGGTGGATGAGACTAAGCTGGATTACTGCCGCGAGATGGTAGAGAAGGCAGAAAAGCTTGGCAAAAAACTGCTGCTTCCGGTGGACGCTGCTGTGGCAAAGGCATTCCCAAACCCCATTGATGCTCCCATCGAGGTGCAGAATGTACCGGCAGACCAGATTCCGGCTGATTTCATGGGACTGGATATCGGAACGAAGACGGCTGCTCTCTATGCAGAGGAAGTAAAATCAGCAAAAACAGTCGTATGGAATGGTCCCATGGGCGTATTTGAAAACCCGACCTTGGCAGCAGGAACCATTGCCGTGGCAAAGGCTCTGGCAGAGACGGAGGCAACGACCATCATCGGCGGTGGTGATTCTGCAGCAGCTGTAAATCAGCTGGGTTTTGGAGATAAGATGACACATATCTCCACTGGCGGCGGCGCATCTTTAGAATTCCTGGAGGGAAAAGAACTTCCAGGTGTGGCAGCGGCCAACGATAAATAAGGAAAAAGTAACATTTTAAAGAAGATTGATAAAGGATGGAACGAATCATGGCAAGAAGAAAAATTGTTGCTGGAAACTGGAAAATGAATATGACTCCCACTGAGGCAGTGGCTCTGGTGGAGACCTTAAAACCCCTGGTAGTTTCAGAGGACGTGGACGTAGTTTTCTGCGTGCCGGCGATTGATATTATCCCGGTGGTAGAGGCCTGCCAGGGAACGAATATCGCAGTTGGCGCTGAAAACCTGTATTTTGAAGAAAAAGGCGCATTTACCGGCGAGATTTCTCCCAGCATGCTGACAGATGCCGGTGTAAAATACGTGATCATCGGTCATTCCGAGAGAAGAGAATATTTTGCAGAGACTGACGAGACGGTAAACAAGAAAGTCCTGAAGGCATTTGAGCATGGCCTGACTCCGATCATCTGCTGCGGCGAGACGCTGACCCAGAGAGAGCAGGGGATTACCCTCGACTGGATCCGTCAGCAGATTAAGATTGCATTCCTGAACGTAACGGCAGACCAGGCGAAGACGGCTGTGATTGCCTATGAGCCGATCTGGGCCATTGGAACTGGAAAGGTGGCTACAACAGAGCAGGCAGAGGAAGTCTGTGGAGCAATTCGTGCCTGCATCGCTGAAATCTACGACGAGGCTACGGCAGAGGCGATCCGTATCCAGTACGGCGGCTCCGTATCTGCAGCATCTGCGCCGGAGCTTTTCGCACAGCCGGATATCGACGGAGGCCTGGTAGGCGGAGCTTCCTTAAAGGCAGATTTCGGTAAAATCGTAAATTACAAATAAGAGACGTACAGGGGCAGAAAATCTGTAAGAGATAAAAACGCCGCCAAGCGTAGGTTCTTATATGGAACCTGCCGCCTGGCGGCGTTTTGTGAAGAAATGATGTGCCAGGGACGCATGTGAATTCAGAGCAATGTACCAGGCGGAAGATGTTTGGTGGAAACGGGAAAATTCTTGTCCTTTGTTTTTGGAGAAGAATAAAGAAATGTGGATTCTGGGTAAGGATTTTTAATTGGACTTAACCCCAGAATGTAATCGGTTGTGCAATGGTAGTATTCAGCCAGTGCGATTACGGCCCAGACAGGAATTTCGCGAGTTCCTTTTTCATATCTTCTATACACTTCCCGCTTGCAAAATAAGACATCTGCGATTTCCTGCTGCGTTTTGTCATTGTCAATTCGTAAATCTTCAATTCGTTGAAAAAACATTTTACCCCTCTACTTGAAAATGTTACCAAACGGTGGCATAATGGAAGCGGAAATGCAACCAAATAGTGGCAAGCAAAAATAGAGCGAGTCAAAATTTGATGCATCACGATTACTGAAAAACAGGACAGTTTTTTGCCTGTTTTTCAAGGGAGAAGTCAAGGAGGGAGAAGATGAAGAAGAAGTATCTGGCAGTGCTGCTGAGTGCGGCCATGGCGGTAACACCGGCTGTGACTGGACTGGCTGCAGTGGACGGCGTGGTTGCGGGATCAGAAAGTGAAATGGGCCAGGGCGGCAGCACAACGGAAACAGAGGAAGAAACAGAGGGCGAGACCGAAAAAGAAGGTGAGACCGAAGCGGAAGGCGAAACAGAAGCGGAAGGCGAAACAGAAGCAGAAGGCGAGACCGAAGCAGAAGGCGAGACCGAAGCAGAAGGCGAGACCGAGGAAGAAGGCGAGACTGAAGCAGAAGGCGAGACCGAAGCAGAAGGCGAGACCGAGGCAGAAGGCGAGACTGAGGCAGAAGGCGAGACTGAAGCAGAAGGCGAGACCGAAGCAGAAGGCGAGACCGAGGCAGAAGGCGAGACTGAAGCAGAGGAAGAACTGGAAGAGGTAAAAACCGAGGCTGTAGAGAGAGTAGAAAACCTGATTCAAAACTTACCTACAGAAGAGGAGTTTAACGAAAAGCTGGATTCTTTTGGAGATGATGCAGATGCTGCAAGGGATTATGTGGAAGCAATCCGCAAGAAAGTGGATGCAGCCGGGACGGCGATGGATGCACTGACGGAGGAAGAACTGGAACAGTTGGATCCAGTGCTTGCTGAAAAATTAGCTGATTTTCAGGTCACGATGGAGGCCTTTGAGGAGGCGGAGGTGCTGGCAGCAGAAACGTATGCAGAACAGGTAAGAAATGACCTGCAAAGCGGAAAGAATGTAACACTGGAGCAGGATGTAGAAATTACAGATTCTATTGTAATCCCAGCCAGTGCAACAAATGCCGTACTGGATTTTAATGATTGCACGTTGACCATGAAGGGGAATGGAAGCTTTGTTATTTACGGCGATATGACGCTTCAGGGTCCGGGACGTATGGATTTACAAGCCTTTGATGATGGAATTCGGGTTGGAAATGGGAATTCCACAGGAGGTTCTCTGACTGTGGAAGGCGGTGTGAAAATAGACTGCGGTGAGTGGGGAATTGCGCTTCTGGGAACAGACCCGAGACTGGATTTCATAGATGGAAGTGTTTCGGCAGAATGGTATGCGTTGTGCGGAAATGGTTCAGGAACTATCAATTCGGATGCTTCAATTTCAGGAGGTACGTTGATAAGCCGTGAGGATGTGGCAATTTACCATCCTCAGAGCGGAGATCTTACGATTACGGGAGGGAAGATCAAAGGCGTCTGGGCCGGCGTGCAGATGTGTTCGGGTTCATTGGCGATAAGCGGTTCTGATACAGTAATAACCGCAACCAGTGCGGCTGACAATCCAGGTAAAGGCGATTCTATGTCTGACGGCTCATTGGATGATGGAGCTGCCATTTCTATTATCAACCGTAGAGGGTATAAAGGCGGATTGGGGACGATTCAGATTGAAGATGGAACCTTTGAGGCTGTAAACTCACCGGTTAAATATTATGGAGTATCGAGTACTGAAGGCGGTAACGTAACATTAGACGATACAATTGGGACTACATTGGATCAATTTGATATTACCGGCGGAACTTTTAAAGGTGGTTCAATGCAGCCTGCTATACGGGACTATTACGCGGAGGCACAGACTGCTGGAGAGACGATTGCAGAGAACACGGCACTGAATACGTTTGCAGGGATAACCGGCGGCATTTTCAGTTCCGACATGACAGACCTGATCAACTCGGATGAGTATGTATGTATCAGACACAATGCAGGAAAATTCGAAGTGGTAAATAAAACGGAAGCTTCATTTGACCTTAATGAAAATGGAGTAAAGGTAAGGGAACCCCTGCAGCTGGATGTGAATGAGAACGCAGAAACACCGAAAAAGACGGCGGTTCTGAGGGTTTCGGATGACCTGTTTGGTCCATATAGCTGGACAGTGGAAGAAGGTACGGATGTCATTGCGGTGGAAATGAAAGACTTTGCGGAGGAGAATCCAGAAGATTGCTGGGGAGACGAGGCAACGGTCACAGCGCTGAAGGCTGGCGAGGCAGTCATTAGGGTTCATGCGGATGCACTGGATAAAGATGTAAGGCTCAAAGTAGTCGCAATTGACAGCAGTGTAAAGGCAGAAGTAGGCGGTTCAGCACCGGAAGTGAATTCTTCTGTAAACAGCAGTGCAGTGGAAACTCCGGCAGTGGACGGTTCTATGACGTCAGAGCAGGAAACGGCGCTGGAAACGGCGAAGGATGCGCTGGTCGGGCAGGTAACGTCGGAGGTTCAGAATAATAGCGCTGTCAGCGGAAACGCGGTAGAAGTAAATGAACAGGTAGTCGGCTCAGTTATGCAGGATAAGGTGCAGGACGGAACGAAGCTGGTTATCGGAACGAACCAGAATTTAACGGACATTACGATGGAATCCAGGATAACGTATGAAAAGGATGCAGAAGGAAACATTGTTCTGGATGCAGCCGGACAGAAGGTGGTTGCCAGCGTAGTGCCGGTGATCAAGACGATGACTTATGAAATTGAGATGAGTTATAAAGTCATGAACCCGGAAGGTACGACGGTTCTGGATTCTGGAATCTATAATCCGGATAAGCAGTTTGCTGTAACCTTCCGGATACCGGTTCCGTCTTCGGTTGATGCAAAATATGCCAATATTACCCACGATGGAACACCCATTGGACAGTACAAGATTCAGGGAAATGGAACAGAAAAATACGTAGAATTGACTGTAAATCATTTTTCGCCGTTTACACTGGAGTTCACAAACCAGAAACAGAGCAATTCCAGCAGCGGCGGAAGATCAGGAGGAAAGTCCAGTGGATGGCATCCCGAGGGGAGCTGGGTATCGGACAGCCTGGGATGGAAATTCAAAACCTATGAGGGGCCATATGCAGTAAATTGCTGGAAGCAGTTGACCTGGAATGGCCAGATAGAGTGGTACCATTTTGATGCCAATGGCTATATGCAGACGGGATGGTTTACAGATGTGGATGGAAGAATCTATTATCTCTATCCGATTCCCGATGGAACCCGCGGCCGGATGATGACGGGATGGCAGACCATTGACGGCAAGATGTATTATTTCAATACGGTATCCGATGGAACCCGTGGTTCCATGTACGTGAACCGTATGACACCGGATGGAATTCTGGTGGGAGCAGATGGAGTCCGTGTACAATAAAAACAATAGCAGAAAACGATAACGAAAAGCTGCCGCTTTGTGGATCAGATCACGAAGCGGCAGCTTTTCATGCCGCAGCCATAAACAGGCATTTTCTGTCATAAAAACCGGCGGAGCGGCTTTACCAGGGTCCGGAAAAATTGATAGAAGATTTTTTTCCCGGCGCTGATTTCCTGGGGAACGTAGTTTTCGCCGTTCTGGTAAGTGCCTTCTTCTGTCATATATCGGCTGAAGGTTTTATCGCGCTCGGCCTCTCTCCGGATAATGGCATTCAGCTCCGGAGAATCTACGGCCAGCATCAGCTCCGTATCCTGGTAGGCGCTTCGCATATCCAGATTATAAGATCCGACGATATTCATCCGGTCATCGATGAGAACGGCCCTGGTGTGGCTGGAATGTTCTCCCAGATACTCGTAAACCCTGGCGCCGGTGGCCAGTAAAGGTTTTAGAATCCTTTGAGGCCCGGATGAAGTCGCCGCTACCCGCAAAACGGGTGGCGATGACTGGTGGAAGGATAAGATTTCAGAAAGATGGATTTACGCAATCATTTTTGTTGACATACAATTTACGGTTTGATATAATGACTTTGAAAAAATGAATACGCATTCATTTTTCGGTGTGAAGCGATTCAGGAGGTAGAGCGTGGAGAAAAAGGTTACAGCTTTAGATGTCGCGCGGGCGGCGGGGGTATCGCAGTCTACAGTGTCCCGAGTTTTTTCGCCTCAGTCCAATATAACTTCGAGAAAGAGAGAACATATTTTAAAAGTTGCCAGAGAATTGGGTTACCATCCTAATGCACTTGCAAGAGGACTTACCATGAACCGAAGTTATATTGTTGCTATGATCGGAATTGGGAGAGAGGATGTTTTTTACAGTAGCTTGCTTGCAGGGTTGATTGATGGCCTGCAAAAAAATGGTTTGCAGATGCTTATTTTTAATTATCACAAACCCAATCAGCTTGAGGAAATCATCGAAAAACTCTATCAGTATAATGTGGATGGAATTTTAATAACCTCATCCGTTATAGATCAATCTGATATTGATAAAATGGAGCGCATTGGAAAGCCAATTGTATTGATTAACCGTATGATCTCAGGAAGAAGTGTCCGGGCAGTTTGCTGCGACAATGCGGACGGTACTGAAAAAATTTTAAATCACTTTAAAGATATTGGAAGGGTGCGGATAGGGGTGTTAAGAGGTCCGGATTCTTCTTATACGGCAAATGATCGAACAATAGCATTCATGGAAAATTTAGAGGCTTACGGGATGAAGCTGCAAAGTATGGAAAAGGCGGATGAACTTACGCATTTGTCAGGAAAATTGGCAATGAAGAAGTTGATGGCTAGCGGGAATCAATTGGATGCTATATTCTGTACGAATGATCTTCTTGCAATTGGGGCAATTGATGCGATTCATGAGCAGGGGATCAGCGCGCCGGAGCAGATTGCAATCGCTGGATTTGACGGAGACGTGTCCGGGATGTGGAGTCCCTATAGATTAACTACAATTAAACAGCCAATCGATCAGTTGGTAGAAGGCGCTATTTTTACGCTAAATGAATTGCTTCAGGGAAAAGATGTACCGCCCTGCCAATGGTTCCGAGGGGAACTGGTAATCAGAAATTCAACTGTCAGAGAGCAGACAGTGTAATCAATCAAAGTTGACTCAATTAAAACCATGGGAAGCTGTCGCTTCATGATATATCAATCCTTAATGCGGCAGCTCCATGAACGGAAGATAAATGAGTCTTTATTTTTTAATTAAAAATGAATACGCATTCATTTTCTGGATAAGGATTGAGAGGAAGGTAAAAATGGGAAGGTTGCGAAAGATATGCGTGATAGCAATTATTATACTGTATGCGTGTATAATATTCCCTCCATTTATGTCACTTTATAATCGCCCGGTCATTCTATTGGGAATCCCGCTGTTTTTTTGGGGAATTCTGCTTATTTCTATATTGCTTCTTTTAATTGTTTTTATTCTTTACAGAAATGAGGAAAAATAAATGGGATCAGAAGGTTTATTAAAGTCGACAGTTCCTTTTATTATGATGGGAATATATATTCTATTGATTTTTTGGCTTTCTATGAAAACGGTAACCAAGAAGGAAAAGAAGGCGGAAGGGACAATTGGCGGGTTTGAGAATTTTTATACAGGCGGCCGGTCAATGAATGCAATGACAGTTGCGTTAGTTACAATCGTTACGTTTTATTCTGGAACGACTTTTACTGGACGGGTTGGTTTTTTTTACAATTTTGGTGTGGTCGCGCTTACCAGCGTTTTTGTGAGTACATTTGCCGGTGTGGTCATGTATTTTCTCAGTGAGAAAATATGGCCGATTTCTCAAAAATACCACTTGTCTACACTTCCTGATTTACTGGAATTCCGATACCAAAGTAAAATGGTAAAAGCCGTTACAGCTCTTATTATTATATGTTTTAACATTGTCTGGCTTGTCAGTGAAGTTCGGACATTAGGATTAATAGTAAATTTGGCATCCGGAGATCGTATATCGCAGGCAGCTGGTTCAGCAATTATGCTGATGATCGTTATTTTGTATGTGTGTACCGGCGGCGTACGTTCCGTAGCAGCGGTGGACAGTTTTTCAGCAACTATTATGACAGGCGCATCATTTATAGTGTTATGCGCGATTGTCGGAAGATTTTTCGGAGGGGATCCGATTTCGATTTTCCTTGAAGGAGCCGCTGCGGCACCGGAACTCATGACTATCAATGCGGAAGGGGCGTATTCGTACCCCTATTGGATATCGAATATAGTTCTCGGCTCTATTGTAATGTTTGTGTACCCATCTAATTATATGAGTATTTGTATGGCAAAAAGCGTAAAGGCTGTAAAGCGTTCTTCGCTGATTACTGCTTTATCCGGTTTATGGCTGGTAATCTATGCTGTAATTGCAATGGCGGCGCTGGGGTTAAATGCCAGAGGAATTATGATTCACAACCCGGAAAGTGCGTTGTTGGAAATGGTATCGTACATGAATAGCAGTTTGCTGTTAGGACTTGTAACGACTTTTATCTTGGCTGCTTCGGTGGGGACGCTTGATTCAACATTGATTTCTCTGTCAGCTCTTTTATCGAACGATATAATATGGAATTTTTGGCAAATTAAAAAAGGTGCGCCCTGTATAGGGAGTGACGGGTACCAGGGCACTTTAGTGGAAGAGTGTTCCGGGAAAATATCGAAGTTATCTTTGACACGGATAATTGTCTTTCTACTCGGCACTACAGCATATATGCTGAGTTTAAGCAGACTGCCGTTGCTGGTAATACTTGTCAACTATGCAATGAGTGGAATGGTGCAGATTATTCCGACAGCAGTGTTTGGACTGTATTGGAAAAAAAGCACGCCGATCGCGGCGCTTGTGGCTATGCCTGTGGGAGTAGTTAGTATGCTGATGCTGGATTATTACGCAAACAATATTTATTTTAGTGCGGATGGGAAACCGTTTTTTGGAGGCTTTATGGTTGCAATTATTGCGCTTTTATTAAATGCAGTAATATTCATCATAATTTCACTTGTAACCAAAAAGAAATATGATTCGGAAGGAAACGCTTTGAATAAGGTGTGCAGCGTGTTTTTCGAAAGGAGAGGGGGAGAATAGATGAGTTTACCATAAAAGGAATGGGTACAGATATATTTACCGCAAAGAATACTTCAAAAGAGGGGGAAAAAAGATGGACACTTCGACGATTGAACTGGGAAAAGAAATGTCTTTAACTAGGCGTATTATCGCGTATGCAGCAGTTTTAACCGTGTATTTTTATTATTGCTATAATTTTTCAATGCTCAGTATTTTCGGGCCGATTTTGAGAAATGTATATGGCTTTACAACGACGAACCTTACATTCCTGTTTTCCGTGCAATCCTGGGGGCTTCTGGTGGGTACATTGATTACGGGTATGTGCTGTAACAAATTCGGGAAGAAATATGTGTTGATTGGCCTTGGTATAACGTATACGTCCTGTACGCTGCTGCATATTATTTGCCCGTCTGTGTATGCTGCATGGGTAATCGGCAGGTTTGTTGGAGGATGTGCGCTGGGCGGAGTATTTGGAACCAGCGTTGGATTGATCGTGGATATGTTTCCTGCAAACTGGCGCGGCAGATTAACAGCTATTGCTTCCAGCCTGTTTGCTTTAGCGGGAGTTCTTCTTGGCTGGATTGCAGGCGCATGGCTTGATAAAAATTGGATGGTTGTTATGTGGTCGGGAATCATACCGGCATGGTGCGGCGTAGTTTTAGTTTATTTTCTTGTACCGAGTGATTTGGAACTTACACAGATTCGAAATAAAAAAGCATTACTGGAAACGTCAGAAAAAGTTGGTTATCGAAGTATGCTGAAAGGAAAGTATCTTTTTATCGCGTTATTATGCATGATCATGTCAGGAATGAATTTTAGTGGTTATTCTGGATTCAGTACATTTGTTCCGCTTTACCTTCAGAATGATTTAGGAATGTCGGCTGCAGGGTGGAGTCACTTGGTTGCAATTGAAAATTTTGGCCATTTTTTAGGATTTCTGGTTTTTGGATGGATTGGCGATTGCTTTGGAAGAAAGAAAGATATTATTGGGATGTTTCTTTGTGCAGCCATGATACCAGCCTATATGATCCTGAAAGTTGAAAATATCATGGCATTTATGACAGTAGCATTTTTATTTGGCTTCGGATGTGGATACAGTGGAACCTGGGGCGCCTATTACACGGAATTGTTCCCAGATCGTTTTCGGGCTATTTCCTCTGGTTTCTGCCTGAATATGGGACGTCTGATTTCCAGCTTTGCAGTATTGGCGTTGGGAATTTATGCAGACAGCGGCATCAGTTTGAAACGAGTAATGATAATTCCGACCGTCTTTTTCCTGATAGGAGCCATCGTGTGGATGGTTTTGCCAGAAACTTTAAATCGCAAAAAGGAAAAAGAAAATATGTAATCAGAAAAAACAGAAAGGGGTTTAAACTATGATTTTATCACCGGAACAGTATACAGAAGGAAGGCGTGCCTGCGAAGAATTTGTTGATCAGTGCCGTTTGGAGTTACCGGATGAGGTGGCCCGCTTGTTTGAGGAGTATACAAGATGGATCTGGCAATACAAATGCCCTGGGGCGATTTATAAATATTATTCTGACGAAACGGTAATTCACTCAGCGGGAGATAAGATTTCAAAGGGAACGGAATCTGTGGTAGCGAGTACCCTGGCATTTACGGCATCTTTTCCAGATCGCCTTGATGATTTTGTGGATATTTTTATAGAAGGAGATCAGGAGCACGGATACCATTTGGGTCAAACGACTTGTTTTAATGCAGTTAATACCGGTTGGAGCCAGTATGGAGCGCCGACAGGAAAATCGTTGGAGAGAAACGGATGCAAGGTTCGCTCTATTTGTGAATGTAAAATTGAAAAAGTAGAAGGACGATGGAGAGTTGTAGAGGAATGGGTTGTTGGCAGTCCGGATGCGATTAAAGAAACATGTACATTGGACATAGGGAATAAAGAGTTACCAAATAAAGAAGAGAGAGAAAAAGAGGAGCAAAGGGAGAACGAATGTACGGTTTTTGCTGTTGCCGATAACGAGTAATTTGGAAGGAGATAACGCTATGCTTTGTGATGTATATATGGATGATATTGATCGGCTTAGAGATGCTGTTTATCATGCAGAGTTAAAGGATGCTGAAGAGGTGCGCAGCTTCGTGCGAAACCTTACAAAATTAGTTTATGATTATAAAATGGTAGGAATGCTTTATGATTTTTATACTCCAGGTGTGGAGTATTACAAGCAAAACAGAATTACATTTTCGGGCGTTGAAGACCTTGTAAATTATGTGTTGGAATTTACGGTGGCATTTCCGGATCTGCGGGCGGACGTTGAACATATTATTGTCAAAAGAGTGAATGATGAGTATTACAAAGTATTTCGAAGACTCAGATATAAGGGAACAAACACTGGATGTAGCAGATTTGGAGCGCCAACTGGAAAAAGCCTTGGCGATGGCTGTTTAAATTTAAGTCTGTTCCATTTGAAAAAGATTGGAGGAGAGTGGAAGATTGATTTTGAAGTCAATTCAGACAGTGAGGAGCTGATTCGCGATACATTGACAGCGTGAAAGAATGACAGGATTCCTATACCGATGTATTTCAGGAAACGGCGGGTATCCTAAGAGCAGATGGAGTCCGTGTACAATAAAAACAATAGCAGAAAACGATAACGAAAAGCTGCCGCTTTGTGGATCAGATCACGAAGCGGCAGCTTTTCCTGCGTGCGCCTGGCGGCGCACGTTTCTCAAGTGGGAAAGTCCCAAATTTTCCAAATCTTATCTGCATCATGAAATGAACAGGGGATCAAAAGTATTTGGTGTGAAGCGAATTCGTGTGCATGGTTTGAGAAATTCCATGTATCGTTATTGATCAATATGGGATTTACGGTATTGGCAATCGCAGATCGAATGGGACATGAGAGTATTGATATCACTTACCGATATGCGCACCTGTTTCCAAGTTAGCAGACACAGATGGCAGAACAGCTGGATATTGAAAGGAAGGAAAAACAATAGAAGTTGTTAAAAACGAAGCATCATCATGGAATCATATATTAAATGGATTGACACCGCATGCGATACCACATATAATAAAGATAGGAGGTATAACAAATGTCAAAGTGGGATAAACTGATAACACGTATATGCAATTTATCAAAAGACCTCCGGTTTGATGAGTTACGGAAGGTATTGGAAAGCTACGGATACGAAATGAATGCACCAAGAAGTGGAAGTAGTCATTACACTTTCAGAAAGCAAGGGTGTATGCCAATTACAATACCGAAGCACGAACCAATCAAGAAAGTATATGTAGAAATGGTAAGGCAGATTGTAGAAAGCGAGGCGAAGAATGATGAAGACGCTGAATGATTATATGGCAATGTCCTATCGTATGGAAATTGTGGAAGATAAGGATGAAGGCGGATTTGTGGTTTCTTATCCAGATTTGCCTGGTTGCATTACTTGTGGTAAGACAGTGGAGAGTGCGGTAGCAAATGCACTGGATGCAAAAAAAGCATGGATTGAAGCTGCATTAGAGGATGGTGTAGAGATTCACGAACCAGACAGCCTGGAAGAGTATTCTGGACAGTTTAAACTGAGAATTCCGAGAAGCCTGCACAGAGCACTGGCAGAACATTCCCAACGAGAAGGGATCAGCATGAATCAATACTGTGTGTATCTACTTTCTAGAAATGATGCAGTGTTTTCAAAGTAAATGTTGTCAAGTTTATCTACAGCATTTATAATGCTCTGGCAACAAATTGGCAACAGAAAATCAGTGAGCCAAAATTAATATATGCAACAGAAATAAAATAATGGAGAAAAAGATATAAAACCTAAACAAATACATTTAGGGATATCTTTGGATTTGCCGAAACCGCCTCCTACTCGATTGCAGCCATAAACAGGCATTTTCTGTCATAAAAACCGGCGGAGCGGCTTTACCAGGGTCCGGAAAAATTGATAGAAGATTTTTTTCCCGGCGCTGATTTCCTGGGGAACGTAGTTTTCGCCGTTCTGGTAAGTGCCTTCTTCTGTCATATATCGGCTGAAGGTTTTATCGCGCTCGGCTTCTTTCCGGATGATGGCGTTCAGCTCCGGAGAATCCACGGCCAGCATCAGCTCCGTATCCTGGTAGGCGCTTCGCATATCCAGATTGTAAGACCCGACGATACTCATCCGGTCATCGATGAGAACGGCCTTGGTGTGGCTGGAATGTTCGCCCAGATACTCATAAACCCTGGCTCCGGTGGCCCATATTTTTTCTTTTTCATTGAGATAATCCGTACATCCCCAGGGGTTGGCCCCGCTGGCTACATCGTTGGTAATGATCTCCACCTGCCTGGGAGGCTGGCACAGGCTGGTAAGATCTGCATACATCTCTTTGCCGCAGATGATGTAGGGCGTATAGATGGTGACATGCTTTCCGGACTGCATCAGATGGTGCAGGGTGTACCACATCCATGGCTCTTTGTTGCCGGAGGAAATGGAGTTGGAGAGCAGGGTAACCCGGGACGTGGGAACGGTAAGTGCTTCGTAGTCCCAAGGCTGATAGGCTTCCGGATACATGGTGCGTAGCTTGGCCGGGTGCTCCTTGAGCCATGCGAGGCAGGCGTTTACCTTTTTTTTGCTGCGGTGGCCAGTAAAGGTTTTGGAATCCTTTGAGGCCCAGATGGATTCAAAGTAAGAGCGGAGCTGGAAGAGTGCAGATTCCGGATTCTGTTCTTTCTCATAGATGAAAAGCTCCCGGTCAATATTTTTTTTGGCAGAGTAGTCCCCGAGAAACAGATTAAAGGTATTGCGGCCGCCCAGCAGGAACATTTTGTCGTCGACAATCAGATATTTGTCGTGGAGGCGGGCCTGCATTTTCCACGGAAGAAGCGGGCGGATTGGATTATAAATTTTCAGCGTGACACGCTCGTGAGAGGCCAGAGCCTGAAACCAGGGACTGGGGGAAACGTCTAAAAACCCGCTGAAGCCGTCCACCAGAATCCGGACAGTGACACCGCGGTCTGCAGCGGCCAGAAGGGAGGCCATGATATCTTTGCTGGCCTCATCCACGTCAAAGTCAAAGGTAGATAATATAATTTCGTGTTCCGCCTGCTCCATCAGGTGAAGGCGGTATAAAAGCGCTTCTGTATTGTCATCAATGTAGCCGGCCCGTTCGGTTCCGGTGGAATCGCCATAGTAAGTGCGGGTTTCAATCTGGCTCTTCTGGGACTCTGAAACTGCTTTATGAGAAATATAGGGAACGGTTAAGAGGAGAACGTAACCGACCGCGGCCAGGAGGAGCAGGAGCCAGGGATGCTTAATCAGTTTAAAAAAGGCATTTTTCATGGGAACCCTCCTTTCAGGGTAGTGAAGTACCCGGCTTTCCAGCCTTCCTGAATAATTATAGGAGTATTATAACATCAATACCCGGGGAATACGAATAAAATATGTCGGTAAATTTATAAAATTGTCATAAAAATTATAAAAATGTAAAAATTCTGTCCTATAAATGAAAAAATAGTCTTGACGGGCGGGAAAGTCCGTGCTATACTCCCCCTGTATTTACAATTCAGAGGCCTTCATTACTGACGGATTGTGTGGGTTTACCACAGGGGAGTGAAGCGCCTGTTATCAGCCGACCGTCTGGGCAGCATCTTTTTGGGATGCTGCTTTTTTGTTGTCTGGGCTTCGGGAACCTCCTGCCGGTGGGAGAAGGTTTAAGCCTTTATTTGAGTACAGCAAAAAAGCATAACCGGGACGGGACTGTCATTCCGATTCTGGGAGATTCCATGAAAAAAGATGCCTCTTTTATGAAAAAACAGGAGGATCGAAGCGATGTTTGAGACGAAAAGAGAGTTGTGGGAAGGTTTTGAAGGCGGACACTGGCAGGAAGCCATTGATGTCCGGGATTTTATCCAGAAGAATTATACTCCTTACACAGGGGATGGGAGCTTTCTGGCGCCTGCGACGGAACGGACGGAAAAACTGCTGAAAAAACTGGAGAATTTGCTGGCCCTGGAGCGGGAATTTGGCGGTGTGCTGGATATCGATACCCAGACAGTAACTTCCCTTTTAAATTATAAACCAGGATACCTGGACAAAGAACATGAAATTATTGTGGGACTTCAGACGGACCGTCCCCTGAAGCGGGGAGTAAACCCCTTCGGAGGCCTTCGTATGACCCAGGAAGCCTGCCGTGCGTACGGCTATGAACTGTCTCAGAAGGTTCTGGATGAATTCCAGTATCGCACCACTCACAATGACGGCGTGTTCCGGGTTTATAACGAGGAAACGAAGGCAGCCCGCCATTGCGGCTTGATTACGGGCCTTCCGGATGCCTACGGCCGGGGACGCATCATCGGTGACTACCGTCGTGTGGCATTATACGGCGTGGATCTGCTGATCGAAGAAAAGAAAAAAGACAAGGCGCGCATCGGAATGGAGGATATGGATGTGGATCACATCCGTCAGCTGGAAGAGCTGTACCAGCAGATCAATTTCCTGGGCAAACTCCGGGAAATGGGGGCCATGTACGGGTTTGATATCAGCCGTCCTGCAGCCACTGCGAAAGAAGCGGTTCAGTGGCTTTATTTCGGTTATTTGGCATCCATTAAAGAACAGAATGGCGCTGCCATGAGTCTGGGCCGTACCTCCACCTTCCTGGATATTTATTTTGAAAGAGATTTAAAACGCGGTATTCTGACGGAAGAAGAGGCTCAGGAGATCATGGATGACTTCGTGATGAAGCTGCGGATGGCCCGCCATCTGCGCACGCCGGAGTACAATGAACTGTTCGGCGGAGATCCCATGTGGATTACGGAATCCGTCGGAGGCATGGGCGAGGACGGAAGAACGCTGGTTACGAAAAACTCTTTCCGTGTTCTCCACACACTTTACAACCTGAAGCCGTCGGCAGAGCCGAACCTGACGGTTCTCTGGTCGGATCAGCTTCCGGAGGCCTTTAAAACCTTCTGTGCGAAAGTTTCCTGCGATACGGACGCGCTTCAGTATGAGAATGATGATTTGATGCGCCCGCAGTTTGGCGATGATTATGGAATCGCCTGCTGTGTATCGGCCATGAAGATTGGCAAACAGATGCAGTTTTTCGGTGCTCGCGCAAACCTGGCAAAGCTTCTTTTGATGGCCTTAAACGGAGGAAAAGACGAGAAGAAAAATATGCAGGTAGGGCCGGTCCATGCACCCTATGAGGGCGAGTATCTGGAGTACGATAAGGTAATGGAGCTTCTGGATATTTATCGCCCCTGGCTGGCACGGATGTACGCCAACACCATGAATCAGATCCATTATATGCATGATAAATATGCCTATGAAAAGACGCAGATGGCGCTCCATGACACAGACGTGCATCGTTTTATGGCCTTTGGCGTAGCCGGTATGAGCGTGCTGGCAGACTCCCTTTCTGCCATCCGCTATGCCCGGGTAAAATGTGTCCGTGACCCGGAGACAGGACTGATTACAGAGTTTGAGACAGAGGGAGAGTATCCGGCTTTTGGAAATGATGACGACAGAGTGGATTCCATTGCCTGCGAGCAGATGGAAAAATTCTACCAGGAGCTGAAAAAGCAGAAGCTCTACCGGGATGCAGAGGCGACGCTGTCGATCCTGACCATTACTTCCAATGTGGTGTACGGAAAGAAAACGGGATCTACGCCGGATGGAAGAAAAGCGGGCGAGCCGTTGGCTCCCGGAGCAAACCCCATGCACGGACGGGAGAAAAATGGAGCTCTGGCTGCTCTCAATTCTGTGGCCAAGCTTTCCTATCGCTACTGTAAAGACGGTATTTCCAATACTTTCTCCATTGTGCCCCAGGCCCTTGGAAAGACGGAGGCAGAGCGGCTGGAGAATCTGGTGTCGATCCTGGATGGATATTTTGGACAGATGGCTCATCACATCAATGTCAATGTGCTGAATCGGGAAATGCTTCTGGATGCCTATGAAAACCCGGAGAAATATCCGAACCTGACCATTCGTGTATCCGGATACGCGGTGAATTTTTATAAACTTTCCAGAGAACAGCAGCGGGAAGTGATCTCCCGCACCTTCCATGAGCGGCTGTAAGGCCGTGGCGGAGGCAGTCGGAAAGGCAGAAATTACGGGGAATATCCATTCTTTCCAGTCCATGGGGGCGGTGGATGGCCCGGGCCTCCGGTATGTGGTATTCCTGCAGGGATGTCCGCTGCGCTGTGCCTACTGCCATAACCCGGACACCTGGGATTTTGCAGAAAATCAGCGTTTTACGCCGGAAGAAGTGGCGAGACGCGTACTCCGCTGCCGCAGCTATCTGAAAAAAGGCGGCGTAACCGTAACGGGCGGCGAGCCTCTGATGCAGCCGGAATTTGTGGAAGCTCTTTTTTCCTTATTAAAAAGAGAAGGCATTCACACGGCCCTGGATACCAGCGGGATCGGCGATCTTAAGAAGGCAGGGCGGGTATTGGATGTTACAGATCTGGTGCTGGCAGACGTGAAGTTCTTAAGCCAGGAGGAATACCGCGACTGGTGTGGGGCCGATTTTTCCCAGGTAAAAGCATTTTTGCAGGAAACCAGGGAACGAAAGATTCCTCTTTGGATTCGGCAGGTTATCGTTCCGGAACTCAATGACACGCCGGAGCGAATGGAGCGGCTGGCGGAGTTTTTACAGGATTATCCCAATGTGCAGCGGGCGGAACTACTCCCATTTCGCCGCCTTTGCCTGGAAAAGTATGAGAGCATGGGAATTTTGTTTCCCCTGAAGAACACCCCGGAGATGAGCCGGGAAAAAACAGAAGAGCTGGGCTGGCGCCTGGCGGCCTGTTTGGAGCGGCGGGGGATATATGTTCCGGTTATTGTATAAAAAAGAGATGATATGAAAAAACTTACGACTTTATGAAGTTTCTGAGGGATGAAGGATTTTGCCTTCATCCCTCGTTTTATGAGTATAGAAAATAAGAATGAAAATGGGGGATGATTATGTGGAAATGGAAAAAAGAGAATGATTGTGAACCGGAAGAGGCGCAGGAAATAAAGGCATTCGAATTTGCGGAGGAAAAGGCAGAGAAAGAGGTGCAGGAAATGCTGCAGGAATACCTGCAGGAGGATCACTCTGGAGGAAAAAAGAGCAAAAGGATCAGAAAAAGGGACTGGAGAAGCAGCTGGAAGGCTTTTTGCCTGCGGGTGTCCGGTTGGAGCAGGAAACGGAAAATCATGGCTGGACTGGGACTGGCTTTTGCGGCGGTTTTATTTCTGTCCAGGCTGTCCGGCAAAGGAGAGGAGGGGGTGTCGGTTCAGACGATCCCCCTGGAAAGAGGAGATGTTCGCTCTGTCCTGACACTGTCGGGCCCGGTATCCGGCACGGACAGTGCGGATGTGGTGTCCAACCTTCATGCGGAAGTGTTGGAAATTCTCGTGAAAGAGGGGGACCGGGTGGAAAAAGATCAGGTACTGGCCCGCATTGATGGAAGTGATGCGGGGAAGGCAGTGGACATGGCACAGAATGCCTATGAGCTGGCGGTTAGCGAATATGAAGAAAATAAGAGAGACACGCAGGCAGGATATGAGAAAGCCAGGCAGGATTATCAGGCTGCCAGGTTGGCTTTTGATCGGAATACTGTCCTGTTTCAGGCGGGCGATATCTCGCGGGCAGAGCTGGAGGGAGTGGAAAATGCTTTGCGGGATGCGGCGCGTCAGGTAGAATCCTATACCATAAAAGACGGAAAAGCCGTTCCAGATGCTTCATACGAGCTGAAAATCAAGTCGGCTCAGTTTGAACTGGACCAGAAAAAAGAAGATCTGGCAGGAACGGAAGTAAAAAGTCCCATCGCGGGGACGGTAACGCGGGTGAATTCCAGAATTGGCCAGTTCGCAGACGAGCCGGAGGATGACAAACCCATGTTTATGATCGAAAATCTGGAGAATCTGGAGATGGAGATCGCAGTCAGTGAGTATTCCATCGGTTCTGTCCGACTGGATCAGTCTGTGGTAATTCAGGCGGATATTTTGGGAGACAGGACGGCAGAGGGGCGGATCGTATCCATTTCCCCCACTGGCGAGGAGAAGGGGGGAGGCTCTACAGAACGAGTAGTGCCCACTACGATCCAGATTGAAGGCGGCAGTAAGACCGGGTTGATTGCCGGGATTACGGCCAAAGCATCCATTACTACCGGGGAGGGAAAAGAGGTTTTAAAGGTGCCACAGACTGCGCTGATTCAGCAGGAAGATGGAAGCCAGGCGGTGGCTGCAGTCAGGGATGGAAGGGTTCATATGATTCCGGTAAGAACTGGGGTTGAGAGTGATCTGGAAGCGGAAATTTCCCCGGTGCAGGAAGAGACGCTTATGGAGGGGATGGAGATCATTACAAGTCCGTCCGGACTTACAGAGGGGATGGCTGTGACGGCTGCTGGGGGAAAGATAGATGGATGAGCTGATTAAAATTGTGAATCTGTGCAAGGTATACGATACGGGAGCTGTGAAAGTAGTTGGCCTTCAGAATATTAACCTGACTATCCGGCGGGGCGAATTTGTGGCCATTATGGGGCAGTCCGGCTCTGGAAAATCAACTCTGATGAACATTCTGGGTTGTCTCGACCGGCCGGTTATGGGACATTATTATCTGGATGGGACCGATATTTCATCTCTGAGTGCGGATCAGCTTTCAAAAATCCGGAATCAGAAAATCGGATTTGTATTTCAGTCGTTTAACCTGATATCCAGAACTTCGGCTGTTCAGAATGTAGAACTTCCCATGACTTATGCCCGTGTTCCGCGGAAGGTACGGTATGAGCGGGCAGTGGAGCTTTTGAATCTGGTGGGGTTGGGAAAACGTTTGGATCATATGCCGAATGAGATGTCTGGAGGTCAGCGGCAGCGAGTGGCGATTGCCAGAGCTCTTGCCAACGATCCGCCCCTGATTTTAGCTGATGAACCCACGGGAAATCTGGATACGGCCTCTTCCATTGAGATTATGGAACTGTTTTCCAGGCTGCATGAAAATGGGGCAACCGTGGTGGTGGTAACCCATGAAGAAGAGATCGCGGCTTTTACGGAGCGGATTATCCGCTTCCGGGATGGCCGGATTGTCAGTGACACGGGAGGGAAAGTACCATGTTGATTGAAAATATGCGGATGGCATTTGCTGCGCTGCGTGCCAATAAAATGCGCTCGTTCCTGACGATGCTGGGGATTATCATTGGCATCGGATCTGTCATTTCCATTGTTTCGATCGGAGATACCATGCGCAGTATGTTTTCCAGCCTCTATAAGGATATTGGCCTGACGCAGGCGTATCTGGGGATTGGGTACTGGGTGGATGACACACGGGAAAGTGACTGGTTCACTCTGGATGATCTGAGCCGGATCGAGGATGCCTTTGGCGATCGGATTGCTTATATGGACAGTGCGGCCTCTGCGACGGCAGAAGCAAAAGCCGGGAGGAAAATGCTGAAAATCAATTTCACAGGGGTGGATTCCCCTTACCAGAAGGTCCAGCCGGTGGATATCTTAAGCGGCCGGTACCTAAATGCCGGGGACGTAGCGGCCCGGCGTCCCTGCGCGGTTCTGGAAGCAGCCAGCGCCAGGAAGCTCTTTGGAAGCGAGCAGGCCGTAGGCCGCACCTTCCGGGCGGAGATTTACGGAAACGTGCAGGAATTTACGGTAATCGGCGTCTACGAAAAGAAAATGAGTGCATTTCAGAAGCTGATGATGGGCAGTCCCGATGACCAGGGAGAGGCTTTTATTCCCTGGACACTTCTGACCTGGCCAAATGATTCCTTTTACTATTGTCATTTTTTCGCCGATGAGGCCATGAGCGAAATGGAACTGAATGCTTTTTACGGAGAAGTGCAGGCATTTGTGGCGAGGCTTAAGGGACGGGAACCGGAAGATTTTTATATGCAGACGGCCATTGCCGAGATGGGACAGATGGATTCCATGATGGCCGGACTGTCGGCAGCGGTAGGAGGCATTGCCGCCATTTCCCTGATTGTAGGCGGCATTGGGATTATGAATATTATGCTGGTATCAGTCACGGAGAGAACCAGGGAAATCGGAATCAGGAAGGCGCTTGGGGCGAGAACCCGGGATGTGCTGATCCAGTTCCTGACGGAATCCGCTATTTTATCGGCCATGGGGGGAATAATCGGAATTCTTCTGGGGAGCGGGATTGTCTTTTCCGTGGGGACTGCCATCGGCGTGCAGGCGGTGATAAAACCTGGTGTGATCGTGCTGGCTGTGTCCTTTTCAGCGGTGGTGGGGATTTTTTTTGGCCTGTATCCGGCTTCACGGGCAGCTAAGGCGGATCCTATCGATGCACTGCGCTATGAGTAAAGATGGAAAAATTTATTTTATTTACAAATTTATGAAAATTATACTATCCCCTCGCCATTTGGCCTGAATTATGCTATACTTATATAGGCAGCCATCTGACGGGAAAAGTCCGGTCTGATGCGGTTATGCTATTAAACTTGATTCGGAGGAGAAGATGGGTTTATGCTCAACGAGGAGAAAATCAGGCTGATGACGGAGCTGGCTCTCTTTGAAAAGAACCATTCTTCGCAGATGAAAACGGTTACCAGTTATTTTAAGAGTGATTATATAAGCCGCAGCCTGATCAGGGGGTTTGTAAGTTATACGCTTTGCAGCGTAATGATTTTGGGACTCTGGATGCTGTTTCATGTAGATGTTGTCCTAAGTTCCATCGGGATGGACGAAGTGCGGGAACTGGCCTTCCGGGGAGGATTCCTCTATCTCGGAGGGCTTTTCTTATACTTGGCGCTGGTCTGGGCCGTCTATGGCAGGCGGTATGATTATGAGGTCAGAATGAATCGAATCTATATTGTAAAGCTAAAGCATCTGGATAAGCGATATGAGTTCCATAGCCGATCCAGGGAACTGGCACGGGAAGGGAGGCGCGTATGAGAGGGCTTCTTGCGTGTAAGGAAGGTTTGAAGGCCTTTTATGCGAAATACAGCGCGCTTGTAATGGCGTCCATCCGCTTTACGATGGCATTTGCCGCGGCATTCCTGATCAATCAGAATGTAGGTTTTCTGCCGAAGCTGAGCGGGGTTGGTGTTCCAGTCATTGCTGGTCTGGTCTGTGCAGTGCTTCCTTTTGGTGCCATTGCCTTTCTGATGGGTGGTCTGCTTTTGGCACAGCTGAGTGCTGCCTCGGTGGAGGTGGCTATTATTACGTTTGTATTTCTGCTGATCGTGGTGCTTTTGTACTATGGATTTCAGCCGGGAGACAGCATACTTTTGCTGGCGACACCGATTTTGTTTTTCCTGAAGATGCCGTTTGCAATTCCGCTCCTGGTGGGGTTGGCGGGGAGTCTTGTTTCTGTGATTCCCATGAGCTGCGGGATCTTTGTTTATTATGTTATTCTTTATGTCAAGCAGAATAGCAGCTTTCTGGTGGGGAGCGAGCAGACGGAGATCAGCCAGGTGGTGGCGCAGGTTCTGAAGGGAATCCTTGCCAATCCGCCCATGATGGTTATGATTGCGGCCTGCTGTCTGGGCGCATTGATAGCCTTTGTCATTAAAAATCTGTCCATTAACTATTCCTGGGGAATCGCCATCGGGGCGGGACTTTTGGTTCAGCTGCTGGCAGTTTTTGTGGGGGATTTCCGGTTTGATGTGGCCATGTCAGTGCCGGAACTGATACTGAATGCCGCACTGTCGGCCGGTGTGGCGGCGGTGTACCATTTCTTTGTGTTTGCCGTGGACTATACGCGAACGGAATACACACAGTTTGAGGATGACGATTATTATTATTATGTAAAGGCAGTTCCAAAGATTGCCATACCTAAGACGGATGTCCGGGTTCAGAAGATCAACAAAGTTAATAAGAAAAAAACGCAGCCGTCCAGGCGGCCGTGATTTTCATAGACCGTAAGAAGGAGGTGAATGCATGGCAGAGATATTGGCGGAGATTTACTCCTGGATCTCCTTTGTTCCAAAGATTACATTCAAAAATCTGATCGAGATTGCAATTATCGCCCTGGTGGTGTATGAGATGCTGATCTGGATTAAAAATACGCGGGCATGGACGCTTCTGAAGGGAATCGTGTTTATCTTTGCGTTTTTTCTGGGAGCTGCCGTGCTGGAGCTGGATACGATCCTCTGGCTTTTGGAAAAAATTTCATATATCGCGGTTACGGCTCTGATCGTTATTTTCCAGCCAGAACTGCGCAAGGCGCTGGAGCAGTTGGGAAGCCAGAACGTGTTTACCTCTCTTTTTTCTGTGGATGATCCCAAGAAAAATGAGGGATTTACGGAGAAGACGATCAACGAGCTGGTACGGGCCTGCTTTGAGATGGGAAAGGTTAAGACCGGTGCTCTGATGGTCATTGAGCGGGGAACCCCTCTGGGAGAGATTGAGAGAACGGGAATTGAAGTGGATGGAGTTGTTACCAGCCAGCTTCTGATTAATATATTTGAACATAATACGCCGCTTCATGACGGCGCCGTTGTAATTCGCGGAAACAGGGTAGCTGCGGCCACCTGCTATCTCCCGCTTTCAGACAATATGGCGATCAGCAAGGATCTGGGGACACGCCATCGCGCGGCTGTGGGTGTCAGTGAGACGACGGACAGTGTGACGCTGGTGGTATCAGAGGAGACTGGACGGGTTTCTGTGGCAGTTTCCGGACAACTGAGACGGATTTCCGACGGGGATGAGTTGAAGACCCTTCTTTCCGTGCTGATTAAGCGGGAGCCGGTAACCGCAGGCAGATTCAGAATTTGGAAGGGAAGACGGAAGAATGAAAGAAAAGCTGACTAGAAATATGAGTATTAAACTTCTCTCGCTGTTCTGTGCATTCTTCGTGTGGCTGGGCGTGGTGAATGTTGCCAACCCGACGAAGGTCTCGACGCGGGAGGTGCCGGTTACCATCCTGAACGCAGAGGTACTGGAGAAATCCAACCTGACCTATGATGTTGTGGGGAAAAAGACGGCCACCATCAGCTTCAAGGTGCGTACAAAGGATGATTACAGGATTAAGGCATCGGATTTTAATGCCTATGCGGACCTGTCAGAGATGTATGACGTGACGGGAGCAATTCCCATTCGGGTAGAAGTAGTAAATAATGAAGAGCTTTTGACTTCTGCACCGGTGGTAAAATCTCCGGAGGTAATCAAGATTACCACGGAAGAGCTTCAGACCAAGACCTTTGCCCTGAAGGCCTATCCCCAGGGAGACCCTGCAGAAGGATATCAGGAGGGAACGGTTTCCATGGTTCCGGCCCAGATTGCTGTAAAGGGACCTACGTCCCTGATCGGCCAGATCAGCAGCGTGGGAATTCGCTTTAGTATCGACGGTGCAACCTCGGATGTGTCCGGTACAGCGGTTCCGGAGTATTTTGATGCCAATGGAAACGTGCTCACGGATCTGGGGGATTCGGTTAAGACGCTGGGAGGAGACATCTCCTATACGAAACAGATCCTGAAGGTAAAAGATATTCCGCTGGATTTTGTGGTGACAGGTGAAGTGGCGGAAGGGTATCGTTATGCCGGACCGGAGGCTGCTGTCCGGAATGTATCTGTGGCCGGTCTTAAGACGGATCTCGCCCCTGTCAGCACCATTACCATTCAGAATGCGGCTCTGAACATTCAGGGAGCGACAGCAGATAAGGTGTGTCGGATCGATTTGAAGGATTACGTGGACCCCAGCCTGACAATTGTTGGACTGGAGGATACGGTTATTGAGGTCACGCTGAAAGTGGAAAAACTGACAGAGAAAACGTTTTCCGTAAAGGAGAGCGACATTACGCTGGATGGTTCAGACAGCAGATATCGCTATGAGATAAAGGACGGAACGGGACAGATCCGGGTCAGAGGTCTCAAGGAGGATCTGGACAGTCTGACAGCGGGGAAGATGAATCTTCATGTGGATGTATCAGATCTTGGACTGGGAGATCACACCGTAGCTGTGAAAATGCAGCTGGATGACGCTTTTGAGATCCTGGAGGCACCCAGTGTGGCGATCCATGTGACGGAGCGGTCGGGAGCCTCAGAGACAGATCACATCCAGGATGAGACGGAGGAGAGATCAGAAACATCCTCTTCCAGGGAGGAAAGTGCGGAAGCAAACTAAATAATCGACTCCGCAAAGATGGAAAAGAAGGTAAATAGTATGGTTAAGGCAAAAATAAAAATTAAAAACCCCACCGGCCTGCATCTTCGGCCGGCTGGCGTTCTCTGCAATGAGGCAGTCAAATATGAGTGTTCTGTCAGCTTTCAGTTTCGCAATACGGTTTCCAATGCCAAAAGCGTTCTGAGTGTTCTCGGAGCCTGCATTAAGAGCGGTGATGAGATCGAATTTATCTGTGACGGAAAAGATGAAGAGGAGGCATTATCTGCCATGATTCGCGTGGTGGATGAGGGACTGGGAGAGTAAAACATGGTTTTGATATGCCGCATGATTGCGGGTTGTTTCTGCAAAGTGGCAGAGCGCTCGGGAATTATGCGGCATTTGTAAACGTTTCGGGAGGGCAGCACCTGGAAGGAATACGGAAATTTTGATAAGGATGGGAACATGGCAGTTTACGGATTGTGTTACGTGGCGGCGATACTGTTTGCAAAGAGTGGGCATTATCTGCTGTCGGGATTGGGACTGGTGGCGGCGGCCGTTTACTTATACGCCGCGGATTACAGAAGATCGGGAAATATCCTGCATCTGCGGGCGCTGTTTTCCCTTTCCTTCGTGGGAGGACAGGGACTTGCCTGTATGAAGTTTAGCTATTTAAGTACGGAATGGAATTTTATGACATGGCTCTGTTTTCTGGCGGCGTTTGCAGGTTTTTACGCTGTGTTTGCCTGGCTGGAAGATGCGGCGGGACCGGTGTCGGAACAGCTAAACGGCCGTTCTCAGCATCTGCTGCGGGGGCGGATGGAGAGATGTGCGGGAACCGTATTTTTCTGCGCCCTGGCGCTGACCGTGCTCTCCGTGGGATGTTTTGTTGTGGAGGCTGCGGCGCTGGGGTATATTCCTCTGTTCGTAAGGGGGGTTCCCCATGCGTATTCGTATTTTCACCTGACGGGGATCCATTATCTGACGGTTTCCTGCGTACTGGTTCCGGCGTTGTCAGTGATCTATTTTAGTCTGGAGCGGGGGCGAAACCGAGGGAGGAGTTTTATTCTGCTGGCAGCGGATGCAGCTGCCGTTGCCGTTCCGGTTCTATGTGTGTCCCGGTCCCAGATTCTGTTTTCCATTCTTCTGGCTATCCTGGTTTATGTGGAGATGGAACGGAGCCTGAATCATGTGTATGTGGCGGCGGCTTTGCTGGCTATCATTCCGGTCTATGTGATTTTGACAGTGGCCCGGAGCCATGATGCAGAATATCTGCGTGCTGTATTTGAGATGAAGAGGGCAGGAATGCCGATTTTTGTGGCACAGCCCTATATGTATGTGGCCAATAATTATGACAATTTTGACTGTCTTGTAAAAAATTTGGCTGGACATAGTTTTGGACTTAAGATGTTGGCGCCTCTATGGACTCTGACGGGACTTAAATTTCTTTTTCCGTCGTTGACAGCGTTTCCGATCTATGTAAACAAAACAGAAATGACAACGCTGACGCTGTTTTATGATGCCTACTATGATTTTGGTCTTCTGGGGGTGCTGGGATTTTCCTGCCTTTTGGGGACAGCGGCCTATTTTCTGATGCGGCTCATGCGTCAGGCAAAAAATCCGGCCGTGTATCTGTTGTATGCCCAGTTTGCTCTGTATTTACTGCTGGCGTTTTTTACCACCTGGTTCAGTAATGCATCCACCTGGTTTTATGTGGCTGTGACGGCGGTAATTGCGCTGCTTTTGGAGAGGAAGAAACTATAACCAACAGAGAATATGAACAAGGGATTTGGATATTTACAGGAAAGAGAGGGTTTTTAAGTATGATTTCAAAAAAAATGGAACCGCTGATGAAAAATAATTCGGCCATCCGCATGATGTTTGAGGAGGGAAAAAAGATGGCAGTCCTGTATGGGCCGGAAAATGTGTATGATTTCAGTCTTGGAAATCCCAGCGTACCGGCGCCGGCGGCAGTCAATGAGGCGGTTATGGCGGTGATTCGGGAAGAGGATTCTCTGTTTGTACACGGCTATATGTCCAATGCCGGGTATGAGGATGTGCGGGAAACGATTGCAGGGTCTCTAAATCGTCGGTTCGGTACATCCTTTGGGGCGCGGAATATTTTGATGACGGTGGGGGCGGCCAGCGGGCTGAATGTGATTTTAAAAACTCTTTTAAATCCCGGCGAAGAAGTTATTACCTTTGCTCCGTATTTTGTGGAATATGGAAATTATGTCCGCAATTACGATGGGAATTTGGTGGTCATTTCACCTAATACGGTGGATTTCCAGCCTAATCTCCGGGAATTTGGGGAAAAGATTACAGAAAAGACGAAGGCGGTTATTATCAACACGCCCAATAATCCCACCGGCGTGATTTATTCAGAGGAGACGCTTTTGCAGATCAGTCGGATTCTTGAGAAAAAGCAGGAGGAGTATCATACCCAGATTGTTCTGATTTCCGATGAACCTTACCGGGAGCTGGCTTATGATGGGACTGTGGTTCCTTTTGTAACCCGGTATTACAAAAATACGGCGGTCTGCTATTCTTACAGCAAATCTCTTTCCCTGCCGGGAGAACGAATCGGCTATCTTTTGATCCCGGATGAGATGGAAAACAGCAGGGAGGTATTTCAGGCAGCCACCATAGCCAACCGGGTTTTGGGCTGTGTCAATGCTCCGTCCCTGATGCAGCGGGTAATTCAGCGGTGTGTGGATGCGGAAGTAGATGTGGCAGCCTACGACCGGAATCGGAACAGGCTGTATGCAGGCCTTCGAGAGTATGGGTTTTCCTGTATTAAGCCGGAAGGCGCATTTTATCTGTTTGTGAAATCTCCGGTAGAGGATGAGGCAGAGTTTTGCCGGGTCTGCAAGGAGCATCATGTTCTGGTGGTGCCCGGAAGTTCCTTCGCCTGCCCGGGATATGTGCGGATTGCCTACTGTGTTTCTTATGAACAGATTGAACGATCCATGCCGGCATTTAAAAAGATTGCGGAGCATTATCAACTGATCTGAGAAAAAGGACGTGATGTGTTTTGAAACGATATCTGCGTATGGTACTGAATATTGTGATTCCTCTGGCGGGTCTTGGATTTGTGATTTTTTTAGGACCAAAGCTTCTGGGATTTTTCATGCCTTTTGTGATCGGATGGATTTTGGCTATGATGGCCAATCCTCTGGTTCGATATCTGGAACACCATTTGAAGCTGGTGCGCCGACACGGTTCCATGGTTATTATTGTTTTGGCCCTGGCCGTGGTCATCGGGACTGTATATCTGGGCGGTGTGGTTTTGTACCGGGAGCTGCGAGGATTTATTTTAGATATCCCGGCGCTTTATGAGGATGCACTGGTGGAAATTACGGGGGCGCTTCAGAACAGTCAGAAGCTGATCGAATATTTTCCGGACAGTCTCAGGGAGCCGCTTTTGGCTTTGTCGGATAATCTGGGAGGTACGTTGGGATCTCTGGTTTCGAAGGCAGCTGTTCCTACGGTGGAAATTGCCGGAAACGTAGCAAAAAGTATCCCCAATGTACTGGTTAATACCATTGTGATGATTCTGGCGTCTTATTTATTTTTGGCGGATCGGGATCGGATTTTAGTATTTCTGAAAGGAAACCTCCCGGCCTTTGTATTCCGGTATGTGGATTATCTGAAGCGTGATGCCAGAGGTCTGATTGGTGGCTACTTTCTGGCCCAATTCCGTATTATGTTTGTGGTGGCCGGAATCCTGATGGCCGGTCTCACGATTCTCGGAGTGCGGTATAGCCTGGTGCTGGCGATTCTTATTTCCCTGTTGGATTTCCTGCCTATTTTTGGAACGGGAACAGTGCTGTTCCCGTGGGCAGTTGTCAAACTGTTTACGGGAGAGTATCCCTATGCCATTGGCCTGGTGGCGATTTATGTGATTACGCAGGTGGTTCGCCAGATCATTCAGCCTAAAATTGTGGGCGATTCCATGGGGTTGCCGCCTCTTCTGACTCTGTTTTTCCTGTACCTGGGCTTTAAGGTAAGAGGAATTGCCGGAATGATTTTGGCGGTACCGGTGGGACTGGTATTTATCAATTTTTATAAATATGGAGCTTTCGATTCTCTGATCCGGAATGCCAGAATGCTGGCGGAAGAAATAAGCCGGTTCCGTCGGGAAGAGCAGTGATCAGGATAAAGAGGCTCTGGGAGTTATTCCGTACTTCTTTTTGTAGGCTCTAAGAAAGGCGGAGTAATTTCTAAAACCGCTCTGATAGCATGCATCTGTCACGGACGAGCCGCGGTGCAGAAGTTCCCTGGCTGCCAGAAGCCGTTTCTCTGTGATAAAATTACCGATGGTATAGCCGGTTTCCTGGCGGAACAGGCGCATCATATGGTATTTGCTTAAAAAAAAGCGTTCTGCCAGGCTGTCAATGGTAAAATCTTCCTCCGGGTGTTCGGAAATGTAGCGCATGATTTCCAGAATTTTTTCGCCGGAGGGGCGGGTCATGACATATTCCATCTGATTTCCCGCAGCAGCCCGGTTGAGATGGACCATGAATTCAAGAAACAGAAGGCGACAGAAGAGCTCTTTGGCATAGCCGCCTCCAGAGCATGCATCCTCCAGACGGGACAGGGTTTCCAGAAGAAGACGCATGCGGGTCTGGGAAATCCGGAGCACATCGGATCCGTGCTCTCTGGCAGCGGAAAAACAGAGATTCAGGTCGCTTCCGTCATCTTTCAGAGAATCCAGATAGTCTGGCGATACGTAGAGGATAGTTCGTTCGTAGGGTGCTTCTCTGGAAATGACGGGACGGTGCAGTGTGTGTGCTTTGACAAGGACGATATCCCAGGGTTTCAGTCGGTAGGAACGTCCCTCGACAATGTACTCCGGTTCTCCCCGAAGGAGGATGAGAACCTTGTGAAAATCATGATAATGGTAGGAAACCGGATCCGTCATGAAATCATTCAGGTGAAAGAGACGGAATTCCCGGTCCAGATAGCCTCGCTTTTCGTAGATGCTCATGTCTGCAGCAAGTCTCCTTTTAAATAATAAGTTTATTATAGCATTATCTGCAACTTTTTCAGCATAATATTTATAGAAAACAGCTTTTTTTGGCGGTATCATATTGATAGTGAGTTGGTCATATGAAACGTGCCGTTGATTCCTGGTAAAAGCGGGAGTCTGAAGGCGGGAAAAAGGAGGAGAAGGATGAGGCAGGTTATTTTGGAAAAATATCATTGTATGGGCAATGACTATCTTGTATACGATCCTGGTAAAAATGATCTGGAACTTGGGGAGGAGAATATCCGGGCCATTTGTAACCGACATTTCGGAGTGGGGGCGGATGGAATTCTGGCAGGCCCTTATCGGGATCAGAATTCTATGTACGTGAAAATTTATAATCCAGACGGAAGTGAGGCACCTAAGAGCGGAAATGGAATGGGGATTTTTGCAAAATACCTGAAGGATGCCGGATACGTGCAGAAGACGGGGGTTTCCTGGATGACGCTTGGAGGGGAAGAACAGGTTTATTACCTCAATGAAGAGGGGACCCGGGTGAAAATTTCCATGGGACGCCCCACGTTCTGGAGTGATGAGATTCCCGTTACCGGAGAGCGGAGAGAGATGATCAATCAGACCATGGTATTTGGTAAGATCCCCTATGTGACCACCTGCCTTTCCATGGGAAATCCCCACTGTGTCATCTGGATGAATGAGATTTCCAGAGAGCTGGTCTGCAGGATTGGGGAACATTCGGAATCTGCGGAATATTTCCCGGAAAAGGTAAACACGCAGCTTCTGAACGTACTGGATCGGACCAATATTCAGATTGAAATTTACGAGCGCGGGGCTGGATATACGCTGGCTTCCGGGAGCTGCGCCTGTGCAGCGGCCAGCGCAGCGTTCCGCCTGGGTCTGGCAGACAATAACATGTATGTGCATATGCCTGGCGGTACGCTGGAGGTGGAGATTAAAGAGGATGGAATGGTCTATATGGTGGGAGAGGTCGGATATGTGGGCCGGATCACGCTGGGGAGCGATATGAGTGAACGGCTGCGGGCCATGAAGGATTAAAAGAAGAGGAAAGATGAAACGGGTTAAATGAAAAAATATTTGACAGATAAATAACAGGCTGTTATAGTAAAAACAGAGCGAGGGAGCTGCTTTCTTAGGGGACAGCTCCCTTTACTGTTGTGAGATATCCGGAAAAATGTGAGGTCAGCGGGATTTTTCCGGTGCAGTTGTAAGAGGAGAAGGAAGCATGGAGGAGATGGATCTGGTCAGACTGCAGTTTACGGATGTATTCGGACAGATGAAAATGGTAGAGATGGGGCCTGCCCAGGCAGAGAAGGCCATGAGGGAGGGTTATCCGATCCAGCGCCTGGCTTTGGGAGAGGCGCGAAGGGATGAAAGGAATATTTTGGAAGCAGGAGAAGAGGATCTGGTGTACCTGATGCCGGACGCAGCTACGTATCGGATCCTTCCCTGGGATTCACCCCAGGAAAATGTGGCGCGGATGATCTGCAATGTTAAGGAAAAGGACGGGCAGCCGTCTCCGCTGGACTGCCGCAGTATTTTGCAGGATACGGTCAGACAGGCAGAAGAGATGGGACTGCAGGCGGAATTTCGTTTTCAGTGTGAGTTTTATTTGTTTCATACCGATGATGACGGCCGGCCTACAACGATTACCCATGAGGTGGCCGGTTATTATGATGCAGGTTTGATTGATCTGGCAGATGGTGTGCGCCGGGATATACTCCTGAGCCTTCGAGAGGCGGGGATGGAGGCGGAGAGCGCTTATCACAGCCTGACACCGGGGCAGCACTGTTTTCTGCTTCCGGCGCGCCCAGGCGTGGAGGCGGCCGATTCTCTGCAGACATTTAAGAGCGGAGTAAAACGGATTGCCAAGCGCCACGGACTGCACGCAGCGTTTATGCCCAAACCCATTGCCGGGGGAGAAGGTTCCGGACTGCACGTGGAAATTATTCTGCGAAGAGGGAAGAATCAGGGCGAAATTTTGGAGAAGAATGGCGAACCGTTTTCAAAACAGGCCGAGTTTTTTGTCCGGGGGATTGAAAGAAATCTGCAGGATATGCTTATTTTTACCAATCCGACAGTAAATTCATTTAAACGCCTGGCAAAATTGAAAGGCAGAGGGGCGGCTGACGGGGAGACAGTATATTCGGCAGGGGATTTTCCCGGCGCAGTAAGCCTTTTATCAGCCGGGGAGCAGGAAGCTGTGCTGCGGGTTACATTTCCAGATCCGTCTTCTAATCCTTATCTGGTGTTGACGGCTCTTTTGGCAGGCGGACTGAAGGGGGAGGCTGGGGAAAAGACGAAAAAACAGACATTGCCGGACACCCTGGGAAGTCTTCTGGAGGAATTTCCGCGAAACCGGTTTGCCAGAGAGGTACTGGGGGAACGGTTCTGCCTGGCGTATGAGACGGGAAAACGGAAGGAATGGGAGCGCTTCTGTTCTCATGTAACTGACTGGGAAATGGCGGAATATCTGTTCCGCTGCTGATGCAGTACGAGGTAAAATGGTGTGACAAACCTTTTGGTAGCTTTCTCAAAGCCGGAGGACGGGCGCAGTATAAAAAATATACTGGTAAAAAATGGAATACATGTGGTGGCGTCTTGTACCTCAGGGGGGCAGGTTCTGGCACAGGCCAGCGAGCTGGCTTCCGGGATTGTGGTGTGCGGATACCGGTTCGGCGATATGACCTGCCTGCAGATGAGCGAGCAGCTTCCGCCAGAATTTTCTGTGCTTCTGGTGGCATCTCCCAGTAAATGGAGTGGGGAAAAAATGGGAAAACTTATCTGCCTGGCAATGCCCTTCAAACCTTGTGATCTTGTTTCTACAGTACGGATGATGGAGGAGTTAAGGGCGGAGCAGAGACGCCGGAAAAAGCAGAGTCCGCCACAGAGGAGCGGAACAGGGCGGAGGCTGATTGAACAGGCCAAAGAGGTTTTAATTTTCCGGAATCATATGACAGAGCCGGAAGCCCATCGCTATCTGCAGCGGTGCAGCATGGACAGTCAAATCGGGATGGAGGAGGCTGCTGCTATGATACTTAGTCTGTATAAAATAGATTGATGGAGAGGGAGAATAAGATGAAATTTACGAAAATGCAGGGGCTTGGTAATGATTATGTTTATGTAAACTGTTTTGAGGAAACCGTTAAGAATCCGGAAAAGCTGGCGGTGGCAGTCAGTGACCGCCATTTTGGAATTGGGTCCGATGGATTGATTCTGATTAAACCCTCCAGGGTGGCGGATTGCCAGATGGATATGTATAATTTGGATGGATCCCGGGGGGCCATGTGTGGAAACGGGATCCGCTGTGTGGGAAAATATGCCTACGACCATCATATTGTAGATAAAACAAAAATTTCAGTGGAGACACTTTCAGGAATTAAATATCTGGATATGGAGGAAAAAGACGGAAAGATTACGGCAGTGACGGTGGATATGGGAGAGCCGGTTCTTACCTCCGAACTTCCGGAGACCATCACGGTAAAAGGAAAGAATTACGAATTTATCGGCATTTCCATGGGAAATCCCCATGCAGTTCTGTTTGCAGAGGGAATTTCCGGAATGGATCTGGCGGCGATCGGGCCGGATTTTGAGTTTCATTCCCGTTTTCCGGATCGCACGAATACGGAATTTGTGGAGGTGGCAGACCGGACACACGTAAAAATGCGCGTGTGGGAGCGGGGATCCGGAGAGACGATGGCATGTGGAACCGGAGCCTGCGCAGTGGCTGTGGCATCGATTCTGGCGGGTCACACGGAAAACAGCCTGGAGGTAAAATTGCTGGGAGGTCCGCTGCATATCACCTGGGATCGGGAGACAAATCATGTCTATATGACGGGACCGGCGGTGGAAGTATTTTCGGGCGAATATGAGGAAAAAGAGGAATAATGGCGGCTGGTATAAATTGCAAATCGGTCGTTTGACGGTCAGGAAACTTTCAGGCTTCTCTCACATACTGTAGTAGTACAATGGTATGTGAGAGGAGTTTTTCTTTTGGAGGAAAAAAAGAAAGTTGTAATAGATGCCGGTCACGGCGGAGAAAGAGATCCGGGCGCAGTTTTTGAAGAAAGGAAGGAAAAAGACGACAATCTGCGTCTTGCTCTGGCGGTGGGTGAAATTTTGTCGGATCACGGTGTGGACGTCCGTTATACGCGAGTTACGGATGTATATGATTCTCCTGCCGAAAAGGCAGAGATTGCCAATGAAGAGGGAGCAGATTATTTCGTTTCCATTCATCGGAATGCGGCCAGAGAGCCGGGACTTGGTTCCGGAACCATGACGCTGATTTTTGAATCAGGAGGCGAGGCAGAGCAGTTGGCCAGAGCTATTAACCGGGAACTGAGGCGCACCGGGTTTGCTGATCTGGGCGTAGTGGAGCGGCCGGATCTTGCGGTGCTGCGTCGGACTGCGATGACAGCGGTTCTGGTGGAAGCCGGTTTTCTGGATAATCCGGAGGATAATAAGCGATTTGAAGAACAGTTTGATGTTCTGGCAGCTGCCATTGCAGCAGGAATTCTTGATACAATTGAAGCTGTCAGCGAAGCAGAGCAGGAAACACCGGAGGACTATTATTATATGGTTCAGACTGGCGTTTATCGGATGCGTTCTCTGGCAGAGCAGCAGCTGGAAGAACTTCGAAAGCAGGGATTTGAGGCATTTCTCGTTTATGACGGGTATTATTATCGGATCCGGGTGGGGGCTTTTAAAAATTTAGATAACGCAGTCCGAATGGAGCAGCAGCTTCGGGCCGCCGGTTTTCCTACAGTTCTGGTCTATGAGCAGGAAGTAAAATAATGAGAGAACGGATAACTGGATGGAAAGAGGGGAGGAAAATAGAAAAGATAATAGGAAAGACAATAGAAAAGATAATAGAAAGAAAAATATATAGAAGGAAAGTCAATAGAAGAAAAAAAGATAAATTAATAGAAAAAAGAAGGATGATATGATATAATGTCTGTGAAGCGGACATTATATCATTGCGCATACCAGAGAAGGGGAGGCGTTACTATGGCAGAGAAGAGAATAGTCATTACGATCAGCAGGCAGTATGGAAGCGGAGGCGCTGAGACAGGGAAAAAACTTGCCGAGGAGCTGGGAATCGGTTTTTATGACAAGAACATCCTTCGTATCAATTCGGATCAGAGCGGTATTAAGGAGAGCTATTTCCATCTGGCAGACGAAAAAGCAGGAAACCGTCTCCTCTATAAGATTATCAGCAGTATGACGCCGGAGAAAGGAACCCCTTCTTTTGGGTCAGACTTGATTTCTGCTGATAATCTGTTTCGGTTTCAGTCGGAGGTAATTCGAAAGCTGGCGGAACAGGAATCCTGTGTCATTATTGGCCGATGTGCGGATTATGTACTGGCGGGAATGGAAGGGTTGGTGCGCATTCGTCTGTATGCAGAGCTGGAAAGCCGGATCGAGCGTATCCGCGCGAAGGATTTGTATGCGGAGAAGGAGATTGAAAAAAATATCCGGCGTATTGACCGGGAACGCCGCGATTACTATCGCTATTATGCAGGACGTGACTGGGAAAATCCGGAAAATTATGATTTGATGATCAATACAACGAAAATAGGAGCGGACGGAGCTGTGGAAATTATCCGGAATTACTTAAAAACAGCTGGATACGACCTTCCGAAATAAACGAAATACGGAGTGAAAGTCCAGTGATTTCACAGGATATCCAGGCGGGGCGGAAAGAAACCTTATTCTTTCCGCCCCGCTGTTTTAAATATTTGATTTAGGTGGTTGTTGTGACGGGTAATCCGTGATAAACTTAGTTTCGCGGTTTTACGGGAATGAGGCGGCTGTCCATGGTGGATGTTTTTTGATTGAGGGCAGCTTTTTCTATGGAGGTGTATGAAGAATGAAACATCAAAATCGAATTGATCGGATGAATACAAATCGAAATCTGTTTTTTATGTCCCTGCCCATTTTTGTGGAGTTGCTTTTGCAGCTTTTGGTGGGAAATGTGGATCAAATGATGGTAAGCCGCGTATCGCAGAAATCGGTGGCTGCCATTGTCAATGCCAATCAGATTATGAATTTGATTATTATTGTGCTGAGTATGGCTTCTACAGCTGTTACAGTCATGCTGTCCCAGTATCTTGGAGCGGAAGACGGGAAAAACGCTTCCCGGACCTGTATGGTTTCTGTAGTTCTGATTGGAGGCGTCAGCATTTTGGCGACGGTTCTGCTGTTTATCTTTTACGCTCCTCTTTATAGAGCCATTCAGGTTCCGGATGAGATTTTTGGGGAGGCATCCAGTTACCTTTTAATTGTTGGGGCATTGATTCTGGTGCAGGGGTTGTATCTGACCTTTTCTTCCATTGTGCGGGCATTTGCATTGATGAAAGAAGTTATGATTATTTCAATTATCATGAATGTTCTGAATATTATTGGAAACGCAGTCCTGATTAACGGATGGCTGGGACTGCCGCAGATGGGGGTTATCGGAGCGGCCGTTTCAACGGATATCAGCAAACTGGTGGGTCTGCTCCTTATGGTGTATCTATTTGTAAAGCGTACTAATGTGAAAATGGGATTTCAATTTTTGCGTCCGTTTCCGGCAGATATTTTGAAAAACCTTTGTAAGCTGGCGATCCCCACGGGTATTGAGAGTTTTTCTTATAATTTGTCCCAGATGATTATTCTTGGAATTGTTAATTCCTTTGGAACTTTGGTTACGGTTACCAAGGGATACTGCAGTATTTTTGCCAATGTGGATTATATTTATGCTATGGCGATTGCAACAGCAACGCAGATTGTTTTGGGGTATCTGATTGGTGCACGGCAGTTGGATGCCATTCAGAAGCGGGTAAATGCAACCATGAAGGTAGCGATCTGTGCCTGCGTCGGGGTGGCGGTGCTTCTTTACATCGGGGGGGATTATGTCTTTCTGATTTTTACCAACAATCCGGAAATTATTGCACTGGGGAAACGGATTTTGTTTATCGAGATTTTCCTGGAGATTGGCCGGGCTGTTAATATTGCCATGACAAAGAGTCTGATTGCTGTGGGGGATGTGGTTACTCCAACGGCAGTGGGGGTCGCTTTCCAGTGGGGAGTAGCGGTGGCCGGAGCCTGGCTTTTAGGTGTAAAATTTGGCTTAGGGTTGGAAGGTGTCTGGATTGCCATGGCAATAGATGAGTGTCTGCGCGGCCTGATTTTCGCAGTTCATTTTAAGCGGGAACGTTGGAAAAAGAATTTCCATGGTGTTGCAGCGGAGGTTTTGGAATAGAGAAATATTTTGAATACAAAAAAGTGGATATGGGTGGTAAGAGGCGTGTTCAGGATCGAAGTTTTACCTTGGGGTACTGAGAAATTGTAATAGAGGATTGAGCATTGGTATGAGAAAGAAGGGGAAAGAGAAATGGAGCGGAAAAAGAACAGGATAAAACGGATGGATGGAATCTCTGAAAACGCGGTAATAAATTCTGGGAAAGCGGAAAAAAAGAAACGCGGAATTTCGCAGCTTCAAAACGGGGCAAGGAAAACTGGAGATGAAACACAGTCAGTCCGAAGGATAGAAAAAAGAACTGGAAATGAAAGGAAGACTTCCTGGAGCAGCTCTGAAAGCAGGCGCTGTAAAGAGAGGAAGGAAGGAAATATAAGAAAATGCCGTTCGGAAAATTTCTGCCCGGTATATGGACGCTGTGGGGGATGTCAGTTTTTACATATGACCTATAAAAAGCAGCTGGAAGAAAAGCAGCGCAGAATGGAGGAGCTTTTACATGGCATTTGTCCGGTGGAGCCGATTATAGGAATGGAAACGCCATATCATTATCGGAATAAGGTGCATGCAGTTTTCGGATATGACAGGAAGGGAAACCCGCTGTCTGGTGTTTATCAGGAGGGAAGCCACGTGCTGGTTCCAGTGGAGACCTGCCTGATCGAGGATGAAAAGGCAGATGAGATTATCGGAACCATTCGCAAAATGCTGCGTTCTTTTAAGATACGTGTTTATGACGAGGATACGGGGTATGGACTTCTGCGCCATGTGCTGGTAAGGCGGGGAATGAAGACCGGGGAGATTTTGGTGGTTCTGGTTACTGCATCGCCGGTGTTTCCATCAAAACGGAATTTTGTACATGCACTTCTGGAGCGCCATCCGGAAATTACGACCATTGTGCAGAATATCAATGGAAGAGGAACCAGCATGGTGTTGGGAGAAAAAGAGCATGTGCTATACGGAAAGGGATATATCGAGGATGAATTATGCGGTCTCCGTTTTCGGATTTCTCCCAGATCATTTTATCAGATAAATTCTGTACAGACAGAGAAGCTTTATGGAAAGGCCATGGAGATGGCTGCCCTGACAGGGAAAGAAACGGTTTTGGATGCTTACTGCGGCATCGGAACGATTGGTCTGGTAGCCAGCCGGCAGGCGAACCGGGTGATCGGTGTGGAGTTAAACCGTGATGCGGTACGGGATGCAGTGCAGAATGCAAAGCGAAATGGCATAGAAAATGCAGAATTTTACTGCAATGATGCGGGAAAATTTATGGTTCAGATGGCGGAAAAAGGGCAGAAGGCGGATGTGGTATTTCTGGATCCGCCGCGCAGCGGGACGACAGAGGAGTTTATTGCTTCCGTAGTCCGGATGCAGCCGAACCGGGTGGTTTATATTTCCTGTGGACCGGATACCATGGCCCGTGATCTTAAAATGTTTGCACGGTATGGGTATCGGGCGGAGGAGGCAGTTCCAGTCGATCTGTTTTGCTGGACGGATCATGTAGAGACTTGTGTGTTGCTACAAAGACGAACTATGTAGAAATCCTTAATTTTAGGCACTTTTTCAAGCATATCGTCTTTACAAGCGAGGGCGATAAAATCAGAAATAAAGAGATAAAGAACTATATCAATGTTTCGGTAGTAGTTGATATAGAGTGTGGGAACACAATAAGCTAAATATTCAATTTGGGGGTACTTGTAAAAAAGTATCCCTTTTTTATGCAGTATGTGTGATTTTATAGGACACACCTATTATAGGGTGTGTTTTTTTGTTGCACTTTTTAAGAGAAAGGAGAACTATCATGGCAAAAAATCAGGGAGCATTAGTGTATGACACTAATACCG
>CALAAS010000007.1 GCA_937885015.1 uncultured Clostridium sp.
TACGATACTTCGGGAATATCTGCAGTCACTGTAACAAATGTTTGACAAACCTACATTTTTGTACTTTGCCGGGGAGATCCTTGTTTGTAATGTGAGGGCCTTCAGAGAGGGGCGGCCTGCAGGAGCGCAGGCCGCCGGGATACGTCAGATTCTTTGAGTGGGGGTTGATCTTGCCGTTTATTTAGTCCGGTCAAATTCGGGGTTAAAGGCATAGAAGTTCCGGCTGTTCAGGTGATCCTGTACATTTCTCAGCGCTTCACCGAAACGCTGGAAATGTACAATCTCTCTTTCTCTAAGGAAACGGATGGGATCGCAGACATCTGGATCTTTAACGACTCGAAGGATATTGTCATAAGTGGTTCTTGCTTTCTGCTCTGCTGCCATATCTTCGTACAAATCTGTAATGGCATCTCCCTTGGACTGGAATTCACAGGCATTGAAAGGAATTCCGCCAGCGGCCTGCGGCCAGATGGCAGAGGTGTGATCGATATAATAGGGGCCGAAACCAGACTCCACTACTTGTTCCGGCGTCAGATTGCGTGTCAGCTGCTGCACAATAGCAGCAATCATTTCCATATGGGCCAATTCTTCGGTACCGATGTCCGTCAGAAGGCCTTTTTGCGTGCTGTAGGGCATGGAATACCGCTGGGAAAGATAGCGCATGGATGCACCGATTTCTCCGTCAGGCCCACCGTACTGACTCATGATAAACTGTGCAATTTTCGGATTTGTCTGTTTGATATTGACTGGATACTGCAGTCTTTTTTCATATCTCCACATATCTTACACCTCCCCTTCCCACGGCCATTTTCCTGCAGTCCAGGTCCATTCATTCTGGTTGGAAACAGAATCGACCATCAGGGGCCCGTACTGTTTTTCATAGATGTCCATTGCTTCTTTTCGCATTCCGGCAACGTAATGGTAAAAATTCAGTGCGCGGAGGTCAGTGGGATGTGTATCCAGATACAGGAGCACATCGTCCATGGCGAAGCTGGATTCGTTAATTTTTTTCAGAAGCTGTTTCTGATTTTGATCCATTTATACACACCTCCCCATTACGAACGGAAGATCCAGCGCGGGGAAAATAGTTCCGCGGCGGAAACCTTCTTCCAGGCTGTAAGGCTGCTGCCACTGCTGACAGGGAACATACCCCATGCCAATGGGGAAACTTCCGGGATTGAAAGTTTTCTGTCCAGAAGGCGGAGCCGTCTGTTCTATTGGTGAAGGGATTGTTCCTGTCGGCATCATCCCTGGAGTGGTTCCTGCGGAGGGTGTTCCTGCTGTTTGGCAGATGGTTTCTGTTTGGCAGGTTATGCCGGATGAGGCCATTCCGGCCTGGTAAGTCATTTCTGGAGGTACCGGCATCCAGGGGCGTCTGCCGGATTCCTGTCTGCTTTTGCAGGAATTCCGAATACCGGAACATGAGTCCTGATAAAATGTCATTATTTATTTCCTTTCTGTTTACTCATACTTTATGGTATGTAAAACCATGGAAAATGACAAAACAGAATTTAGGGAAAGCAGGGGGACTGGCCGTCAGCTAGTCGGTAAAGAGGGATTTGGGAGGGATCGTTTCGCGTCGGAATATTTCGGCCAGTGCATGGGTTGCCTTGGACCTGTATTCTCCGGAAGGATAGACGAGGGCCAGATCGAGAAAAATTCCGTGATTGCCAATGCGCAGATAACAGACGTCTGGATCAGAAACAATGCAGGACTGATAGGTAACGGCCAGGCCGATTCCCTGGCGGGCCATGGCTGCAGCCAGGTTGGCAGAGACCATGGTATTTTTTCCGACTGGTTCCATGCCGCAATTCCGAAATTCGCGGCGTGCGATCCGACCAAGAACCGTACTGGGCGGTCCAAGGATAAATTCAAAGGGAGCGGCATCACAAAAATCGATGTGCAGGATATTTCTGTTGTTCGGGCATGGTTTTGCCGCTTTCATAACAGGGTGATTTTTGGTGGCGACGATGAGAATTTCATCGCGAAGGAGCGGTTCCACATTATGCTTTAACCGGACAGGCGGAGCTGCAATGAGGGCGATGTCTAAAAGTCCTTCCAGGATCAGGTTTTCCAGTTCCATGCTGTCCTGCTCCCAGATCTCCACATGGACATGGGGGTGCTCTCTGCGGAAGCGAGCCAGAACCGGGGGAAGGAGATAGGTACCGCGAAAGGTGCTGATCCCAAGCTTTACGGTTCCGCCGTTGACTTCTTCAATATCCCAGACTTCACTCTGAGCCAGATGATAGTGCTTTAAGATCTGACGGGCGTGGGAGAGGAATGCCTCGCCGGAGGAGGTGGGGCGGACGCCTCTGGAAGTCCGCATGAAAATAGGGGTACCAAGTTCTGCTTCAAATACCTGAAGTGCCTGGCTTAAACTGGATTGTGCCATGAACAGTTTTTCTGCAGCTCTGGATATGCTTCCTTCGTCTGCAATGGTAACAAGATAGTTGAGTTCTTTCAGATCCATAGGGTCCCTCTTTCTGTGGAAAATGTCTTTGATGGGATGTTCTTTTTGACAAATGCCATATCTGCCAAGATGATATCGGTTTATCCGATATGAGCTATAAGAAATTTCGTATTTCTCCGATATCTGAAATAGTATAAAATAAAATACGAAGAGAAACAAGGACTTTTGACAACAAGATGACCAAAATGAACTGGTAAAGTAACGGTTCAGGACGGCAGAAAAGATCGAGAGAGGAGAAGAAGATGGGAAAGCAGTTAATGGAGGGTGTGATTGACATGCATGTACACTCCAATCCGGATTTACGGATTCGGGCGTACGATGACCTGGAGCTTACGGAGGCCGGGATTCGGGTGGGAGCAAGGGCGATTGTGATCAAAACCCATCAGGGAACGACTATGGATCGGGCATATCTGTGTAATCGTTACAACGAAAGAGTACACGGCGGAACCAACCATTTTACCATGTATGGAAGCATTACCCTGAACCGGGTAGTGGGAGGTATCAATCCAAAAGCCGTTGATGTGGCGCTTCGCCTGGGGGCAAAAGTTGTGTGGCTTCCGACGGCCTCTGCCAAAAATCATCTGAAAAAGTTGGGACAGGATCCAAGCCAGGGGGTGGATGTGGTAAAAGACGGAAACATTGTTCCGGAGCTGGAAACAGTTTTCTCTCTGATCCGGGATCACAATGCGGTGCTGGGGACAGCCCATGTATCTCCGGAAGAGGCCTTTATCGTGGTAGAGGCAGCCAGAAAGGCCGGGGTAAAAAACATTGTTGTTACTCATCCGGAGTGGTGGATTGTGGATATGAGCCTGAAAGATCAGGTAAGGATCGTGAAGGACTATGATGTGGTGCTGGAGCGCTGTTACGCGCAGAACATGGGCGGAGGAGTTTACAAGAGCAATCTGGCAGACAATACAGCGCTGATCCACGAGGTGGGATATGAACACGTTCTGGTATCCACCGATGGAGGACAGACCGAGAACCCCAACTGGGAAGTGGCGCTGGAAGAATATATCCAGTACCTGTTGGATCATGGGATCCCGAGGGAGCAGGTATACCATATGACCCACACGATCCCGGCACGACTGCTGGGCCTGGAGGAGGAAATGCCATGTTAAGCGTACTGATTATTTTATCAATTGTAGCAGCCGTGTATCTTGGATACAAAACGAAAATCAATACGGGCCTGTTCTGTATTGTCTTTGCCTATATGATCGGCTGTTTTGGAATGGGACTCAAGACAAAGGAACTGATCAGCTTCTGGCCGGTCAGCACCATGTTTGTGATTTTGGCGGTTTCTCTGTTTTATAATTTTGCCGCCATCAATGGAACCCTGGAAAAGCTTTCCGCCAGTCTGCTCTATGTCTGCCGGAAAGTGCCGGGCCTTCTGCCGTTCGCTCTGTTTTTTGTAGCAGTAGTGCTGTCTGTGATGGGAGCTGCTTATTTTACGGTGCTGGCCTTTCTGGCCCCCATCACACTTCTGATCTGCGAAGAAGCTAAAATGGATAAACTGACCGGAGCAGTGGCCATCAACTGTGGTGCGCTGGCCGGAGGAAATTTCCCTACAGCGGCGCTGGGGGTCGTATTCCGCGGACTGATGGATTCTTCTTATGAAGCAGAGTCGGGACTTGTGATGCCGGACCCCTTCTCTGAAGAAATGATGGTCTTCGGGTATGCCATTATTTTTTCATTGATTTTAATCGCAGTTTTCCGGTTTGGGTTCAAGAGCAACCGGAATATCGGAAAGGAAATCACATTTGAAAAGCCGGAAGCTTTTGACAGAAAACAGCGCCTTACGTTGGGACTGATGCTGATCATGATGGCCATTGTTCTGGTATTTCCCCTTCTGAAACTGGCGATCCCCGGAAATGGATGGATCGCGGGGATAAGCGGGAAGATTGATGTGGGACTGATTGCGATTCTTTTTACGGTCCTTGCTTTGTTTTTTGACCTGGCACCTCAGAAAGAGGTCATTGCCCGGGTTCCATGGAATACCATTATCATGATTGCCGGAGCTGGCATGTTGATCGCAGTGGCTGTGGAGGCCGGAACGATTGACGCATTATCAGCCTGGATCGGATCCAATGTTCCGACGCCTCTCGTTCCGCTGGCATTTAGTTTTGTCGGGGCATTTATGAGCTTTTTCAGCTCCACCACCGGTGTTGTAGCTCCGGCTCTGTTCCCGCTGATCCCGACCCTGGCGGTTTCGACCGGGTTAAACCCGGCGGCACTGTTTACCTGCACGATCCTGGGGGCCCAGAGCAGTGCCATCAGTCCTTTTTCTTCCGGAGGAAGCCTGATCCTTGGCTCCTGCGGCAAGGAGGAAGAGCGGAATGAACTGTTTAATCGCCTGTTGTTTGTGGCGGTTCCCATCAGCGTTTTGCTCAGTGCTGTATATAATCTGGCAGTTGCTATGATTTTGTGATAAATAGTTTTGCAGTAAATAATTTTGCAACAGGAGGAAAAAATGAACCATACGATTACTGTGTTTCGCGGCGATGGCATCGGACCGGAGCTGGTGGATTGCGTACTGACAATTTTAAAAGCGGCGGATGCGCCGCTGGAATATGAGATTTTTGATGTGGGAGAGGCTCAGTGGGAAAAAAGTGGGGAACTGATTCCAAAGGCGGCATACGATTCCTTTGAGAAGACCCGTGTGCTCTTAAAATCCCCCATTACCACGCCAATCGGAAAAGGGTTCCGTTCTTTAAACGTAACCCTTCGGGGAAAATATGACCTGTATGCCAATATAAGGCCGGTCAGATCCAATGCGGCTGTGAAGACACCATTTCCGAATGTGGACATTGTGATTTTCCGTGAAAATACGGAGGGACTGTATGTGGGAATGGAAGAGGAGATCAATGCTGATACCGTGCATGCCATTAAGATCGTAACCAGAAAGGCCAGTGAGCGGATCGCCAGAGCGGCCTTTGAATATGCCAGACAGCATGGACGCAAAAAGGTAACCTGCGTCCACAAAGCCAACATCCTGAAAAAGTCTGATGGCATGTTTCTCGGCATATTCCGGGAGGTGGCAGCGGAATATCCGGAGATTGAGGCAGAGGATAAGATTATTGACAATACCTGTATGCAGCTCGTCATGAATCCGGGGCAGTTTGACGTGATGCTGATGCAGAATCTTTATGGCGATGTTTTATCGGATCTGTGCAGCGGTCTGATTGGGGGACTTGGTCTGGTTCCCTCCAGCAATATCGGGAAAGATTATGCCATGTTTGAGGCAGTGCATGGAAGCGCTCCGGATATTGCGGGGAAGCACCTGGCCAATCCGACGGCTTTCCTCTGGTCTGCCTGCATGATGCTGGAGTACCTGGGAGAGTTTGGCTGTGCGGCTTCCATATGTTCGGCGGTGGATCGTGTTCTTAGTGACGGGAAAGCGCTGACCCGGGATCTGCACGGAAGTGCGACCACAGAGGAGTATGTGGGAGAAATTTTGAAAGCACTGGGGGAGAGATCCACAGTGGCGTAAATTTTGACACTATTTCATAAAAAGGTGGAAATTTGGTGTGAAAACATCAAATTCCGCCTTTTTGCATTTGAAAAAAAGTTAGATAGTGGTATAATAGGAGCACTTAATAAGATTTTTAGCGAGTTTAGTGCGAGCCATGCTGTGCATAATAAAAGCACTTGACTGGGTTTATATTTTGGGCTGTGAACAAGAGGGGAATGTTACCAGCAAAAATATGATACAATGGAGGAGCGTATGAACATTATTATTATCGGCTGCGGTAAAGTCGGCATAACTCTGGCGGAACAGTTGGTAAACGAAGATCACAATGTGGTTATGGTGGATACCTCGGCAGAGCGAATGCAGGTTGTGCCGGAAGATATCGATGCCATTAAGCTGGTTGGAAATGGAGCCAGCATTGCCATTCAGATGGAGGCTGGTATTGAGACAGCGGATATTCTGATTGCGGTGACAGGATCTGATGAGATGAACCTGCTCTGCTGTCTGATTGCCCATAAGGCGGGACATTGCCACACCATTGCCAGAGTGAGAAATCCTGTTTATAATAATGAATTAAATTTCATTAAAGAGAAATTGGGAATTTCCATGATCATCAATCCGGAACTGGCGGCAGCAACGGAAATTTCGAGGATTCTCCGATTTCCGTCGGCTATTAAGATTGATACCTTTGCTAAAGGGCGGGTGGAACTTCTGAAGTTTAAAGTAAAACCGGAGTTTAAGCTGGATGGTCTTTCGGTCATGGATATCGACAGTCAGCTGCGATGCGATGTTCTGATCAGTGGGGTAGAGCGGGGCGATGAGGTTGCCATTCCGGATGGTAAGTTTGTGATTCGCAACGGCGATGTGGTCTCTATCATCGCATCCCCCAGCAATTCAGCAGAATTTTTCCGGAAAATCGGAATTCAGACGAACCAGGTCCGTAATACTATGATTGTGGGCGGTGGAACAATTGCCTACTACCTGGCCAAACTGCTTTCGGCCATGCACATCCGTGTAAAGATTGTGGAGAAGGATAAAAAGCGCTGTGAGATCCTGTCGGAACTTCTGCAGGAGGCCTTGATTATCAATGGAGACGGGACGGATCGCCGCCTTTTAATGGAAGAGGGGATGACGACCACAGAGGCTTTTGTAACTTTGACTAATATGGATGAGGAAAATGTATTTCTGGCGCTTTTTGCCAAGGAAAATTCTGAGGCAAAGCTGATTACCAAGGTCAATCGGATTGCTTTTGATGAACTGATCAGTAAATTAGATTTGGGAAGCTTGATATATCCCAAATACATTACTGCGGATTATATTCTCCAGTATGTCCGTGCCATGCAAAATACCATCGGGTGCAATGTGGAGACTCTGTATCATATTATGGACAGCCGTGCCGAGGCACTGGAGTTTGTGATTCGCGAGGAGTCGGAGGTAACGGGAATTCCGCTGATGAATATCAGTTTGAAGAAGAACCTTCTGATCGGCTGCATCAATCGTGGAGGAGAGGTGCATATTCCGAGAGGACAAGACTGTATCCAGAAAGGGGATACAGTAATTGTTGTTACCAGCCAGAAAGGTCTTCGTGACATCCGTGATATTTTGAAGAAATAAGGAGCCTTATCATGAATTATTCCGTTATTACTTTTATTATGGGGTGGATCCTGAATTTTGAGGCTGCTTTTATGACACTGCCCTGTTTGGTGGCAATTGTTTACAGAGAGCAGGCTGGCTGGGCCTTTGTGGTGGTCATGGCATTGTGTCTTCTGATTGGGATTCCTCTGGTAATTCGAAAGCCGGTCAAGCAGGTGTTTTACACAGCAGAAGGATTTGTGACGGTATCGCTCAGCTGGATTCTTCTGAGTGTGATGGGGTGCCTGCCATTCCTGCTAAGCGGCTACATCTCAAACCCTGTGGACGCACTTTTTGAGACGGTTTCCGGGTTTACGACTACAGGAGCCAGTATTTTAAGTGATGTGGAGGTTCTACCAAAATGTCTTCTGTTCTGGCGAAGCTTTACCCATTGGATTGGTGGAATGGGAGTTTTGGTGTTTATTTTGAGCCTTCTGCCGCTGACGGGCGGATCGCATATGAATCTGATGAAGGCAGAGAGTCCGGGTCCCAGTGTCAGCCGTCTGGTGCCCAAGGTGCAGACGACGGCAAAACTTCTCTACGAAATTTATATCGTGATGACGATTGCGGAGATTGTGATTCTTCTTGTGGGTGGCATGCCGCTGTTTGAGGCGCTGACCATCAGCTTCGGTACGGCTGGAACCGGCGGTTTTGCGGTAAAAAACAGTAGCATGGGTGGTTACTCCAACTTCCTTCAGTGGGTAGTTACCATATTTATGATTCTGTTTGGAATTAACTTTAACCTGTATTTTCTTCTGCTGATCCGGAAATTCCGACAGGCTTTTAAGATGGAGGAAGTTCGCTGGTATTTGATTATTATTGCCATTTCCATCGGCATTGTTACGGTAAACTCCATTTCTATCTATGGCAACCTGGAGGAGACATTTTGCCATGCAGCTTTCCAGGTGGCTTCGATTATCACTACCACCGGTTATGCAACCACAAACTTTGACATATGGCCCCAGTCATCCCGAACCATTCTGGTGCTTCTTATGTTCATAGGAGCCTGCGCCGGAAGTACGGGAGGCGGCATTAAAGTATCGCGTGTGATTGTTCTGGCAAAAACTGTCCGGAAAGAACTGATCCAGTTCCTTCATCCCCGGGCAGTGGGAAAGATAAAAATGGACGGGAAAGTAGTGGAGCATGAGGTGGTTCGCTCCATCAATGTATTTCTGGTGGCCTACGTATTACTGTTTGCGCTGTCAGTTCTTCTGATTTCTGTGGATAATCAGGATTTGATTACGAATTTTACGGCGGTTGCCGCTACTTTTAATAACATTGGACCAGGACTGGAACTGGTGGGGCCGACGCAGAACTTTGGGCTGTTCAGTAATTTTTCCAAGCTGGTTCTGACCTTTGACATGCTGGCGGGACGACTGGAAATTTTCCCGATCCTGATCCTGTTCTCCAGAGAGACCTGGAAAAAGTTCTAGGAGGAAAAGGAGGAATCTGACGGGCGCATTTCGAAAGGGAAAGGAATAGGAATATGGATATGCTCTTTTTTCTGACCGGATGCCTGGGACTGGCGGAGACGGTGGATTTATTTTGCGGAAAGGATTTTCTGATTTTTTTGACGGGAAATATCCGCGCAGAAGATTATGACCTGAAAAAGGTGTTTGGGGTGGAAAAATGGCTGTTTGCCCTGGATACCCTGGCATTATTTGGAATTTCTTTTCATGTGGGCGGCTTTTATGTGGAGATGGCACTTCTGGTTCTGATTTTTATTACGCTGATTCTGCACTGTATGGTATTTAAAAGTCCAAAGTTTCGCCGTCAGGAGCCGAACAGGAAAAACAAAAAGCGTCGGTAGGCACCCATTGTCCCGATGTACATACTATATACTATAAAATGAAAATCAAAGGAGAGTATAGAGTATGTGTTGTTTTATAAATCGATGTGGAAATCGCTGCTGCAGCTGTAATTCCGGAAATACGGGGAGCGGGTGCACACACTGTAATTGCGGCTGGTCCAATATGAACTATCGGAGAGGCTACAATGACGGATATTCGGCCGGATATGCAGCTGGATATGCAGCGGGTGTCAATTCTGTTTCTGCCAATCCGGGAACGGGAGGCTGCGGCTGTACGACAACCACAACCTGTGGCTGCACTGGCTAACATCCTGTGAAGAGGGCGAGGCACGAGGTATTTACGGAAGTTTTACGTGAAGTTCAAAATATGTTCACAGTTTCTACAAATGGATGCCATAAACATCAGGTATAGTAAAAATGTAGCCGGAAGGAAAAAATTTCCAACCGACAGCCTGTTCAGGCATACAGAGTTAAAAATTTTTTTCATAATAAGCCGGGTGGTTTAAGACCATCCGGCTCCTCCTTTTTACAGGAATTCCAGGTCAGAGGTGTGATTTTAGAAGACCCAGATGGAGGAAGGCCTGGTAGATGCCGTCTTCTCCGATGGGAGCTGTCACGTAATCCGCCGCTTTTTTTAATTCTTCCACAGCGTTTCCCATGGCAATGCCGATACCGGCTTCCTGGATGATTTCCAGATCGTTCATGCTGTCGCCAAAGGCAATGGTGTCGGACAGATCTTCTGCTTCTCCAAAATACCGGGCCAGCCGGCGCAGTCCATCTGCCTTGGAAATGCCCTTTGCTACGACATCAGCGCCGTGTCCGCTGGCAAACATGGGGAGTCTTAGGGTTGGAAAGGCGCGCTCCACATCCAGAACCTGTTCTCGATTTCCCACAAAGGCCAGAGTGCGGATTGGCATAGACACCATGCTCCAGGGATCCCGAAAACGGCGGCCGCAGGTTCCCCAGAAACGGATGTCGTTTGCCTCAATGATTTCAGGGTGGATATAGTAGTCGTCATCGCCGACGGTTACGCCAATTCCGTACCCCTTTTCCTGACAGAAGAGGAGAAGCTGCTTTACAAGCTTCGGATCGAAACGGTGCTCATACAGAAGGCGGTTTCCGACAGTAATTTTCGTTCCATTCATATGTACGATGGCGTCCGGGCGAATCAGGTCGCGGTAGCGGATGCTGTAATAGTTATCCATATCCCGTCCCGTAGCCAGTATAATCCGGTGGCGGCTGCGTACTGCCTCAATGGCATTCAGGGCGCTGTCGGGGATCCGGTCTGTCCGGTGGTCTAAGAGCGTCATATCCAAATCAAAGCTGATCATAAAAGCCTCCTTATTGAATAAAATACATGGAATTAAAAAAAATAGTTGATTTTTTGAAATAATCTGGTATAATTATAAAACGTCAGACGGAGTATGGCGTAGCTTGGTAGCGCGCTCGGCTGGGGGCCGAGAGGTCGCAGGTTCAAATCCTGTTACTCCGATTTTGATATTAAGAAAGCTGCAAAAGATAATGTTGCAGCTTTTTTATTGCATGGAAAATTACTTCCTATGCAGTAAAAGAAGCTCCGCGAGGATCGCCATAAAAAAGCATATCATTTTCAGTTCTGTTTTTCAAGTAATATTGCAGCGGCTTTTCAGAAATGGGTATAGCCGCTTTACCAATTTACGTCATCCCCCTATTCCCAACAAAAACAAAAGATGCTATAATAGCGTGTGATAATGTAATGATTTATCCAGAATTATGAAAAAGAGGAGCTTTTAATATGGAACATTTAATTATACCAGAGGGGTATGAACCGGCGATTGATCTTCGGGAGACCCAGATTGGCATTAAGATTATTAAAGACTTTTTTGAGCGGGAGCTGGCAAAGCAGCTGAATCTGACGCGTGTCTCTGCGCCCCTGTTTGTACTGCCAGAGTCTGGTTTAAATGATAACCTGAACGGTGTGGAGCGGCCTGTTACTTTTGGAATCCTGGAACAGGGAGACCGAAAGGCAGAGATCGTGCATTCTTTGGCGAAGTGGAAGAGAATGGCGCTAAAAGAATACGGATTTGGTGTGGGCGAGGGGTTGTATACAGATATGAGTGCCATTCGCCGCGATGAGGATACAGATAATATTCATTCCCTGTATGTGGATCAGTGGGACTGGGAACGGATTATCTCCCGGGAAGAGCGAACGAAGGAAACGCTGGAAACCATTGTGAAGATGGTGTACAAAGCGCTGAAGGTAACAGAGGACTACATGGCTTATGAGTATGAGTATATCGGAAGGTATCTTCCGGATCACATTGAATTTGTCACAACCCAGCAGCTGGAGGACATGTATCCGGATTGTACGGCCAAGGAGCGGGAATATAAGATTGCCAAACTCCATGGTGCTGTGTTTATTGAGCAGATCGGCGATAAGCTTCGTTCCGGAGAACGCCATGACGGACGCGCTCCGGACTATGATGACTGGACTCTGAACGGAGACATTATTGTATACTATCCGGTGCTGGATATTGCCCTGGAGCTGTCATCCATGGGGATTCGGGTGGACGAGAAGGCACTGAAAGAGCAGCTTAAAAAGGCAGGCTGCGAGGAGCGGGCAAAGCTTCCATTCCAGAAGGCACTTTTAGAGGGAAAATTGCCGTGTACCGTGGGCGGCGGTATCGGTCAGTCCAGAATCTGTATGTTTTTCCTTCGAAAGGCACACATTGGAGAAGTGCAGGCATCGCTCTGGCCGGATGGAATCCGGGCGGAGGCAGAGGCACACCATATCCATCTGCTGTAAAAAATGGAAACGGGCGCGCTGCAGCGTTTTACCTTTTTAAAAAGATAAAGATTGGGGAATTGACAGTCCGAGAGGACGGGAGGAGCAGGTTTTGACGGAACAGTACGATTTAATTATCATAGGAGCCGGGCCGGCCGGTTATACGGCAGCGGCCCGGGCTGCGGGGTATGGAATGCGGACAGCTCTCATTGAACGGCGGGAGTTGGGCGGTGCCTGTGTCAACACAGGCTGCATTCCTGCAAAAGCGCTTTTGCAGGCAACTGCAGTATACCGGGATATGACGAAGGCGGCGCATTTCGGGATTCTGGTGGAAAAGGTTCGCTTTGACTGGAAGAAAATGCAGGGATACAAAGATGAGTCTGTGGAGGCCTTCCGCACCATGATCCGGACCGTGCTGGATCAGTCTGAGGTGGAGGTGATCCATGGGGATGCTCTTCTGCACGGGGACAATACCGTGGAGGTAACGACCGCAGAGGGAACGATGACGCTGCGCGGAGAAAATATTATTCTGGCTACGGGTGCTCATCCCATCATTCCGGATATTCCGGGGATTGATTTGCCTCAGGTCATGACAAGTCATGAGATTCTCCGGATTGATGACTGGAATTTTGACTGTCTGACTGTCATCGGCGGCGGCGTCATTGGAGTGGAGATTGCCACGATTTTTGCGGCATTGGGATCACGGGTTACACTTTTGGAGCATAGCTCCAGGCTTCTGGACACCATGGCTCCCACGATTTCAGAGCAGATGGAAGAAAATCTTCGAGCCAAGGGGATTGATGTACATTGCAATGTGAATGTGGTGGAGATCAAGACCAGAGGAAATGACACGGTATTTGTCAATTACCGCGATGATACAGGCTGGATTGAGAATCCGGCAGACCGGGTTCTGGTGGCAGTGGGAAGGCGGCCGGATATGAGCCGGGTTCTGGCCCCCGACTGCCAGATTCACCTGGAAAATGGGCGTCCGGTGACGAAAGGTACCTATCAGACGACTCAGAAAAATGTGTATGCCATCGGGGATGCTGTGTCAGACCTGAAGCTGGCCCATGTGGCGGCGGCTCAGGCGGCCTATCTGGTGGAAAGCCTGGCAGGACGGGTACACCGGATGCAGCTGACGGTAGTTCCCAACGGTATGTATGTGGTTCTGCCGGTGGTGCCCAGCTGCATCTATACGGACCCGGAGATTGCGGCGGTGGGATTTACGGAAGAGGATGCAAGAAAGTATAATATGAAAATCAAATGTGGGCAGGCGTATATGACCTGGAACGGAAAGGCGATTCTGGCCAGAAAGACAAGAGGGTACGTGAGCCTGATTTTTGAGGCGTATACGAATACGCTGATCGGAGCACAGATTATGTGTGCCCGGGCTTCCGATATGATTGGAGAGATGGCGACAGCCATTGCAAATGGCCTGACAGCTTACCAGCTCTCAACGGCCATGCGGGCACATCCCACCTACAGTGAGGCGATTTCCCTGGCTATTGAAGACGCTCTGAAAAACGGGTAACAGCATCCTGCATTTGCCTGTTCTTTGGAAAAGAGGGGAGAACACAGATGGGAGAGGAAGTTCGGGAGAGAATCAGGCGGTTTCGGGAAAAAATGGCGGAGAGGAGACTGGATGCCTATCTGATACCAACTGCTGATTTTCATGGATCAGAATACGTGTGTGAGTATTTTAAATGCCGTCAGTATATGACCGGCTTTACGGGATCGGCGGGGACAGCGGTTATCACCATGAAAGAAGTCGGACTGTGGACAGACGGACGGTATTTTGTACAGGCGGCAGCAGAGCTTAAGGACAGCGGGATCCGGCTGTTTAAGGCTGGAACTCCAGGGACTCCGGGAGTGATCGAATACCTGCTGGAAAATGTCCCGGAGGGGGGTGCCCTGGGAGCAGATGGCCGGGTTCTGGATGCCGGGACGGGAGAAATGCTGCAAAAAAAGCTGAGAGAGAAAAGAGCAAGACTTTCCTGGCAGGAGGATCTGGTGGGCGAGCTGTGGTGTGACCGCCCGGAGCTGCCGGCAAAACCAGTCTGGATCCTGGAACCGGAATATGCAGGTCGTACGATGCAGGAAAAGATAGCAGCTCTGCGGGCCGTAATGAGGCAGGACCGGGCTGATGCGCATATCCTGACGACATTGGATGATATTGGCTGGCTTTTGAATTTGCGGGGGGCCGATGTGCCCTGTACCCCTGTGGTGCTGTCTTATGTGATTGTAACAGAGGTGGATGTGCTTTTTTTCGTGAATCAGGAGGCGATTGGCAGTGAAGTGCGCCAGTACCTGGAGGACGGCGGGGTGCAGATTTTTCCCTATGAAGAAGTGTACTCAGCTGTTGGATCATTCCGGCATGAGCGAATTATGGTGGAAAAGGCAAAAATCAATTACCGGCTTTTTGGCAGCCTGGATGATTCGGTAACGATTGTAGAGAGGAGAAATCCCACAGTCCGGATGAAGGCAGTTAAGAATCCGGTGGAGCAGGAAAATCTGCGGAAGGCCCATCTGAAGGATGGACTGGCAGTTACCCGGTTTATGCACTGGGTAAAGAACCAGGTAAAGGAGGAGACTCTGGATGAAAGCGGAGCGGCTGCCTGGCTGGATCAGCAGCGCCGCATGTGCCCTGGAAATCTGGGTCTGAGCTTTGATACGATTTCCGCATACGGCTCCAATGCAGCCATGTGTCACTATAGTGCCCCGGAGAAAAACAGCCGTCGTCTGGAGCCGAAGGGACTTTATCTGGTGGATTCCGGTGGACAGTACTATGAGGGAACGACGGATGTGACCCGTACCATCGCTCTGGGGCCCTTGACCGAAGAAGAGAAGAAATGCTGCACCCTGGTGGCCGCATCCATGCTGCGCCTTTTGAATGTGAAATTTTTATGTGGCTGCCGTGGCATCAACCTGGATTTTGCGGCACGGGAGCTTCTGTGGCGGAATGGCATGGATTTTAATCACGGAACAGGCCATGGAGTGGGGTTTGTAAACTGTGTTCATGAAGGCCCCAATGCTATCCGCTGGCGGATGGCTCCGAATCTGGAGGACAATGCAGTTCTGGAAGAAGGGATGGTAACATCCAATGAGCCTGGACTTTATCTGGAAGGAAAATTCGGCGTCCGAACAGAGAATCTGATGCTCTGTGTCCGGGCAGAGGAAAATGAATTTGGCCGGTTTATGAAATTTGAAAACCTAACCTGGGTCCCCATTGACCTGGATACCATTGATGTTTCCATTCTGGAAGATCGTGACCGTGCTCTTTTGAATGATTACCACCGGGAGGTGTATGCCCGCCTGTCGCCCTCCATGGAAAAGGAGGAGCTGGACTGGCTGAAAGAGGCGACCCGTCCGGTTTGAAAGTCATATCATCCCTGTCTGCCTTATAAAATATAGTAAATGGCAGGATATTGAGAGGTTGTAAATCAGATGCAGGGAGGCAGATATGGAATGGTAAGGGCCGCGGAGGCGGTCGGAACAGAGACAGGATACCTGCGGGTGGATGTGGTAAATGCGGAGAATAACTTTCCGATTCCGGATGCTCAGGTTTCTGTTTTTTATCCGGAAAATACAGTGGTGGCCAAGGGACTTAGGACAGACCAGTCTGGCCAGACGCGGGAGGTGGCGATTCCAGCACCTCCCGCGGCGCTGAGCCTGGAAAAGCAGGAAAAGGTTCGGCCCTATGCGGCCTGCAGGGTACGGGTGGAGGCAGACGGCTTTGAGCCGGTTACGGTACAGGGAACGGAGGTGCTGGCGGGTGTAACTGCGATTCAGCCGATTCGGATGATTCCGCTGGCGGAGAAGGCGGGAAGCATAGAATCCATCGAAATTCCGGATCATACGCTGTATGGTACCTATCCTCCTAAAATTGCGGAGGATGAGGTAAAGCCGGTCCGGGAAAGCGGCGAAATTGTGTTAAGCCGGGTGGTGGTGCCCCAGACCATTGTGGTGCATGACGGGGTTCCAACCAACGGATCGGCAAAGAACTATTACGTTCCCTATCGGGATTATATCAAAAACGTGGCCTCCAGTGAAATTTACGCTACCTGGCCCCAGGCGACCATTGTGGCCAATGTACTGGCAATTATGTCTTTTACTCTGAACCGGGTTTATACGGAATGGTATCGAAATCAGGGATATGATTTTACGATTACCTCCTCCACTGCCTTTGATCATAAGTGGATTTATGGACGCGATATTTTTGAGCCGATTTCTGCAGTAGTGGATGATATTTTTGACAGTTATCTGTCAAGACCCGGAGTTCGGCAGCCGATTTTGACCCAGTACTGTGATGGACGTATGGTTACATGTCCCGGGTGGATGACACAGTGGGGATCCTGTGCCCTGGGAGAAGAAGGGTACAGCGCCATTGAAATTCTTCGAAATTTTTATGGCAGCTCCATTTACATCAATACGGCGGAGATGATTTCAGGAATTCCGCTTTCGTATCCGGGAGAGCCTCTGCAAAGAGGGGGGAGTGGGGAAAAGGTACGGCAGCTGCAGGAGCAGCTGGATGCCATTGCAACCGTTTACACAGCCATTCCACGGATAACGGCGGATGGAATTTACGGTCCGGCCACGGAGAATGCGGTTCGGATATTCCAGTCGGTGTTTGGCCTTCCCCAAACTGGGGTGGCTGATTTTGCAACCTGGTATAAGATTTCACATATTTACGTGGGAATCACGAGAATTGCCGAGTTGGGATAGTGGCAGGAAGCCGAAGAATACACAATAAGAAAAGGAGATGCAGTATGAAAGAATCGTCAGCGCGGGAGCGGGAATCAAAAAGCGTGGCGGTTTCCAGAGGAAATGCGATTACAGAGGGTGTGATCTGGAAACAGCTTCTGCTTTTTTTCTTTCCTATTCTGTTTGGCACCTTTTTTCAGCAGCTTTATAATACGGCAGATGCCGTTGTGGTTGGCCGTTTTGTAGGAAAAGAGGCCCTGGCGGCCGTAGGAGGCAGCACATCAATTCTGACAAACCTTCTGGTGGGTTTTTTTGTTGGCCTCTCATCTGGTGCAACGGTAATTATTTCCCAGTTTTATGGGGCGGGACGGGAAACGCGAGTCAGTGATGCTGTCCATACGGCACTGGCCTTTTCCCTGGCCTGCGGTGTGATTATGACGGTTGTGGGCCTTCTATGCTCGGAGATGGCTCTGGAGGCCATGGGAACTCCGGCGGATGTGATGGATAATTCTCTGGGATATCTGCGGATTTATTTTGTTGGTATCACGGCAAATCTGATTTACAATATGGGAGCCGGAATACTCCGGGCCATCGGAGATTCCAGGCGGCCATTGTATTTCCTGATTGTCAGCTGTATGGTCAATATCGTTCTGGATATTGTGTTTGTAGTGTTTCTGGATCTGGGGGTGAACGGAGCGGCGCTTGCTACGATTGCCTCCCAGCTGGTCAGCGCTGTGCTGGTTATCGTGACACTGATGCGGACGGATAAATCCTACCGCCTGATCCCGAAAAAAATCCGCCTGAATTTTTTCATGGTTCGCAGGATTGTCCAGATCGGTTTTCCAGCGGGACTTCAGTCGGTGATGTATTCTGTGTCTAACCTGATTATCCAGAGCAGCGTCAATTCGCTGGGAACGGATACCGTGGCAGCCTGGGCGGCTTACAGTAAAATCGACAGTATTTACTGGATGATTATCAGTGCCCTGGGAATTTCCATCACGACCTTTGTGGGGCAGAATTATGGGGCTGGGAAAATGGCCAGGGTAAAACGCGGCGTTTACGTTTGTCTCGGGATTTCAGTAATTATTACGATTTGTCTCAGCAGCGCTCTGTACCTGGCAGGCGGTTATATTTATCTCCTGTTTACGACGGATGGGGCAGTAATTGAAAAGGGACTTGAGATTCTTCATTTTCTGGTACCTACTTTTATTTTTTACATTTGCATTGAGATCTATTCCGGAGCGCTGCGGGGAGTCGGTGACTGCTGGATTCCTATGATCATGACAGCTGTGGGAGTCTGCCTGCTGCGGGTGGTTTGGGTTCTTCTGGCTGTTCCGCTCAGGCCCAATATTCTGACAGTTGTATTCAGCTATCCGCTGACCTGGTTTTTGACTTCCGTGCTGTTTAATATTTACTATTTTTGTTTCAGTGCCTTGAAGAAATTCAACGTACCGCTTCCAAAATTCAAAAAACGGAAGCAGCTGCGTAAAAAGGCCTGAGCAGCGCTGCTTTTTCAGCGGGAGATGGATAAGAGAGGGTTATAAAATGGCAAAACGAAAAAAACAGGAGATCAGCCTGACAGAGGGTTCCATTGCAAGAGGAATGGCAGCCTTTGTGCTCCCGCTGTTTCTTGGTCAGCTTTTGCAGCAGTTTTACAATATGGCGGATGCCTGGGTGGTAGGAAATTTTGCAGACAATGATGCATTTGCAGCAGTAAGTCTGGCCAACAATATGACTTTCCTGATCATCGGCTTTTTCAACGGAATTGCCCTGGGAGGCGGCGTAATCATTTCCCGCTATTACGGGGCGGAAAACACTCGGATGACGAGAAGATCTGTTCATATGAATTTTCTGTTCGGCATGGTGGCGTCGGTGATTTCTACGGTGGTGGGAGTGTTTTTGGTACCCTGTATTTTAAGATGGATGAAAACGCCGGACAGTGTCCTTCCGGATGCACTTACGTATTTCCGAATTTACTTTGCAGGCGTATCCACGGTAATCATGTACAATATGTGTATGGCTATTATGCGGGCGTTGGGAGACAGTCTTCATCCGCTGTATTATCTGATTTTGTCAACGGCTGTCAATGTGGTGCTGGATCTTTTGTTTGTGGCTGTGTTCCACTGGGGAGTGGCCGGAGCGGCGATTGCCACAGTGCTGGCCCAGGGACTCAGCGCAGCGCTCTGCGTGGTGCGGATGTGCCGGGCGAAGGATGTATCGCGGCTTCAGCTCAGGCGGCTTCGCTTTTATCCGGGGATTTTGAAGAAAATTCTGACTCAGGGACTTCCGGCGGGTATACAGAGTTCGGTAATCAGCATTGGCAACCTGGTTGTACAGGCCAATATCAATTCTTTTGGCGCCTACGCCATCTCGGGTCATGGAGCTTATTCCAAAATAGAGGGGCTGGTATTTCTTCCGATTATGAGTATTTCCATGGCGCTTCCCACCTTTATCAGCCAGAATCTGGGAGCAGAAAAATATGACCGTGCCAAAAAAGGAGCGATTTTTGGAATTCTGTCCGGAATGGTTCTGGCAGAGTTGACCGGTTTTCTTATGTATGGCGGCTGTTCCTATGCGCTCCGGCTGTTTGTGGACACGCCAGAGGCCATCTATTACGGAACGCTTCACGGAAAAACGGTAACTCCATTTTTCTTTCTCCTGGCCTTTTCGCACTGTGCAGCCGGGGTGCTGCGTGGGTGTGGGAAAGCCTTTGTTCCGATGATGACGATGCTGCTGTTCTGGTGCGGAATTCGAATTCTGTATGTGACAACGGCACTGCACATATGGCCGGTTTTCCAGACCATTTCCTGGGCCTACCCGCTGACATGGTCGCTAAGTTCTCTGGTCCTTCTGATTTGGCTCGTGAAGAGTAAATGGGTATCTTCATTGGACTGACCAGTTATAAAAGTGAAAGAAAAATTTCATACTTTGTTAATTGTCGTTTCAGACCGCCTCTGTTAAACTGGTGTACAGTGAATACGTATGGACTTTTTTACCGTATGGCGGGGAAAGGGGAGGAGACATGGAACAGAAAAAATCTGCAGATCTGAATTATCGCGGAGAGCAGTTTGATAAAAAGGACAGAAAAAAGAGCGTCTGGAGCTGCGGGCGCGGAGCAGCCGGCCTGCTGACGATGGCCTTTCTGCTGCAGCCATTTCCGGTGCTGGCCGGGCCTGCCAGCGATATAACAGCATCATCGGGGGAAAACGGGCCTGCTGGTGCTGGCAGTTCTTCTCAGTCTGCGACAGCCGGAGCTCACCAGACAGCTGGTTTTACAGGCGGAGTCAGTGCAGTTACATCCGGACTGGGGACGTACGTCCCTACCGAAGAGTTCGGGATTGGGGCCATAGCCAGGGGAATTGATGTTTCTTACTGGCAGCAGAATATTGACTGGAGCCAGGTGGTTTCCGACAATGTACAGTTCGCCATGCTGGCAACCAGATTTCGTGGAAATGTGGATCCTTTTTTTAGTCCCAATGCAGAGGGGGCCAGCCGTAATGGCATCCGTTTAGGAGCATATATTTATTCCTATGCCACCTCGGTGGAGATGGCGCAGCAGGAGGCTGATTTTGTACTGAATCTGATCAAGGATTATCCGATTTCATTTCCAGTAGTTTTTGACGCGGAGGATGCCGGTTCCCTGGGAACTCTGACGCCGTCTCAGGTCAGTGATGTAATTAACGCATTCTGCAGCCGTATCCGGGATGCCGGGTATTATCCCATGGTATATGCCAACGAATACTGGATTCAGAATAAGATTGATATGTCGCGGCTGAATTATGATATCTGGGTGGCAAAGTATAATGAGAAATATACATACCAGAATCCCGCCATGTGGCAGTGCCGTAATACCGGTTCAGTGAAGGGAATCAGTGGCAACGTAGATATAGATTATCTGTATAAAGATTTTACACAGGTAATTCCGGCGGACACCTGGAGGACAATAGGGGGAAGGCGATATTACTATAAAAATCATGTGATGCAGAAAAACGCCTGGGCCTACGACGGTCAGAACTGGTATTATATGAACGGAGAGGGACAGCCCAGTGTGGGATGGCTGGAAAGCGGCGGCCATCGTTTCTATCTGGAAAGCGACGGCCGTATGGCAACTGGCTGGAAAGAGCTGGACGGAAGCTGGCGGTACTTTGATCCCAGCGGTGAGCTGGCCATTGGCTGGCGTCTGGTAAACGGAAGCTGGTACCATCTGGACGGCGATGGCCGTATGCAGACGGGTTGGATCGATGTAGATGGAAAACGGTATTGGCTGGAGAGCTCCGGTGTCATGGTAACTGGTTGGAAGGACGTGGACGGAAGCCGGTATTACTTTGATGGCTCTGGTTCCATGGCCACTGGCTGGCAGGCGGTGGATGGAAACTGGTACTACATGGGCAGTGACGGCCGTATGCAGACGGGTTGGATTGAGGTAAATGGAAATCGCTACTATCTGGAAGCCTCCGGCAATATGGCAACCGGTTGGAAGGACGTGGATGGGAAACGGTATTATCTGGATCCTGCCAGTGGTGCCATGGCGGCGGGCGGCGTGATTTCGGTGGATGGAGTGGCGTATCAGGTAGCAGCCGACGGGGTATGTACGCCCATCCTGCCGGAGGAAAACGGGTCTGGGCAGGAGGGCGGAACCGAAGCTGCCCAATAAAGTGGGTGTCCGGCACATGGACTGGCCTCAATATAACAAAAGGCGTGGTCAGATTATAGAGGATTCTGTGAATTGTTTATCAAATTCCGGGTTAAAATAGTAATAGTTTCGTGTATCAAGCTGTTCCTTTAAATTTTCCAGTGCCTCTCCAAATCGCTGGAAATGAACCAGCTCTCTGGCGCGGAGGAATCGGAGCGGAGCTTTTACGTCCGGATCCGGAATGAGCCGCAGCAGATTGTCATAGGTGGTTCGTGCTTTCTGTTCTGCCGCCAGATCCTCCATCAGGTCAGTAATTGCGTCGCCTTTTGACTGGAATTCGCAGGCATTGTAGGGAATGCCTGCCGAAGCGGCGGGCCACAGGCCGCTGGTGTGATCGATATAGTAGGCGTCGAAGCCGGCTGCCCGTGCATCTTCTGTGCTCATATTTTTGGTCAGCTGATATACCATGGCACAGATCATTTCCATGTGTGCCAGCTCCTCTGTTCCGATATCTGTCAGAAGGCCGCTGATTTTCCGGCAGGGCATGGTATACCGTTGGGACAGATAGCGCATCGAGGCAGCCAGCTCGCCGTCAGGTCCGCCAAACTGGCTGATGATAAGAGAGGCTGTTTTTGGACTGCAGTTTTGGATTTTTACCGGAAACTGCAGCCGTTTTTCATAGTTCCACATCAGAGTATCCCTCCTTCCCAGGGCATGGGGCCGTCCAGCCAGGAAAAATGGTCATTTTCCGGCAGCACATCGGTGGCACAGTCAATAGTCAGTGGTGAGGATATCCGGGCATAATCCGCCAGAAGCTGTTTTCGTTTGGGGGCCAGTTCCCGAAACAGAGCCAGGCCCTCGGAGCAGTCCGGGTGGGTATCCAGATAGAGGGTCAGGTCGGAAAGGGCAAAGCTTACGGCGTTGATTTCATTTAAAAGAGAGGTTCGGTCTGTCACGGCGTTTCACCTCCTGCAAAAAATGGAAAATAAAGGGAATCGAACAGGGTTCCGCGTTCCAGCGCGAGATTCAGATCCGTCGGCTGCGCCCAAGGCTGTCTGGGGACAGAGGCGATGGCCAGAACCGGGGAATCGGGAACGCCGTCGTTTTTTTTTACTTGATCTGCTGCATGCAAAGTTAATCCCTCCTTACTAGTTTTAATAAATTTCTATTTTCGCCGCTTCCGGGCAGATGGTTTTCTGGCACAGACGTCAGGCTGTCTGACCCGGATATTTCTGCTGCGGCAGCGGATTCACTCTTTATTATGAGGATTTCTGTCGTTTTTAGACATTATAATAATTGCCAGTTAAAAATGCAGTATTGTTAATAAAACACAAATAAGCCGTTAGGATTTTGAAAAAGCCGGACAGAAACCAAATGAAAAAACTTGCATTTTCACAAAAGCCATTATACAATTGTCCTAGGCAAAAATTGGACATACTGGTGATATGTATATGAAATGACACCGGCAGCCATTGTCGAAAACTTTGAATGGAGGAAAGCAACATGAGTAAATCAGCTCAGGCGTCATCCCGCAGAAGAATCGAAGCTCTGCTGGATGATAACAGTTTTGTTGAAATTGGATCCCGCGTTTCTGCACGGAGTACTGATTTTAACATGACAGCGCAGGAGACAGCCGGAGACGGTGTTGTAACCGGCTACGGCACGATTGAGGGCGGACTTGTATACGTCTACAGTCAGGACGCCGAAGTAATGGGCGGTTCGATGGGAGAGATGCATGCAAAGAAGATTGCAGGTCTCTATCGGATGGCTATGAAGATGGGTGCGCCCGTGGTGGGACTTCTGGATTGTTCGGGTCTTCGCCTTCAGGAGGCGACGGACGCTTTGGACGCCTTTGGTCAGCTTTATCTGAACCAGACACTGGCATCCGGTGTGATTCCGCAGATTGCTGCGGTATTTGGCAGCTGTGGCGGCGGTATGGCCGTATCCTCTGCGATGGCGGATTTTGTTTTTATGGAGAAGGATTCGGCGTTATACGTGAATTCTCCCAATGCTTTGGCTGGCAATGATGAGGCAGCCTGCAATACAGCTTTGGCAGACTTCCAGAGTAAAGAGGCAGGTCTTGTGGACGGAATCGGCAGTGAAGAGGAGATTCTTGCTCAGATTCGCAGCCTGATTTCTATTCTCCCGGCCAACAATGAGGACGATATGTCCTATGATGAGTGTACCGACGATCTGAACCGTCTGACGGAGGACTTGGCCGGATGGACTGGAGATACAGCGAGGGCACTGGCAGAGATTTCCGATGATAGATTTTTCATGGAGCTGAAAAAGGATTACGACCCCTCGATGGTTACCGGTTTCATTCGCCTGAATGGAACGACGGTAGGCTGTGTGGCAAACCGTACGGAAGAGTATGACGGAGAGGGTGAGAAAACGGCAGAGTACGAGGCATCTCTCAGCGCAAGAGGGTGCGAGAAGGCAGCGGAATTTGTTTCCTTCTGTGACGCGTTCAGCATTCCGGTTCTGGCTCTGGTAAATGTGGCTGGTTATAAGAAAACCAAATGCACAGAGAAAAAGATTGCGAAGGCAGCTGGCCGTCTGACCTATGCGTTCGCAAATGCGGATGTTCCCCGGGTTACCGTTGTGATCGGAGATGCCTTTGGCAGTGCCGGTGTAACCATGAACAGTAAATCCATTGGCGCGGACCTTGTATATGCATGGCCGCAGGCCAGAATCGGCATGATGGATGCGCAGAATGCCGTGAAGATCATGTATGCGGAAGAGATTGAGAAATCCCAGGATGCGGCAGCTCTGATTCGTGAGAAGGCAGCAGAGTATGAGAAACTTCAGGCATCTGCAGAAGCAGCAGCCAGAAGAGGCTATGTGGATGATATCATTGAGGTAAAGGAGACGCGTAAGCGTGTCATTGCCGCATTTGAGATGTTATTCACTAAGAGAGAGGGACGTCCGTCTAAAAAGCATGGTACGATCTAATAATGAGGTGACACATTTATGAAACAGAATATAAAAAGAATGCTGCTGGTCCTGTGTATGGCAGTCTGCATTTTTTCGCTTTCTGCCTGCAGCACCGCTTCCAATGAGGAGGCGGAGCCGATTTCGCCTGAAATTGAACAGACGATGCAGGCCGGTGCGGAAAATTATCTGCAGAGTTTTGCCGGCTGTGACGACACTCAGCTGGAGGAGCAGCTGAAAGAGGCACAGAAACGAAAAAATACAGTACTTGAAACTGGCATTTCTGCCTGGATCAGCTCGAAACCGGATCTGGGTGAGATAAAAGAAGTCCGTTCTGTGACGGTAACACGGGTGGATGATTCCACCTATCAGGCTGCTCTGGAGGCTTCCTTTGAAAAACGGGATCTGACCTTTTACCTGACGGCAGAGGAGACCATCAACGAGCTGACCGGCGCCACGGCCCTTATGCCGACAGAGCTGGTATTTGAACCGGCCTATACGACAGGCGAGAAACTGGAAAAAGCGGCCTTAAATACGCTGATGGGTATGGGCACTGTATTTCTGGTTCTGATTTTTATCAGCCTGATCATTGCAAGCCTTAAAAATGTCAATAAAATTGAAGCCAGAATCAAAGAAAAACGGGAAGAGGCTGAAAATGCGGCAGCACCTGCTCCGACACCAGCTCCCGTTCCTGCACAGGCTCCGGCACCTGCTCCTGCACAGGCAGCACCGTCCCCGGTTCCTGCTCCGGTGGAGGAAGAACTGCCGGCAGAGGAAGAAGAGAGTGTGGATGATCTGGAACTGGTGGCAGTGATTACAGCAGCCATTGCGGCGGCTTCCGAAACTCCCGTAGAGGGCCTGGTGGTTCGCTCCATCAGACGGAAATCTTCAAATTGGAAAAAAGCATAATCGGATCAGGAGGAAAATCAAATGAAAAATTATACAATTACAGTGAATGGCACTGCTTATGAAGTAACCGTTGAAGAAGGATTTACCGGAGCAGCAGCACCCAAGGCAGCGCCGGCACCCAAGGCAGCCCCGGCCCCCGCTCCAACCCCGGCCCCGGCCCCCGCTCCGGCCCCGGCCCCAGCGCCCGCTCCAGCAGCGCCGGCAGCAGGCTCTGTTACCGTATCGGCTCCCATGCCGGGTAAGATCCTCGGCGTAAAAGCAGCGGTTGGTACAGCAGTAAAACGCGGTCAGGTTATCCTGATTCTGGAAGCAATGAAGATGGAAAATGAGATCGTAGCTCCTCAGGACGGAACGATTGCCAGCATCAATGTAGCAGTGGGCGACATGGTAGAACCGGGCGCAACCCTTGCAACATTAAACTAAAATCTGGCTGAAAAATACGGGATAATTATTCCGTTTGGAGGAATTAATATGGAATATATAACAACTACATTGTCCAATCTTCTTCAGCAGACAGCATTCCTGAACCTCACTTTCGGAAACATGGTTATGATTTTTGTGGCTTTTATTTTTCTTTATCTGGCAATCCGGAAAGGATTTGAGCCGCTTCTTCTGCTTCCGATTTCCTTTGGTATGCTGCTTGTAAATATCTATCCGGATATTATGAGGTCGATTGAGGATTCATCGAACGGAGTCGGCGGACTTCTGCACTACTTCTACCTTTTGGATGAGTGGAGTATTCTTCCGTCGCTGATCTTTATGGGTGTCGGAGCAATGACGGACTTTGGGCCTCTGATTGCAAATCCCAAGAGTTTCCTGTTGGGAGCGGCTGCCCAGTTCGGTATTTACGGTGCATATTTTATGGCAATTTTCATGGGCTTCAACGATAAGGCAGCCGCCGCCATCTCCATCATCGGCGGTGCGGACGGCCCGACTTCCATTTTCCTGGCAGGTAAGCTGGGGCAGACGGGACTGATGGGCCCCATTGCGGTGGCGGCCTATTCTTACATGGCTCTGGTTCCGATCATCCAGCCTCCGATCATGAAACTTCTGACGACAGAAGAGGAGAGAAAGATCCGTATGGAGCAGCTGCGCCCCGTATCCAAGCTGGAGAAAATTTTATTCCCCATCGTGGTTACGGTCGTTGTCTGCCTGATTCTGCCGACGACAGCGCCGCTGGTCGGCATGCTGATGCTGGGAAATCTGTTCCGTGAGTCCGGTGTTGTAAAGCAGCTGACGGAGACGGCATCCAATGCGCTGATGTATATCGTCGTTATTTTCCTGGGTACATCTGTAGGCGCCACCACCAGTGCGGAGGCATTCCTGAACCTGGATACCATTAAGATTGTGGTTCTTGGTCTGATCGCCTTTGCTCTCGGAACGGCAGCCGGCGTTATTTTCGGTAAGATCATGTGCAAGGTAACCCACGGAAAGGTAAATCCGCTGATCGGCTCTGCCGGTGTATCGGCGGTTCCCATGGCAGCCCGCGTTTCTCAGAAGGTCGGATCCGAGGCGGATCCCACCAACTTCCTTCTGATGCATGCAATGGGCCCCAACGTAGCCGGTGTGATCGGTACTGCCGTTGCCGCTGGAACGTTCATGGCGATTTTCGGTGTAAAATAAAACGGATTTGCGATGGCTTGGAATTTAAAAATTATTCGGGAGGTAACAAATCATGGCGAATATGGAAAAAAAGCCGGTCAAGATTGTGGAGACAGTCCTTCGTGACGCCCACCAGTCTCTGATCGCAACAAGAATGACAACGGAGCAGATGCTTCCGATTATTGATAAGATGGATCGCGTCGGCTACCATGCCGTAGAGTGCTGGGGCGGGGCAACCTTTGACGCCTGCCTGCGTTTCCTGAAGGAAGATCCCTGGGTGCGCCTGAGAAAGCTGAGAGACGGATTCAAGCATACGAAACTGCAGATGCTGTTTCGCGGCCAGAATATTCTGGGATACAATCACTATGCAGATGATGTGGTGGAGTACTTTGTTCAGAAATCCGTGGCAAACGGGATTGACATTATCCGTATCTTTGATTGTCTCAACGATATCCGCAATCTGGAAACAGCCGTAAAGGCAGCCAACAAAGAAAAGGCACATGCGCAGGTAGCGCTGAGCTATACGCTGGGGGATGCTTATACGCTGGATTATTGGAAAGATATCGCAAAGAAGATTGAAGATATGGGGGCCGATTCCCTGTGTATCAAGGATATGGCCGGCCTTCTGACACCCTACAATGCGCAGGAGCTGGTACAGGCTTTGAAGGAGGCTGTGAAACTTCCCATTGACATTCATACTCATTATACTTCCGGTGTTGCATCCATGACCTATATGAAGGCGGTGGAAGCGGGTTGTGATATGATTGATACGGCCATGTCTCCTTTTGCTCTGGGAACCAGCCAGCCGGCAACGGAGGTTATGGTTGAGACATTCCGGGGAACCCCCTATGATACGGGACTTAACAAAGAACTTCTGGCAGAGATTGCGGAGTACTTCCGTCCGCTTCGGGAAGAGGCTTTAAAGAGTGGTCTTATGAACACCAAGGTGCTGGGCGTGGATATCAATACGCTGCGGTATCAGGTTCCCGGCGGTATGCTGTCCAACCTGGTATCCCAGTTGAAAGAGGCTCATGCCGAGGACAAGTACTACGAAGTTCTTCAGGAGATTCCACGGGTGCGCAAAGACTTTGGAGAACCGCCGCTGGTTACTCCGTCTTCCCAGATTGTAGGAACACAGGCTGTTCTCAATGTACTGATGGGACAGCGCTACAAGATGTTTACCAAAGAGTCCAAGAAGCTTCTGATGGGTGAATTTGGACAGACGGTAAAACCGTTCAATCCGGAGGTTCAGAAAAAAGCCATCGGAAGTGCTGCACCGATTACCTGCCGTCCGGCAGATCTCATCGAGCCGCAGCTTAAGAAGCTGGAGGCAGAGATGGCACAGTGGAAGATGCAGGATGAAGATGTTCTGTCCTATGCTCTGTTCCCGCAGGTGGCAAAGGAATTTTTTGAATACCGTCAGGCACAGAAAACGGGAATTGACCCCCGCAGGGCAGACAGCAAAAACGGAGCTTATCCGGTGTAAAACATAAAGGTGGCAATAGCCTTATAGAAGCATAAAGAAATAAAGGCGCTGCAAAATGAAAAGCTTTTTCGGCCATTTTGCAGCGCCTTTTGCATGGAAAAAACTGGATATTCTGTGAACTTTTATTCATAAGGTTGACATATAATGGTATTTTTCATTATAATGTACATAATTGCATGAAATAGGATTCATACCTGCCTGAGGGGGCAGTGAAGATACAGGGACCGGCGCAGCCGGATAAATGGGGAGAAAAGCGAATGATAAAAAGGAAGAAGATAAAACGGATAGCAGCATTGCTGATAGGGTGCATATTGGCGGTCAGTCCCAGTCTGGCGGATGACCGTCCTATTTTTGGTGTAATCGCCCAGGCAGCCGAGCGGACGGGATCGGTCAATGCGACGAATCTGAATGTGCGGAGCGGGCCAGGCACGTCTTATCAGGCGGTGGCAAAGCTGTCCCATGGAGCTCCGGTTACGGTGATCGGCGAGAAGGCAGCTGCGGATGGAACGGTGTGGTATCAGATCCGTTTCAGCGGTCAGCAGACGGGATATGTTTCCAGCCAGTATGTGAAATTTTCATCGTCTGTCGCTTCAGATGGAGATTTTGAGAACTATATGAATGTCCAGGGATTCCCGGAAAGTTATAAACCGGGACTTCGGGAGCTGCATGCCCAGTATCCAAACTGGACCTTTACGGCCTTCCACACGAACCTCGACTGGAATACGGCCGTTGAAAATGAGAGTGTGATTGGACGGAATCTGGTGAGCTCCACCAGCATATCATCGTGGAAATCCACAGCTCCAGGCGCCTACAACTGGGACTCCGGTACCTGGCCGGGGTTTGACGGAAGCTCCTGGGTACAGGCTTCCGAGGATATCATCCGGTACTATATGGATCCGAGAAATTTTCTCAATGATAAATATATTTTCCAGTTTATGAAACAGTCTTATAATAGCTCCATCCATAGCCGGGAGGGGTTGGAGAGTATGGTCAGCGGAACCTTTCTGTCTGGAACGGCATCCTCTGCCGGGGCGCCTGCCTCGGGAAATCGCAGTTCCGGCAGTTCGGAAGGATCGGGTTCAGGACCGGCCAGCGAGATAAGCCAGGGGGTGGGTTCTCCCATTGCATCCATTCAGGATCATGATGTGGATCGTGTGATGTCCATAAATGGACCTGGCTCTGGCGGAAATGGATTTGAGACGGGAAATACGGTCAGTCCGGATGGTTCTTCTGCCCCCGGTGGCTCTCTGTCCCCTTCTGGTTCTGAAAACGCTGGTTCTGCCCCAGCCTCGGGGAGCCAGTCTTATGTTGACATTATTATGTCGGCAGCCGCCCAGTCTGGTGTCAATCCCTATATTCTTGCGTCCATGATTCTGCAGGAACAGGGAAGTCAGGGTACGGGAAGGAGTATTTCCGGTACGGTAAACGGTTATCAGGGATATTATAATTTCTTCAATATAGAAGCATATCAGTCCGGCTCCATGGGAGCTGTGGAGCGGGGACTCTGGTGGGCTTCTCAGTCCGGCAGTTATGGGCGCCCCTGGAACAGCGTGGAGCGTTCCATAGTGGGCGGTGCTACCTATTATGGGGATAATTATGTAAAAAAGGGGCAGGATACCCTTTATTTGAAAAAGTTTAATGTGCAGGGAAGTAACCTGTATAAGCATCAGTATATGACAAATGTGCTGGCAGCGGCGGCGGAAGGCCTTACCCTGTCTAAGATCGCGGCCCTTAAAACCACTGCGCTGGAGTTTTCCATTCCGGTTTATAAAAATATGCCGGATACGGTCTGTATAAAACCGACGCTGGATGGAAGTCCCAACAATAAACTTTCGGGACTTGGGGTGGATGGATTTACATTGACCCCCACTTTCAGCCGCGACACGGAATCTTATGATCTGATTGTGGATCCTTCCGTGGAGAATGTTACGATTGTGGCGGCAGCCATTGATTCCAAGGCTTCGGTCAGTGGGACGGGAAGCGTAAATCTTCAGAGCGGAATCAATGAGATTACTGTGGCAGTTAAGGCAGAAAACGGGGCAGTGCGTAATTACGTGCTTCATGTGGTGCGCCAGTCGGGCGGTCCGACCTATACGGCCGGTACCGGCGGGTTGGTAAGCGGAGGTTCTTCCAGCGGTCCAGGAGGAGGTTCCGGCCCTGGCTCTCAGGTGGAGATTCTGGGGCCCGGCGGCGGAAGCAGTGGAAATTCTTCCTCCGGGAGCAGCAGTCCTTCGGGAAATGGTTCTTCGGGGAATAGTTCCTCTGGCGGAAATGGTGTGGTGGCGCCTGGAACGGGTGTCAATGGCTTTGGGACACAGAGCGGGGGGCAGCTGGTAGCGCCGGGGACTCCCGCGCCGGAAGAAAATGCCCAGGAGAACTCCGGATCCGGTTCTGTGACATCGGTGAAAAAGGGTGATGTGAACGGCGACGGAAAGCTGAACATTCTGGATGTGCTCAGTGTGCAGCGCCATATCCTGAGTCTGGGCAGTCTCAGTGAATCCGGGAAGCTGGCGGCAGATGTGAATGGAAATGGAAAGATTGATATTATGGATGTGCTGCTGATGCAGAAGGATATTTTGGGCATTCAGAAATTGAATTAGGCAGGAGAAGACAGAAAAAATATGAACAAGCGAATTCGAATGATTGCGGCGGGTCTGTTTACGGCCTGTGCTCTTTCTCTGGCGGCACCGGGAGGCAGACTTTGCGCCTACGCAGCCAGTGCAAAAATTGCATTTTCTGATCCCAGTGCTACCGTGGGTCAGGAATTTCAGGTAAATGTTAAAATTACTTCTACGGATGGGAATCTGGGGGCATCTGATCTGATGCTTTCCTATGATCCGGCCACCATAGAGTTTGTGGGCGGAAATAATGCCAGCGGCGGTGCAGGTTCGGTCCGACTGGTGGGAACCATGGACTCCAGTGCTACGAAGGAATTTTCTTACACATTGAAATTTAAAGCTATTCAGGCAGGCGATACCTCCATTTCAGTGGGAAATTATGAAATATACGACGTGGATGCCCAGGCAGTTACAGTGTCAAAAGTGGGATCATCGGCAGTTAAGGTCAAGGCGCCGGCCACATATTCCAGCGAGGCAGGACTTTCATCTCTGAAGATTTCTCCGGGACAGCTTTCTCCGGCCTTTTCTCCGGATGTGACATCCTATACCGTACAGGTGGGGGCAGATGTGGATAAGCTGGCCGTCAGCGCCACTGCGAAGGATGGAAAGGCCAAGGTGCGGGTAAACGGGGATTCCGGTTTGAAAACGGGATCCAATTCTGTGACCTGCAAGGTTACAGCGGAAGACGGACAAACGACGAAAACCTACACGATCACGGTCAATAAGCTGGAGTCGGTGGAGGTTCCTTCTGAGGCTGCTTCGGAAGCGGAGACGGGCGCGGCTGTTTTGGGATCTCAGACCGTCGAACTGGACGGTGTCACTTATACAGTGGCTTCCTCTTTTGACCCGGCCGCGCTTCCACAGGGATATACCCAATCATCGTGCACCTATGGTGAGAGCGAAATCATGTGCGGAACCGGAAATGATTTGACGCTGATTTATCTGCAGAGCAGTGAGGGAACCGGGGACTTCTTTATTTATGTGCCGGAATCTGGCGCTTTATCACCGTATGTGACCATTGACGTGACGGCAAAATCCGTATTGGTGCTGCCGCCGGATGAGAGCGTAGCGGTTCCGGAGGGGTTTGTTTCAACCATGATTCAGCTGAATGGCAATTATAAAGTGCAGGGCTGGGTATGGCAGAGCGATGAAGAGCAGAAATATTGTGTCGTTTATGGTATGAATGAAAATGGTGAAAAGGGACTTTACCGGTATGATATTGGCGAAAAGACCTTTCAGCGCTACTTTGAAGATCCAGCGCTGGAAAGTCACTATGATGATGCCCAGGTGGAGGAACTGGTCAATACATATAATGAACTGTGTAAGGCATACAATATCCGGATGATAATTATCATCGCCCTGGGCGTTGCCTGCCTCCTTCTCCTGTTTCTGGTAGTCAATCTGCTGATTCGGAAGAAGGAGCAGAAGGAGGACTGGATGACTGCGGGAAACCGGGAGGTACGCTCACCGGAGCGGCGGCGCGCGGAAGGGCAGGCGGCGACGCAGACTGCCGCTGCCAGAGTGGACAGACAGGAAACATCCCGCCGAGGCCGACAGGAAACAACCGGTTTGGATAGACGTCAGGAAGGCCGGGAGCGCATGCCGGAGAGCGGTTATCGCGATACAGGAAGCCGGGAGCGCATGCCGGAGAGCGGTTATCGCGATACAGGAAGCCGGGAGCGCATGCCGGAGAGCGGTTATCGCGATGCGAGAAATCGGGAGCGCATGCCGGAGAACGGTTATCGCGATGCGAGAAGTCGGGAGCGCGTACAGGAAGAGGCATATCGGGAGACCAGACGCAGATCTCCTGAGCGTGCACAGAGCTATGACCGGAATTATGGTGAATATGACGAAATGCGCGGTAAATCGGAAAGAGCACAGGCGCGGTATGATGCAGCAGGACGCCGTATCCGGGAGAGCGCGGGAGATTTATACCATGCGGCTTCTGAACGGGATCGCCGTTCCAGGTATGATGCCGGTATGGAAGAGGTAATTCTTCAGAGAGAAAAAGAACGGGCGAAACGGGCCAGAGAAGCCAGAGAGCGTCTGGAGCGGGAACGCCGGGAGGATGAACGCCGCCGCGCAGCAAGACGTGAACTGGAATATGGGGAAAGCAGGAAGAGTACCATAGAGGACGATTTTGATGATTTTGAGATGATTGATCTGAATTAAACAGAACGGACTGAAGGTACAGACAGGAATATATTTCAAAAAGCACAGAAGAGTACGCAGGTAACGGCGCGGGAGGGCGCAGCCGGCCTGCGTGTTCTTTTTCTGTTGCCTGGACTGTCAGCGGAAGAGAGTGTGTGTATTGACGAAACGGCTCTTTTGTTATACAATTCATATAACAAAGGATGAAAGATGGTGAAATGGATGGTAGAGATCGATTTTAACAGTGATGAGGCGCTGTATATACAGCTCAGGAATCAGATCATTATTGGAATAGCGACGGATCGTCTCCGGGAGGGAGATACACTGCCTTCGGTCCGCCAGCTGGCCGACATTATCGGGATTAACATGCATACCGTCAATAAGGCATATTCTGTACTAAAGCAGGAAGGATTTGTCAGACTGGACCGACGTCGCGGCGCGGTGATTGCCCTGGATACCGATAAGATGCAGGCGTTGGAGGAGATGCGGCGCGATTTGGGAGTCATTCTGGCCCGGGGGATCTGTAAGCGGGTGAGCCGGGAGGAGGTTCATTCGCTGGTGGACTCCATCTTTGATGCTTTTTCCCGCTGATGGGAGAATGGAGGATAAGGCAATGTTATGTGAGAAATGCGGGATTCGGGAAGCGAATATAAAATATACGGAAGTATACGGGGGCGTGAAGACGGAACACAATCTGTGTGCCCAGTGTGCCAGGGAGATGGATTTGGGAGCGTATTCTGCTCTCTTTGAGGGGGAGTTCCCTCTTGGAAAGCTTCTATCGGGACTTCTGGGCCTGACGGAAAATTCCGCCAGCCAGCCCCGTGCAGAAGAGGTGGTCTGTCCCACCTGTCATATGACCTATGAGGAGTTTATTTCCGGAAGTTGCTTTGGATGCGCGGACTGCTACCATGTATTCGATCCTCTTTTGGGGGAGCGGATTAAAAAGCTGCAGGAAAATGCCGCCCATACAGGCAAGCAGCCCAGGATGCGGCCAGAGAGCCGGGCAAAAGCAGCGGTTTCCAGCTGCGGTGAACTGGAACTTACGAAGGAAGAACAGATCTGTCAGCTGGAGAGGCGCCTGAAGGCAGCACTCCAGGAGGAAAATTATGAGGAGGCAGTTCTTTGCCGTGACCAGATCCGAAGCTTAAAAGGAGAAAGAAAACATGATGAGATGGTTTGAGGAAGTGGACAATGATCCGGGCGGCGTATTATTTTGCCGGGTTCGCCTTTCCAGAAACTGGGACGAATATAAATTCCCGTCCCGGCTTGAGAGGGAGGAGGCGAAGATGATGGTACATCGCCTGAAGGAGGCGTTCCGGGATCTTCCGGAGCGGGACGGACGGGATTTTACGTACCAGGATCTGGAAAATATGGAGAGTTTGGATCGGAGTGCTTACCGGGAGCGGAGAATTTTAAGCCGCGCTCTGATGGAAAAAAAGACGCCGGGCGGTTTGCTCTGTTCGGAGGATGAACGTCTCAGCATGGTATTAAACGGGGATGATCACATCCGTCTGCAGGTTTTGTCACCGGGGCTTTCCCTGGAAACCTGTTATGAGGAAGCAGACAGGGCGGATGATTATATCAATGAAAAGATTTCCTATGCGTTCAGCAGCAAATATGGGTATCTGACTTCCTATCCAACCAATGTGGGGACGGGAATGAAGGCCTCGGCGGTCGTGCACCTGCCGTCGTTGGCCACAAGTCAGAAATTTCAGGAGCTGATCAGTGATATGGGCCGTTTCGGCACAACGGTCCGCGGTCTTTACGGGCGCGGAGGTGAAAATTTTGGGGATCTTTATGAGGTTTTCAACCAAAAGACGCTGGGTGTTACGGAACAGGAGATTATGGAACTGGTATCCAATGTGGCTGGACAGCTGTCAGCCCAGGAACGCCGGATCCGGGAGGCGTCCCTGGAAAAGCATCGGCTGGTAAGGGAGGATGAGGCATATAAGTCCTACGGTGTGCTTCGGTATGCCAGGCGCCTTTCCATTAAAGAGGCCATGACGTTTCTTTCCCATGTACGGGCCGGTATTGCGGATGGCCTTCTGAAACCAAAGGAATTTGTCAGTATTTACCGGCTGATGATTGAGATTTTGCCGGCAAACCTGCAGAAGAATGCCAGCCGGCCGATGAACAAGGAAGAATTGGAGATGGCCAGGGGCCAGTATCTTCGGGAACATCTTCCGGATCTGGCCGGGTAAAGCCTATGGGATGATGTCAGCCAGATCGGGGGCAGGCCAGTCCGGGACAAAATAACCGGCGGGCCAGACAAGAAGTTTGACAGGAGGAACACGATTTATGATGGATCGTTTTACACAAAAGGCCAGAGAGGCGATTCGCCTTGCCGTGGAGACGGCACAGGAACTGGAACACGGATACGTGGGAACCGAACATTTGCTTCTTGGCCTGATTCAGGAAGGAAGCGGTGTGGCGGCAGCGGTGCTGGAACGCCATGAGGTAACAAAAGAGCGTGTTATGGAACTGATGGAGCGGTTGATTGTGCCGGCAGTGCCGACCCAGGTGACGGGGCAGCTAGAGTATACGCCGGGCGCCCGTTCCGTTCTCCAGGCAAGTTATGAGGAGGCCGTCTTTTTTAAGGCCCCGCTTATTGGCACAGAGCATCTGCTTATTGCCATTATCAAAGATGGAAAATCCACGGCATGCCGTCTTCTGACAACACTGAATGTGAATATTCAGAGACTTTATGTGGATCTGATGGGCGCCATGGGAGATGATGCGCCGGCCGGAGCGGAGGACCCGGGACGGGTTCGTCGGGAAAAGGGAAATACACCAAATCTTGACAGTTTTAGCAGGGATTTGACACAGATGGCCCGGGAGGGAAAGCTGGATCCTGTCATTGGCCGGGAATCCCAGATGCGGAGGATTATCCAGATCCTGAGCCGGAGAACAAAGAATAATCCGTGTCTCATCGGAGAACCGGGAGTGGGGAAAACGGCGGTGATTGAAGGGCTGGCACAGATGATCGTTGCTGGAAATGTGCCGGAAACCATTGCCAAAAAAAGAGTGGTAAACCTGGATTTGTCTGGTATGGTAGCCGGATCCAAATATCGCGGAGAGTTTGAGGAAAGAATTAAAAAGGTACTGGCAGAAGTTCGGGAAGATGGCGAAGTACTGCTTTTTATTGATGAGATTCACACGATCATCGGAGCCGGCGGAGCTGAGGGAGCCATTGACGCCTCCAATATTTTAAAACCTTCGCTGGCCCGTGGGGAGATTCAGTTAATTGGTGCCACGACGATTGAGGAATACCGGAAGCATATTGAAAAGGATGCGGCGCTGGAACGGAGATTTCAGCCGGTTATGGTGGACGAGCCGACGGAGGAGGAGTCCATTGACATTTTGAAAGGACTTAAAAGCCGCTATGAAGAACACCATCATGTGACGATTACGGATGCGGCCATTACCGCAGCGGTACGTCTGTCTGCCCGCTATATCAATGATCGTTTTCTTCCAGATAAGGCCATTGATCTTCTGGATGAGGCTGCCTCGAAGTTGCGCCTGACGGTTTATACGGAGCCGGAAGAGATTAAAAAGCTGGAGGCAGAGATCAAAAAACTGGAAAGCCAGAAGGAGGAGGCCATTCGGGCCGAGGCCTACGAGAAGGCTGGAGAGCTGAAAAAGAAACAGGAAAAGAAGCAGGAGCGGATTGGAAAAGTCCGGGAAAAATGGCAGAAGGAAAAGACCTCCCGGAAGCTTTCTGTGGGAGAAAATGAGATCGCAGATGTGGTGTCTGACTGGACAAAGATTCCTGTCCGCAAGTTGGCGCAAGAGGAGTCGGAACGTCTGTTGGCTCTGGAAAAAACACTGCATGGACGGGTTGTGGGCCAGGAAGAAGCCGTATCGGCTGTGGCCAGAGCCATCCGCCGTGGCCGGGTTGGCCTTAAGGATCCGGGGCGGCCCATTGGTTCCTTTTTATTCCTGGGTCCTACGGGAGTCGGAAAAACGGAGCTTTCCAAAGCGCTTTCCGAAGCCATGTTCGGAACAGAATCCGCCATGATTCGTGTAGATATGTCGGAGTACATGGAGAAACACAGCGTTTCCAAGATGATCGGCTCTCCTCCAGGATATGTGGGATATGAGGAAGGCGGTCAGCTGAGCGAGAAGGTTCGGAGAAATCCGTACAGTGTGATTCTCTTTGATGAGATTGAAAAGGCCCATCCGGATGTATTTAATATTCTTTTGCAGATTCTGGATGATGGTCATATCACAGATGCTCAGGGAAGAAAAATTGATTTTAAAAATACAGTTCTGATTATGACCTCCAATGCGGGAGCAGAAAACATTATTTCTCCCAAGCGGCTGGGTTTCGCTTCCCAGACGGATGCGAAAGCGGACTATTCCTTTATGAAGGACCGTGTGATGGATGAGGTAAAACGGATTTTTAAGCCGGAGTTTTTGAACCGAATTGATGAGATTATTGTGTTCCACCCGCTTACCCAGGAAAATATCAGAGAGATTGCCGGAATTTTGCTTAGAACCATTGAAAAACGAAGCAGAGCGCAGTTGGGTATTACATTGGATCTGGAAAAGGAGGCGGTGGAATTTTTGGCGGAAAAAGGCTTTGATCCTAAATATGGAGCCCGTCCGCTGCGCCGCACGATTCAAAATGAAATCGAAGATCGCCTGTCAGAGGAGCTTCTGGAAGGGCGGATTAAAAAAGGGGATGCAGTACGGATTGGACGGAAAGAGGAGGGGTTGGTTTTTGACCGCTCAGATTTTGTAAAAAGTGGTTCATAAAGGACTGGTAAAGGAAAATAAACTGTGATAAAATAACGATACCAACGACAGAAGAAATACCAGGAGGATATAAGAGTATGCCAGTAATCAGTGAATTAATCCGCATGGAAGAAGACGGAACCATCAGTTTTGGCAATTACGAATTGACGGAGAAATCAAAACGGCAGGATTTTGAGTATCAGGGCGATTTATATAAAGTGAAAACATACCGTGATATTACGAAATTGGAGCGAAACGGACTGTTTGTGTATGAGTCTGTTCCAGGCACGGCAGTGGGTCACTTTAAGGTGGAGAATACGGCAGTTACCTTTTCCGTAGAGGGAACCCAGGATGCTCAGCTCACCGTTCAGATGGAGGATGAGCGGGAGTACGAGGTTTTTGTGGACGGTGTCTCTGTGGGCGGGATGACGACCAATGTCAGCGGAAAGCTGGTGCTGAGCGTTGAACTGAATCCGGGTCAGGAGACGAAGATCCGGATTGAGGGTCGATAGAAAACAGGAAACGGTAAGATTTTGACAAGGGAGCTGTCCTCTGAGCGGTGAGGAAACCGGCTGAAAAACCGGTGGATTTTTCTGCTGAGAGGGGCGGCTCTCTTTTCGGTTCCGGCTCTTTTATAACCGGTGGGAGGTTTGAGATGGCAAAGGCGAGAACAACGGCTTTTTTCTGCAGTGAGTGCGGCTATGAGTCGGCAAAATGGATGGGGCAGTGTCCATCCTGTCGGGCGTGGAATACGATGGTGGAAGAACCGGTTGGAAAACCGGCGGGGGCCAGAGGGGGGCTTTCAATGGCGGGCGGTGGATTCCGGGGCGGTGAAGCGGCTGCAAAGCCGGTCCGGCTGGAGGAAATTTTGTTGGACGAAGAAGTTCGTATGACGACAGGCTTTGAAGAGCTGGATCGGGTTCTTGGATCTGGGATCGTGCGCGGTTCCCTGGTACTGGTGGGAGGCGATCCGGGGATCGGAAAATCCACATTGCTTCTGCAGGTCTGTCGGAATATGGCGGGGGACAATCGGAGCGTCCTTTACATTTCCGGTGAGGAGTCATTAAAGCAGATTAAGCTTCGGGCAAACCGTATTGGCCCGGTAAAAGGGGCTTTGACCTTTCTGAGTGAAACGAATCTGGATGCCATTGCAGAGGTTATTCGGCGGCAGAAACCGGATGTGGTGGTGATTGATTCCATCCAGACTATGTATACAGAGGGGGCTTCTTCGGCACCTGGCAGCGTGGGTCAGGTTCGGGAGTGTACGGGACTGTTGATGCAGATTGCGAAGGGATGCACCGTGGCGGTGTTCATCGTGGGACATGTGACGAAGGAGGGCGTGGTGGCGGGCCCGCGGGTGCTGGAACACATGGTGGATACGGTGCTTTACTTTGAGGGAGATCGTCATGCTTCCTATCGGATTTTAAGGGGCGTGAAAAACCGGTTCGGTTCGACCAATGAGATTGGTGTTTTTGAAATGCGGGAGGAAGGCCTTACGGAGGTAAAAAATCCGTCGGAGTTTATGCTGGAAGGCCGTCCGGAGGAGGCATCCGGGGCAGTGACGGCCTGTTCGCTGGAGGGAACGCGTCCTCTTCTTTTGGAGGTGCAGGCCCTGGTAACCCGGACGAATTTCGGGATGCCCAGGCGCACGGCGGCGGGAACTGATTATAATCGGGTTAATCTTTTGATGGCAGTGCTGGAAAAGAGATGCCGCTATGAATTATCGGGTTTTGATGCCTATGTCAATATTGCAGGCGGCATGAAGATGAATGAGCCGGCTCTGGATCTGGCCATTGTGATGGCATTGATATCCAGTTATAAGGATCGGCCTTTGGATGAAAAGACAGTGGTGTTTGGCGAGGTGGGACTGTCCGGCGAGGTTCGGGCCGTGTCCATGGCAGAGCAGCGGGTTCATGAGGCGGTCAAACTTGGATTTTCCCGGTGCATTCTTCCGGAAATCAACATGGCGAGAATTAAGACAGATTCAAAGATTCAGCTGCTGGGCGTGCGGAATGTGCGGGAGGCCATTCAGCTTTTGTAGAAATAGATGGAACAATTGATAAAATTAGCAAAAAAAAGGATTGACATTTTGCCTGTCCCGTGGTAGTATATCTAGGCAGGCAAACGAAGGGGAATAGTTCAATGGCAGAGCAACGGTCTCCAAAACCGTTAATGGGGGTTCGAATCCCTCTTCCCCTGCTGAGAGAAGAACCTTGAAGTCTTTATTTTACGAAGATTTCAGGTTTTTTTTATTGCATAGGATTAGGGTGTCAAAAGCCTTTATTTAAACGCTGATATTTATTTTGCACCTTGAA
>CALAAS010000008.1 GCA_937885015.1 uncultured Clostridium sp.
TTTTCTCGAAATTCCTAACTGCATTACGAGGCCATTATACTTCGGATAAGAAAAATTATCAATAGTTTTTTTACAGAATTCCCAACTTTTTCGTTTTAAGGGGAATATTTGCTGTTTTAACGAATGATGTTTTCTCTGGGAAGTATGCCCTACCTCCGATACACCCACATTATAATATAGCCTCTCCCAAAATACCATAACTTTTCTCTGTTCATTTCCTTACGGATTTGTTACAAAACCTCTCTTTTTTTCATGTTTTGTTTTTATATCCATACAATCCCGCAAACGCCATTTTACTTCTCTCCCCTTTGTGGTATAATGTTCATATCTTGTATTTTATTCTATATTTTTGAACAGGAAAGGATATTCCATGGATCGCTATGGTTTAATTTGCAGAAGTATATATGAAAACCCCAATCTCACGCAGCGGGATCTGGCTTCAGAACTCCATCTGTCGCTGGGAAGTATCAATCGCCTGATGGGCGAATGTGTGGAGCGGGGCCTCGTTGCCAATGACCCGGAGCGCGGGCAGTATTCTATTACGGAAGAAGGACTGCGTTATCTGAAACCCTTTCAGGTGGACGGAGCTGTTATCACGGCCGCCGGATTCGGTTCCCGTTTTGTCCCACTGACTTTTGAAACGCCGAAGGGTCTTCTGGAGGTGTTTGGCCAGCGGATGATTGAGCGGCAGATCTGCCAGCTCCGGGAGGCCGGAATTGACGATATTACGATTGTGGTAGGTTATCTGAAGGAGAAGTTTGAATATCTGATTGATAAATACAATGTAAAGCTTCTCTACAATCCAGAGTATTCCTCGAAAAACACGTTGGCGACCCTGTACCATGCCCGCGATCTTTTCCGAGATAGAAACATGTACCTTCTGGTATCGGATAACTGGCTTCGTTCCAACATGTACCACCGCTACGAATGTGGCGCCTGGTATTCGTCGGTTTATATGGAAGGAAAGACATCCGAGTGGTGTCTCTCTTCTAATAAAAAGGGGCGGATCTCTTCTGTCTCCATCGGAGGGCAGGATTCCTGGGTTATGTATGGCCCGGCATTTTTCTCTCGTACCTTCTCAGAACAATTTTTCCCCCTTCTGGAAAAGGCCTACAAACGCCCCGGAACGGAACAGTGTTATTGGGAGCAGGTAGTTCTGGATCACATTGACGAGCTGGAGCTTTATATGAACTGTCAGCCTGACAATCAGGTTTATGAATTTGAGAATCTGGAAGAGCTCCGTCAGTTTGATCCCAAATATCAGAATCATTCTGACAATGAGGCCCTTCAGCTGGTTTCACAGGTATTTCATGTCCCAGAATCGGAGATTTCCAAGATCCGCTGCCTGAAATCAGGAATGACCAACCAGTCTTTCCTTTTTTCTGTCCGTAATAATTCCTATATCTGCCGGATTCCAGGGCCTGGCACGGAGTTTCTCATTAACCGTCAGGAGGAAGAGGCGGCTTATCGTGCCGTAACTCCCCTTGGAATTACAGAGCACCTTCTCTATTTTGACGGCAAAACCGGATATAAGATTGCAGAATATTATGAAGGCGCCCGCAATGCCGATCCGAAAAGTCGGGAGGATATGGCGGCCTGCATGGCCATGCTCCGCCGTCTCCACAACTCCGACGTGACGGTTCCCCACCAGTTCCGCCTCCGGGAACGGATTGATTTCTATGAGCGGATCTGCCGCGGCCGGGAATCCATGCTGTTTGAAGATTATCCGGAGGTGCGTGCCCACATGAACCGGCTGCTGGACTGCCTGGACACACTGGATCGGCCCCGCTGCCTGGCTCATATTGATTCCGTGGCCGATAACTTCCTGTTCCTTCCGGACGGTTCTCTGCGCCTGATTGACTGGGAATATGCCGGCATGTATGATCCATTGATTGACATCTCCATGTGCAGCATTTATTCTTATTATACAGAAGATGAACTGGACAGCCTTCTTACTCTCTATCTGGAACGCCAACCTTCTTCCGAAGAACGTTTTGTTGTCTATGCCTATGCCGCCCTGGGCGGTTTTCTGTGGACACTGTGGGCTGTTTTCAAAAGCATGGAGGGCCGTGAGTTCGGGGATTACACGATTGTCATGTATCACTATGCAAAGCAGTACTATAAAAAAATTCTTCAGCTGAATCTGTTTCCTGATTCCTTTCTGGATTCTACAGTTCGAAAGCTGTAAACGGATCAGCGCATGATGCGCTGCAGAAGCAGTGTATGAAACCTATAATACAGTCAATCCGTTTTAAAAAGGGGTGTTATTTTATGTACAGAAAGAAAATGCAGGCCGCGGCGCTGGCCTGCCTGATCGGCTGTTTTTCCGCATATCCGGCTCTCAGCAGTCCGGCCGCTCCGGCCCAGACCCAACCCGTACAGACGTCTTCTCAGGGAAACGCCAGCGTTTCCTCCGGCCAGTCAACTAAGAAGGGCTGGGATCAGGATCAATCCACATCGCTCTGGTACTATTATCAGAATGACGGAACGAAGGCAGTCGGATGGTTGAAAATCAGCGGCTACTGGTACTATTTTCACTCGGACGGCCATATGCTGACCGGATGGCAGCAGCATGCCGGTTCCTGGTATTATCTTGGAACTGACGGACGCATGTATACCAACTGGCAGTCTCTGGACGGCTCCTGGTATTATCTGGGAAGCGACGGGGCCATGCGCACCGGATGGCAGCTTCTGGACGGAATCTGGTATTATCTGGACTCCAGCGGAAAAATGCTGACCGGATGGCAAAAAATTGATCGGGAATATTACTATCTCCACGAAGGTAAGATGCTGACTGGGTGGCTGAATGACAGCACCGGACAGACTTATTATATGGACAAGGAATCCGGCAAAATGGCCCGGGCCTGGAAAGAAATCGACGGAATCTGGTATTACTTTGACACCTATGGTCACATGCAAAAAGGCTGGATTAAGGTTTCCGGCAAGTACTATTACCTGAACCCGGAAACCGGTAAAATGGCTTCCAATACGGCGCTTACCGTTGATGGAATTTCTTATTCCTTTGGAAAAGACGGGGCATGTACCAGCGATACCAGCCGTCTTTCCGGCCTGACAGACAGTTATTTTGATCCTGCTGCCGATACCAACGGCGGCTCCAGCACTACCATCGGTGCAGGAACGCCTTCCGCCAATGCCCCTGGCAGCTCCGACGCCACCATCGGCACAGGAACGCCTTCCGCCAATGCCCCTGGCAGCTCCGGCACTCCCACCGGCAGCACAGGAATGTCTTCCGGCTCTGGACAGACGACTGTACCGAAACCCGGAACCGAACAGTCCATCTCACGGCCCGGCATGCTGTACTCCAACGGTTCCTCCGGCAGTTCCTTTACTGGCCAGGAAACATCCGGTAACCGTGACCTTCTGGCTCCCGGGCAGACCGGAGGTCCAGGACGATAAAAGCGGTATACCCTACCATGAGTGGGAGTTTTAAGAAAGAAGCTCGCCCGCGAGCTTCTCCGCCTGCGGCGGGTCGCTTCTGCGACAAAATTCCTCTCCGCCGCATGGCGTTCCTCGCGGAGCGTTTTTTATTGCATAGGAAGTAATTTCCTATGCAATAAAAAAGGACCTTGGATTCACTATGAACCCTTGGTCCTTCTTTTTTTAGGCTATGTCTTTTCACAGTCCCCTTCAGAAAATATTTCCGTTAATTAAATTTGCAGGCTTTCTGCATATTTAAACTGAATGACATCCCTAGGAGCAGTTTCAACATATGCCTGCTCTTTATGCATAAATGCAATAATGTCACTTTTACTCATTTTACCCAGTTTATCTATAACTAAATCCAGTATTTCCTTGTCATCCTTTGATAATGCTGAAAACTTGCATTCTCCACTTAAAGCGAAATGATACGCATTTGTTTCGCCCATATCAACTTCCTCGCAAGGAACATCCTTTAAGTCAATGATTGAATTATGCCCTACAGGAACTGCTCCCATTGGTAGTGCCCGATAAACCAATCCTGTAATCGCACGTCCTCTTCTTTTATAAGCCAACGCATCTGCATACCACATAAGCTTCATCAACTTGACTTTGTAAAGACTTGTAACTTTAGAAGAAACAGCAAAATATCTTATCACATCAACAACCTTATCAAGCGAAAGCGGAGTATTCCCATGAAACATCTTATTACCCTGAAATCTTGCATAACTTGTCTCAATCGCTTTTCTCAAATATGCATCTTGATCCTCTTCAAAGAATGAAGTTGCTGCCTCCATATATTTTTGATAAGATTCAGCTGATAAGCTGTCTTTTGCATCATTTAGTAAAGACAAGAACCATTCTGGATCCTGATCAATTTTCTTTAAAATTGTGTCATGAGCTTTATCTTGAACCTGATGGCTCTCATATCTGGTAATGGTTTTACCGCCCCACCCCAGCAATACGCATAAATCACTCTGGCTAATACCATATTTTGCTCTTATTCCGCTTATCTGAGTTGATGTCAAAAGACCCTTCTTTTCTCTATATGAATCCTTCATTCTAGTATCATTATCCTGCATCTGTTTTTCATCCATATACAGTTCTTCTGCCAAATCGCAATACAAATAATAGGCTGCATAATCTACTTCTGTATTCTTAAAAGTGGCCTTATCCATAACAAGAACTGTTTTCACTTCATGTTCTTCCATGCAACATGTACAAAGTCTTTTTTCACTTTTTAGAATCTTCATATCCATGAAAACACCCCCTAATTCTTTCTATATTCTCTCATTTCACTTCTTTTGGGAAATCTAATATCTTTTACTGTCTGCATATAGTCTTCCACAGATAATGTCAATAATTCACGTTTTAAGGCATCCACAGGATTTTCATCAGGAAATAATTTATTAACAGTGTATTGGTTCGTATATTTTTCATCGCGCTTTTCATCAACGAGGCGCTTGGCTTGAAAATCTATCTTAGTCCCATTATTGAGTGCAAATTTCAAATCTTTAATATATGCTTTTACTTCGATTTCACTCTCTATACGTGATTTTATTTCTTCAGCCAATTTCTCGCCCCCCCGACACAGTATCAATTGATACCCATATAATACATCCAATTTTCCACTTTGTCAACCTCTTCGATTTCTCCCATGAATCGCTCAAATGCCAGCACCGGATCGCAAATGTCCAGATAAGCAAGTTAATTGTGACACAAAAAAAGGACCTTGGATTCACTATGAATGAACCCTTGGTCCTTCTTTTTCTGAGTTCCATTTATACCTCAAACACCATATCTCCATAGCTGGGGAATGGCCACAACTCTTTATCCACGATCATTTCCAGGCGATCCGCCGGATCCCGCAGGGCCTGCATGGCCGGAACGATCTCGTGAAGATAATAGAAAGCCCGCTCTTTGTTGTCGGCCACAGCGGCAGCCAGCTTCATCTTCTCTTCCAGGTTTGCCAGAGCCGTTTTCATAGAGGACAGCAGATCTGAGGACTCCACAAGCAGCTCCTCCTGGGTGCTGGTATCCGCCTGCTGGCAGGCACTGCGGACAGTCCCAATGGAGGTGGCCAGCTGGGTCGTATACTTGATGACAGCCGGGATGATTTGCTTTCCTGCTATATCTACCATGGTTCTCGCCTCGATATTCATGGTTTTGGCATAAGCATCGTATTCGATTTCCGCCCTGGATTCCAGTTCCGCCCGGGTGTAAACGCCAAAGCTTTCGAACAGCCTCACTGCCTTTTCTGTGCGCAGTGCTTCCACGGAATCGATTCCAGCCTTCAGGTTGGGAAGGCCCCGGCGTTCCGCCTCCTTTACCCACTCCTCTGAATAGCCGTTTCCGCTGAATATGATACGGCGATGCTCGATCAGCAGGCGTTTCAGAAGGTCATGGACTGCGCTGACGAAATCATCACTCTGCTCCAGCTCATCTGCCGCCTCTTTGAAAGCCTCTGCCACAATCGTATTAAGCACCACATTGGGGGAAGACACGGAGTCCGAAGATCCGACCATACGGAACTCGAATTTATTTCCCGTAAAAGCAAAGGGCGAGGTGCGGTTCCGGTCCGTGGCATCCTTGGCAAAATCCGGCAGCGTGGCAACCCCGGTGTGGAGAACGCCGCCCTGCTTGGAATGGGCGGCCTCGCCGGTGCTGCACAGCTGCTCGATCACGTCCTCCAGCTGCTCTCCCAGGAAAATGGAAATGATGGCCGGCGGCGCCTCTGCTGCCCCCAGTCTCTGATCATTGCCCGGAACTGCAGTGGACTCACGCAAAAGATCTGCATGGGTGTCCACAGCCTTCATCACACAGGCCAGAACCAGAAGAAACTGCACATTCTCATGGGGTGTTTCCCCGGGATTCATCAGGTTAATTCCGTCGTCCGTTATCAGAGACCAGTTGTTGTGCTTTCCGGAACCGTTGATCCCGGCAAATGGTTTTTCATGAAGCAGACAGGTAAGGCCATGATGGCCAGCCACCCGTTTCATCGTCTCCATGACCATCTGGTTGTGATCCACCGCCACATTGACCTGGCCGTACGTAGGAGCCAGCTCGTGCTGGGCCGGAGCTGCCTCGTTGTGCTGAGTCTTGGCGCTGACACCAAGACGCCACAGCGTTTCGTTCAGCTCCTTCATAAATGCACCGACCCGGGGACGGATACTTCCAAAGTAGTGGTCATCCATCTCCTGCCCCTTAGGCGGCTTGGCGCCAAACAGGGTCCGGCCGGCATAGATCAAATCCTTACGCTGCAGATATTTTTCTTTATCAATCAGAAAGTACTCCTGTTCCGGCCCCACATAGGGAATGACACGCTTGGAGGTAGTATTTCCAAACAGGCGGATAATGCGGAGCGCCTGCTCGTTAATCGCCTGCATGGAACGCAGCAGCGGCGTCTTTTTGTCCAGCGCCTCGCCCCGGTAAGAACAAAAAGCCGTGGGAATGTAAAGCGTTACCCCCAGTGTGTCTTCCCGGAGAAATGCCGGAGATGTGCAGTCCCAGGTTGTATATCCCCGCGCCTCAAAGGTGGATCGAAGACCCCCGGAGGGAAAGGACGATGCGTCCGGCTCTCCCTTGATCAGCTCCTTCCCGGAAAACTCCATGATAACCTTGCCATTTCCATCCGGCACAGAGATAAAAGCATCGTGCTTTTCAGCCGTAACACCGGTCAGCGGCTGAAACCAGTGGGAATAGTGGGTTGCCCCCCGCTCAATGGCCCAATCCTTCATGGCATGTGCCACCACGTCTGCAATGGACGGATCCAGTTCCGTTCCGTCCTCGATGGTCTGTTTCAGTTTCTTGTATACGCTTTTCGGAAGGCGTTCCCGCATGGCAGTGTCATTGAACACATTTTTTCCGAAAATTTCCGCTACGTTTATGATATCACTCATCCAACTCACCCTCTTTTGAAAAAAGAATCCGGCCTGTAAGTAAACGCTCTCAGGGAGATAGTCGTCTTACCTGCAGGCCGGCCATAGAAATCAGATTCTCATCAGGCTTTTCCAACGGAACCAAACAGCTCCATCTTGGTCTTCACCGTCTCTTTAATTGCCTCAGCGCCCGGAGCAAGCAGCTTACGCGGATCAAAACCCTTTCCTGCCAGATCCTTGCCTGCCTCAATATACTTGCGGGTTGCCTCCGCAAAGGACAGCTGACACTCTGTATTTACATTGATCTTTGCAACTCCAAGGGAAATTGCTTTTTTAATCATATCCTCCGGGATACCCGTACCGCCGTGAAGAACCAGAGGCATATCGCCCACTTTCTCTTTTACGGCTGCCAGAGTTTCAAAGCTTAATCCCGGCCAGTTTTCCGGATATTTTCCATGAATATTGCCGATACCGGCAGCCAGCATGTCCACACCCAGATCTGCAATCGCCTTGCACTCGTCTGGATCTGCACACTCACCCATACCAACTACACCGTCTTCCTCACCGCCGATGGAACCCACCTCGGCCTCCAGAGAAAGTCCCTTCTCCTGGCATACGGCTACCAGCTCTTTTGTCTTCTCCACATTTTCCGCAATGGGATAATGGGAACCATCAAACATAATGGAGGAAAATCCTGCCTCAATACACTTATAGCATCCCTCATAGGTACCGTGATCCAGATGAAGCGCTACCGGAACTGTGATGTTCAGTTCTTCGATCATGGCCTTTACCATAGCAGCAACTGTCTTAAAACCAGTCATATATTTTCCAGCACCCTCGGATACACCAAGAATAACCGGAGAATTCAACTCCTGTGCGGTCAGCAGAATGGATTTTGTCCACTCCAGGTTATTGATATTGAACTGACCAACTGCGTATTTTCCCTCTCTTGCTTTCTGAAGCATGTCCCTAGCATTTACTAACATGAATAAACCTCCTTGCTGTTTTGTCAACCACATATGGCCTATTATATACCATATTCCCGCTTTTGCATAGTCTGTTAAGAAAATGTCACATAAATTTTTTATCCATTTTTTTCTTTACTTTACAGCATTTTCACGAGTATTCCCGGCAAACCGGCCCCTTCTTTTATTTCAGGATATCGGATACCGTCTCTTTCATCTGAGCCGGACTGCACTGCCGGTTGTGCCGGATCTGGGCATTACGAATTTCCTCAATAGCGGCCGGAATGGCAACGCCAGAGGCTTTCTCCATCTCGTCAATGAGCGCAAACTCGTCCTTGCCCTCTTCGCTGCCGAACACCGCCTCCATCACGCTCCGGGAGAATTTATAGGGACTGGCCGTAGAGGCGATCACTGTCTTCGTCTCGTCCTTTGTCTCGGCCGCATACTTCCGATATACACAGGAAGCCACACCTGTGTGGGTATCAATCATGTAACCCGTTTCCCGATACAGACGGCGAATCTCCGCGGCGTTTTCTTCCTGATCGGCATATCCGCCCACAAAATCTGCCATCCGGGCGCGCATCTCTTCCGTAACAGTATAACGGCCCTCTCTGGAAAGCTCTTCCATCCGTTTCTTCGTCTCCAGTGCATCACAGCCGGTGGAAAGGTAAATAAGCCGCTCCAGGTTGCTGGAAATCAGGATATCCATGGAGGGAGAGGAGGTCAGAATAAACTCCCGGTTTCTGTCATAAACCCCGGTTCGGAAGAAATCATACAGAACCTTATTGTCATTGGACGCACAGATCAGACGGCCAACTGGAAGTCCCATCTCTTTGGCAAAATATGCGGCCAGGATATTTCCAAAATTGCCGGTGGGCACCGTAATGTTAATCGTCTCCCCATCCTCAATCTCCCCGTTTTCCAGAAGCTTTGCATATGCATACACATAATATACAATCTGCGGAACCAGACGGCCGATATTGATGGAGTTGGCGGAGGACAGCTGATATCCTCTGGAATCCAGGCTGGCGGCAAATTCTTTGTCTCCGAAAATCTTCTTGACACCGCTCTGGGCATCATCAAAATTACCGGAAATTCCGACTACGCTGGTATTTTCCCCTTTCTGCGTCAGCATCTGAAGCTCCTGAACACGGCTGACTCCATCTTTGGGGTAGAATACAATAATTCTCGTTCCCTCCACATCGGCAAAGCCTGCCATAGCAGCCTTTCCCGTATCTCCCGAGGTTGCCGTCAGAATCACAATCGTGTTATTTACCTGATTTTTCCTCGCGGAAACAGTCATCAGATGCGGCAGAATGGACAATGCCATATCCTTAAATGCAATGGTACTGCCATGAAACAGCTCCAGATAATAGGCACCGTCTGCCTTTACCAGCGGAGCGATCTCCGGCGTATCGAATTTGCTGTCATAGGCCCGGGCGATACACATTTTCAGTTCCTCTTCCGTAAAGTCCGTAAGGAACAGCTTCATAACCTCATAGGCCACTTCCTGGTAGGTCATCTGGGCCAGGTCTTTAAAGGTCCGGTCAAGTTCCGGGATCCGGTCCGGCATAAACAGACCTCCATCAGCCGCCAGGCCCTTTAAAATTGCCTGGGACGCGGTTACATTCTTCTCTCCTCCTCGGGTACTGCTGTAATTGATTGCCATGATTTCCATCCTCTCTTTTGTGCAGCGCCTGCCAGACGGCCCTGCATTTTCTCTTTTTATGATCATGATCCGACCAGCTGCGGATTTTCCCATCCGGTGAATCCATTGGATTTCTGGTTAAAAATTTTACCATAATTTCCTGGCAAGCGCAAGGAAAGCGCGATAAAAAACACCATTTCCAATTATTTTTCTGGAGACTTCCCGACGCTTCCTGTATAATAGTCTGGACAACCTATGAAAGGAGACCATCTGCCATGCAGTATCAAAACATTGTGCCAGGTATTTTTCTGTCCCGCCCCAACCGTTTTATCGCCCGCGTTCTCATTGACGGGACGGAAACCGTCTGCCACGTAAAAAACACCGGCCGCCTTGGAGAACTTCTTCTTCCCGGATCCTCCATCCTGCTGGAATACCACCGGGATGCCGCTGCCCAGGGGAGGAAAACGGCCTACTCTCTCATCGCCGTCTATAAAAAGAAGGCCGGTACCAGACGGGAACGGCTCCTGGTCAATCTGGATTCTCAGGCTCCCAATGAAGCGGCAAAAGAATGGCTGTCCGCCGGAGGATTTTCTCCTGATGTAACGGAAGTCCGCCGGGAAGTGCGATTCCATGATTCCCGTTTTGATCTTGCCTTTCTTCGGGACGGCCATCCCGCTTTTATGGAGGTCAAAGGCGTCACTCTGGAAGCGGATGGCATTGCCAGTTTCCCCGATGCCCCAACAGAGCGGGGACTTCGCCATATCGAGGAGCTGATACGCGCAGCCAAAGAAGGATATGAAGCTTACATGCTCTTCGTCATTCAGATGAAAGGCATCCGCCTCTTTACCCCAAACCGTCTCCGTCATCCTGCCTTTGCTGACGCTCTCCTCGAGGCCAGAGCCAGCGGAGTCCATATCCTTGCCAGAGACTGTCACGTTACTGAAACTTCTATGAATATTGACGGTGATATTCCAGTTTCTCTGTAATGTTTTTTCACATTCTTATCCCCTTTCCGGCCCCAATCTGGGGCCAGGCACTCTTCGTCGATTCTCCACATATTTTACAGTAACGTAATTATTCTGTGGTGTGATATTCTTGCTTTATCCTCTCAGTCAATTAAAACCCGGCCAGCATTCCGAAATCTGCTGGCTGTCGGATCATAAACCCATTTCCCGCCGCCTGGCAGATCTTGGTTTCGAACCAGGAACACCTGTTTCCTGTCTGCTCCAGAAGAGCCGCGGCTCTATTTCCGCGTTTCTAATCCGGGGAGCTGTCATCGCCCTGCGCCGGGAAGATTCGGATCTTGTATTCGTCCAGGATCCGTCGGATCAACGAAAAGGAGGCTTTCATGAAACTGACTCATAAAACCGCCCCCTGCTGCTCCATCGCCCTGGCAGGGAACCCCAATGTGGGAAAAAGCACCATTTTTAATGCCCTGACCCACCTGCGTCAAAAAACAGGCAACTGGGCCGGAAAAACGGTTGCCTGCGCCCTGGGCACGTTTTCCTTTCCCGGCGGCTCCTGTCAAGTCATTGATCTTCCTGGCATTTATTCACTGGCCTCCCGCTCGGAGGAAGAGACCATCGCCAGAGATTACCTTCTGTCCGGCGAGGCGGATCTTCTTCTTCTGATCTGCGACGCCACCTGCCCGGAGCGGGGACTGCATCTTTTAAAACAGATCCGCGATCTGGGAGATGGCAGGCCAAACCGCATTTTTCTCTGCGTCAATCTCTGTGACGAAGCAGAAAAAAAAGGAATTTCCATTGATTTTGAAGAAATGTCAAAGCGGCTGGCCATCCCCGTAATCCCCTGCCAGGCTAAAAAGCGCGGCGGCCTTGACCCATTAAAAAAAGCAATCCGGGATTACGCCTCCAGCCTTGCAGTCCCTGAATCTTTGGATGAAAACCAGAGCATCCAAAATCCGGATGAAATTCCGGTTATCCACCGTTTCACTGGACTTTCGGATTTTTCTCCACAGGAAGTAGCCGCTGATACGGTCCATTTCCACAATCCTGCTTATCTGAACCGACAGATCCGCATTGATCGGCTGGTGACCGGCCCTCTCACTGGCGGTTTTCTCATGGTTGCGCTGCTTTTATTTGTGTTCTGGCTCACCATCGCCGGAGCCAATTACCCGTCCAAACTCCTGTGGAACCTGCTGTTTTCCCTGGAAACCCAGCTGGCAACCGCTATGGAAACCTTCGGTGTTCCCCTCTGGTTCATTCAGGCATCCGTTTACGGCGTGTACCGTGTCGTTGCCTGGGTTGTTTCTGTCATGCTGCCGCCCATGGCAATTTTCTTCCCACTTTTTACCCTGCTGGAAGATCTGGGCTACCTGCCGAGAGCGGCCTTCAACATGGACTGCGCCTTTCAGAAATGCTGCGCCTGCGGAAAGCAGTGCCTGACCATGGCCATGGGTTTTGGCTGCAATGCCGCCGGAGTTACGGGATGCAGGATTATTGATTCCCCCAGAGAGCGTCTCATTGCCATTCTGACCAATTCTCTGGTTCCCTGCAATGGCCGTTTTCCAACGCTGATCACACTCATTACGCTGGCCTCCATGAGCAGTCTGGGATCTTCCGCTCCCTGGCTCCGCTCCCTCACTGCTGCCATGGCCCTCACAGGATTTATCCTCCTTGGCATCCTGGGAACGCTTCTTTCCTCGCTCTTTCTCTCCCGAACTGTGCTGCGTGGTATTCCATCTTCCTTTACTCTGGAACTCCCGCCCTATCGCCGTCCTCAGGTGGGAAAGGTAATCGTCCGCTCCATCTTTGACCGGACACTGTTCGTTCTGGCACGGGCCGTCTGCGTGGCCGCCCCCGCCGGACTCATCCTGTGGGCAATGACTAACATTCCTTTCGGAAATAGCACACTCTTTGCCGCCTTTTCCTCGTTCCTGGATCCGTTGGGAAGACTTCTGGGAATGGACGGCATCATCCTGACCGGCTTTATTCTGGGATTTCCAGCCAACGAAATCGTTCTCCCCATCATCCTAATGGGGTATATGCAGACTGGAGTACTGGCAGAGCTGGCAGAACCTGCTGCCCTGATGGAGCTCTTTACCGCCCAAGGATGGACTCTGCAGACACTACTCTGTACAGCTGTTTTCTGCCTGTTCCACTGGCCCTGCTCTACCACCTGCCTGACCATAAAAAAAGAAACAGGAAGCCTCCGCTGGACTGCGGTTTCTATCCTGCTCCCGACCCTCATCGGCTGCATACTGTGCTTCCTGATTCAGAGTTTTTCGTAATATTCCCGCATCATGGCAATCTCCCGGGCATAGCCATCCAGCTCATTGGGTGTCTCCAGATAAAAAGGAAGCTCCCGCAGAGCGGGATGGCAAACCACCCGAGCCAGGGTTTCAGCGCCAATGTGTCCTTCTCCAATCCTGGCATGACGGTCTTTATGAGAACCACAGGGATTCAAGCTGTCATTCAGGTGAATGGCTTTCAGCCGTTCAAGACCGATCACACGGTCAAACTCCCCTAAAACTCCATCCAGATTGCCTGCAATGTCGTATCCTGCATCCCACACATGGCAGGTATCCAGACAGACTCCCATATGCCCAGACAGAGACACCCGGTCAAGGATCTCCCTCAGCTCCTCAAACCGGCTCCCCACCTCACTTCCTTTTCCTGCCATGGTTTCCAGAAGTACGGTCGTGGTCTGCTCCGGTTTCATAACGGTATTCAGCATATCCGCAATAAGATCAATACCGGTCTCCAGTCCCTGACCTCCATGGCTGCCGGGATGAAAATTATAGCAAAGTCCAGGCGTGTTCTCCATGCGCTGCAGATCGTCTGCCATGGTTTCCCTGGCAAATTCCCGAACCCGCTCTGTCTGGGAACATCCATTTAAAGTATACGGCGCGTGGGCCAGCATCCGTGCAATCCCGTTTTCCTTGCTGTAACACAGAAACGCCTTCACATCCTCCGGATCAATCTGTTTTGCAGCTCCGCCTCGGGGATTTCTCGTAAAAAACTGAAAGGTGGTAGCCCCAATCTTCACCGCCGTCTTTCCCATAGCCAGATATCCTTTGGAGGAGGACAGGTGGCACCCGATCCGAAGGTCTTTTTTTTCTTCTTTCATTGACTCTCTCCTTTTCTCAGCCCTCCGCCGTTTTCAGGTGCAGATGTTCTCTTTTCCTGGCAGAGGACCGCTCCGCACGCATCCGCCTCTTCCGGCGCGGTGTAATCATATAAACCGACAGCGCAATCAGAATAACTGCCACCAAAAGCTGCAGAGCCAGGCTCACAATTACCCAGTGCTGAGTAATTATATTATTGGGGATAGCGCCAAACCACTGTTCAAACGTTGCATGAATCCCCCCAGTTCCTGCCTGACCGTTGATCAGCGCGTAAAAGGTCAGCGCCGGATTCAGCAAAAGCAGATAAAGAAAGGCGCCACAGCCAGGCTGGCGAGCTGCTGGGTTCATCGGAGATGCCAGCATTTCCATGGTAGAGGCGCTGCTCAGAGCCATCCGATAGGCGAATACATTTATTACAAAAGTCCCTGCCACCAGAAGCACCAGAAACACATAGGTAGATGCCGTGGCGATGGTAGAGCGCCGGATCGCCGCTGAACAGAACATGCCGATACCCCCGGTAAATACGGCCACCACTCCATGGCATACAAAAAGCAGCGCCATATCGCCAATGGTAATTCCACCGTACACAAAAACCAACGACTGAATCGGCAACGCAGAAATGGCCAGAACCAGCATGACGGTCAAAGAAGACCAGAGCCGTCCCAACACCATAGACCTTGGTTCCATGGTTGTGGTCAGCATCAGTTCCAACGTCTGGCGCTCCCGCTCCCCGCTGATGCTGCTGGCCGTCAATGCCGGCATGATAAACATCAGCATCACAAATTCAATCAGAGAAACAAAAATATACAGCTCCAGAAAACGAGAGTACTGAATTTCCGCTGTTACTTTGACCTGTTCAACCACGGAAAAAAGGTTAAACAGCGCCACAGCTGCCAAAATCCCGTTAAATACCAAAAGGATCACCGTCATTCGAATGCTGCGGCTTCCTACCGTCAATTCTCTTCTATATACCGGATTCCATTTCATGCCTAAGCACCGCCTTTTCCTCTTCACTCCCTGTAATCTGCATAAACAGAGATTCCAGACTTCCTTTTTCCCGCATAAATCCGCTGATCATTACTCCCGCGTCGATCAGCTGCTGCAGAAGCTGCGCCTCATCCTGCCGATCCCCGATAAATCCCAGCTTAATTTCTTCATCTTTCACAGAAATCGTCTGGACGCAAGGGTGGCTCTTCAAAATCGCCAGCGCCCTCTCCTTCTGGCTGAACACGGAAATCAGCAAAGGATTAGACGCATTCACTCGCTCAAAAATCTGCTCCATGCTTCCCTGCAAAACCATTTTCCCCTGGTCAATGATGCCAATGGAAGTACACATTTCCGCCAGCTCCGACAGGATGTGAGAGCTAACCAGCAATGTCTTCCCCTGCTCCCGCAGTTCCCGGAGAAGGGCAGTAAATTCCAGGCGTGTCCGCGGATCCAGGCCGGAAGCCGGCTCATCCAAAATCAAAATATCCGGATCGTGAATCAGAGCTCTGGCCAGGCAGAGACGCTGCTTCATCCCCCGTGACAAACCATCCACAAAAAAGTCTGCCTTATCCTCCAGCTTTACCTGCTCCAGAAGAGTTTCGCACCGTCTTCGTGCCTGAAGACCGACGATTCCGTAGCAGGAAGCAAAAAACTCCATATATTCCGTGACCTTCAGGTTATCATATACACCAAAAAAATCCGGAACATATCCAATCCTGCGTTTCAGGGACCGGCTGTCTGACAGCGCATCCTGACCATCAATTTCCACAATTCCGTCATCCGGATACAACAGACCGGCCAGAATTTTCAGTGTCGTTGTCTTCCCGGCTCCGTTGGGACCAACAAATCCAAACAGCTCCTTTTTTTCAATGGTCAGATTCAGGCCGTCCAACGCCCGAAAATTCCCATAGCTTTTCCGCAAATCCCTGATTTCCAACATCATTTTTCCCTCCCCATCACATAAATCATGGGAAGATGACTCTCCCATACGTTCTCTTCATTTTTTTCGCTGACATATTTGACCGTCAGGCTGTTGGACGGCGACAGGTACGGTTTCAGCTCTGCAGCGCTGAATTCTTCCTTCAAAGTAACCGCATCACTGTGGCCGGTATCATAATTATAAAAATATACAGTTCCAGAAAATGCCGTCACATACGGGTACAGCGGATTTCCGGAAAACTGCTCCGCCAGCGGCTCAAACCGGATACTCTCAATCTCCAGGTCGCTGCCCAGAAAATATTCGATCGTGGCAGGTTCCACTGGCTCACCTGCAAACAGGATATTGTATTCCGGCTGACAGTTTCCTGAAATCGTCCTGGGCGTCTGCTCCAGCGCCGAACGGTATACCAGGCCGTCCCGCTGTCTGTCCATTTCAACAGGCTGAGTAACCATGGTGATTCCTTCTGTCATCCATCGGTCCTCCCATAAAAATGACGTTTCACTTTTCTCCGGACTGAATGCAAAGATTCTTGCCTCTGAAACGTATCCTCCACCGGCCGAATCCAGATAAAAACTCAGAAAACGGCTTCTCTCCTGGGCTCGCAGGTATGCTTCATCGCCGATATCCGCTTTTGCATACTGATCCCCCCCCGTAACCGCCTGCGCCAATGCATAGGAATAATTCAGCGGGTAATTCAGGCTCTCACAATTCTCCAGAACCACCTCTTGCCCCGCTTCCAAATCTCCCAGCAGAACCGCCTTGCCATCTGCCAGTAAAACAGCATCTTCCAATCTCTGATCCGAAGAATTCGTTATGGTTCCGCTGATCTCTCCGTCAAAAAACGTTGCAGTCCCCGCAAATACCCGTTCGCAGTTCTCCGGCCGACGCCGCAGGGTAAAAAGTTTCGGTGTAAAGGCCACCGTATCCCGGACACGAATCTCGGTCCGATCCTCCAAAAACCTCAGACTTGTTCTATAATCTTCCTTTCCGGTAAAAGCTGGAACCATCGTAGATTCGTAATAATAACTTTTGGCCAGAGGGCGTACTTCATAATCCGGCAGAAACGCCACCTCATAAGGCTTGTTATAGGGACTGCGCACATTCACAAAGGTCTTTTCCTCTGCCCCGTATTCAAAGGTATCAAACACGGTTGCATATGTAAAAAACGGCTCCTGGAAGCGTGTCTGAACTCCCAGCATGTAGATAATTCCTGTAAACACCAGTGCACATCCCACTACACCAGCCATATAGTAGCGGTGAGCCCCTCGCCGTTTCAAGACATAATAAATGACAGGACCAGCCAGCAATAAATATACAGCAATGACCGCTGTGTACAAAAGCACATTGGGAATCCGTCCCACATCCCCGGTATTGATCAGGCCCTGAAGGCTAAAATATTCTCCGGAAAACCCAAAATATTCTTCCTGAGAAAGTTCATCCGTCCGCTCCTGCCCCATGACCCGCGTATAAAACGCCCCGGCAAATGCCGGATTTTCCATGGCCAGGCTGTTCAGGTCCGCCAATGAAAATGCGGCCACCACAATCTGCCCCTTTCCCATGACCACAGAAGACATAAGCGGGAACTTCTCCCCTGCCAGAAGAACACTGCCGTTCTTCAGGTTTAAATCCACGCAGTCTGCTGTCACAGACACATCGCCCTCATACTTCCCCTTTTCCTCCATATCGAAACGAACCAGCTCTGGAACGGGATCCATGTAAGGCGGCTCCAGAATTTCTGCCGCAAAAGGTCCTATAGACTCCTGAAAACGGCGGCCTCCCCCAAAGAGAAGAACACCTCCGTCCCTGACCCAGCGCCGGATCGCCCTGATCTGGCTGTCAGAAAGCTTTCCAAAATCGTAATCCGACACTGCAATAAGATCCAGCTGGTCGTATCCAAGAGGATTTTCCGGCGCCACCGCTTCACTTAACTGCACCGTTCTGGTGCGAATGCCGCCATAACGAACTCCAGCTCCATCCAGATAAAACAGGCGGTCCGGTTCATCACTGAAAACCCCGATAAAACTGTCCGCCACATCGATGCTGATATTGAGCTTCACTCTCTTTTTCAGCAGCTCTTCCCCATCTTCTCCCCGGACTGTGACAAACATCTGATCCGCTCTCACTCCCAGTGGAATATACAGTTCTTTTTCTGTCTCCTGTCCTGCAGGAACAAACACCGGATAAACATACTGATACGGCTCCAGACTGGACTGAGGCGCAAGAATTTCCAGATTCCCCTTAAAGTCCTGATTCTGGATATTATCCAGAAGAACCGTTACCCGGAGGTAACGGTCGCTCTTTGCCGTATCGTCAAATCCATAGGAAACCTCCATGGAAACCGGTGCTGATTCTCCCTGCGCAGACGCAGCCGCATTGCCAGGACGTAAAAACAGGAATGCCAAAATCAGTACCGACCATGTCAAAAAGAAGCGGACCGTCTTTTTTTGTCCCATTATTGTATCCTTTCTGCCTGAAGCCTGCCGTTTTCTGCCGCGGTCACTCCGGCGTGTCAAAATTTTCTTTGTTAATGTCAAAATTTGTTTTCAGTTTTACGGTAAACACGGTCCCGTTCAAATCACTGGTGACCTGAATCGTACCTCCGTGCATATCCACAATATTTTTCACAATGGCCAGGCCCAGGCCCGTGCCTCCGGTATTCGTAGAGCGGGACTGCTCAACCCGGTAAAACTTATTAAAAATAAGAGGCAGTTCCTCCTCGGGAATCACATAGCCGTAATTTGTCACGGAAATAGTTACCACCTGCTCAGATGCCGTTACCTTTACCAGCACACGTTTCCCGTCAGCGCCGTATTTGATGGCATTATTGATCAGATTGTCAAACAGCCGAGCCAGAAGATTTCCGTCAGCCGTAATGATTTTGACCGGAACGTTGCTTTGAAGCTCATAGGATAAATTCTTATCCACAAAGCTGGGGTAAAACTCCTCCAGAAGCTGGCTCAAAAGCTTTACTACATCCACCTTGGAAACGTTCATGGACATCTTTCCATAGTTCATCTTGGTAAATCCGAACAGATCTTCTATCAGCTTTTCCAGACGCTTGGATTTCGCATAGGCAATGTCGATATATTTTTTCTGCATCTGCGGCGACAGCTCTACCTGCCCGGACAAAAGCTCCAGATATCCGATGATAGAGGTCAGAGGCGTCCGCAGATCATGGGCCACATTGGTAATCAATTCATTCTTGGTTCGCTCTGCCTCCCGCTCCTTGTCCATCAGGCTCCGGATGTCGCCAACCATCTTGTTTAGATGAACCGCCATGGCCGAAAATTCATCGTCCCCGATTACCTCCACGGTAGTGTTTAAATCGCCCTCGGAAATATTCTGAATTGCCGCGGAGATACGACCAATGTAACGCATATACCGCTCCTGAAGAGCCAGAAACGTCACAGAAAAAATTCCGATGCCCAATATCACATAAATCAGCACCATAAATGTATCCTGCCTGGCCAGCTGCAGGAAAAAAGAATCTCCATATCGCGTTTCCCGCAGGTACGTGGTAATCATTGTCACATTGGCAATAAGAAATACCTCAATCAGACAGGTAATAACCGCACTGTACAAGATGTTTAAAATCATCCTGGTGCGAAACCCCTTGCTCATATCTTTATTTTTCAATTTTGTAACCTACCCCCCAGACGGTGGTAATGATCTTGTTCTGTCTGGTATCTTCCTTCATCTTCCCCCGCAGGCGGCGGATATGTACCATAACCGTGTTGTTGGCCTCATAAACCTTTTCATTCCATACTTTCTCGAAAATCTCATCTGTGCTGAACACGCGGCCTGGATTGGACGCCAGAAGGTAGAGGATATCAAACTCGATGGGGGTCAGGCGAATCTCTTCCCCATAAACCATCACCTTATGATTGTCCTTATTGATAACCAGTCCTTTTATGGAAATCTCATTTTTTGTCGCTGTAGCTGCCCCGCTCTGGGGATTCAGCTGTGTATAACGGCGAAGCTGTGACTTAACTCTGGCCGTCAGCTCCAGTGGATTAAAGGGCTTTACCACATAATCATCCGCACCGGTTCCCAGGCCCAGAATCTTATCCAGATCCGCTGACCTGGCGCTGAGCATAATAATGGGGATATTGTTGGTTTCCCGGATTTTCCGGCACATTTCCAGTCCATCCATCCCCGGCATCATGATATCCAGAAGCACCAGATGTATCGTCTCTTTTTCCAGTATTTCAAGTCCTTTCAAGGCATTGTCCGCCTTATATACCTTATATCCGTCACTAACCAGGTAAATTTCCACCAGATCCGCGATTTCCTGTTCATCATCCACCACAAGGACGCTGATTTCTGACATAACAAAATCCTCCCTCATATGTAAACTTTATGCTACAGAATCAGTTTACCATACAGGGAGGAAATATGCTTTAAATTTTTATTACATTTTTGGAGAATTCTTCTACTGCTCCATAGGAATAAAGATACGCGCCGCTGCCGGATCTGACTGATGCTCCAGTTCTCTGGCCGCCTGTACCGCCTCCCTGCAGAACACCTCCTGCGCACAGACCGGCGGCTTTCCACGGCGGCTCCGTCTTTCGTAAGTTCCATCCGGCTGCAGATACTGAGCCTTCACGTTGTCCTCCATCTGAACTGTCAGGATATGGATCAGACGCTTTTTGAGCTGCTCATCCTCCACTGGGAAAAGAATCTCCACCCGACGATCCAGATTGCGGGGCATCCAGTCCGCACTCCCCATGAAAATACAGGGATCTCCACCATTTTCGAAAAGGAAAATCCGGCTGTGCTCCAGAAAATTTCCCACAATGGAGCAAACGGTAATATTCTCACTAAGTCCCGGGATCCCGGCCTTCAGACAGCAGATCCCACGGACAATCAAATGAATCTCCACGCCAGCGCAGGATGCCTCGTAAAGACTGGCGATGATTTCCCGATCACAAAGAGAATTCATTTTTGCCACAATCCGGGCCGGCTTTCCACTGTCCGCATTTTTGGTTTCCCGCTGAATCAGGCGAAGGAAACGCCCCCGCAGCCACAACGGTGCCAGCGACAATTTATTCCATCCCAAAGGCTCCGAATATCCGGACAGCATGTTAAAAACAGCTGTGGCATCTTCTCCGATCCTGGGATCACAAGTCAGAAGACCGCAGTCTGTATAGAGTTTTGCTGTGGAATCATTATAATTTCCCGTTCCCAGATGCACATATCGGCGAATTCCCTCTTCTTCTCTGCGAACCACCAATGTAATTTTGCTGTGTGTTTTAAGGCCCAAAAGACCATAAATCACGTGGCAGCCAGCTTTTTCCAGCATCTTGGCCCAGTTGATATTATTTTCCTCATCAAACCGCGCCTTCAATTCCACCAGCACAGATACCTGTTTTCCGTTATCCGCGGCCTCAGCCAGCGCTGCGATAATGGGAGAATTGCCGCTGACGCGGTACAGCGTCTGTTTGATGGCCAAAACTTCCGGATCCCGGGCTGCTTTTTTGATAAAATCCACCACTGGCTGGAACGTCTCGAAAGGATGGGTCAGAAGAATATCGCCTTTCCGGATATTGGCAAAAATATCGTCCTCATTCATCAGGGCAGGCACCGGCTGGGGGATATAGGGTGCTGTTTTCAACTCATCAAATCCTGAAAGGCCAAATACCTTCATCAATACCGTCAGATCCAGAGGACCATTGATCTCATAGATATCCGCACCATCCACCTTCAGTTCCTTTTTCAGAATCTTCAAAAGGCGCTTATCTGCCTTTTCCTCAATATCCAGGCGGATTACCTCGCCCCACTGGCGCTTTTTCAGTTTTTTCTCGATTTCCTTTAAGAGGTCTTCTGCCTCATCCTCGTCGATGCTGAAATCTGCGTTCCGCATAATCCGGAAGGGATGGCAGCTGATAATGTCGTAATTCAGAAACAGCTTATCAATGTTCCGCTCTATGATCTCCTCCAGGTAAATAATAGCCGTCCCTTCACCAGATGGCAGGCGGACGACCCGAGGCAGAACACTGGGCACCTGCACCATGGCAAATTCCAGTTCCTCGTCCCCCTTCTTTTTCCGCACCAGTGCCGCAATATTCAGGGATTTATTGCGAATCAGCGGAAACGGACGTGAGGAATCCACTGCCATGGGGGTCAAAACCGGGTACACCGATTCTTCAAAATAATGGTCCGCCCAGGCAGCCTCCTCCGGTGTCAGCTCTTCGTGGCAGGTCACAACCCGCAGTCCGTTTTGACTCAAAAGGGGCAGCAGCATCCGATTGTATGTCTTATACTGGTCGCTGACCAGTTCGTGGGTTTTCTCCCCGATTGCAGCCAGCTGTTCCATCGCTGTCATCCCGGCAATATCCCGTTTCTTATAGCCGGCGTGCACCATATCCTTCAGGGATGCCACCCGTACCATGAAAAACTCATCCAAATTAGAAGCCGTAATACTCAAAAATTTCAGTCTTTCAAATAGAGGCGTCGTCTTATCACGCGCCTCTCCCAGAACCCGATAATTAAACTCCAGCCAGCTCAGTTCCCGGTTGACATAATTTTCAGGACTGCCATATGTTTCAACTGCATTTGACATCGATCATACCCCCCTTTTCTGCCTGAGTACAGGCCGTATTCCAAACACTTCTTCGAAAAAATCTGCCTTCTGGTCAAACGAATACTGCTCCAGCACAATATTATCCGGATATCCTGTGGTAACCTGAAGCTTTCCATCCCGAACCAAAATCCGGCTGTCCGAAAGTTTCTGGCGATGGCTGCGATCCATGGAATTTGCCAGACGGAGAATTGCTGTCAGCTTGGCAATTCGAAGAATCAGTTCCTTTCTGGAAATATCAAGACCGGCATACTGAGACAGATCTGACTCCAGAACCACATCGTCATAGGCATACTCCTGAATATTATACATGACAATATTCGCCACCATCTCCCGTTCCAGATGAGATAATCCCATAATCTCCGTTGCCATGATAATCTGATAGGAACTTTCCGTTCCTCTGGTAATACTTACAAACTTTCCACAGTCGTGAAGAGTTGCCGCAATCCGAAGAAGAAAACGTTCTCTGGAACCCATTCCATGGTACTTTTTCATTGCATCAAAAATTGCTGTCGCCGCCCGCTCCACCTCCCGTACATGAGCGCCATGGCATTTATACCTTTTTGCCATACTGCGGGCGGTAGACAAAATATCTCCCTCAAAATCATGCTCAAACCGCACCAGGCGCTTATCCAGCGCATACTCTGCCGCAATCCCATCACACAGCGTAATTCCAGGCGTCCAGATATAAGAAGCGCCGGTCATCTCCAGTACTTTTCGATACAAAATAGCACTGGGAACCAGCACCGCAGCATAATCGCCGGAGAGCTCATAGGCATCCTCAATTTCCTCGCCGGACATCTGGGTCAGGCGCCTGCAAAACGCACTGAATTCCTCCGCCGTAAAGCGATCCCGGTTATCCTCTTTCATACCGCGTTTTACCATGTAATTGATCGTCTCACCTGTGGCAATCAGCGTCTCAATCTTATTTTCCTTGAGAAAAATCTTCTGAAAAGTATACAGTTCATTTTCCACCAGCTCGTCAATGACCTCCGGTATTTTCCGGTAATCCAGGCGCCATCGGGAAGACATTTCGCTAAGACGCAGAACACCCAGCAGAAGATTCTGGGTGGAAACGAGTCCCTCTTTATCAAACAGAGAAATCTGCGTACTTCCAAACCCCACATCCATCAGCGCCGTTCCAGCCCCTAAAGCCTCCCGGAACGCCTCTTCCCGTGCAGCAACGGCCTTATAGCTCTTAAAACGAAGCTCCGAATTATTACTCGTCCAAACCTTCAAACCTGTCCGCACAAAAATCCGATCCAGAACAATCTGGCTGTTTCTTGCCTCCCTCAAAGCGCTGCTGGCAAATGCCCGGTAATCCGTGACGCGATACATCTCCATAACCTGGCGAAACTTATTCAGCAGCTCGCACATCTCCTCCACCAGTCCATAGCTGATGCGACCGTCATTATAGGTATCCTTTCCCAGGGCCAGGGGGTGACGGATATGCTCAATCTCCCGAATTCCATATTTCCCGGAAATCTCGTAAATCCCCAACTCCAGCTCAAAGGATCCCACGTCGATGGCTGCAAAAGTTTTAATTGCCATTATTTCCTTCCTCCCCCTTTGCCTTTCCCAGTAAATGGGTAATAAACTGGGATGCAGTCCGGCCGGAAAGGCCGCCGTGACTCAGTTCCCATTTGTTGGCCTCCAGAAGCAGCTCTTCCTCCGGCATCTCCACATGATACCGTTTTGCTAACACCCGCACAATTTTCTGAAACTCTTTTTTCTCCGGTGAACCATAATAAATCGTCACGCCAAAACGGGCCACCAGAGACAGCTTTTCCTGTACCGTATCATTCTTATGAAGATCTTCATCCAGCTCCCTCTTGTCCCGGAAGGATTCCCGAATCAGATGGCGACGGTTGGAGGTTGCATAAATCAGCACGTTCTGGGGTTTGATCCCCAGTCCCCCTTCAATGATTGCCTTCAGGTATTTATACTCAATCTCATACTCTTCAAAGGAGAGGTCATCCATATAGATAATAAACTTATAGTTCCGGTCTTTGATCTGTTCCAGCACGTCGGAAAGGCCCCGGAACTGATGCTTGTAGACCTCAATCATCCGAAGGCCCCGGTCGTAATATTGGTTCAGGATCGCCTTGATACTGGAAGATTTTCCCGTCCCGCTGTCGCCGAAGAGCAGTACATTGTTGGCTGCCCGTCCCTCGATAAAGGCTTCTGTATTCTCGATCAGCTTCGCCTTCTGCAGTTCATACCCCACCAGATCATCCAGGGAAATATGCTCTACCCGGGTAATGGGTTCGATATCCACCTGAGAAGCCCCTTCGTCCATCCGAATATGAAACGCCTTATTCAGACCGAACTTTCCAACCCCGAAGCCACGGTAAAACTCCGTTACTGTTTTCTGAAACGCCGCATCACTTTCCGCACTGGAAAGAGATACAGCCAGATCCACAATCCGCTGCCGGATTCGGTGGTTAAAAGCACGGCTATTCTCCAGAGGATTTTCATAATGCTTCATGCTCTCCCAGATTCCTCCGGGTTCCTTATCCAGACTGCCGATATCCAACGAAAACAGGCGGCGCATTCCGGCAAAATCATGGCCTGCCAGCGCCGCTAAAGTCCCCTGAACCGGTCCGACAATTTCGCAGGAGGTGCTGTAGGCATTTTCATGGTTGGCCATACAGAAGGCCAGAAAACAGTGCCACAGATTCCCCTGAAAGCCATAGGTAACCGCCAGTTCAATCAGCTGATTGGCACAGGCATAGGCGTCTGGAGCCGGACCGTCCTCCTCCGGATCCAGAAGACTGCACATATCATCAAACAGGCTCTGATATTTTAAATTACGGTATAAAATCATCTGATTTTTTCGTTTCGTTTCCATAAAATTTGCCTTTCATCTCCCCGCGTTCCCGCTGATTTGATCTTTCTGATGCGATTTATCTTATATTTTCTCTGATCAGTAATTTCCCAAAATTTTCACATTCTGCGCTTCCCGCAGAATTCCGTAAAGGGCATTTTTCACGCCCGGATCCTCCAGATTGCCTTCGATATCCACAAAAAACCGATATTCCCAGTTTCTCTCCGGAATCGGGCGGGACTCGATCATCCGCATGTTCACATGATTGAAAATAAAGTTTCCGAGCATGTTATAAAGAGTTCCGCTCCGATGAGGCAGTTCAAAGCAGAGGCTCAGTTTATCGGCATGTTCCCGATAAATCCGTTCTCTGGAAAGAATCAGGAAACGTGTCGTATTGTCCTTTACGTTGTTGATCGGTCCCGCCAGTTTCTGAAGATCGTACAGTTCTGCTGCTGCCTCGCTGGCTACGGCCGCCTGAGTCCGCTCCGCGTCATCCCGCACTTTTCGGGCTGCCACTGCATTATTTTCCAAGCTCAGCTGCTGCCAGTCCCTGTGGCTGTTCAGAAATTCTGAACTCTGCATCAGCGCCTGAGGGTGAGCATACACCTTCCGGATATCCCCCAGAGCCGCCTCCTTCGTCCCCAAAAGGAAGTGGTGAACCGGAAGAAAAATCTCCGCCACAATTACATTGGCATACTTGGAAAGCAGATCGTAATTGTCCGTTACCGCTCCAGCGGACGAATTCTCAATGGGGAGAACTCCAAAATCCGCACGGCCATCCCGAATTTCCACCATCAGATCCTCAAAATGACGCACCGGATAAAGATCCGCCTGGCTCCCAAAAAACTGCAGCGCCGCCGCATGGCCATACGCCCCCGGAAGTCCCTGAAATGCCACTCTTTTCCCAACTGTTTCAAGCTCCTGAATCCGCCGAAATCCCAGATCCAGATCTGCCGATCTCCCGGCAATGGCCTGATACTGATATCGACGGCTCAGAGTCATCATCTGCAGAAACAGTTCCGCCACTGCCTGCTTATTAAATTCTCCATCTGCCATAGCCGTCAGGGTTTCTATCTTCTCCTTCTCCCGTCCGGCATCATAAACTGCCTTTCCCGTGGCAATCTTATATTCTGCCACCTCCCCGCAAAGGCGCATTCTTTCCTCAAATAGCTGTTCCATACGGGCGTCGATCTCATCCAAACGTCCCCTGATCTCCAGTAAGTCCATGCTTCCTTGTCAATTCTCCTTTTCCAGCATCTCAATAATGCGTTTTCTTGTATAAGCACCGGCAAATTTCCGCTCCTCCGGAGCCAGATCCTTCACGCGAAACGGTGTTCCAAACTCAATGATTACATGACCGGGGCAAATTCTGGGAATATGCTTTTCAAACACATGGGCCGTTCCTTTGATCGCTACTGGAATCACAAGACAGCCAGATTTTTCTGCAATTTTCAAGCTTCCCTCTTTAAAGGGAAGAAGATCCGTCACCGATTCGTTCCTGTTACGAGTCCCCTCCGGAAAAATCCAGATGGATACACCGCGGCGCACCTTCTCAATCCCCTCTAAAATCGTCTTCAACCCCTCTTTAATATTCTTCCGGTCCAGAAACAGACAGTTTACATTGATCATCCAGTCGGACAGCAGCGGATATCGCCGCATTTCTTTCTTGGCTACAAAACCCAGAAGTCCTGGCACAGTGGTATAACCCACCAGAATATCGAAATAGCTTCTGTGGTTTCCCACATACAGCACAGGCTGATCCCCCGGGATATTTTCCATCCCCTTCACCGTGACTGTCACACCTGCAATCCGCAAAATTTTGCGGAACATTTTTCTTACAATGCGAAGGCTTTCCTCCTCCATGGCCGCCTGATCCGTCTTTCCCAGGCGCTTCAACCGATACAGCGTTCCCGATGAAAAAATCAGAAATCCAATTACCAGTCCTGCAATTACGATTACGCGAAACATGTTGTCACCTCATTTTGCCCTTCTCTTACCTGTATTTTTTCATTTTTCAGGTAACAGTTCAGGACGGCCCATTTCCCCGCCGTCCTGAACTGCTACCGTTTTATTATATAAAAAGAGGCCGTCTTTTACAAGAGTGAATTCCCCCTGATCAGGACGGCCATTTTCGGCTCTGTTTCTCCGAAGACAGCCTTCCTACCGGCCGCCTCCGCCCACAGCTTCCTACAAAAGCGGCGACAACAGGCGGCAGCATTGCTCCCGGAAACGGACTGCCAGTCCACGCCGCATATATTCCTCCTGGGTAATCTCATGACACCGCGACAGATCCCGCAAAAATTCCCGCTCCAGACGTTCTGTTGTCGCTTCATCATAAATGACCGCATTGACTTCGAAATTCAGCTGAAAACTTCGGATGTCCATATTGGCCGTACCATAGCAGCTGACACACCCGTCTACCGTAATACCCTTGGCGTGGAGAAACCCGTTTTCATAAGTATAGCACCGGGCACCGGCCTGCAGCAGATCACCCACATATGAATAGCTGGCCCAGTACACAAACGGATGATCCGGCTTACAGGGAATCATGATCCGCACATCCACACCGGAACGGGCAGCAATCTGAAGCGCCGACAGCACCGCATCGTCCGGCACAAAATAAGGCGTCTGCACATAGATATGATGTCTGGCTTTGTGAAACAGCTCCAGATAATTATCCCGGATCTGACGGGCATTGGTATCTGGCCCGCTGGATATAATCTGCACCCCGACCGGGTCGCAGACCTTTCCCCCATAAAAATCCGATCTCCGCTGACAGAAATACTGTTCCTGAAGAAACAGATTTTCTCCGGCTGCATAGTTCCAGTCCTGCGCAAATCGAATCTGCAGTCCCATTACCGCCTCTCCGAAAATTTTCAGATGCGTATCACGCCAGTAGCCAAATTTCGGATCTTTGGAAATATATTCTTTTCCAATATTGAAGCCACCCACATAACCCACGCAGCCATCAATCACTACAATCTTTCTGTGGTTCCTATAATTGACACGCAAATTCAGGCGCCCAAGAAACGGCGGAAAAAAGACTGCTGTCCGGATTCCCTCTTCCTCCAGCTCTCTCCACTGCCGCCCCGGCATGAAACGCCCGCCCATTCCATCATATAAAATACGGATTTCCACGCCTTCCCGCGCTTTGGCCTTTAAAATCGGAACCAGAGACTGAAACACCTCGTCATTTTTTATAATGTAATACTGAATATGAATATAATGACGTGCTCTCTTTAATTCCCGTCGAAGATCCTCAAATTTCTTCTCCCCATCTGTCAAAATCTCCACCCGGTTATTCATCGTCAGAACGGAACCGGATACTGCCAGATTGTATAGAACCAGATCTGAATAATTTCCAGCCAGAGTTCCCACCAGTTCCATATCCCGGCTTTTGATAAAATCTTCCTGATTCCGCGCAGACTGACGAAGGCTGTCTTCCACCTCTTTAATCCGGAACATTTTGCTTTTTCTGAAGTCCTGCTCCAGCAGAAGGTACAAAAGAAAACCAAATACCGGTATAAAATACAAAGCCAGCAGCCAGGTCCAGACGGCTCTGGGATCCCGCCTGCGAAAAAATACAATTACCACTGACAAAATCAGATTTACCGGTAAAAGGTTCCGCATCAGAAAATTCCAGACTTCCTGAAGAACCTCCGTTGCCTGAATCATAAATTCCATGTCTCTTCCTCGCGTTTCTATCGAAACTGATTGTTCTCTCTGTCGTAAATAAATCCCACCGCTTCCAGGCGCTTTTGAAGCTCCGCCTCTTCTATCCCGAAATCCTCACAAAACGCCTCCAGGCTGACATAGCCATCCCGCAGTTTCGTATTGACAAAACTCAGGCAGATCATTGGGTCCGCCGGTATTTTTCTTTCTCCCATCTCTACTCCTCCTCAAAGGTCACGGTTACATAATATCCCCTGTCATTCTCCTCGATATCCTTTACCACGCCGTGATCTGACTTCAGACGATCATTTAATTTAAATAGTCCGGACATAGCCACCGCCGGTTCGATCATATAATTTACGTTAAAGGGCGTTACAGACTCTGTAATCTCCACCGTCTGTCCCACCTCCACAAGGCCCGGACGCTCCATCTTAAATACCACATCCCGTCCCAAAAAATCTCCCCCTTCTTCCGCGTTTCATTCCAGCTCTTTCATTTGTCATTCCAGTTCTTCGGGGTATTCCCTTCCCCGGTTTTCTCCGAACTTCTTCTCCGGCTTCCTCTCCAATTCTCGCCGCTCGCGAATCAGACGGCCGGACATATGTTCTACATTCTCCCCGTCCTTCCCCGGTTTACTTAAAAACGCAGCCCGCTTGATGGAATCCACGCCAAACCGCCCGCGAATCTGATCCACCGCTCTGTCAAGCCGCTCCAGCTTCTCATAATCAGTTCCGTCAAAAATACTGATCTGGCGGCTCTGCTCCTCCCGGATTTTACCCGTACTGACTCCAAGAAGGCGCAGTGCCTCCCCCTCCCAAAGTTCGTTGAACAGCCTGCAGGATGCCTGATAAAGTTCTTCCGTAATATTCGTAGGCGCTCCCAGAGCCATCTGATGAACCCGGCTTTTCAATTCTGTATTTTTCAGTGTAACTGCTACTGTCTCTGCTCTTACACCATGGTTCCGCAGTCTGGCTCCCACTGTCTCGCACAGGGACAGAAGCACCAGCCTGGCTGTTTCACTGTCCGTCACATCAAAGGCCACCGTCGTGCTGTTCCCATATCCTTTGGCATCCGGCTGTTCCGATTCCACCAGTGCCGATGCCTTTCCATTGGCAAAATCCCAAATCACCTCTCCATGACGTCCAAGATGGCTAACCATCAATCGTCGATCCATCCGGGCCAGTTCTCCGATGGTTCGAATTCCCATATCCGCCAGTCTCCGCTCTGTGGCCCGCCCCACAAAAAACAGTTCTCCCACCGGAAGCGGCCACATCTTATCTGCAATCTCATCTGGAAATAACGTATGCACCAGATTTGGTTTTTTAAAATCCGACGCCATCTTGGCCAGAAGACGGTTGGTGGAAATCCCAATATTTACCGTAAATCCCAATTCCTGCCAAATACGTTCCCGGATCGTATTAGCCGCCTCAACCGGCGGCCCATAAAGCCGCTCCATCCCGCTCATATCCACAAATGCTTCATCAATGCTATAAGGTTCTACCTCCGGAGAATATTCCCGCAGAATCGCCATGAAAGCATCCGAAAAACGACGGTAAAGACCATAGCGGGCCGGCACCAGCAAAAGCTGCGGGCATTTTTTCCTGGCCTCCAGTATGGACTCTCCCGTCCGTACCCCGAATGCTTTTGCCCCCATGGATTTGGCCAAAATAATTCCGCGCCGCTTGCTGCTGTCTCCGCCCACTGCGCAGACCAGTTTTCGCAGGTCCTCGGTCTCTCCCAACTCCCGCAGGCGGTATACCGCCTCCCAGGAAAGAAACGCACTGTTCACATCCACGTGAAAAATGACTGGTTCCACACTTTCCCACCACCTTCTATACACACTTGCCAGTATAGTTCAGATGGAAAAAATAATCAATCATTTTGCTCCTCCAGGATCTGTTTTGCCGCCTTTCTAAGCCTTATGGCCCCCCAGACGGCAAGTCCCAGAAATAACAGGCCAATACTGACAGTAATTCCCCTTTTTATCCACTGCTGCCAGGCCGGACTCCCGGCCTTTTCAGCCACTTCCAAATCATCCGGAGCGCCCCGGCCCGGATGGGGCGGAGTAGCGGCTTCAACGGACTCTTCCTCCTTCTCGCTCGGTATTTCTCTGTATATCGCTGCAATCTGATACTGACTGTAATTCGGCAGTGCAGCAGCCCCTTCATAGACCGCCCGGCAGTCCCAGACACGAATCAGAGCCGTAACTTTTGCATCGCGGCACCGATTCCCCGCTTTTTCATATGCCATCCCTGCCCACTCCCAGTCCTCAATATGCACCTCTTCTGGCGAAAGACCAGCGGCACTTAAAATCTCCTCCTCACAGTTTTCCAGAGGCGGACGTTCATCTTCATGAAAGACCAGCCGTTCCCCCAGACGGTACCGGTCTGCGCCATACACATGAAAGGTAACGGTAAACGTCTGGCCCCCCAGCCACCGCTCCCGCTCATACTTCGCCTCCTTCAAAGGAAGTCTTGCCACAACTGTCTGGCCACTGATATCATCCTGCACCTCCATTTCAGCCGTTTCGGGAATCTCCTGCCCCCGTCTGACCTCTGGATAAAGAATCTCACCAGATACAGTTTCCCGACGCCCGGTAACAGGCTTTTCCAGGTACTCCGCCTTCTCCAGGCGATATCTTTTTCCCGCCTCATCTTCAAATTCTCCCGGCGGCTGCGGAACCTCCTCCCGACTGTCATACACGGCGGAATACCGTGTAATCTGCTGGAGGTTCTCCAGTTCTTCCCTCCCATGCACAGCCGCCGGTGCGGCCTGGATATTCCACGGTCCAGGCGTCTGCCCGATACATCCCCAAACCAGGGCCGCCGCCAGAACCGCCGCCTTTATCTTCCGCATTTTTTCTCTCTTTCTTCCCCTTCTTTTCATGATTTTCATACAGCCCGCCTTTCTGCCAGTCTCCGGCACAGGTTTCCTGCCATCCAAACAGCATTCTTCCATAGGCGCGCTCCAGACTCCCGTATTCTTGTCTCATCCTCCCCAGTCCTTCCTCCCATTTACCTGCATAACCCCTGCTTTTCCTTTGCATGCAATATGAGCCAGAACTTCTGCCGCCACATAAACGTGCGCAGACCGCTGGCATGGATCATGATAAAACGGCCTCAAAGCCGACAAATCATTATATGATATGAATTTTTATATTATTCCGGGTTTCTTCTGCGAACCGCAGCGAACCGTTTTAGAATGCCGTCCAGAACAGGACATGAAATATATGGTTTCAATGCTTTTATTATACTCCCGCAAACTGGAAAATGCAACGGTACATTGAACCTCTTCATTTATAACTGTTATACAAAAATTCCAATATTCCAGCAGTCTCCCAGATGGGCAAAATGGCTTGACTCACTGACGCTTGTAGGGTATACTTTTTATCAGAAACTATTACATATTAGAGCGGAGGAATTCAATATGAAATGTCTGATTATTGACAGAGTGTATGCTGGAATCGCCGAAGAGCTCGGCAAACACATGGAAGTGAAGACCGCAGATAACCTGCCGTCCACCAAAGAGCAGCTGATCGCTGAGATCGGGGATGTAGATGTTCTGATCATGCGTGTAGATCCGAAGATCGACAAAGAGATCCTGGATGCTGCGAAAAACCTGAAAGTGATCGGTGTTTGCTCCGTTGGTCTGAACCACATCGATATGGAGTATGCCAAGGAAAAAGGAATCCAGATTTTCAACGCACCTGGCCTCAATGCCAATGCTGTTGCAGAGCTGACCATCTCCAAGATGCTGGACATCTCCCGCGGAACTTTTACGGCAAACTACGACGTAAAAGTAAAGCACGAGTGGAACAAATATAAATTCGAAGGCCGCGAACTTCGCGGAAAAACACTTGGTGTTATGGGTTTTGGCCGTATCGGTAAACGTGTTGGCGAACTGGGACGTGCATTCGGCATGACCATCGTTGCTTACGATCCCTTCCTGAAACCGGAAGATTTTGAAAAAGAGAACGCAACCGGCATGTCTGTAGACGAACTGTTAAAGGTTTCCGATTTCGTTTCCATCCATGTACCGCTGACACCCGAGACAAAGAACCTGTTCAATGCAGAGTCCATCGCTGAGATGAAGGATGATGCCGTTGTTCTGAACATGAGCCGCGGCGGTATCGTAAACGAGAAGGATATGTACGAAGCTCTGAAGGCTGGCAAGATTGGCGGTTATGCTGCTGACGTTATGGAGAACGAGCTGGCTGGAAGCGGTCTGACCGGCGATGATACGTTTGCAAGTCCGCTGTTCGAGTGCGACAACTTCATCATCTCCCCACATATCGGAGCTCAGTCTGTTGACGCCTCCAAAGACATCGGCCTTCACATTATCTCCAAGGTAAAAGAGGCTCTTTCTCTGGCATAAAAAGCTCCTTATTGCACGACATTTTATTTCATAGGACGCATTTTCCTATGAAATTAAAGAAACAGGAGGCGGCGCAAACCGTCTCCTGTTTTTTAGTTGTCTCACTGAAAGACAACGGGTTTTTCAATAAATTCCGTTTTTACAACCACGTACGGATAAGAGGTATCCTCTCCTGCCGCATCTGCCCGCTCTGGCCCCTGCAGTTCCGTTTTTATTACAATAGAATTCTCCGTCAGATACAATTCCGGCACAGAAATACTATACCCTCCGCCTTCCTGTTGCCCATATCCCACGGCTATGTAAAGCTCCTGGCCGCTCTCATACGTCAGCCGGAAAGGATCCTGCTGTTTTTTGTCGATCATTTCCTGCAACTGCGCCGGAATCCCATCAGGTCCCTCCACAGTAAACGCGAGATCCCTCTCTTTCTCCTCTGCCTTCGACCTTCCTCCACAGGCTGCCGCACAAAGAACAAGCAGCAGGCAGGCTGCCGCCGTCACAATTCGTCTCCACCGGATGGAAATACCCTTCATAAATAAGCTCCCTGCTCCATTTGATCACTTCCATATGTATTCAGAAAGCCAAAGGATTATACCAGCTCCGCCAGTTTCTTCAATTTCCCCTTTTTTTCCGCGTATTCCTTCAGCATACGGTTTTCCTGCTCCAACGTTCCAAACTCTCTGCGGCAGCAGACTACCCATCGGCACCTGTCCATAAGACTGCGGGCCTTTCTGATTTCTTCTTCCCCAACAGGTTCAAATGCCTTCGCACTTACCACGCAGGACGCCAATGCCCGGGCCGCCTGAAAATCCACATCATTCTCATAGAGGATTCCAGCCGAAAAGGGAATCCCGGCTCTCTGCAGCTTCCAGAACGTCTGCCTGCCGCTCCCGCCTCCTGCAATCACAAACACATCTGCCTCTCCCTTTGGGGCCGGAAGTTCCACACCTCCGCTTTCCTCCATAAACAGTCCCTGCGAAACACCAAACAGCCGAGCCACATAGCCGTCACAAAAAATCTCTTCCGGCGTTCCAAGCCGTTCCGTCTCCGTCCCATTTACACAGAGAATTCTGTCTGAAATCCGTTCCGCCAAATCCAGCTCATGAAGCGACATGATCACAGCTACCTTCTTTTTCCGTGTCAGCTCCTGCAAAACTGCCATAAATTCCAATTTATAACGCACATCCAGGAAAGACGTAGGCTCGTCCAAGAGAATGATCTCCGGCTCCTGGCAGATAGCCCGCGCCAGCATAATTCTCTGCCGCTGGCCATCACTGATCGCGCTAAAATCCCGATCCCGCAGTTCCGCCGCGTGTACTGCCTCCATGGCTTCATCCACGGCCCTAAAGTCCTGCTCCGACAGTATGCCAAAACAGCCCGTATAAGGATAGCGCCCTGCTGCCACCACCTCACGACAGCTCATATATTCCGTGTGAAGCCGCTCTGTAAACACTACAGCCATCCGCTGCGAACGCTCTCTTCCGGACATCCCCGCAAGCGACACTCCATCCAGATAAACCGTTCCCCCCAGAAGCTGGAGCTGGCCGGCAATACTTTTTAAAACTGTAGATTTTCCTGCCCCGTTGGGGCCAATCAGAGTCAGAATCTCTCCTCGTTTCACCTCGACCCGCAATGGTCCGAGGATCGGTGTTTTGCCGTATCCCACCGTCAACTGCTCTGTATAAAAATACAGTTTTTCCATGCCTATCCCCTTTCCCTGCGGCGAAATACCATCACCGCAATTACCACCGGCGCACCAAACACGGCTGTTACTGTGCTGATTGCAAGCTCCGTCGGTGCAAACAATGTCCGGGCCAGCATATCGCAGAACAGACAGAATACACTGCCTCCCAGGAAACAGGCCGGGATCATCCGAAGCGGCCTGGAGGTTCGAAACAGCGCCCGAACCAGGTGCGGCACCGCAATTCCAACAAAAGAGACCGGCCCGGCAAACGCAGCCACGCAGCCCGAAAGAACGCTGGAAAGAATAACCAGCGAGGCCCTAAGTCCTCTCACATTGACTCCCATGCTCTTTGCATAGGCCTCTCCCATCTGATACGCCTCTATGGGTTTTGCCATCCAGAACACCAGGAAAAAAGAGACCGCCGTCACGACTGCCATCACGCCAATATTCTCCCAGGAAATCCCGGAAAAGCTGCCCCGGGACCAGTTATGTAAGTTTACAATGTCTGCGTCTTCCGCAAATGTTACCACAAAATCTGTAACAGCGGCGCAGATATATCCCACCATAACACCGCTTACCACCAGCATGGCCATGTGTTCCATCCGTCTGGAAAGCAGAAGAACAAATCCCATGGAAAGCAACGCTCCCAGAAAAGCCGACGCCACCAGAAGCGAGGAACTGACGCGCAGACGGTTTCCAAGAATGCACACCATAACCAGCGCCACCGCCATCTTGGCACCGGATGAAATCCCCAGCACAAAGGGACCGGCAATGGGGTTATGGAAAAAGGTCTGTAAAAGATAGCCAGACAGGCCAAGAGCCCCGCCCAGAATCATAGCAGCCAGCGCTCTGGGAAATCGCAGCTGCCACAAAATACCAGCCGTTGCATCATCCGTCTCCTTCCCCATGATCCACGAGCCAATCTCCCGCAGGTGGATGGGAACACTTCCCACACAGAGATTCAGCCAGAGCAGCAGGAGCAGCAGCACCAAAAGAACGGCAAAACCGATGAAACCGCGGCTCTTTTTTTTCTCTCTCACCAAATTATTCCTCCCTCAATCGGTACAGGTAACGGCCCCTCTCCCGTTTTTCTTCCAGCATCCCATAAATATCCTCCAGCATTGGCCCGGCAGACAAAGACTCCTGATACAGGTTTTTCGTAGTACACCACACGTTTCCCTCCTGCACAGCCCGACAGTCCGCCAACACCGGAGCCATATCCACCAGTTCCTTCACAGTCTGCAGCTCGCCATCCACCGTACTGTTATATATCATGTAGTCAGCCTCTTTTGCCGCACTGTAAAACTCCTCCATCTGCATGGTCACAGAGGAGGAACGGCCTTTCCCTGCTCCCAAATCCTCAAACAGGTAGCGCCCGCCGGCCATCTCTATCAGCTCCGCCACGTAATCCGATGCCTTTCTCACGCTGACAGATCCATTGGCCGTAACGTAAAAAAAAGCCACCACCGGACGCCGGCCGGATCCCTGCTGACCAGATTCTCCCCGGTCGGATTCCAGCTGACCAGGTTCCACGCTCTGCAGCTGTTCCACCCGCATAAAGGCTTCATTCTGGGCAGCAAAGGCCTGTTCTGCCCCTTCCCGATTCCCGGTCAGAACACCATACAGGCGAATCCATTCTGCCCGCCCCAGCGGATGCGTCTCATAGCTGGAGTAATCCACCAGCACCGGAATCCCGAACTGTTCCAGTTTTTCCCGCACTTCCGGAACATGGTTGATCATCGTATTTTCCACTGCAAGACTGCACCCTTCTGCGAGAATCTTCTCATAGTCGGGCTCACTGTATTTCCCTGCATAGAGAATGTCTCCACGTTCCATTGCCTCCCGCGCCTGTGGAATATACCACCCCTGCGCTGCAGTTCCGGAAAAGCGGATGGATGAAAGAGCGTCCAGTTCCCGAAACATATCCATCGCCGCTGTGGCCACCAGATATACATTTACCAGCGGCTGCTGCAGAACCGCCACATCCTCTGGCAGATCCTCCGGCACAGTCCCTCCCTCCGGAACCACAAGGAAGCTGCTCCCGTCCATGATCTGAATCCCCGCATATCCGCCTTCATAAAAATCCACTGCAAAATTTTCGGCATACTGAAGCTCCAGCTGTCCTGTCCTAGTCAGTTCCCTGCTCCAATCCATTCCGCTCTTCCAGCTCTTTTCATCCTCCCCCGCAGTTCCGCGACAACCTGCAAGGGACAGAATTACAGCCATCAGGCAGATCCATACAGGGGCCAAAAGTCTGCTATAGCTCCGCAGCCTTTCCCGGAGTTTTTCCGGAATTCTTGCCAGTTCACATCTTTTTCTTCTGTTCACAGCGTTCTTTCCTCTTTCTGAATATCAGGACAGCCAGGGCCACCAACACAACTGCCAGAACTCCATAAACCAAACCAGAAATATTCTCTTTGTCTTCTACCGCCAGCTTTATGTTTTTTTCATCAAACCGGAGCTCATATTGAATTTCATGGGGCATTCCCATGGCAGTCGTATCGGCTGTAACAGCCAACGGTACATCCAGCCGCGAAACAGGAATACGGAACACGGAGACCTCCGTTTTTTTTAACTTCCTGCCCGATATAGCAGTATCTTCCGGCATATACTGGATTCCATCCACAATCATGTAATCGTAATATGGACTGCTCCACACAATCTCCACAACGGCCCGGCCTTCTTCTATGTTTAAAGCAGCCGGGGAAAAAACAGATGCCCGGCCACTTCCGCCTTCCAGGGAAACTTCCACCTCATACAATCCATCTTCCAGGTTCAGAGCCCGGTCGCGCTCTCTCATCTCCCCCTTCGTTTTCTGCACCGTTTCCTGTACCGTCTCCTGTCTCGTCTCTTGTGCTGTCTGCCGTCCGCTCAGCGCAGAATCCGAGTCCGCAGAAGCCAACCAGGCATTGCCTGGCAAGGTTTCCGCCCTCAGACGGATGATCCGGTCGTACCAGGCCGATTTCCGCTTGCTGAATGCCGCACAATTCAAATCCTGATTCAACGCTTCAACGGGAATTTCATAGGTATAGGCCCCGTTTTCATCTTCTACAAAAGGGATGTACTGCGATTCTTCCGCTTTTTTTGCTTCCTCTCCGGTTCCCATAAACAGCTTTCCGTATCCCGTTCCTCCCAGAGTCAGGACAGCCGTCATCTTCCCATTCTTTACCGTCAGCTCCGCCTTGATAATCCGGAACATCGAGGAGCTGGATTCTACATCAATAAGATATGTCCCCTCCCGCAGAGCATCTCCGTATACTGCATTACCACTGTTTTCTGATTTTTTACCGTCATTTTCCGACTCTTCCGCATTGTTTTCCAGCTTTTCACTGCCGTCTTCTGATTCTTTCACATCCTCCGGCTGAAATACTCGAATTTCTTCTGTCACCATCTGATGCACCACCGCTCCATAACAGATTGCCGGTGTGACTGTCACACCGGCAATTCCCAGGAGAAACGCTGCAAAAATACCGCTACATTTCTTCACTCTTTTCCTCTTTTTCTTCTGTCTGCCACTTTTATCCGCTTTGCGACACGAGATCTTCTTTATTGTTCCGCAACGTTGTTCCCGGAAACAGCCTCCAGCGCTGCCCGCGTGTGTGCCACATAGATATTCCGGATCGCCGGATTCTGTCCAAGGCCTTCCAGAATACAGATTACCTCATATCCTTCATTTTCCAGCTGGCTCTTCCAGGAGTCCTCTTCATCACCGGCCATATCGTTATTTGCATGATCCCCGGCCACCACCATAAGAGGCTGCAACACTACTTTTTTGTATGTCCCCTTTTCTTTTAACGCCGCCTTCAGATCCTCCAGCGTCGGCTCCGCCTCCACTGTCCCGATATAGTAATTTTCATGACCGCGCTCTCTCATTTTCTCCTGAAGCCTGCTGTAAACATGGTTTGAATCCGCTTCCGTACCATGCCCCATAAAGCAAATTGCCGTCTCTCCGTCATCATACTCCTCTGTAGATTCTACAATTGCATCAATGACCGCATCAAAATCCGCATCCTCCGTCAGAAGCGGCTCCGCCAGAACAATCTGCTTAAACTGTTCCTGAGCCTCTTCCAGTTCTGCTGCCAGATCCATATATTCATATCCATCCATCAGATGTGTCGGCTGTACAATCAGTGTCTCAATTCCGTCTTCCGCCGCCCGGTTAAGCGCCTCTTCCACATTGTCAATTTCCAGATTATCCCTCTCCTTCAGCTTATCAATGATAATCTGACTGGTAAAGGCGCGGCGGACTTCATACTCTGGAAACGCCTCTCCGATTGCTGTTTCAATCGCTCCAATGGTCAAATCCCGGCTGTCATTATAGCTCGTCCCGAAGCTAACCGCCAGAATCGCTGTATGATTCGCATTTTTTTCTGACTCTTCCACTCCTGCCATGCTGGTGTCCTCTTCCATCTCTTTCGTTTTCGCCGAATCCTCCTGCTTTGTCTCAGCCACATCCGTTGTTTCTGTTTTCTGGCCGGAGGCTGCGCTGCATCCTGCCAACAGCAGACCGGCCATTCCGACCAGCAGCAGGAAATTTCGTTTCTTCGCGCGTTTGCTGTTTAAGCAGCATTCCCATTTCATCATTGTTCTTTTCATGTTGTTCCTCCCTGTTCTGCAAAATCCGTGCCGTGCAGCCTGCCACCATTTCACCGCGAGTCCATAAAAATACCTGTAAAAAAGGGTAACACAAACCTGAATGCTCTGGAAGAGAAATAATCCGACATTTTTCCGCCGCAATGCAATCCACACGGCAAAAAGTAGGACAACTGACTCCCGGCATCAATGCTGCGCCACCCTTTTCATGAAATCTTTGCAATAAACAAGGATTTTAACGTACAACCATTTAACTCGTGGCCTGGAACACTTCGTTCCTGTACAACAGACGGGCAGGTCTCCTGGCTTATCGTTCTCCGCCTTCGGCCATCTTCCCGGTTTCCCAGTGATATTTTGGCCTCAGCTCCCGAAATACAGTGACGAGTTCGTACAGGATTCACACCTGTTTCCCTTTTCACCAGATCAGAATCTTGTTCTATCTGACACCCGCTGTCTGATTCAATTTTTAAAACAGCTGTCCAGGACAGCCGATCTCCCGACTGGATTATCCGATCAGAAAGACAGGCGGCCCGGCACATTTCCTATTCCTTTCGTATCATACCACACATTTTTTTCGTTGTATATACATAAGTGTTTAAAATCACAGTGTAAAATCATTTCATACCGTCTTTTATGAATCAGCAATCCTCTTTCCTGCATGCCCGCAGCTGGTGCTGATACTGGTATTTTTATACACCTCTCCAATCCATATTCCAGAATTTTTGTCCAATTCCATTACATATGTAACCGGCACTCCTATATGTTTACTTTTGAGCGTTTTTAACAACTCTGCATTTTTAGTATTACCATTTTTTGTAAACTTATGATTATCTTTTCCATCCGGAATAAGGGCTATTTTTTTTCCATTATTATTGATTCTAATCTCAATCTGCCTGCTCTTTATCTCTTTGTTCAATTTTCCGTTCAAAATAATACTGCCATCCCCATGGACATAAACATACGTAGGAGAAACCTTTTTTTCCGGTATCAGCGTCGTAAACCCCTGCAAAATGGGATAGACCTCCTCTCTGTTCTTTTCTTTTATCTGGTAAACTCCCCTGTCTCTTGAATAAATTTCTGTTCCGTTATTGCGCAGTTGATAAATAGCGGTTCTCAATGTACCACTTTTTTCCTCCAAATCTACCCCTTTTTCCTTTATGCAGCTTCTCATTTCATCTGAAGTATGTTCCAATCCGTCAGATAGTATCTCTAAAACAATATTTTTTACCTGTGATAATTTTGATACCATTTTTACATATCCACCTTTTCTTTTTTTACCGGTTCATATAATTCCAGTGACACAATAAGTTGAAGAAATTTATCATACCGCTTAAGATATTTATCGTTTTCAAAGCGGCTTATTTGCCTTAACGAATAATCTGTTTCATCCGCTAACTGTTCCTGCGTTTTTCCTATCTTATTCCGTGCATTTTTTATTTCCTCTCCCGTAATCATTTCCGTGCCTCCTTATTTTTATCTATAATCGCATTATACATTATGAAAAACAGAAAATGAACGTCAGTAATGTCTTGTTTCTCATGCTCTCAACACATTCATTAAACCATTTCGTATACGTTTGCCCGTTGTGTTTATCTATTACGTTTACCGGTTTCCTGATCAGAACGCCGAGGGCACGTAAAAAAAAGCCATCATTTCCCATATTGTCTCTCACACGGACATACCTGAAATGACGGCTTTTAATTTTATAGCTCCTCTTTACTGCATGCCTGCAGCTGGTGCTGATACTGATATTTTTCCCGGGTGGCCATTCCCCCCCGGATATGACGTTCCGCTTTATTGATATCCAACACGACCCGGGCTTTGGAAGCCAGAGCCGGATTGATATGCTCGAGGCGATCAGTAACGTCTTTATGTACCGTACTCTTGCTAATTCCAAATTTTTTTGCAGTCTGCCTTACAGTGGCATTGTAATCTATAATATAATTTGCAATTGCCACTGCCCGCTCTTCAATATACTCTTTCAAGGAAAACTCCCCCGAAAACATTGTTTTTACAATGTATGCGGGGAGAAGTACCTCTATGAATCAGTTTCTGAAATTATAACTCCATTTCATCTACTAATTCCGGAAAAAGATCTAAAATTTTATATGAGATCAACAATTGTTCTATTACAGATGCTGTATAACTCCAAACTCCAGAAATTTCATTGAATTTTCGCAGCCTGTATTCCACTGTATTCCGATGAACATTTAATTTTTTAGCCACTTGGCCTATATTACCCATTTCCAAAACAAGTCGCTTTGACTCTGCAAAAAATGTTCCGTACATTTTATCATAACGGTACACATTTATTAACTCTGGCATACAATAGTATTTTATATACCCATCTTCTCCCAAGGTCTGCAATGCACAATATACTGCATATTCTCGATAAGAAAACACTCTCCGTTCCGGATAAAGCCGACGTCCAAGCATAAGTACAGAAATTGTCTGTTTATAAATATAAGGATAGTCTATAATTTTTCCAAAACGACAACTGTAAGCTGCCGTCAGGTTATATTTCTCCAAAAACGGAATAAGCATCTCAATACATACCATGATATTTTTCACATCAAAAAACAAAACAAGCTTGCTGCTTTCTTCCAATATAATTGCCTGTGGAAACATCAAAGACAGATGGTTCTTATATGCCATAATAGTGCGCAATTCCATACAATTATCGTTTACTGCAATTGTAACAACATAATAATGTCCATGAAGTTCCCATGAAAAACCAGCCGCTCTTTTTTTAAACGCTTCATCCGTATAAGAAGCTCCTCGAAGAAGTTCCTGAAGGAGATTCTCATTCCTGGTCATATTAGGCAAAATATTTTCTTTCTCAAGAAACAAGCTGAGCGCTCCGCTCAGGAAATTCATGATTTCAATATCTTCTGTCTGAAAAGGTTGATTATACGCCACGGCAAGAAACCATCCAAAATAACGGCGATTTACATTCAAACGGCAAATCAGTCGATCGCTTTTTTGAGTTGACTCCAAAAGAAAAGCCTGCGGTGTATTTTTAATCTGGTTCAAAACATTCGCATAGTCATATTTCTGAAACAACTCAGCCTGAACGTAGCCAATATGAAATAAATTATCCAGAATTTCATCTTCTTTATCCATTTTTTCCCATTTAGAGTGCGCCAAAAGTCTGGTAGTAAAATCCTGCAAAAGCACCGGATTCCCCAATAGACTAGCCGCAACATCCAAAAGGTCATTTACCGCCGTACAATCGAATAACGCTCTGCTAATGGCCAATTCTGCCTCCATCACACGGTGCGTAGAACTTAAACGGGACAGCAGTGCTGCAAACACTTCTCCAGCCGTACTGGTTCCATTACAAAGTATATAGCTTTGGGGGAATCGTACCTGCAGCGGCACTTCCGAATCATCCAGCAGCACAAACACCGACCCGCTATCCGGACATCCTATTTCACAAAATGAAGAAATAGCCGAAACATAAACTGTGTCTTCCGTAAAAGCAGAGGAAGTAGCCGAAAGCCGACATATCTGAACTATATTTCTGTCCTCATGCGAAATATGAACCTTTTTTATATTACTGACAGGTACCGCCTCCAAAAGCAATGAAAGTTTCAACTTTCCTCTCCCCCTCTTTCTTGATTTTCCATTTATTATACAAACACATATTGGAAATCACAATATCTTATCTTGCGCACTATAAATGGGAGTATTGCTCCTCGCAATACTCCCAGTCCACAATCAATCATTCCGCTGCCATAAATATCAAACCGCTTCTCCCGCTTTATAAACGCGAATTAATGCCTCTGTGTAAGCGCTGAGATTCTCATATGGATTTTCTTTCAGAAGAATCAAATCTGCAATTTTACCCTCTTCAATTACTCCAATTTCCTCTTCCATGCCCAATACTTCTGCCGCTGTCAATGTTGCAGCCGCAACCACTGCTTCTCTGGACATTCCATATTCGTTCATAATCAGCATTTCTTTAAAAGCTACCGGATGTGGACCAAAACAGGGCGATCCTGCATCCGTTCCCAAAGCAATCCGAACCCCTTTCTTCAGTGCCCTCTCAAATGTACTCTTCTGCTGTTTCGTAACCATGGCCGATCTCTCTACGATAAAATCACTTAAAACACCTTCGTTTTCAGACAATATCTTGTAAATCGACAACGTAGGAATCAACGTCAGGTTCTTTTCCTTCATCATATCCAAATATTCATCTGGAATATCCGGTCCATGTTCAATCGTATCAATACCAGCTTTAATACACTCTATAATTCCTTCCTGAGAAACCGCATGAACAGCCACTTTCATATGAAGCCTGTGAGCCTCATGAACAATAAACCTCAACTGCTCTTCATCATACATACTGGGACCAATATCTTCTAACCCCGCTGCTCCACCCGTATCCATAATTTTTATCCACTGACAACGTATCCCATGTTTCACAAATAACGTCTTTTTTTCCCGGATTGCATATAACAATTCATCCTTCGTATTTGCAATCGTTCCAATCGAAGGAACATGTCCATATATACTCTGGATCGCAGAACCGCATGGTATTACTCTGCTCCCCTTAATCCATCCTTTCTCCACCGCAAATGCGGTTTCAAAAGACAGGTCTTTTGGAGAACCTACTTCGCGGATTGTGGTAACACCTTTTTTCAGAGACTGTTCTACATTGTGTACACTTCTTAAGAATGCCTGATACGGCCCATACATATCATCCAAATCTTCAGATATCTCACTTCCGTCCCAAGTACTGTGCACATGCATATCAATAATTCCAGGACTCAAATATTTGTCAGTTCCGTCGACCACTTCATCTGCTGACTGAGTAATTCCCTGCCTGATTGATTCTATTCGCCCCTCGCTAATCAGAACATCATAATCTCGAAGTATCTGTCCGTTTCGTACATCCATAACATTTACATTCTTAAATAAAATACTCCCCATATCGCCCTCCTATTTTTTTATAATACCTTTTGTATACATTCCTCTTGCAGCTATTACCGTCACTGCAATACCTCCCAGCAAAATCCATTGTAATTCAATTTTAAATACAATGATCCCTAAAAAACAAACAACCACTGCAACAGCCGATACCTTCATTTCTTTCAAAAGCCATAACCCAGCTAACGCGCCGAAAATTGCCGGAACAACATTATTAAAGGCAGGCGCCAGTATTGGCGAATTCAGCACTGGAGTAAGTGGCTGCATCAGAATAATACCCAGTGCAATAATTACTGTTGTGGTGATGCTGGAAACAGCCACTGCAACCACAGAAACTGCATTTGCCTTTTCACTTCCCGCTTCAATCCCAGCAATATTCATGGCTGAAAGTGCACATGGAATTTTTTGATTTTGCAGATTTCCTGTGATATAAGTCAGGTAAAGGCTTCCAGGCCCCAAAATAGGAGGAAAAGCAATCATCTCGCTTAAAACATACGATGCCATCAGAATCCACATTGTCAAAACGCCTGGCCAAATAACACTTAAATCCGGCCATATCCCATATTGCACAGATGCGAACAAAGGAAACGCGCTGATTGCTATTAACATAGACCAACCATACAGTCTTCCGTCATGATGCATTTTCTTCTCGAAATCCGTCATTTCACTCGCTCCTTTCATGATAAAACAGGGGTAATTACCATTGATAAAATCAATCCAAACAAAATGGTAAGAGGAAATACGTAATCCTTTAGCCACTTCAAAGCCTGATTTTTGGCTGCCAAATTGCAAATATATGAAAAGACAAAACAGCCTACAATAACCGTACTTGGAATGATTCCTTTTCTCCCGCTATTAATAGCAAACGCTGCAATAACCGTTACCAGCGCACACAAGCTTAAAATACTGATCCAGCGACTGTCTTTTTTTCTAAATGCATCATAGGTTCTGCAAACTGGCTTTAAGACCACCAACACAATGGGCAATGCCACAGAACAGCCAAGTGTCATAGCCCATGCTGCATTGATCCATGCCTGGACTGTCATAGTCGTTGTTGTAAATTCTACTCCTGTTGCCTCTGCCGCCATAGTTGCAGAAATCAATTCATTATTTGCAGAACCAATCACTGACGTTCTGAGCCATGGAAGTGCGACTCCCAAAACGGGAACCATAACAATCACACTCAAAACAATCGGAATAGAAGGAACCAAGCTAATTCCAATGCAGTTGATTACAATCTTTTTTAATTCTTCATCCGTTACTCCCAGTCTCTTTGCTTCGCGCCATCCATTTTTCATAAATATGATACAGACAATTGTTACAAGAACCAGAACTACCGCTACAAAAACAGTTAAACCAAAGTTGTTAATAAAAACCTGATAATCCATCCCCATTCCTCCTTCATGAATTTGTTGTGTTAATTTTATATGTATTTTTTATATTTTTCATTGTTCTGTCTGCACAAATAATAAGTTGTCTTTTTATACATCTATTGAATGGTAATAAAAAAAGAATCTCAAAAACGAGATTCTCACAAATTTTTTTCATGGTAACACGGCAATTTTAATAACGCTTTCCTTTCGATTTTCAAAAATATCATAGGCCTCTTCAATATCTTTCAAAGGAAATGTATGGGTAATCAGCGGCGCTGTATCAATCTTTTTTTGTTCAATCAGCCTCAAAATTTCATCACAGTCACAGCCATCCACTCCTCCTGTCTTGAAAATCAGATTTTTTCCATACATTTGGGGCAATGGAAGGCTCTGGGATTCCTCATACAGAGCAACTATTGTCACAATGGCATTGGGACGCGCCACCCGCCAGGCAAGTTCAAATGTCTCTCTGCTTCCGGCCACTTCCAGTACTCGGTCTGCTCCGCCATGCCTGCTATACCTTTTCACAAATTCCTCTACATCTGTTTCCCGGGGATTTACCACTAAAACATCCGGATAATGCTGCTTCACAAAAGCGATCCGCTCTTCATCCACCTCACACAGAATAATTCGTTCCGGTTTTTTCAGCATTACACATAAAAGCGTACAGATTCCGGTCGGTCCCCCTCCCAAAATTACTACTGTATCCTCCGAAGAAATCTCCGAAATTCTGGCTGCCCAAAATCCGGTGGCAAGTACATCTCCCACCAGCAGAGCTTCCTGATCTGTCACAGAATCCGGAATCCGGTTCAACCCTTGATTCGCAAAAGGTACCCGGACGTATTCCGCCTGACCTCCATCAATCCGACATCCCAGCGCCCAGCCTCCGTGTTCATCCGTACAGTTATTGACAAAGCCCTGTTGGCAGAAAAAGCACCCCCCGCAAAAGGTCTCCACATTTACTGTCACCCGATCGCCCGGTTTTACCTTCGTCACCCCGGCTCCTACCGCCTCCACAATCCCGACCATTTCATGGCCCACTGTGATTCCCGGAACTGCCCTGGGAACTGCCCCATGCTTAATATGAATATCGCTGGAACAAATACTGGCCATCGTCACGCGGACAATGGCATCTCCCTCATTTTGAATAACCGGTTTTTCTTTCTGCTCCAGCACAAACCTTCCCTTTTCTTTATATGTATATGCAAGCACTCTTTTATCCTCCTGCTTATAATCTCTGATCTCATTTTCAACAGATGACATGCTCTCCTGCCCCCATGTTTCCCTGTCCAAACCCTGTCTGCAAGGCATTCTTTTTATCCCATTTTATAGCCGATCATACTTATCCGCTTTTCCCCTTGCTTTTTCCACCGGATACTTTGCTTCATTCTGTTTCATCTTCATATTCACGATGTCATCTGCATTAAGATTCAACTTGTCCAATAAATTCTGACTGTATACAATAACATCCGCAAGTTCCTCTTTTACATGCTGCAGATCATACGTTTCATCCGACCACTGGAAACATTCCAGAAGTTCCGCTGCTTCGATCACAATTGATTTTGCCAGATTTGCCGGAGAATGAAACTGATCCCAGTCTCGCTCTTCTGTAAATTTTCTGATTCTGTCTATTGTTTCCTGCCGCACCTTTTCCTCCCATAAGCCTTTTGCTGTTTTATACAGAAATATATCCTCCGATATGTAACTCTTATAGTATATCTCTTCATGTATTCCCTTGCAACTAATATCATTTCCCTATAACAAACGCTTCTTCACTGAGATGGATCATTCATTTTTCACTATATGTAAATCCCATTTTTTTGCAGAAAGGACGCCGGTTGTTTCGGCGCCCCTTCGGGAAAATAATATGTATTTACAAAAATTAGATATATAGCAGCAAGAAACCTGTGAACGTTATCCACAGCCACACTGGCGCTGCATAAAACATGGATTTAACTGGATCCACTTCCTGTTTTAAAACGCCACTCACAAGACCAGCAGCAAAAAAAGTAGTAAGATCTGCCGGCGGCATTCCCTGCCCAGCAGCAGCAAACTGAGCCCCCGCTGCTGCCGCTTTCCCGGGTGCAATTCCAGCTTCCACAGGAGCCGGACCAAAGAAGGAAAAAATTGCATTATTAGGCGTTGACTGAGTTCCAGTTAACATTCCCAAAAGAACCATTGCCAAAGCCCCTCCAATCTTTAAAATATTGATATCCAGATTAGATGCAAACTCCTTTACAATTTCAATCTGCCCTCCATATACAAATGCACCAACCATCAGTCCTGAAAAAACCTGAATAATTGAAGGTTTTACAGCATCTCTGAGTCCGTCCTTTATACAGGACAATCCACTTCTGTATACTTTTGGAAAAAAATATGCCACAATTGTCACGAAAATCAGAATATCCACGGTTGCATTAGCAAATGCTTTTAAAATCGGTATATTTTTCAGAACAACCAGAAGGCCCTCTCCATTGATCCGAATCAAATTAATCAAATCCGGAACTTTATCAACAATTTTTAGTGTCCTGAGCAAAATAATTACGATCAGAAGTAAAAAAGGTACCAGTGCTGTCCAACCGTATTTTAAAATATCTCCTATTTTTTCCGGGGCAAGCAAATTTCCATTTTCGTCTCGATCTCCTACGATCGTTCCCTTTTTTACGAAACAAAATGCCACATACAGGCACGTTACCACTACAGCACTTCCCACTGTCAGATACGCCCAATTATTCGCAACATCTACCTCCACATTGACCAGTGAAGAAGACAATGTAATAGCCTGACTAACCGGCGGCATCAGAGAACCTATAGCTCCGCCCATAACAAGAACCGCACAAATCCGGGTCGGGTCAAGGCCTAATTGAACCAAAGATGGGATCATCAATACGCCTACAATTGCAATAGAAGGACTTCCTCCTCCCAAAATAGCTCCTGATACTACTAAAGTCACAATATGACGCATACTGCCAAAGCTCTTGGGCGTTTCCCAAATTTAACTTTCAAACATCGAAATACCACATCCATTGTTCCCAGCTTAATCTGAGTCTGAGCATAGATACTTCCAAAAACCGTCAATGCCATAACCCAGGCAACCGTATCAAGTCCTTTAAACCATGCTTTTGCCCAAACAACCGGATTCCAAATTCCTCCAAGAATCAATGCGGAAAAACCGGCCGCCGCAAGCGCCACATGAATATTTCCGCCAATAATTGGAAGTTTCTTCCATAATAAAACTATAAGCAATAAACAGATAGGAATAATGACTGTAATCATTCGCTTCTCCTTTCAATCTTGTCCCCCAACACCCCTTTAATCCATCTTATACATCCATTTGGCATTTTCAAACAAAAGCTGATTTGCTGTTTGATCTGCCTGCTGTCCACTGATCAGTCCCATTCGAACCTGAGATTCCAGCACATCCCCCAGACAGGCCTTAGCGGCTTTTGCCGCCGTCCAGGCAATCTCCGGGAATCCATGCTGCCCTGTGCCAAAGAAAATTTTGTCATGTGGGCAAACCCCCAGTAGATCCTCAATATTCGTCCGGAACCCAAACGCATTCCACGGAAGAACCCAGCTGGTATCCACAAAAATATTAGGATAGCTGTATGCCATCATCCCAGCATGACGCGTATACGGATAACCCTGATGTAAAAAAACCACTTTTGTTTTTAAAAATTTCATATCTGCGTCCAAAAACGGAACAAACAAAAATGGATCCAGGTTAGGAATAAAGCGTGCAGTTGGCCGATTGAAACCCGTTGTGCCAGAATGAATGTGAAACGGTACATCCAATTCCTGAGCGATAATCATGACATGTTTGTACATAGCATCAAATACCAGCATTTCAGCTTCACGATCTCCGCGTTTTGCCGCTGGTAAAAGGCTCTCTGCCTCCTGATCACTAATATATTTTACATCCATTGTATAATTTTCTGCGCAGTGTCCTTTCAAGCCAGCAAAGCCATCAGAAACCGCTTTTCGAATTCGATCCATCATCTCAGTAATCAACGCTTCAAAACTGGATGCTTGTGGAAGCAGCTCATAAAAATCATTTTCGAAATTATAAAGCCTGAACACTTTACATGGAAAGACCTGATCTTTTGTATCCTCCCACGGATCACTGCTGTCCAAAACAGTTGCAATAATATGCTCACTGTCATAAAGCGATTTTGTATATTCTTTTAATTTTTCTGTAGATCCTCCTATATAACTGTTTCTCGCGTCCAAAACAGCATCCACCGTTGGTTCACATCCAAAGTGCTTCGCCAATTGATTTGTAACTACCTTAACAACTCCAAGATTCGCCATATTTTCAATCTGCCACTTCGACGCATATCCGTATGAATATGCAGAATCTGCCCCCTTATCCCACGGCTCTGTACCCTGAAAGCCATGCAGAAATCGCATAACATACTCTTTTTTGGTTAATGTAACCATATTCGGATCCAAAAGATGGGTATGGTGATCAAAAAATTTTTTTTCTGCTAAATTCATAAAATTCTCCTCCTTAATCTGTTTTCCGATCGTTTTTCTTCCTCATCGGCTTGTTTTATGTTCCGTTCTCGTCCATTTCGCTCTTCTTTTCCCATATTCTATAGCTTCTCAATCACTCTTATTTTTCGTCTCCGCTTTCCGCCTGGTGCTATCTGTTCTATTAACTTTCACATCCCCCCCCATTTTAAAAAACAAAAAGAGAACATAACGCTGTCGTCCACAGCCCTGTTCTCCTCTTTCTCTCTTCTCTATTTACTTTATATATGCATAATTCCCAGTCCGCATCTTTCATGGCTAGTCAGAATATGCATAGCAGACTCTCCAAACATTGCGACAGCAATCCAATGCTTATTCCTGACAATTGCTATTTTTAATGCCAGATTTGCCTCCGAATGAATGTTAATAATTACTCCGCTTTTCGCCTCCTCAGCCGCATGAATCAATGCATGTATCTCTGTTCCAACCTTTGAAATAACCCCTTCATTCAATGAAGCGCCCAAAATAGCTCTGCCCAGTTTGGTATAAAAATCTGCAGACGATCGGCCCCCTGTTTCCGTAACTGCAAACCGCAGTCCCTTTTCTTTATACTGGGCCTTCAGCTCATTTTCTTCCGCTATCGTCCTTGTCAATGCCAGTCTCATCGCATAGCAGCCAAGTCCATTTGCTGCATATTCTTCCAATTAGACCTCCTCCCTTCTTTTCAAAACACAAATGATGCAATCCCCACCATAATTGGCAATGTCAATATTGACAGCAATGTACTGTTACACACCATTTTAGCCGCATGATTATAATCCAGATTATGCAGTTGTGCGAATACCGCCACATTCGAACCGATGGGAGTCGCCGCCGCAATCAGTTCAATCATCTTAATAGTGCTATCCATCGGCAATACTGCGAGAACCAAAATGGTTACCAAAGGAATTACCACAAGACGAATCGCACTTCCCCCATACAGATTCAATGATAAAACCATATCACTCTGCGCCAGATAAACGCCAAGTATTATCATTGCAACCGGTGTATTAAGTCCAGCTATATACCCAATACAATCTTTCATAATCCCCGGCACCTCAATTGGAAAGAAAAACAATCCCAAGCCGATTACCAACGCACACAGGATTGGATTTAAAAAGATTTTCCTGGGTTTAATGTAGGCTGCATTTTCCGTTAAAACCATCACGCCATATGTTTGCTGAAGCAAATTTAGAAGCGCCACATAGATAGATACATAAAATACCGCCTCCTGTCCAAGTACAGCCGATACCAGCGGAATCCCCACAAATCCTGCGTTAGAAAAAGAGACACCAAAATTCTCTATTTTCTTCCTTCTTCCGTAAACCACATGGCAAATCGCCATTGCCACCACAAGAGAAATCGCTGCCGCGCTTCCAGCCATCAATAAATATCTGAACTTCTCTGAAGAAAAAGGAACTGCATACGACTGGATAATTACACAAGGAATAACGACTGTAATTAACATTTTACTCAACTCACGGCTACATGCATTTGTGATTACTTTTGCCTTATAAAGAATATACCCTGCTGTCATTAAAATAAACATTGTAATTGTCTGTTTTAACACAATTACTGAAAGTTCCATGTTTTTCCCTTTCTCTTAAACAAAACCTATACTCCATTCTGTCCGGCACCAGCCTTCAAAGGGAAAAGACAAAGCGAAATCTTTTACACGCAAAGATTTTTCTCTAAAAATTTTTTTCCTGTAACATAAAAAAAGAGAAAAGTGCACATATCACTCACTTTTCTCCAATCCTCGCGTGTTTTTTATAAAACTCTCATTTTCTCTTTCTCTATTGATTTTATACCACAATCTGTAATTCTTGTCCATAGTTTTTTGCTAATTTTGATGAAATACGTAAATTATTAACAACTTTTTTTATTTTCTGTACCTTATTCTTATCCATCACACAACGCCCACAGGCGATTTTTGGAATATAAAGTAATTTTAATAACTGTTCCAAAAAAATCGTAAACAAACGTTCAGACTTTCGTAAATTGCTATTTCTCCATTTCTCCCTTATAATGGAGAAACATAAGTCCACGGGCTTAATTGAAGGAGGATTTTTATTATGATGAAAAAACAGCTTATGATACTTTTTATGACCGCATCTCTGGCTGCAGCTTCCATGACTGGCTGCGCCTCTTCCAATGGCAGCGAAAATACAACTCAGGAATCATCCGTTGTTTCCACGGAGACCAGCACTGAAGCTCCGGAAGAAACGGAAGTCCCCTCTCCGGAAGAATCCGAAAGTGCTCAGGAGGAAAGCGGAACGAACATACAGGCAGATGAAACTCTGACTTCTGTTTTAAATGACATCAAAAAGGCATATGGAGATAAATACGTACCAGACAGCGCAATGGATGCTCAGATGCTGGAGGATATCGTGGGACTTTCCCCGGATCTCTATGACAGCGCCGTTGCAGAAATGCCAATGATCAGCACATTTGTGGAGACGTTCATTGGAGTGAAGGCATCCGAAGGAAACGGTGATCAGGCAGAGCAGGTTCTGAATGAATATCGCGACCGCCTGGTATCTGATACCATGCAGTATCCCATGAATATTGCTAAAATTCAGGCATCCGAAGTGGTTCGCCACGGCGACTACATTTTCTTTGTCATGCTGGGCGCACCGGATGACGCTGCCATGGAGCAGGGTGATGAGGCAGCTCTGCAGTCCGCCATCGAAAACAACCAGATTGCTGTTTCCGCAATTGACAAAAACTTCCAGTAAGCATGGTATTCAGCAGTCTTCTGTTCTTATTCCGCTTTCTGCCGCTGTTTCTGCTTCTCTATTTTCTGGCGCCGAAACGGCTGCGAAACGGAATCCTGTTTCTGGGAAGCCTGATTTTTTATGGATGGGGGGAGCCGGTTTATATTTCGCTCCTCCTGTTTTCTACTCTGGTAGATTTTATCCATGGAAAACTGGTAAACCAGTTTCAGACTCAGGGAAAGACCGGCGCAGCCCGATGGACAGTTGCCTCTTCTGTTGTCATCAACCTTTCTCTGCTGATTTTATTTAAATACACGGATTTCTTTATCCGCACCTTTAACAGCCTCACTCACTCCGATGTACCGATTCTTGGACTGGCACTGCCCATTGGTATCTCATTTTATACCTTTCAGACCATGTCCTACACCATTGATGTTTATCGGGGCGAGGCGCCGGTGCAGAAAAATCTAATTGCCTTCGGAGCTTACGTATCCATGTTTCCTCAGCTGATTGCAGGTCCCATTGTCCGTTACCGGGATATTGCTGCGGAACTGAATACCCGGACTGAAACTGCCGAGCGGTTTGCCCTGGGCATCCGCCTCTTTCTCATTGGACTCGGAAAAAAGGTACTTCTGGCCAATCAGATCGGTGCGCTCTGGACACAGATTGGCAGTATCTACCCGGAAGATCGTACTATCCTGATGGTCTGGACTGGGATTCTATCCTTTGCCTTCCAGATCTATTTTGATTTTTCCGGCTATTCTGACATGGCCATCGGAATGGGGCATATGCTGGGTTTTCATTTCCCTGAAAACTTCCACTACCCCTATATTTCCAGAAGCGTGACAGAATTCTGGCGTCGCTGGCATATTTCTCTTGGAACCTGGTTTAAAGAATACGTATATATTCCGCTGGGCGGAAACCGCGGCGGAACCCTGAAAAAGCTGCGAAACATTCTGATCGTATGGCTTCTGACCGGAATCTGGCATGGCGCCAGCCTGAATTTCCTGTTCTGGGGACTTTATTTCGGTTTCCTGCTGCTTTTTGAAAAATTTATTTTTGGACGGATTCAGAAGCAGCTTCCAGGGGCGCTGCAGGTTTTTCTCACCTTTCTGGCAGTACTGTTCGGATGGGTTCTTTTCGCCTTTGAAAACATGGAAGAAGGACTTGTCTATCTGCGCCAGATGCTGGGAATGGCCGGGCTTCCATTCTGCAGTGAACGAACACTATTTCTGCTGACTGGAAACCTGCTTCTTCTTCTCGCCTGCGCCATCGGCTCCACCCCATTTCCAGCCAGAGCCGGACACCGTCTGAGAAATACAAAATCCGGCAGTATAATGGAACTCTTGTTTCTTGGTCTCATCCTGCTCTGGTCCGTTGCCTGCCTGGTTGATGCCACCTACAATCCTTTTTTATACTTCCGATTTTAAGGAGTTTCACTGATTATGAAAAAGAAAAATCTTCACGCCTGGATTACGACCGGACTCTTCTGCAGCTTTTTAGGCTGCGGCGCACTTTTGTCCATCCTTCTTCCAAAGCGTTCCTTTTCTGAAACAGAAAACCGATACCTGGCACAAAAACCCGCCTTTACCTGGGAAAGCCTGAAAACCGGTGAATTCGGAAAACAATATGAGGACTATCTCAGTGACCAGTTTCCGTTCCGCGACGGCTGGATTAGCCTGAAAACGGCGGCAGAACTGGCACAGGGAAAAAGGGAAATAAACGGTGTCTGGACCGGAAATGACGGCTGGCTGATGGAAACCTGGTATCGGGAATCCTTTGACCACAACCTTGCAGAAAAAAACCTGGAAAAGCTTGCTCAATTTGCCTCATCACAGGCAGAATTGCTGGGTGAAAACAGAATCCGCATCATGCTGGTTCCCTCTTCTCCTGAAATTCTTCCACAGCACCTTCCAGACTTTGCCTCCCCATTTTCCCAGGAAATCATTCCAGACACCCTGAAGGAAAAAGGCCTGTCCTCCATGCTGATTCCTGTAGGTGACGCACTGTACAAGGCTGCAGAAAATGCCGGGCCGACGGCGGACAATCTCTATTATCGTACGGATCACCACTGGACCTCCCACGGCGCCTTTCTTGCCTACCAGGCCTGGGCTGATTCACTGGAAATCAAACCGTATGAAAAAAACGATTTCACAATAGAAACTGTCACCGAACAGTTCTCCGGCACGATCCAGTCAAAAATCAACTTGCCGGTACAGCCTGACCAGATTGATCTTTACCGTCCAGTTCAGGAGCCTTCCTGGAGCGTCTTTTATGACGGCAACCCGGAACCATCACTCTCCCTGTATTCCATGGAAGCACTCCACACCCGTGATAAATATAGGGTTTTTCTGGACGGTAACCACGGCTGGACAAAAATAAAGAACCAGGAATCCGCCTCTAATCGCAGACTCCTGATTCTAAAAGATTCTTATGCACACACCTTTGCGCCCTTTGCTGCTCTTCACTTTGATGAAACTCACATGCTGGACCTTCGATATTTTAACGGAAAAGTCAGCCAGTTCTGTGAAAAACAGCAGATCACCGATATTCTGGTGCTGTACCAGATCCCCGGTTTTTTAAAGGACCGCAATGTGTCAAAGCTTACATGGTAAGCATTTTATCACACCTATACCAAGGCATCCAGGAATTCTTTATAGGTCATAACCTTTCCGATTTTTGGGAAAATCCATTTTTCGCAGAAATCCTGCTCTTCCTGGGTGTCCGTTGCCGTACAATCGCTTAGCACCACAACCCGATAACCCTTGTCATAGGCGGAGCGGGCGGAAGACTCCACACACCAGTCCGTGTGGAAACCGGTAAAAATTACATACTCGATCTCATTGGCCCGCAGATAATAATCCAGTCCCGTAGAATGAAAGGCATCCAGCGTTTTCTTGCCTTCCACTACTACGTCGCCTGGCTGAGGCGTCAGTTCCTTGATAATCTCCGGTCCCGGCGTTCCGCGAAGCCATGCGCCGGTTCCCCAGTCAGCCTCCATTTCCATCTCAATTCCACGAAGGCCTTCACAGGCCGGACCTCCCTTTTTCAGCTCCGGAAATCCCGGATCAAAAGGATGGAAGGGACAGTAGAAGATCTTTGCCACCTTTCCTCTCGCCTGATTCAGCAGATCCTGCAGATTGGCAATGACATGGCGTTCTGCCAGCTGCTCTTTAATATGCGCGTACATGGTGCCGCCCTCGGACAGAAAATCATTCTGCGGCTCAATTAAAACAATCGCCGCCTTCTCCTTGGGAATCTTTACAGTTGACATAACATTTCTCCTTTCCGGGGAATGGTAACTCCCCTGACACATTTACTTTTACATGGCATTCGGCAAAAATGTAACCACAGCCGGCACAAATACACAGATCAGATCCACTGCGATAATCGCAATCAGAAACCACATGGAACCTGCAAAAATTTCGTTGACAGTAATGCCTTCCATCCCGTCCATCCCATACAGGGAGGATTTTACTGTAAATACATTCATGCCAAAGGGAGGCGTGATCATTCCCGTCTCAATGGCAATAATCATAACAAGTCCGAACCATACCAGATCATAGCCAAGATCTGCCATGATCGGGCACATCAGAGGCGTCGTTAAAAGTAAAATGGACGTGGAATCCAAAATACATCCCAGTATCATCAGAATCAGGATAAATAACAGCACAATCCCAATGGGAGGCACGCTTAACCCCTCTACAAAAGAGCGAAGCACATTGATCACACCGCACATGGACAGGGTTTTCGAATAGGTGGAAGCAGACACCAGAAGAATCAGCACGCTTCCGGAAGTAGACCCTGCTGATAAAAGCGTCTCCCAGAAGGTTTTCCGATTAAACCGTTTCCGGAAAATTACAATCAGGAATGCTCCAAATGCACCGACTCCACCGGCTTCTGTCGGTGTGAAAAAACCACACCAGATGCCGCCCAGAGAGATAATGATCAAAAGCACGATGGGCCATGGGCGCAGCACGATTTTCCAGAAGTTCTTTTTTTCATATTCCGTCAGTTCTTCTACTTCCGGAATATACTCCGGTTTTATGTGTGCCACTGTCAAAATCACAATGATGAATGCAATGGTCATTAAAATACCGGGAATCACGGCCGCCACAAACAGCTTACCAATGGATACATCCGCCTGAGATCCATAAACAATCATCAAAAGACTTGGCGGAATCAGCATTCCTAAAATTGCAGAGCCAGAAATCGTTCCCAAAGCAATCTTCCGATTATATTTCAGACGCAGCATCTGCGGCAGCGCAATTTTTGTGAACACAGCGGCAGATGCCACTGTAACACCCGTAATGGCAGCAAAAATCGCATTGGCCACAACCGTAGCGATCCCGACGCCGCCACGGACTTTTTTCAAGAGAAGACTGGCCGAATCATACAAATCCTGGCTGGCTCCCGACAAATTTGCCAGAAGTCCCATCAGTACAAATAGAGGAATAACTCCAAACATATATTGGCGAACTGCCCCCCAGGCCGACTGGCTCAGCACATTCATGGCAGTGGAAAAGCGGCCTGTGAACAGGAACACACTTAAAACGCTGGTAAACATCAGGGATGTGCTTAAATGCACGCCGCAGAAAATCAAAGCCAGCAGTAAAATCAATGAGAATGTCGCAACGGCTCCCGTACTCATTTCGCATCTCCCCCTTCCGCAAAATTCTTTCCTGTGCAAAGTTCATAACTGAACTTGACCACCTGATCCACAAACTCTAAAATCATGAGGGCGGATCCAAAAATAATCGCAAACCGTCCCGGAATCGTCGTGATACGGACGGAACCTGCAATTTCTGCCTCCTGGATCGCAATAGCATTCAAAAGGTTTCCCAGGCTGGCCCGGATGATAAAAGCATATACCAGAATGCCCAGCAGAGCGGCTGCAATATCAATCACATGTTTCCCTTTTACCCCTACCTTATCGTACAGCATCGTTGTTCTTACATGAGCTCCCTTAGCCGCCACATAAGGGATTTCCAGGAAACACACAATAATGATAATACTGCTGACCACTTCAGCGGTTCCCGCAAACGGCTTATTCAAAAGAAGACGGCTCAGTACATCTGCTGTAATTAAGAGCATAATCGCAAATACGGAAATAGCAGCCAGGCCATCCATAATGCCTAAAAACCGTTCCAACAGCTTATCCAGCTTTCGAAGAATTCGCATAACCGCTTACTCCCTTCTCTTAACCCTGGATATTCCAGTCACGTACACGCTCTACACCCTGAGATTCCAGAATCTCGTAGTACTTCTCCACAATCTCAGCACCAGGATAACCGGCATCATCCAGACTCTTTACAAGGCCATTTACAACATCCGGAAGGCTGGCTGCCCATTTTTTCTGTTCTTCCGTGCTCAGGGTAATAACGGTACATCCCTGCTCTTCCAGCGCCTTCAGATCCTCCTCATGGATCTGATTGATATATTCCGCTTCGTAATCCAGATAACCCTCTCCAACCTCAGTCAGAATAGTCTGTACCTCTGCCGGAAGATCATTCCAGGTATCCATATTTACCGTAATTGCATTAAACGGAACCACATTGAAGTTCGCATCCAGATAGTAGGGAGCCACTTCATACACCTTCAGATTTACACAGGAGTGGGTCGGCTGAATCGTTGCCTGGCAAACATTTGTCTGCAGATTCTGATACGTATCATTTAAAGACGTCTGCACACCAACGGCTCCGGAACCTTCAATCCAGGAGAGATTGATTCCGGCTGCTCCAATCTTCATGCCATTTACATCTTCCAGAGATTTCACTTCTTTTGTGCTGAAAAATCCGTAAGGGTCTGAAACACCGATTCCCAGGAACTTCTGGTTATAATCCGTCTCATAGGTGGACGTAAACTCCGGATAAGCTTCATACATCTGCTTGATGGTTTCCGCCACAATCAGCGGATCTGAGCAGGAAAACGGCATACTGTAAACCATATCCTGCAGCGGAAGACGGGAGGCCTCAAATACAAGAATTGTACATCCAATATCAACCAGACCATCCTGAACGCCCTGCAGCTCATTTCCCAGAGAAATAACGGAACCTCCATAAGATTTTACCCACTCAATCTCATAATTGGTCTCTGCACTGACACGCTCCGATACATTCTTTACAAAATAGTCCTCCAGCGCCGTAATCCACGGATTGGACTCTGAATGGCCGGAACCAATACGCAGGGTCAGCTTTTCCTTCTCACCAGATGCGGCTTGTTCCTGCTGCTTATCGCCTGCATTCTCTGCTGCCTGTGTTTCCTTGGCGCCCGAATTTCCGCTGCACCCCGCCAGACCGGCCATAGCCAGAACTGCTGCCATACCGAGTGCCAATGCTCTTTTCTTTTTCATATCTTCCTTCCTTTCTGCTTTTATAAGCTTCACGTTTTTCCATCCCAGTTTGGACACCGGATATTGGATACAATCTCATGCTCATACTGTATCATATTTTGTCATATTCGTCAATAATTGTTTATTTTTTACCATTTGATTGGACAGAATTGATAAATTTTTGTCATTCTTTGGATACATTATCCAATCAGTTGACAGTACCTTTATTCAGCGTTATAATAAAGTTGGAAATCATATCAAGATAATGAAGGAGAAACTCTATATGGACAATGCGCAGCCAATTATCCAATACACAACCGTATCTGACTCGGTCTACTCTTGGATTAAAAACGCAATTATTCAAGGAGATTTTAAGCCGGGAGAGCACATTGCCCAGGAACGTCTTACAAAAACTTTAGGGGTTAGCCGAACCCCCGTCCGGGATGCTATCAAACGCCTGGAAGCCGAGGGACTTTTAATTACCAAACCCCACTGCGGAGCCGTTGTCTTTCAGCTTACCAGAGAACGACTGACTGAAATCTATGAAATCCGTATTTTAATGGAACAATACTGTGCCGCCAGAACCTGTATCAAAGCGTCCGCGGAAGACGTCAGAGTTCTTGAAGAAATCAATCTGGAAATGCTGAACTTTTCCAACACCTCCAAAGAATTTATGTTGCTGGACCGCCAGTTTCACAGCCTGATCTGCACCCTTTCCGGCTGTGATGACACGGTAGAAATTCTTCAGGGTCTCTGGAATAAATGTGACTCTTTTAAATCAATCTACTATTCTCTGGAAGGCCGCGTCAATGATACCCTGACAGAGCACGGCCGTATCGTACAGGGAATTCGGAGCCGCGATATTGCTGCCACCAAACAGGCCATTTCCGATCACTTGAAAGATGTAGTAAACGCCATTGGCAGACACGTAAATTTTTCCTGACATCCAATTCTGAGACACAAAAAAATATGCTGCTGAAAGAACTTCCCACCTGGTGGTTTTAATAACGCTTTCAGCAGCATATTTTATTCTTAATTCCCTTTTAATTTTTCATTGCAGCCGCTATGCTGTCAATCATTGCAGTTTCTTCCACCAGTTCTGCCAAATACGCCGCCTGGCGCATGGAATGTGCAACCGTCACCTGTCCGTGTCCCCGCAAAAGAAATGCGTTCATATCCGGATTTTCCCGAAAGGCATCCAAAATCATCGGAAAGCATTCCTTGGGTACGGCATACGAATGCGTATCAAATACCGGAACATGCCCGCCCAGCTTCATGCCTGAATGGTGAGTAGCAAATGCCAGTTCCTCATGGTCGGCTGCCCAGGCAGTCGCATAGGAGGAATGGCAGTGCATAATTGCCTTCACCCCATTTATCTCCCGATAAATAGCTCCGTGCAAAAGAGCCTCTTTAGACGGACGGATATTTCCTTCTATCACATTTCCATCGAAATCTGTAAGAACCAGCGTCTCTGCCGTTACTTCATCGAAAGCCACATCCGTTCCCTTTACCAGCATCCAGTCGTGTCCTGGCACCCGCACGCTCAAATTTCCTCCATTGCTCATCTGGTAGCGCAATGCATAAAACTTTCCTGCAGCCCGTACAACCTCCTGTACAAGTTTTTCATATTCCAGATGCTTCATCATTCTGCTCCTTTCCCAGAAGCTTTTCCATTTCCCGGGCACATAGATCTGCAAATTCCGGATCACAGAAATTTAAATCGTATGTTTTAAATATAATTTCCGGTTTCAGCCCCTCTTCAAAAATCCGTTTCATTTTTTTTATCGTCTCCGGCTTATGAAATGGCTGGCCGGGATAACTCAATGTCCGCAGTCCTCCCATGGGAAGAACTACTTCTGTCGGTCCCTTGGAGCCGTTCAAACGCTCTACGATGGTTCGTGTAATATCCAAAATCTCATGTTCATAAAGCCGTGTATGTGTCAGGTCTTTGTTATGCCATACATATCCCCGCTCTTCCTCGTCCTCCAGCAATTCTTCTTTTCGAAGGCAGGCAAAATCAATCCCTCCCGGACAGATCAGTGCCGGAATTCCCATTTCTGCTGCTGCACAAAGGCGATTATCCGCCCCACGGCTATAGCCGTAATCCCCCAGATATTCTGCTGTCATCTCATGGAGCGACAAATCCATCACCGCAGAAATTACGCCTTCCCGAATCAAATCCTCCATGACTTTTCCACCAATTCCTGTGGAATGAAAGCTGATCATCTTTTTTCCATGGGAAGACAGCGTATCCGATGCCCGCATAACCGTGTCATTCGTGACCCCCATCAGCGTTGTCCCAATATATTTTTCTCCACAGGTATCGATCCGTTTTCCTCCATACGTAACCATACCCACCATGGCGCTGACGGTATTTCCCAAAACCGCCTCATTGATCGGATTCATCCCGGCGAAATCCACAATGGATGGAATTACACAGATATCCTTATCTCCCACCACTGTCTCAAAACACCGGGAACCGCTGGCAATGGTCGAACATATCATCTTGGGGAATCCAATGGGCAAACAGCGCAGCGCCGCAGAGCAGACCACTGTATTTTGCAAACCGCCCATTCCAATGGCGCCATCTATTCTCTTTTCCTTCCAGAGCCTTACCACCATTTTCGAAATGCTTTCCATCATGGCAGAAATAGCTCCGCTTTTTTCCATCTTGTGCACCTGATCCCAGGTATACCCACCAGCTGCCAGAACCTCTTCCCGGCTAATATCTGCCTTCATTGGAATGTAAGGTCCTGTGCTGATATCCAGCACCAGAGGCTTATGACCACACTCCTTAATTTTCCCCTGCACGAATGCTATTTCGTGATATTTCGTATCACAACATGCAATTACTGCAATTACCGCCATTATTCTCAAGGTCGGGAACCCTCGTCTTCACCGCCTTCCCGTTAAATCCCGAGAACCGGTGTTCTGGCAACCCGCTCCAAAATCTCCCGGTCATGACACGTAAGGATCTTATCTATGCTTTCTGCCCGCTCCTTAATTTTTCGGATACTCTGCCATGTGGATACAATATCCGAAAAACGGTTGGGTGGCGTGATATCATAATGGATTTTCTCAATCGGTTTTATATTATCCATGATAAAAATGGCATCTCCGCAGCAGATATATTTTCCCGCTGCCGTATCAATTTCCACTGCCTGGTGCCCAACCGAATGTCCCGGTGTCTCAAATACCCGAACTCCCGGCATAATTTCCGTTTCTCCTTCCACCAGGTTCATAGCAATTCCTTCAAAAGGCCGTGTAATGCCCAGCTGCGGTGCCTCATAGGACTTATAATACAGCGGAATCGGGTTCATGGCAAAATCATACTCTTTTTTATTTACATAAAACTCAGCCTTCGTAAACTTTTCCATGTAAAAGCAGTGATCCCAATGCAAATGGGTAAACACTACAATATCAATGTCCTCCGGCTTATATCCAAGCTTTGCCAGCTGCTCCGTAATCGCCATCCCCTCCGGCTGATACGAGCCGTGATGATGGTAGGCATCCGCCCTTTCCGTATAGGCCATTCCCGTATCAACCAGAAGCAGCTGATCTCCACCCTCAACCAGGTACGTAAACACGGGATACTCTTCTTCCCGGTCCGATGCCTCTGGATAAAATGCCACCGTTGAATGATGATAAAGATACTGCTTTGGAATCATTGTCACAAAACCTGTATTGATCGGTCTAATTGTTAATTTACTCATCATGATACCTCCTAAAATTTTAATGGGGTATCCAAATTGTATCCAGTGTCCAATATGATTATAAAAGCACCGTCTCTTCCTGTCAAGTAGCATCCTGCACTGTTTTCCAGAAAGACTCCAAAAATCCCGTCATAACATTCTTCCATATCCCTTCTCCTTTAAACGCAAAAAATCCAGAAAGAACCCATATTTTAAAAGACTCTTTCCGGATTTTTATTCATATGGAGCAATATAATCACTCAAAAAATCGCTTCTTTATCAGAAGAAAGATCCTACTGACAGGAACAGTGGCGCAAATACCAGTGATACAATCGTCATCAGCTTGATCAGAATATTGATAGAAGGTCCGGAGGTATCCTTAAAGGGGTCGCCTACCGTATCACCTACCACAGCCGCCTTGTGAGACGGACTGCCTTTGCCTCCATGGGTACCTCCCTCAATATACTTCTTCGCGTTGTCCCATGCGCCTCCTGCATTTGCCATAAAAATAGCCAGAAGAACGCCCGTTACAAGAGAGCCGGCCAGAAGGCCGCCCAAAGCATCCGTTCCCAAAACCACGCCGGTCAGGAGCGGAACTACCACAGAGATAATACCGGGAACCAGCATTTCATGAAGAGCCGCTGTCGTAGAAATTCCCACACAGGAAGTATAATCCGGCCGGCTCTCCCCCTTCAGGATCCCCGGGTCCTCCCGGAACTGTCTCCGCACTTCTTCAATCATCTTGTAGGCTGCCTTGGAAACCGATTCCATGGTAATGGCTGAAAACAGGAACGGAAGCATACCGCCGATAAAAAGTCCGATAATTACCTTGGGATTTAAAATATCAATTGTCTCCAAACTTACTGCCTGGGCATAGGAAACAAACAGCGCCAACGCTGTCAAAGCAGCCGATCCAATGGCAAACCCCTTTCCAATGGCTGCCGTGGTATTTCCAACACTGTCCAAACGATCTGTGATATTCCGAACGCTCTCATCCAGGCCAGACATTTCCGCTATCCCACCTGCATTATCTGCAATCGGGCCATAGGCATCCACGGCAATGGTACTTCCTGTCGTTGCCAGCATACCCACTGCTGCCAAAGCAATTCCATAAAGTCCAGCTGCATAATAGGCGGCAATAATGCCGACCGCAATAAACAGAATCGGAACGACGGTAGACTTCATTCCCACTGCCAAACCGGATATAATATTGGTGGCAGAACCCGTCTCAGACTGTTCCGCAATCTTCTTAACTGAACCGTACTTATCAGAGGTGTAGATCTCTGTAGCCTGTCCAATGATAAAACCGGCTGCCAGGCCAGCAATAATGGCAATGGATTCATGGAATCTTCCAAAGAAGCTTCTGCTGAGCAGCAGTGATGCCAGAATCACAATGGCATAGGCCACATAACTTCCCGTATTCAATGCCTTTTGCGGATCCGCGCCATCCTTTCCCCTTACAAAAAAGGTTCCCACCATGGAGGCCAGGATTCCCACCGCCGCCAAAATCAACGGGAAAAACGCTCCTTTTGCCTGATAAACCACCACTCCCAGTGTAATCGCGGACACCAGTGAACCTACATACGATTCGAACAGATCGGCCCCCATACCGGCCACATCCCCCACATTATCTCCCACATTGTCTGCAATAACCGCCGGGTTTCTCGGATCATCTTCCGGAATACCGACTTCTACTTTTCCCACCAGATCAGCCCCCACGTCTGCGGCCTTTGTATAAATACCGCCGCCAACCCGGGCAAAGAGAGCAATCGAAGAAGCTCCCAGGCTGTAACCGGTCAGAACATTGACATCCTTTGTAAACAGATAAATCACACTGACACCGAGGAGTCCCAGACCAACCACACACATCCCCATTACGGCACCGCCTTTATAGGCAATTCCCAGGGCGCGTCCCATACCTCCAGTTCCGGCACCGTGGGCCGTCCGCACATTTGCATCCGTTGCCACCTGCATGCCGAAGTAACCAGCCATCGTCGAAAACGCCGCGCCAACCAGAAAACACACGGCTGTCATCCAGTTCCCGATTCCCACACCGATTACAACAAATAAAATTGCAACAAATATCACCAGGATCTTATATTCCGCCTGCAGAAACGCCTGAGCTCCTTCTTTAATCGCTGCTGCAATCTCCTTCATTTTTCCGTCTCCCGCTTCCTGCTTTTTCACAGAAGACGCAAGAACGGTCGCAAAAATCAGTGCTGCCACACCAGTTATCGGCGCCAGCCATATCAATTCACTCATACAAAATCCCCCTTTTTATTTTTCAGCGGCGGGCCAACTGTTCCTCTGCATCCTGCAGGTCACGGTATCCATACGCCTGAACCTGTGCTTCCATAATTAAAAGCGTCAGATTTTTTCCGTCCTGCTGCAGCTCTTTGACAAACCGCAGATATTTCTGCAGAGTTCCATCGGAATACGTATGAAGCTCGCCTTTCAGATACGTTTCAAAAGATGTTTCAAATGGTGTATCTTCCTCCGCATAGAGGGCCCTGTTTCCGGAAGCCATGACCGGATACTGGCTCCGGTACATTTTCATCCAGCTAAGCTGAATATCCGTGATCTCTTCCATCATCTGCTCGCCCAGAAGCGACGGTGCCTTTAAAAGATGACGGATTGCCCGAAACTGAGCCGGAGCTGTATGCTCCATCATCCAGCCATACTTTTCAGCCAGAAGATTTCTCCCAATCTCCTTTGCCTCCTTCAAATCCTCTCTATAGGAATCAATGAGTTCCTCCGGCCATGGTGTAAACTGGCTGCGCCGCATGATGAAAAATGTCTTCGGGTCATCCTGGCAGGAGGCTCTTCCCCCCTCATTCTGTACCTTCTGAAACTCATCCCATTCCGTCTGAATCAGTGATTCAATCTTTTCCTCTCTCGTCATTTTCCACTTCTCCTTCTGTTTATTTTTTATCATTTCGTATGAGCGTTTCGGAACCACTCTCCTTTTCGCCGACCTGAGCCTTCACATTTATGTGATTCCTTCCAGAACATGGCACCCGCGCAATACCGGATCCTGGATTCGCCCCATCAGTTCTCCAGTATGCGCCTCCAGAAAATCATCATCCCGGTCTGTCAGGCCCTGACGATTCAGTTCTTCCGTTACCATTCTGCAGATCCGCTCAATCCGTTCCACCTTTTTATCCAGCATGTTCACATATGGATTCCAATGTTCCGGATGCGGTTCTTCCCAGGCGCTGCTCTGATCCCCCAGTCCAGCCAGTTCCCGCAGAAGCGGCGCTGCCCCCGCAAGCATCGGAAGATCAGCAAGTCCCCGAAAACTCCATTTATAATACGGAGCATACCTGCGGTTCAAAAGGTAAATCATCGCCAGCGCATGCTTTATGAACTCGGAAAGAGCCATAGATGCTGCCACAATATCCCCGCGCCGCATACATCGACCATAATTGTACTGTCCGGACTGAGCCATGGAAGCCGCCCGGGCCGCGATTTTTTTGATCCGCACATCTTCTGGGTAATAGGCGCGAATGACATCCCTGATTTCAGAAAATTGCCCCGCCCCATCCTCAAATACTTCCCCGGAAGCCAAAATCGCCAGCTTATGCTCTGGAAGGTATAGCCAGCGCATAAGATCAGCCGGCGGCTGTTCATTTCCGATGAATCTCCGGTAAAATTCAAAAATCTGGAATACACCAACCCGGCCATCTCCCCGGGCGCTGGTATTTCTGGCCGGAAATCCAAGAAAACTTCCTGGCAGCCTCTGATACATCTCCTGCATTCTGGCGCCCGCAGCCTCGTAGTCTTCTTTGGAAAGCCACAGACAGAAACCCGGTCCGAAATCGTGATCCTGGGAGATAGCATCGTCATACCCCAGACATTCCGATCCATCCCCCACTAATCCGGCCGCAATCCGCGGCAGATATTCCGGAAATTCCCGTTCCAGCATAGGGCGTCCCACTTCCAGATAATAACGCCGTGCCAGTTCCAGTCCTTTCATCGCTCTCGTTTCTCCCATTCCTTTTTATTGAACCGCCATATTTTCCCGGACAACTTGCAGATTTTTTTGAATTATCCGGCAGGCATCGTTCTCCCCAAATCGTTCTCTTGTTACTTCCAGAGCCTTCTCCAGAAGAGCCGCTGCCCGCTCCGAATCCCCCCTCCTCCAGGCCAGTTCACCCGCTGCACAGAGAGCTGAGCCATAATGACCATCCCTCTCGCCAGCTGAACTTCCGTAGTACGCCAGACTCATGCCGATTTCCTGAGCCGCCTCCTCCAGGTTTCCCAGGGCCATCAGGCAGAGAGCCATATTGACACGCGTTGTAGCCACCTCCGCGTCACTGTCTTCCATGGGTAAAATAATGTCCAAAGCCTTTTTCAGGCTCTCAATGGCCTCTTCGTTTTTTCCCTGTTCCTGATACAGCTGGCTGATATTGTTATAAAGACTGGCCATCTGATAGCTCTTCTCCTGCCCCAGATTTCGGAAAATACGGGCTGCCTCCTGATACATGGACAGTGCTCCAGCGCCATCTCCTGCCATACGGCTGGCTGTCGCGCCATTTAAAAGCGTCGTACCATGGTGAATCGTTCCAGCAAGTCCCATCGACTCAATCAGCTTCAGTGCCTGCCCGGACACTTCCACCGCCAATCCGGCCCGCCCTGTGGTCCGATACAGTCCCTCCATCTCATTCAGAATCGTCAATTCTGCTCCCTGTTCTCCTTTTTCTCTGGACTCTGAAAGCCATTCCTCCAGTTTTTTTTCTGCCTCCGGCAGCCTGCCTTCCCCATAAAGGCAGTCCAACTCTTCCAGCCTGCGCTGAATTTCCATCTCTCTCTACCTCCCGAAAATAAACTGGATTTCCGGATATCTCCAATTTCAACCCAGTTTTCTCCATAAAGGCGGTGCGCTGCCCGGCACACAGCGCCTGGCAGCACACAACCTCAAAACATATACGATTTTAACAAATCCCCTACAGGGGCGAAAAGCCAAAGGCATTTACCAGAGCATCCAGCTTCTTTCTCTCTTTGCACATCGGGCAGCTCCGATAGTCATAAAACGCGTACTCCGGCAAATCCTTCTTTCCGAATACGGAACGGATCTGCACTCCCTCCAGATCATCAATTGCGCTAAAAATCGCTGATACGCCCTGCAGAATGCCTCCATAATACTGAATACACTCCACAGCCTTATTGAGCGTGCGCCCCGTCGTCACTGATGCCATCAGAATCAGAACATTCTTTCCCTGAATCATGGGCAGAAGATTATTGCGGAAAATAATCTGGCTATTATTGTTAAACTCCGGACTTACCACGTAAATCGTCTTGTGAGCGTTTGTAGAAAGGAAACCGCCTCTGGAAAGTTCCTCTGAGAGGAACGCACCGATTACCTCGGTTCCTTCCATGCATACAATCGTGTCCACCACCATGCCGTAGAGGTACATCCCCACCAGCGCCTTGGCAACCTCCTGCGCTTCTGATGTTCTGGTTTTCAGTGTCGTCATATCAATGTAATAATTGATGTGAGCATGATTCGTGGCAAAATGCCCTTCCCGGATCTTTAAGACTGCATTGGTTCCCGGTGTGTGAATCTTTGTATACTTACTTCCCTCCATATAAACGCCCCCTTTTCGTCTGATTTGATAACCGCATCATCAGTCGTTCCTGTGAACCGTCTGCTGAGCTGCTATCTATATTATACTAAAAACGCAAAGGTATAACAAGAGAGAATCTGTCTTTTATCTGTTTTTTTTGAATAATTCGCAATAGTTTGTCTGCTTGAGTATTTCTACCGACATCATTCACAGAAGTTTCAGCTGTTCCAAAGCCCAGGCAATCCCGTCCTCTTCCACTGTCCGAGTGGTAAATGTGGCATATGGCTCCAGTCCTGCATCGTGTTTTCCCATCAAAACTGCATTTTTCGCGTACTGAAACATGGACAAATCATTCATGCTGTCGCCAAACACCCAGGCGTCATCCAGACTGATTCCATACTCCTCCAGAATTCTCTGAATCGCGCTGGCCTTAGAATGACCGGCTGGCACGCATTCATAAAAATTCCCGCCCCGGTCAATAATATCGAAATCTAAAAGTCCAGCAAAGAATCCAGAAGCATCACTGTTCTCATCTGCCACGACACAAAATTTACTGATCGAACAGTCCGGAGCATCCCAGCTTCCTGCGAACTGCGTCCCACCGCTCTCCAAATAAGATTGAATCCGCTTCATCCGGGGCAAAACCGGGCCGCCGGGACGAAAATAGCAGTGATTTACACCCTCCAGCACTGCATCCAGCCGAAAACGACTTACCGCCTCCCGGATCCAGTTGATTCGCTCTGGACTGACACGACGATCATACAAAACTTTATTTTCCGCCGTCAGGTACGTTCCACAGCCACACAGCATTCCGTCCGTTTCCACCTCACCACGGATTCCTTCTGTCTGACACCAGGTTCTCCCGGTGTTGATAAATACCAGATTCCCACTATCCCGTGATTTTTTTAAGGCAAGTACCGCACTCTGCGGTACCTGCCTTACTATGTCGCTGAACAATGTTCCATCAATATCAAAAAACAATGCTTTTCTATTCATCCCGAAATATAATTTCTCCTGTCTCATCATTCATGCTGTCCACAATAGCCAATGATTCCACTCGGATTCCCTTTTCACGAATCCGGCTTCCTCCATCCTGAAAACCTTTTTCAATCACAATTCCGGCACCCACCAGCGTTGCCCCAGAATCGCGGATCAGCGTTGTCAAACCGTCCAGCGCCTTTCCATTGGCCAGAAAATCATCAATCACGAGAACCCTGTCCTCTTTTCCCAGAAATTCTTTGGAAACAATGATGTCGTATACGGTCCCGTGGGTAAAGGATTCTACCTTTGTTGTATACACCTCGCCGGCAATATTTTTCGTCTTGGTCTTTTTGGCAAATACAACCGGAACATGAAAATATTCCGCTACAATACAGGCAATTCCAATGCCAGACGCCTCAATGGTCAAAATTTTATTGATATCTTCCCCATCAAACCGCCGTTTAAATTCCTTTCCGATTTCCTGAAAGAGCTCAATATCCATCTGATGATTCAAAAACCGATCTACCTTCAGAACATTTCCTGGCTTTACCACTCCATCCTTCCGAATCCGGTCTTTTAAAATTTTCATTCGTTCTCCCCCTGTACTGTTTCCTCAGAAGCACTGCTTTCCTCTTCAGAAACCGTAATATCCGCCTGATCCACCAGATAATCCATGGTCTTAACGATCAAAGCCGTGTCATCCACCATTTCCTCTGTAATATTATCCTGCTCAAGAAGCTCCTCTACACTGTCGAAACCATATTCCTCAGCCAGAATCTTACGATCCTCATCCTCCACGGCAATATTTTCCAGACGGGCCACTTCTTTAAGAGCCAGTTCCTGCTGTGCCATCAGCTTTGCACTCTTACGAACCTCTGCCTTAAAGCCATCTTCGTCCATTCCCATCAAACCGGCATATGCAGCCAGATCCAACCCGTACATGGAGGCCATATTCGTATACGTCTCCAACTGCGTCTCATAAGCTTTGTCCACCCGTTCTGTAGAGCAGACAATCTCCGATCCATCCACCAGCGCATTCAAAATATCCGTGTCACGCTGATTATCAATCATCAGCTGCTTCTGTTCCAACAATGTCTCTCTCATGGAAGCGCGATATTTCTCCACCGTGCCGTCATCCGGAGATACCTCTGCAATCAGTTCATCCGTCAGCTCTGGAATCACTCTCTCTTTTACAGCATTGACCGTAACCTCAAATACTACCGCCTTTCCCGCCAGATCCGGATTATTGGAATAGGGATCCGGGAACGTCAGGTTCAGAGATTTCTTATCGCCCTTTTTTGCCCCCACAAGGCCATCCTCAAAGCCATCGATAAAATCCCCGGAACCCAGTACCAGATTGGCTCCCTCTGCCGTACCTCCTTCGAAAGCCTCTCCGTCAAGAAGTCCTTTATAATCGATATTAACCTGATCGTTCAGTTTAGCCTCCCGGTCCACCTCTTTATATTCTGCCTTGGAATTCAGCATCTGCTGAATCTGTGCCTCCACTTCCTCGTCCGTAACCGACGGCTCTGTAACTGTCACCTTAATTCCCTTATACTGGCCAAGCTTTACACTATCCTCTGCCACATATGCTTCTGTTTCCCCATTTTCTCCGGTCTGCTGGCTTTCTGCCTGTGTGCTCTCTGTCTTTCCTTCCTCTGTCTTTCCGGAACATCCGGAGGCCAAAAGCACTGCGGCAGTTACCACACATAAACCTGTTACTTTCCACTTCCTCATCTATTCATCCTCTTCTTTTTCATAATATTGCGCCACCTGCTCCGAACCGGTTCAGCCAGTGCATGGAGCTCAAAAGCCGGAGCCGACGCGGTATAAAAGTTATGATACCACAAACAGCCCCGGAAAAAAAGTCCTATTTATAAAATGCACAGAAGGCGCGGTAGGTGTTATAAATATCCAGCTTGGAAGCCAGCTCAAAAGGAGAATGCATAGAAAGAATCGGAACACCCAGGTCTACCACGTCTACATCCATCCCAGCCACGAAGAGGGCTACGGTTCCACCGCCGCCCACATCTACGGCTCCCAGCTCTCCGGCCTGCCAGTACACGCCTTCCTCATCCATGATCCGGATAATCCGCTCCATGGTCTCGGCGCTGGCATCGCTGCTGCCTGATTTTCCCCTGGCGCCGGTATATTTCGTCAAAACGCAGCCCCGATTCATAAAACAGGAATTGCGCTCCTCATACACGCTGGCAAAAGTCGGATCATAAGCCGCGTTTACATCCGACGACAGACATAATGAGTTCTGCAGCATACGCCGACAAACGGCTCCTGCCCCTTGAGCCAGGGCCTCCAGGTAATGCCGCAGAAAATCGGAATTCAGTCCTGTATTTCCCACGGATCCGATCTCTTCCTTATCAGCAAGAACGGTTACCGTCGTATACTCCGGCATTTTCGTATCAATCTCCGCCGTCATAGCCGTGTAGGCGCACACTCGGTCATCCTGACCATAGGCCCCTACCATACTGCGGTCCAGTCCCACATCCACCGCGTGTACCGCCGGAACCATCTCAATTTCCGCCCTCAGGAAATCCTTTTCTGTGATTCCGTAGCGCTCATAAAGAATCGAGAGTGCCAGCAGTTTAACCGGCTCTTTCAGCTCTTCCCCTTCACTTTCCCAGGGAAGAGAGCCAATCACAATATTCAGCTCCTCCCCCTTAATACCGTCTTTCAGCTTCCGCTCATTCTGCTCCGCTGACAGGTGTGGAAGCAGATCCGTCACACAGAAAACCGGATCCCCTGGCTCTTCCCCCACAGAAATTGTTACGGTCTCCCCGCCTTTCTTTACCACAACGCCATGCATAGCCAATGGAATCGTTGCCCACTGATATTTGCGGATTCCTCCGTAATAATGAGTCTTAAAATATGCCAGCTCCGACTTTTCATAAAGAGGATTGGGTTTTAAATCCAGCCGCGGCGAATCAATATGTGCCACATTCAAACGGACGCCCTCTTCCAGAGGCCGACGCCCGATGGTTGTCATAATTACAGACTTTTTACGGTTAATCCCGTACACTTTTGCGCCAGGGCCATAGGCAATCCCCTCTTCGAATAGGGTGTATCCCGCCGCGCGCAAGCGTTTTTCTGCCGCAGCCACAAATTCCCGCTCCGTCTTTGCCGCATCTAAAAATGTCTTATAATTTTCGCAGTATGCGAAGGCTTTTTCTCTCTGATCCGGGGCGTCCTTCCCGATATTGGGAAACTCCCAGGTCAGTTTTTTCTGCAGTTCCTTTGCCGTCTCTCCCATGGTGATTTCCTCACTTTTTCTTTTTCATCAATGTTTCGCTGTCCAGAACCAGTGTAAACGGCCCGTCATTGACCAGCGATACCTGCATTTCCGCACCGAATATTCCGTGTTCTGTATGCTTTACCTGCCCGCTGAAGCGCTCCAGCGCATGCTCATACAGCCGCTTTGCCAGCTCCGGGTTTCCCGCCCCGGTAAAACTGGGGCGGTTCCCCTGGCTGCAGTCCGCATACAGAGTAAACTGGCTAACCACCAGAATTCCCCCGTCCACATCCGCCAGGGAGCGGTTTGTTTTTCCATTTTCATCCTGAAAAATCCGGAGTCTGCAGACCTTATCTACCATCCAGTCTGTGATCTCTTCGGTATCTTCCCCGCATACTCCCATCAAAATGAGAAAGCCCTCTCCGATGGAACCGGTTACCTGTCCATCCACCGTCACACTGGCTTCCTTAACTCTCTGCAGCACCAGTCTCATTCGCCGCTCTCCCTTCTTCACTCTGATTTTTCAGGTCACCCTCCCGTCCCAGACGTTCCCGTTCTTCCTCACCGATTTTGATGATCGCCTGGTTCAGCGAAAACATCTTCGCATCCAGCATATCTACCATATCAGCGCAGGCCTTCAGTTCCTCCTCCAGATAGGACGGTGCATTGCCCTCAAATTTATAATAAATCTTATGTTCCAGGCTGGCCCAGAAATCCATGGCAATGGTACGAATCTGAATTTCCACCTTCGTATCCACCGGCCCCTCACTCAGGTAAATCGGGATCGTAATTACCATATGATAGCTTTTATAGCCATTTGGTTTCGGGTGGCTGATGTAATCCTTCACATAGAGCACAGTTACATCCGTCTGTCTTGCAATCATATTAGCAATCCGATAAATATCCGGTGAAAACGAACAGATAATCCGAATTCCCGCAATATCGCTGAGATGCTCAATCATATTTGGAATTGTAACTTCCCACCCATCCCGCTTCAGCTTTTTGACAATGCTCTCCGGCGTTTTCAGGCGGGATTTAATATGCTCAATGGGGTTGTAATTATAAAGATGAATAAATTCGTTATTAAGAATCTCTATCTTTGTATTGATTGCCTTCAAAGCGGAATTATACAGAAACATAACTGTCGTCCACTGATCCAGCTGATTATACGATTCAGGGATATTCAACTTTCTCCCTCTCCTTACTGCTTTAAAATTTAAGTCCCTTCAGAAGCTCTCCAAATCCCGTCGTAGCCTCTCCGCTCTCGTGATACTGGAATACCTCTTCCTCCGGCGCCTCATCTGGCTCCACGGCCTTCATGCTGAGGCTCAGCTTCTGATCCGCATTGGAAAGAATCTTCACCGTAACCTCCTGTCCCTCCTTCAGAACTGCAGACGGATGCGATACCCGCTTCTTACTGATCTGAGAAATATGAACCAGTCCGGAAAGGCCATTTTCCAAACGCACAAAAGCGCCATACGGCTTGATGGTTTCTACGGTTCCTGTGAGGATTTCCCCGGGTTCACACTTTGCAATCCGGTTTTTTTTCTCCTCTTCCCGATGTGCCCTGGCCACCTCGCGTCCTGAAAGAATCAGACGATTTTTCTCCTCATCCGCTTCAATTACCGTAACCTCGATCCGCCGTCCGTTCCACTCCTCCAGATTCTCCACATAAACGGCATCCAGACGGGATGCCGGAATAAAGCCGCGCATTCCCTCCAGAGCAGCAACTGCCCCTCCGTTTACAATCTCCGAAATCGTAACTGGAACCACCGTCCGTTCCTCCAGCATGGTCCGCAGCTTCTCCCAGGCCATCTTATCATTGGCCTCTTTTCTGGAAAGAACCAGATTTCCCTCCCCGTCATCCGTCCGAATCACGGTAGCCGTAATTTCATCCCCCGGATGAATCTCTTCTTTCATATTAAAATTCGGGTCATTGCTCAGATTTTCTTTCTCAATCACTCCCTGGGCATAATATTTCAGGTCCAGCATAACCTCCTGATCCGTCACACCGATAACAGTTCCTGTCAGGATATCCCCCGGCCGTACCCGCTTAAAAGAAGCCTCCAGTTCTGCCACGTAATCCTCCATCGTCTCCTGCCGCTCTTCTCCTGTTTCCTCTACTTTTTTTATCATTTCATCAGACATATGATTCTCCTCCTCTCCTTCTGTCTATTTAACCATATCCCATCCAATATTTCTATACTTTTATTGTGAAAACATTATAAATTCGTTATTGGTCAAAATGACATGAAGACAGGCGCTGCAAAATGGAAATCATTCTGCAGCGCCTTAATTATTATCAGCCATTCAGTTTTACATGGTCATAAATCGATTCAAACACATTGCAGCCGGCATCCTGACTATGCCTGCGTCTCTGCTTTCTTCCAGGTTATTCTCTGGTAAGCCGTAATGCCGATCACCAGAACCAGACCAACTAAATCGGTCATCATACCCGGATCCATCATGCACAGGCCGCCTGCAATCAGAAGCACCCGGAATACAAGGTTCAGCTTACCAAACAGGAAACCATTCAGCGACGACGCAATACCAAAAATACCCAGCAGGGAGGTCAGACAAATCTGCACTACCTGGAACGGATTGGTATCAATAAATACCATGGCCGGATTAAAGGCCAGGATATACGGTACTACGAATGCCGCAATAGCAAGCCTCGTTGCATTGAAAGCCGTCTTCATCGGCGGGGCCTTGGCTATGGCCGATCCCGCATAGGCAGCCAGCGCTACCGGCGGTGTGATATCTGCAACAATACCAAAATAGAACACGAAGAAGTGAGCACATACCAGATTGATTCCGATTTCCGGAGCAATCAGGATTGGAGCACACGTTGCAGCCATAATACAATAATTGGCTGTCGTCGGAACTCCCATGCCGAGAACGATACAGCAAAGCATCGTCAGGAACAGTGCGATAATCGGCTTGCCCTGAGATACGGCTACGATCGCTGTAATCAGTTTGGAAGCCAGCCCCGTAGAGGTAATACATCCAGCCACAAGGCCAGCCATGGCACAGGCAACGGCAACTGTAATCGTACCCTTTCCGCCTGCCTCCAATGCATCCACAATTTTTTTCGGAGTAATACGATTCTCCTTATTGATAATACCTACGCCAATCGCAATAAAAATCGCTACTGACGCAGAAAACTGCATGGTAAACGTATTCGTGGACACCAAAACCACTAATACAATCAGCGGAGCCAGAAGGTAAATCTTCTTCATAAGGACTCCCATCTTCGGAAGCTCTTCTTTGGGAATACCTTTAAGTCCCAGCTTCTGCGCCTCCAAATGAACGGCAATATAAATACCCGCAAAATAAAGGACTGCAGGAAGAATCGCCTTCAAAGCCACCTGCCCATACGGAATCCCCATGTACTCTGCCATCAGGAATGCCGCCGCACCCATGATGGGAGGCATGATCTGGCCGCCGGTGGATGCCGCCGCCTCTACTGCACCTGCAAATTCCGGTTTATATCCACATTTTTTCATCATTGGAATGGTAACAGAACCGGTCGTAACCGTATTTCCTACTGAGGAACCCGACACCATACCGCAAAGTGCGGAGGAAATAACCGCTACCTTCGCCGGACCACCCGCTGAGGAACCGCAAAGACTGTTGGCCAGATCGATGAAAAAGTTGGAAATACCCGTCCGTTCCAGGAATGCTCCAAAAATGATAAATACCACTATGTACTTGGCGCAGACATTGATCGGAGTATTCATAACACCGGTTGTGGTGTAAAAAAGATCATAAATAACTTTTCCAAATCGAACCGTGGAAAAGGTGTACACCAAAAGAGCGCCTACCACACAGAGAATCGGAATTCCCACACAACGCCGACACAGCTCCATCAGAGAGAGCACTGCAATAATCGCGATAAATACCATAACCGGATCCCGTGTAACACGGGTCGCAAGCTTTATAATCTCCTGTGCATTCAGGGCAAAATAGAAAAACGGAATCGCCCCTGCTGCCATAAATACCACATCATACCACGGAATATAATTGACACGGGTTACCCCTTTTTTAATTGGGTAATTCAGATAACCCAAAATCAGAATCATCCCCAGGAATGTGGTCAGACGTACCTCCGGAAGAGCCGTACTGAACAAGGTCACATAAATACTGTAAACAGAAAATAATACCGAAAGCCACCGGATTACCACTGCCGGTTTACCGGTCCAGATCCTGACATTTGACTCTCTGTCGTACTTTTTCATGACTGCTTCCACATCTTCTGCAGTCCCGACCTCAATGTTCTGCTCCAAATCAGGTTCCATTTTTTTCTCGTCTTTCATTGATTTCTCCTTTCTGTCTCATTCTGCTGCCGCTCTGAAAGCCGTTCGCACAAATGGCTCCAAATTGTTTCTGAAAGAAACTGCGGCAGGCATCTGCCCACCGCAGCCATTGCTTACTGAGAAAAAATGTATTTATTTCGTGGGAACCTCAATTTCCTTTTCTGCAAAGTATTTTGCTGCACCCGGATGATACGGAACCGTTGTAACGGAGGTTGCAAACTCCAGATTCAGCTCGGCACCTTTGGCATGTGCAGCCGTGATGCCCTCCAGGTTCTCAAACACACCATACAGGAAGTTATATACATCTGCCTCTGCCACATCGTCACGTGCAATAACCACCGCACCTACTGCAACCGTCGTAACATCTTCTTCCGTGCCGTATACAGACTTCGGAATTACATTCTTGCTGTAGTAGGGAGAGCTTTCAAGCAGCTTATCAATGTGCTCGTCATCCAGACTTACCAGGTATACGTCCTTGGTTGCTGCCAGGGAAGTGATGGCCGTCGTCGGAGCTCCTGCCACTACAAATGCCGCATCAATCTTGCCATCCTGAAGCGCCTCTGCACTGTCACCGAAGGACTGATAGGTGGGTGTAATATCCTTCTCAACATCCAGACCATAAGCTCCAAGAACATCTACTGCATTGTAAAATACACCAGAACCAGCTGCGCCAACGGAAACGTTCTTTCCAGCCAGATCAGCCACGGTCTTAATCTCCGGGTTCAGCGTAACAATCTGTACCTGCTCCATGTAAAGTGCCGCTACTGTCGAGAAATTGTCAACCTTTCCATACTCCTCAAACAGATTGCTTCCATTGTAAGCATATGCCATAACGTCAGACTGAACAAAGCCAAGCTGTGCATCCCCAACGTCCATAGCCTCGATATTTGCCTGGGAACCGCCGGATGTGATAGCTGTAACCGTCGTGCTGGTAGACTCGCCAACCTTTCCTGCCAGAACACCGCCAAAGCCATAATATGTACCCTGATCGCCGCCAGTCGTAAAATTCAGGCTTGTTCCGCCTTCCATACCGCCCTTTACAGTCGCCACCGCTTCACCGGCTGCCTCTGACTCTGCTCCAGCTGCTGCCGTCTCAGCTGCAGATGCCTCGGCGGATTCTGCCGGCTGACTGCTAGTACAGCCTGACAGGAGAAGTCCCGTTGTCATCAATGCGGAGAGCATAACTGCTAATTTCTTTTTCATAGTGTATTCCTCCCTTTTGTGTTTTTTACTAACTGCCTTTATTATACTTTCTTTTTGTCAGAATTTCAAGGAAATTTTTCTGCTTTATCCTATTTCTTTTTTCTTTTTTGTTTTAAACCATTTAATTTTTTCGCTTTTGCACTTTCAAACTGTAAAGTATTCAAATATTTTCACAATTAGAAAAATTCTGATAACAGAAATACACTGCCATGAAATAGCCGCCTCCACTTCCCATGCATTTTCACTCTGTTATATTTTTAACGTTTCAGTATGAAACATATACGTGAAAGGAACTCACCCGCGAGCTTCCCAAAGAGCCGAAAAAACCGCTGCCCGATCTCTGCCAGAAGGCAGAAACCGAAACAGCGGTTTTTATAATCGCACTATGCAATTAAAAGTCTAACACATTCACTTGAATCTGAGTTTCAGGAATCTTCTGATTACCAGCAGATACCCTGTGCCATCATAGCGTCAGCAACCTTCTGGAAACCAACGATGTTAGCGCCTGCTACCAGATTGTAGCCTAAGCCATACTTCTCAGCAGCCTCTGCAGAACCATCATGGATACCAGTCATGATCTGATGAAGTTTCGTATCAACTTCTTCAGCTGTCCAGGAGTATCTCTCGCTGTTCTGGCTCATCTCAAGACCAGATACAAGAACGCCACCTGCGTTTACAGCCTTGGACGGAGCTACTACCATGTTCTTCTGATCCATTAAGAACTTCAGAGCCTCGTTGGTAGTAGGCATGTTAGCTACCTCGATGTAGTATTTGATGTTGTTGGCAACGATTCTCTTAGCCTGCTCCAGATCAACATCGTTCTGGGTAGCACACGGCATGATGATGTCAACCTTCTGACCCCACGGTTTCTCACCCGGGAAGAACTGTACGCCGAACTTGTCTGCGTAATCCTGAACTTTGTTACGTCCAGATGCTCTCATCTCCAGCATGTAGTTGATCTTCTCTTCTGTTACAACACCGTCCGGATCGTAGATGTATCCGTCAGGACCAGACAGAGTAACTGCCTTAGCGCCCAGCTCAGCCAGCTTCTTAGCAGCGCCCCAAGCTACGTTACCGAAACCTGCCAGAGCAACTGTTTTGCCTTTCAGGGTATCGTTCTCATGCTTCATAACAGCTTCTACATAGTAAACAGCACCGTAACCGGTTGCTTCCGGACGAACCAGAGAACCACCGAAGGATCTTCCCTTACCAGTGATTGTACCATTCTCAAATGCGCCTCTGATCTTTCTGTACTGACCGTACATATAACCGATCTCACGAGCGCCTACACCAAGGTCACCAGCCGGGATATCTACATCCGGGCCAATGTGACGATATAACTCAGTCATAAAGGACTGGCAGAATCTCATAACCTCGCCGTCGCTCTTTCCGTTCGGATCAAAGTCGGAACCACCCTTGGCACCGCCCATCGGCAGAGTTGTTAAGCTGTTTTTGAATGTCTGCTCGAAGCCTAAGAACTTCATAATAGACAGGTTTACAGAAGGAGCAAAACGTAAGCCGCCCTTGTACGGTCCAATAGCGCCGTTGAACTGTACACGATAACCACGGTTTACATGAGTCTGACCATTGTCATCTACCCACGGAACACGGAACTCAATCGTTCTCTCCGGCTCTACCATTCTCTCAAGAAGAGCTACCTTCTCATACTCCGGATGTGCATCTACGACCGGACCTAAGGAAGATAAAACTTCTTCTGCTGTCTGAAGGAATTCAGGCTCGTGTGCATTTTTCTCTTTGAGTTCTGCAAGAACTCTGTCAACATACTTGCTCATTGGAAAATACCTCCTGTTTGATATATGTGTTTAATGGTTCACGGAACCAAGGTTACCGCATTTGTGCTATGTATTCCTCGTATATCCTGCACAATTTTCCATCGGCTCTCCAACAGTTTTTGTGAACTTTTTACTTCATGATTTGATTATAGCGCATTTCCCCAATATAATCAAATAGAATTCTCATTATAGCTGTTATTCTTTTTTATTTATGTACTTTTTTTCCATGAAAATGAGTGTTTCGAAACACATTCCAGCGCTGCCTGCAGTCATCTGCAGCCTCTTCTTTGCCCAGCGCAGATCTGCATTCTCGCGGAGCGTTTTTTATTGCATAGAAAGTAATTTCCTAATGCAATAAAAAAGAAGCTCATTTGCGAGCTTCTGTACCTGCGGCGGCCCGCAAAAGTCGGGCCGCCTATTTTTATTATTACATCAGAGCCATACCGCCCGTCTCCTGGCGCCTGTCCCTGTTTTCCACAAACTGTTTCTGCCGCAGCGAAAGCCGTTTCTGTCACAGATCATCCAAGAACGCTGATAAAACCCGTCAGGATGGAGGCGTTCAGGAAATCGATGAACAGGCTTCCTACCAGCGGCACTACCATAAATGCCGTAGGCGCCGGGCCATACTGGCTGGTAATGGCCTGCATGTTGGCCATGGCGTTGGGCGTTGCTCCCATACCGAACCCGCAGAAGCCGCTGGTCATAACGGCTGCATCGTAGCTTCTTCCCAGCACGTTGAATACCACAAAATTGGCATAGATAAACATAAGAACCGTCTGAGCCAGAAGCATCACGATCATCGGAACTGCCAACTCCGCCAACTCCCACAATCTCATATCGATCATGGCGAGACCCAGGAATACAGACAAAGATGCCCCTCCCAGAGTGCTGATCTCCTCCATGGGGATCTCTTTTTTCCGCACATCCATCACATTGCGGATCACAGCTCCCACCAGCATAGCGCCGATATAGAAGGGGAACGTCATCAGCTTATCCAGGAAGAAGGATACGATCGTACCGGCGCCGATGGCGACGATCAGATACAGAAGGCCGTCAAGGATCCTGGCAGAATCAATGGCTCCCGTCTCATCCTTCTCCACTACCTCTGTATTATTTTCCAGCTTGCCAACGGAGGTCAGTTTAAATTTGCGGATTTTTGCCGTCGCAATGGGGCCGCCGATGACACAGCCTGCCACCAGGCCGTATGTAGCGGAGGCAATGGCAACTACGCTGGCTCTGGCAACGCCCATCATCTCCAGCTGCGGGCCAAAGGATCCCGCCGTTCCGTGACCGCCCACCATGGGGATAGAAGCCGTCGCCAGTCCCAGCCTCGGATCCAGGTCGAATACAGTCGCCAGGCTGGCTCCCAGAACGTTCTGAAGCACCACCATAACCACTGCCAGTCCTAAGAAGATCATTGTCTGGATACCGCCCTTTTTCAGCATGCGGAAGGACGCGGTAAATCCGACACTACAGAAAAATGCCACCATAAATACGTTCTTCAGTGTCATATCCGCGGAAATCTCCAGAATCCCCATTCCCCGGACGATCGTATGAAGGATGGCGTAAACAAAGCCGCCGACTACAGGGGCCGGGATACAGTACCGGCGCAGAATTTCAATTTTACTTACCAGAACACGTCCCAGCAGCAGTACAATGGCTGCCAAAGCGGTTGCCTGATACATGTCAAGCTCAATGACTTTCATATAACTACCTCCAATTCATTTTCATCTCTCACATCGGTAGGCAGTGTACCATTTTGCTGACAAAAAACTACAAAAAAAGTCAAGATTATATTCAAAAAATTATAACAGTATTTTAACTTTGTTTATAACCCTTTACATCTCGCGGTCTGCAGCCAGCATCAGGCTGTCAATAAACTTCTTGATACTGACCTTCCCGCCATACCGCCGTTTCCCCCGGATATGATCCATCTCCGCCCGGATCTCCTCGAAAGGGAACAGCGTGCTGGAGTACGCTGTAAACGTATCGTTCATAAAATCCTCCAGTCCCAGATGTGCCAGGTTCGTCATCCCTACAGCAATGGCGCGGCGCACTCTCTGCTCCATGTTTTTAGGCGCATCGCTTAAAATCTCACAGAGCTGGCCAATGCTGACCTGGGAAATCGGCTTTCCATTGCTGTGAAGGTACTGGCAGATGCGCAAAATATCATTCCCGCCCTTCTCGCCGGACATTCCCAGCCGGTTCAAGATATAGAGCACCTTTTTCCCGTAGCCATCGTCTTCCGCCTTTTCCTTGGGCATGTCTGCAATTTCCGCCATAAACATTTTTTTGATATTGGTCAGTGTCTTTTCATTTTTTATCTGGTTTTCCACATTCCGGATCACAGATTTCACTTCGATAATGTTGATCGGCTTGCTGATAAAAAACTCGATCCCCGCATCATAAGCTTTTCCGATCAATTCCTTGGCTGCCACCTGAGAAATCATGATGCATTTTGCCCGGCACCCCCGTTCCCGCAGTTCACGCACCACCTGAATTCCGTCTTTTTCCGGCATCAGAAAATCCACCAGCACTACATCCGGATTTCTGGCAACAATATCATCAATATCTGCCGGCGCTCCTCCTGAAGTCCCGCACACCTCTCCCAGATCATGATCCTCAATAATATCCTGCAGGATCTGAATTACCGACATGTCGTCTTCCACAATATAAACTTCCATACTCATTCATCCTCCACCGCACTGGCCGGGATCTCGATATGAAACACTGTCCCTCTTCCCTCGACCGATTCTACTGAGATTTCCCCCTGAAACTGTTCCTCCACTACATTTTTTACCCCGCAGAGTCCGACTCCCCGGTAAATATTTCCCGTCTTCTCATCAAACTTCGTCGAATACCCCATGTTAAAAATATTCGGCAGGTTTTTAGCCTTGATCCCCGGACCGTCGTCTTCCACCTCAAACAGGTACCGCTGGCCCTCTTTATGCTCCGAAACCAAGATGGTTCCCTCGCCACGGCCTGCCTCGATGGCCTCAATGGCGTTTCCAACCAGGTTTTTCAGCACAGACATGAGGATATAATGTTCCTTTGTCGTGAAATTATCCCGGCAATCGAAGATCATTTTAATATCCAGGCGCTTTTCCGCCAGGATATGGTAAGTGGAAGACTCCAAAATCCGAAGAAGATCCTGAAAACTCATCCGTTCCTCATCATACTCTTCATCAATTTCCTGTTCAATCCCCTGGATGATCCGGATATAATCCTTCTTGATCTCATGCACATCCCGCGCAATCTCCAACCCCATCTGCTGCATCTCTTTTGGAAGATCCTGACTCAATATCTGCTCGTAAAGGCGATAGGCATTGCTCATGACCCGTTCAATCTCTTCTGTATTTTTGTGCATCAGGTAAATCTCATTTTTTAGTCCCGTCGTCATCAGGAACAGGCGCTGATACCGGTTTTCATGCTCCTGTCTCGTCAAAAGGCTTCTGTACTGCGCTTCTGCAATCAGCATCACACCTGCAAAAAACGTGCGCACCGCTGCGATCAGGATCAGCTGTTTCGCCGTCTCCCAGGAAAGAGGCGGCCGGTCAAGCAGCACCTCTCTCAGAATTACCTCCAGGGCATTGGCGCCAAAATCACAGACAAATACAGCGACGATCACGTTCTTCATCCTGGCCACATGCTTATTCCGGATCTGTACCTTAAAAAGGACGCCGTAAAAAATATAAAAAAGCGCTCCCGGGATTACTGCCGCCCACGCATCATCCGGACTTCCTCCCATAACAAGAAAGATCATCCACCTGAACAGGAATACAATCGCCGACGTGGTCACACAGATCGTGATCGTATGAATCTGGCTTCCCACCGTCATAAGTAAAACCGGAAGCAGGGCAACCGCCATGGAGATCCGAAAATCATTCATAAATACGTTCACATAAAGCTGCGCCATCAGCGCAATCACGGCACCAATTCCAAGAGTCCGTTTCCAAAGTCTTATTCCCTCCATAATCCCCTCCCACTGCGCCTCTCGAAATCAGTATACTTCCTTTTCCTCCCCCTGTAAAGTGCTGAGAATCCGGCCCGCAAAAGCCTCTATCCGCGCCTCAATTCCCGGAAGCTGCATCGCCGCACCGGCATTGTTGGCCGTTTCCAGCATGGCAAACTTTCCGGGAAGGTAAAATGTCTTATTCATATTTAAAGCGGCAATCAGCTGCTTCGCCACAATGTCACTCCCGGAATATCCTGACACCACAATGGCAAACAAAGCTTTCTCATAAAAACGAGTCGTTCGGAACAGGGCCGTCAGGCGGTTGATAAAGGCAGTCAGGTTGGCGGAAAGGGCATCATTATAATTGGGACACAGCATTACAATAGCATCTGCCTGCCGGACGGCCGGATACACATCTTCCACCATAACACCGCCGTAAAAACAGCTCCCCTTTTCTCCAAAGTGCAGGCACATCCGATAGGGGCAGCCAGAGCAGTCTGCCAGCGTACCATTCCGAAGTCCGATTTCCTGAATGGAGCACTCAGAAAGATACTTTTTGACTTCCCTCCAGATGGCAAAGGTATTAGAAGTTTCATGACTGGAAGCATGGAGAACCAGAATCTTCGGATTGCGATGTCTGGGAAACTCCATTCTGTACATCTCCTCCACCAGCAGTGCCGCACTCTTTTCATAGGCTTCTTTCAGGCCTACTCCCATATTGCCCGCCACAATAGCAAAATTGGAAAGAGTTTTCGTTCCCTCTACCAAAGGTCTTCCCACAAAAGCGCAGCCCGCCTGATTGGCCGCAAAAACCAGGTCACTGGCCATGGACTTGGAGTACAGGTCGCTGCGGCTGTCCACAATGATCCCCCCGGTAAAGCCGGAAAGGGCATTCGGATGGCTGCGAAGATATCGGATCAGACGGATTGCCTCCAGATTGATTCCCAACTCCCCCAGAGAAAGGGCAAACAGAATCCTCGTTTTTTCCTTTTTCCGCAGCCAACCGTCCAGCTCTTCCACCGACGTAAACTGACGGTACTCCCTCCCTGCCAGAGCCGTATCCAACACCTGTCGAAGCCGTTCATCCTCCTGCTGCCCGTCCTCCAGCGGCAGCACCACCGTCATTTTCTTATCCCCCATCAGATAATCTCCTTTAAATGATCCTGCGCCGTAAGGATCCGGTCATACAGCGCGTCCGGCAATGGCAGGATCTCCGTTTCCAGTCCATACCGTGTATAACGGTTTTTCACTCCCATGAAAATCCCGCCCAGGAACACAGAACCACAGTGCCACTGGCCTCGCAGCATCAGGATCAGAGAAATGGCTCCCGACGAATATGCCGGTGCAATAAACGGCTTAAATCCAATCTTTCGCATATGAAGATTCGCCGTAACTGTCAGTTCGGTCAATTCTCTGGAGAGCGCATCATCATAGTGCTCAATGGAGTCCGCCACCACCAGATCCTGACCGTGGGGCCCAAAGGACCGTCCTTCTGTCAGGAATCTTGAAAATCTGGAGTCCCGTTTCGCAAAATACGCAGCTCTGGCATTCATAACTCCAAGGCCGAATCCCTGCACCTGCTCCGGCCGGAGTCCGGCATAGTCTAAAACGCCCTGCTCATTTTTGTTGCTTTCCAGCCAGGCTGTCTTGGCCAACGGATCCACCGGATCCGAAACTACGGCAAACAATCCCTTAAAATGGCAGGCTCTTGCCTGACGGGCATACTGAGCCACAATTTTAGAATTATTTTCAAACTGATACATCCTAACGTCTTTTACCTGGGAACCCACTGGCGGAATCCCCTTGGACGCCACGAATACAAACACATCGCACTGAAAAAGCTCTTCCGGCTTTACGATGTCCACCTCCGGCAGGGCATCATAATCCCATGGATAGGCAATCTGATTTTCCTCAAACTCCCAGCGGGCTGTAACCTGTTCAGAAATATCGCAGATCCCGATGGACTCAATACAATCTCCCCCCAGCAGGTGAAGGCCCGTCAAAAGCGTACTGCCCACATCTCCGATGGCCAGCACGTGAACCCGTTTTTTCCGGGAAACCGGTCTTTCCGTCAGGATTTCCTCCCAGTTTGGATGGGACAGATTGACTGCCCTGAGACATCCCTCTTCCAGAGCCTCCCGTACTGGCCGGTCCAGCTGCTCCAGCGCCTCTCTCTCCATTCCGGCCTTCCCGGCCTGTTCCTCCAGCTTCCGACTGCTTAACCAGGATACATCTTCCTTCTCCTGCCAGAGAAGAAGCGGATCATTTACCAGGAAGGAATCGCGGCAGCTTCCCCGCTCCCGCTCAAACAGAAAAGTAAGCTCGCTTCCCGGCTCCGGCATGCCTGTCTTTTCAAAAGGCAGATCCCCCCTGAACGAGCACACCGGTTTCTTATGGATTCTGTAATAAAACATCGCAAATACCCCCTTTATATTCCTTACCGCTGCGTCCGATCCAGCATCTGAAGATCATTTTCCAGATACACCGATGCAGCCAGATTCGGGTCATAGCTGACGCACTCTCCCTTATCCGGGCACAGCGGCAGAATAACCGCCTCTGACAGGCGGCTCAGCGTCAGGTTTCTCGCAAACAAAGCCCGGTATTCTGCCTCCAGCACCAGCAGGATATCTCTGGCATTCCGGATGCAGCACGCCGAAAATTCATAAGCCGACTCAGGACTGCAATCCGTAAGCGGCGGCGCCGTATACGGAAGAATCATGTTGATCGACGGCGTCAGACCAGCCACCTTTACCGTATCACGCCGTACTGTATCGCCTCCGATAAACGGATACAGGGTGGATTCCACAAACCAGTAACGCAGATTAGGAATAAAGTACACGCTGTCCACCGGGATTCCCTTGGTAGCCATGGTGTCGCGCCCGTATCCGGAGATCATTCCCAGCACCAGTTGTTTAATCTCCACTCCCTCCCGGCGGAGCATCGGCTCCAAAGCCTCAAACCGGCCGCCCCGATGCAGCAGATCATCCACCAGAATGACTGGCCGGTTAAAGGACTTAATCGCCTTGATCTGGCTGCTCAGCGGAGAATAGTATGGGAACGCTTCAATGGCGGCTTTCTTCAAATCCGGTTCAAATACTTTATCCGTATGCAAAGTCTTCGTTACCGTATTGGGAATTACCTTGCCTCTTAAAATCTTTCCGAAGGGTACGCACATGGCCTCGCCCAGCTGCCGCGGCGTAACCGGCTCTCTGGGGACTCCATTCAGAGCTGTGATTTTTTCCACCAGCCGGTGGTAAATGATCCCGGCAGACATGGAAAGCACCAGCTGTCCCGGATAGACGCCTGTCACCGCCTTCTGAAGGGCCCAGTGGGCCTTATAAATGGCCTTCAGCACCCGCGGATTGCTGGAAAATGGCTCCTTCAGCGTGGTCTCCAGGTTCTGCACCAAAACGATAGGAGCATTCATGTCCACCAGATAGATCGGTTCTTCCGGCAACTCCGGCGTCCTCACAAACCCCTGGCGCAGAATGGTCTCCAGCACCGGCTCCGGACAGTATCCCTCTGCCGGAAAAAACATGCCGTATCCGCACCGGTACACAAAGGATCTGGCAATTACCTCCGTTAAGAGGATCTGCTCCGCATCGTGGATTTCCGGATCTTCTTTTACATAAATCCCCGTGATCAGGAGAATAATCCCGCAGGTCTGCCGCCGGATCTGATCTGCCAAATCTACCTTTTTCAAAACATCGAACAGCTCTCCAGTGGGCAGGTATCTGGTTCTGGCAACGCCCACCAGGCGGTTATCCCTGGCTGTATTCCGAAGAAGAAGAAGACTGTCCTTACTGCTGCGGATAGATGCCAGCAGTTTTCCCCGTTTCTCCTCCTCCGCAAAAATCGTATTTCCAATCTCTTCCAAAAGTCCTTCATCTGCCGTCTCCACCTCCTCATAGGAAATGGCAGTGGCACGGAACACCGGCTTATATTCCGGCTCCCGCAAATACAGGCCATTATAATAGATATACTCCTGAACCGACGGGTCAATGAGATTTGAAATATCCCGGTTCATATCGATATTCTCGCGGATCTTGGTGGAACTGATGTCCTCCAGATGGGCCGGAAGCTCCAGTTCGTACAAAATCCCGGTAATCTGCTCCATCATTTTCCGGTTATATTTATTATCGGAACGTTTGTCTCCCACCCGCCGAAAAGCAATATGATTCATCGTATGGATGGAATCCGGCTCCGGCGCTTTCTTATAGGAGGACGCATTGGCGATCACGTCGCTCCCCACTACCATGTATACTTCCCGGCCGGCAAATACTTCCTTGAGCCGCCTTAAATCCGCCGGGTTGGCAATATTGACCGGGATATCGTCCGGAAACAGGTTTACATGAAACTCATCTGCCACAGACATATTGACGATCTGACGTCGGATCAAGTGGGGCTGAGCCTTCTTGGACCAGGAAAATTCATCCACTGCCAGGTATACCTCATACCCCAGATCCCGAATTTCCCGAACAATTTCTTTATGGGACAGCGTAAACGGATCAAAGGTGCCCGGAAAAAAAGCCACCTGATTTCGTTCTTCTATTTCAAATTCTCCCTCTGTCATGCGGTATTCCGTAATAAACCGGCAGAGATTGGAAAGTGCCGCTGCCCGGTAAAAGACAGTCAGCTCGTCGCCCCGGTTTTCGTGGAGCAAAAACAGAAGTTTCCGGAAGCAGAGCACAAAAATCTCTTTTTTCTCTCCTCGTTCCAGACGAGTCGATCCGAATACTGTCTGTCCCAGCACAAGAAGGGCCTCCTGACGCACCGTCTCCCGATAATTGGCCAGGCCGCCAAGCAAAAGTCCCAGGAGCCGGTTTCTCCGCTCCTCCCAGGAGCCCTTTTCCTCCGGAAAACGCTCCTGATAGCAGGAATAGTATTCCAGCAAAATTCCAACCGTATCCAGCGCCACCGACACGATCTGGTCATTTGGGTTTGCCATCATGCCTTTCAGGTATTTGATGATTTCCTCCAGCTGTTCCGGCGGAAGCCAGAGAGAAATCTCCCCCAGATACCCCGGTATGTATTTGGAAAACTCGTATTCCCCTACCTCCAGGCCCTTCAACAGCTCCACCGCGATTTCATTGCGCTGATCCGGACGGAGCAGTCCCACGATCCGAAGCAGGCCGCGGCCGGCATCGTGACGTACCATCACGTGCTCGCTGACCTTGATCAGGTTAGACAGATGGGCCGCGATATGAAGAATATGCTCACAGTTCCCATGGTCGATCTGGTCTACCAGCAGCTTAATATTGGCCGCTTTGATGACCCAGGGAGTGGATGTTTTCAGGTTATCCAGAAAAATATCTGACACAACATCCCGGTCATAGAGAAGGTGCTGCTGCGGCTTTGTGTCATATCCCAAATTATTCAAGACCCGGTATTTCAAAAACGTCATGGTAATGTTATCGTCCACATCGGTATCCCGCACGCAGGTTCCGATGGCCTCAAACTCCGGATTTCCCGGCTGATAGGCCGTCAGAAGCTTAAACGCTCTCCAGGAAGCAACCCGCACCTCCTCAGAGCTGCTCTTTGCTCCCGCCAGGGCAAACCGCCCGATACATCCCAGTTCTTCCTGCGTCAATTTCTCAAAGGGCATAAAATGAACGGTATCCAGAAGAACAAACACGGCTCCCGGCTCCAGCTCCCGGTCATTCCCATACCACTCCAAAAATACTCCCAGAAACTCCTCCAAATCTGCGGCCGTCGCATGTTCTACCAGAGATGCCAGCACGTTTTTCAGGTGGTAGCGGATCCGCCGCTTCTGCTGCACCGTCAGCTTATGATCCGGACAGATGATCATCTCCAGGTACGCATTCCACAGCTCCATGACTTTTTCACTGTCCGTGTCCCGCCTTCCCGCCGGGCATTCCTTCCGATACCCGGCATTGAACCGGGCAATCACATTGCCCAGGAGGCGGGCTGCCTGGGTTCGGATATCTCCCTCCCTGTGCATTAAAAGCTCATAGAGGAATGCCAGCGTCTGCTCCTTCTGTTTGTCATTGGTGTAAGTAAAATATTCCTTAAATATGTTTAAATAGGCCCGTACGTTTTTCCAGTTTTTCTCACTTCGGGCCGCCTCCAGAAGATTGCCGAACTGGCGCTCCGCTCCCATCCGGTGCATCACTCCTATATTGTGCTCAATCCCCATAAACACCAGGGATTCCACAGTCTGTTCCGCATTTCTAAGAGAGATATCCGGCAACTGCTTCGGTTTGTCCGGATGGCCGTCCAGCTTCACGTCTACGCCCAGAGAACACATATAATCCTCAAAATCCCGCAGTCTGGAATAGACGAAGCGGTAACGGGTCAGCTTGGCTTCATCCACATTGTCCAGCTTGGAAAGGATCACGTGGAAGGCCTCATCCAGGTCGGAGATATACGTGATTTCCCTGCCGTCCTCCCCGCGGCTCTGCTTAACGCGAAAATCGGCATAGATCAGCACCAGGGATTCCACCGACAGGTTTTCCGGTTCCAGGTCCCAGGTGGAATGATTGGCGGCAATGTGCCCGATATATTCCATGGAATGGCGGCTGAACCACTGGTTTGTATAATAATAATGCAGGTATGGAACTCTCTCGTTGGGTTTGCATCCAAATTTTCCCAGATCGTGTCCCGCTGCCGCACCGGAAGTCAGCGTCAGGTCAATGGGCACACCCGCCTCGTACAGTCCTCTTCCTACGGTCATGGCCACATGATGGACGCCCGCGATGTGTTCCAGGGTCCGAAACGGTGTAACTTCTGCATTGAGCCGCATCATCTCATAGACGTATTCTCTCGAAAAAATACGTTTAAATCTCTGATACTCCCGATAGGATTCAAACGAGGCAGCCTCTTCATCCGACAGAAACATAAAATCGTACATCGGATCATACGGGAGGATCTCCCGTTCCAAATCAAAGAAGAAACGGAGAACTGCCAGGTAAAACTCCGCACCAGCGGCAAACTCCCCATACTCCTCCAGAAACTTCTCATCTGGGTACAGAATATGACAGGCATACTGGTATGTAAACTTCATCCAGCCGCCCTCCGGACAGCCTCCCAGAAGCGACAAGGGTTCTTCGCAGATCTCATAAATCAGGCGGCAGGAAATTCTCGAACGGACAGGAATCACTCTCCCCAGCTGCTCCTCCCAGTAATCCCGGTTCATGAGCATGGTTACATTTTTTTTCGTAAGTCCCGAGCGGTCCAGGAACTCCCGCCCGCCCAGCTTTTCCGTCAAATCCGAGACAACCTGGCGTATCTGCTTTTTGCTCATCCTCTTCCTCCTTGCATATCTTTTTGAGTTATTGATATCGGTTCTGAAAATATATGGCATTCTTTTGTTTGTTTAAATTGTATTCTGTTTTAATAAAATAGTCAAATATACTTTACTATTTTATCATCAAAATCCTATTGACAAATCCTGCTGTTTCGCACATAATATAAATAATAATTGTTACTAATATCAAATTAAAGGAGAGGCTGCTTATGAAAACATTAAAGTACAGCCGCCAGCGGGAATCCATCAAGACCTGTCTTATGGGGCGAAAGGATCATCCGACCGCAGATGCCCTCTATACCAGCATCCGCGAAGAATATCCCAATATCAGTCTTGGAACGGTTTACCGAAACTTAAGTCTCCTCGTGGAATTAGGAGAAATCCAGAAGTTTTCCTGCGGCGACGGCACAGATCATTTTGATTACGACACCTCCCCCCATTACCACTACGTATGCCGCCATTGCGGCAAAATCGTAGATATTCCCATGGATACGGCCAGAACTCTGGAGGAAACGGCCGCCCATTATGTAAAGGGGACGATCGATGAGCACACTGTCTTTTTTTACGGAACCTGCGAAGATTGTGAAAAAACGATGAAACAGTAAATATTTTTCAAAGAGATATTGACAACTACAAAAAGATGTGTTATCTTAATATCAGTAATCATTATTGTTTTTAAATGTTACAATTTATCAAATAAAACATGAAAAAATGAATTATAAAAAGGAGAGAACGAGATGAAAAAATTTGTATGTACAGTATGTGGTTACGTTTACGAGGGCGAGGCCGCTCCGGAGAAATGTCCGGTTTGCAACGCTCCGGCTTCCAAATTCCAGGAGCAGGCTGCTGATATGGCATGGGCTGCTGAGCACGTAGTAGGCGTTGCACAGGGCGCAAGCGAAGACATCATGGAAGACTTAAGAGCAAACTACGAGGGCGAGTGCAAAGAGGTTGGTATGTACCTGGCTATGGCACGTGTGGCTCACAGAGAGGGGTATCCGGAGATCGGTCTGTACTGGGAGAAAGCAGCTTACGAGGAGGCTGAGCACGCTTCCAAGTTCGCAGAGCTTCTGGGCGAAGTTCTTACGGACAGCACCAAGAAGAACCTGGAGATGCGCGTAGAGGCTGAGAACGGCGCTACTGCTGGTAAATTTGATCTGGCTAAGAGAGCAAAGGCTGCAAATCTTGATGCAATCCATGACACAGTTCACGAAATGGCAAGAGACGAGGCTCGTCACGGCAAGGCATTCAAGGGCCTTCTTGAGAGATACTTCGGCTAATTACAGGCACGATACGCCTTTAATAAAACCATAATATATCAAAAGGGTACTGCAAATTTCCCGTTTTGCAGTACCCTTTTTAATTTCTTTATCCGCTGTATGTTCAGACTTTCCCGCTTTGTTCTTACCGGATTCTTTCCGGAAATCCCACTTTTTTCTGCACTTTTCTGAGAGTTTTTCCCGCAAAGTACTGTGCCTTTTCCGCATTGGCCTTGATCACGCTGTCCAGATAATCCTTATTTCCAGACAGATCAGCAAACCGATCCTGCAGAGGCTTCAGCACAGACACAACTGCCTCGCCCACAGCCATCTTAAAGTCGCCGTAACCTTTTCCATCGAATTCCCGCTCCGTCTCCTGAGGTGTCTTTCCCGTGCAGGCGCAGTAAATATCGATCAGATTATGAATGCCCGGCTGCTCGTCACAATAACGCACACACCCTTCCGAATCCGTCACAGCCCGCTTGAACTTCCGGATAATGGTATCCGGATCGTCCATCAGATAAATGCTTCCGTTGGGATTTTCATCTGACTTGGACATTTTTTTTGCCGGATCCTGCAGGCTCATGATTTTGGCTCCAGCCTTACCAATATAAGCTTCCGGCACCGTAAACACATCGCCGTAAATATTATTAAACCGAATGGCAATATCACGGGTCAGTTCCAGATGCTGCATCTGGTCAATTCCCACCGGAACCACATCCGCCTGATACAGCAAGATATCAGCAGCCATCAAAACCGGATAGGTAAAAAGGCCGGCGTTGATATTGTCCGCATGCTTGGCCGCCTTATCCTTAAACTGCGTCATACGATTCAACTCGCCCATATACGTAAAACAGTTGAGAATCCAGGCCAGCTCCGCATGGCCGGATACATGAGACTGATAATAAATACAGTTTTTCTCCGGATCCAGGCCTGCTGCAATATACAGCGTCAGCAGTGTCCGCGCTCTTTTGCGAAGCTCCGCCGGGTTCTGGCGAACCGTAATGGAATGCATATCCACCACGCTGAAAAAGGTCTGGTATTCGTCACTGATCGTAACCCAGTTTTTCAGAGCTCCCAGATAATTTCCAAGCGTCAGGTTTCCTGTCGCCTGCATCCCGCTGAACAGCGTCTTTTTTCCGTCTAACATAATCTCTATCTCCTTCCCGCCTTTTTCAGAAATATGAATATTTCTGAAACCGTTTCGTCATTATTATAATACAGAAGAGGGTGCCTTGCAAGACACCCTTTGTCATCTATTGTACCTCTCTATTGCACTTTTTTCCTCCTTCTGCTACACTTGGAGCAGAAAAAACAGGCATCTGCCTATGATCCGGAGGAATAAACATGGAAAAGATCACAAGCTTTACCATCGACCATCTAAAACTGCTGCCCGGCATTTACGTATCCCGCAGGGACCAGGCCGGTGGCAGCACCATTACCACCTTTGACATCCGCATGACCCGCCCTAATTTTGAACCCGTCATGAATACGGCCGAGGTTCACACCATCGAACATCTGGCCGCAACCTGGCTTCGCAATCAGCCGGATTGGAAGGACCGCGTTCTCTATTTCGGCCCCATGGGATGCCGCACTGGTTTCTATCTGCTGCTGACTGGCGATCTGAGTTCCACTGACATTCTGCCTCTGATGACCGGACTTTTTTCCTTTATCCGGGATTATGAGGGAGAGGTTCCGGGCGCCAGCGCCAGGGACTGCGGGAACTTCATGGACATGAACCTTCCCATGGCCCGATACCTGGCTGACCGCTTTCTGCGGGAGGTTCTGGCCCAGATCGGACCGGAACGCCTGAACTACCCGGAATAAGCTTCCCATGGCAATTCTCACAAAGTGTTTTTATGTCACAGGACGCTATTTTCTATGACACAAAAACTAACGGCGCGCCTCTGCTGCGGCTGCATGACCGGAAAGGCCTTCCCCCCGGGCCAGCCGCGCCACCAGAGGCGCCAGCTTTGCCGACGCCTCCGGCGTCATACTCTGATGGGTACACGTCTTCAAAAATGTTCCCACCCAGACACCTCCTGTATACCGGGCCGCCCTCAGGGTCGGAAGCGTATGATTGGTACCGGAAGCATAATCGCCAAACACTTCTGCCGTATTTTCTCCAATGAAAAGTGATCCATAGCAGGTCAGTTCCGGAATTACCGTTTCCGGATGTTCCACATTCAGTTCCAGATGTTCCGGCGCGTATTCATTGGCATAAAGAACCGCCTCATTCAGATCCTCTACAATTCCTATTTCTCCATATGTATTCCAGGACTGGCGCGCAATCTCGGCTGTATCCAATTTTTGCAGCTCCGCTTCCACTGCCTCTATAACCTGATATCCAAAGGCCTCCTCCGTAGTAAGGAGGATTCCCTTCGCATTCACATCATGTTCTGACTGAGCCAGAAGGTCTGCTGCCACCGTCTCCGGATTGGCTTTTCCATCTGCAATTACCAAAACTTCACTGGGCCCGGCCACAAAGTCGATTCCAACCTGGCCGTAACACTGGCGCTTGGCCTCTGTCACAAAACGATTTCCCGGCCCGACAATCATATCCACCGGCTGTATACTCTCAGTTCCATAGGAAAAGGCGGCAATGGCCTGTGCACCGCCCACTGCATAAATCTCGTCCACTCCGGCTATATCCATGGCGACCAGCGTCTTCGAAGCAATGTGATTCGTGCCATGCACCACCGGCGAGCAGGCAGTCACACGCTTCACCCCGGCCACACGGGCCGGAATCGCCAGCATCAGCGCAGTCGAATACAGGGGGTAATTTCCTCCCGGCACATAACAACAACAGGAGCTTACCGGCAATATACGATGCCCCAGGAAAATTCCCGGCTGTGGACTGAAGCTCTCCAGAGGCTTTACCGTCTCCTTCTGCGCTTTGGCAAACGCGCGGATATTGTGGCTGGCCGCCCTCAAATCTTCAATCTCTTCTTCCGTCAAATCCTTATACGCCTCTTCAATTTCTTCTCTGGATACCCGCAGACACTCCCTGCTGCACCCATCAAATCTGTTACCATACTCCTGCAGCGCCGCATCCCCCCGGCTTCTGACCTCGCCAATCATGGCAGCTACTATGTCCCGCAGATTTCTGGTATCCTCTTCACTTCTCTTCTGTGCTCTTTTTATAATTCTCATCTACATCTCTCCCGCCTGATTTTTATGGACTTTAGTATAGCACAAACCGGACCGTTTTGCGATAAAAAAGCGCTGCATGCTCCCCTTCTTTTTTTCATATCCGGCCATCCTTCCTTTATACGAAGCCCATCCATCGGATCAGAACAGCCAGCACAGCCAAATGAACCGGATAAAACCAGTAAAAGAAATATCGAAGTTTTCCGGTGCCGCGTTTCCCATTGTATAAGAAAATCAGCGGTATAATCAGAAAAATCGTTATTTGCCGGAAACCGAAAACCATCAGAAGTCCCATTCCGGCCGCCACCGCCTGCCAGCTTTTTTTCCCATGAAGCTGATACAATATCAGAATAAACAGAATGCCGATCATTCCCCAGTCTCCCCGGATTGCCTCCGCCGCCCCACAGCACAATACCATAATTACCAGTTTCTCAAGGATTCCCGTTCCACACCGCTCTGACAGTTCCATACCCACCAGTCCGATTAAAAGCGTAAAAAACACATTTTGCAATTCCCAGGTAAAACCGCCGCAAATCGCCAGATCAAATGGAATTTCCGACAAAACAGCAAACAGCAGCAGCCTCTGTCCATATTTCCATACACTCCTCGTATGGAAAAAACCTTCTACCATTAAAAATGCAAACAGCGGAAACGCCAAATGCCCTATTCCCCGCATCAGGAGCGAAAGCTGTACAAGTATTTCTTTCTGAAAAGTCAGCGGACCGAGGTGAAACGGCAGCCGATCCGGTGTTGCCAGAAATCCTTGTTGTAACACTGTGTAGGCCACATGATCAATTGCCATAAAAATCACAGCTATCCATTTCAGGGACGTCCCTGAAAGTCCATTTTTCATCCTCTATCCACCTTCCTTTCCTGGACCTATTATGGACATATTCGCAAAAAAAAGCAAGAAAATTCGCCTTTCTTACACCTTTTACTCAAAATTTACATTATCATTTGACAAACCCCGTCTTTGACAGTGATATTTAGAAAAACACCGCAGAAAGGCTTATTTTATATAGCTTTTCCAGCGGTGCTTTTTCGTTTTACAATATAGTCTTTTTTTGATGAGAATTAAGAAATGCGTTTTTTATTATTTTGTAGGTGGTTGTTTGCTCAATTTTTGAATTTCTTTCATTTTTCGTTTGGTAATAAATTCATAGTCTGTTTCAAAATCAACCATTTTGTGCAAGGCATCTGTAAGCTGTGTTGATCTGTAAATTGGTATAAATCCCTGCCCTTGGATATCTGCGAATTCATACGCTTTTAATGTCGATAAAATTTCGTCGCACGTATATTTCTTTCCGAGTTTTTTCTCCAGCAATCGATAAATTAAAAGTGCCAAAAAGCATACAAGGAAATGAGCCTGAATTCGATCCTCGCGCTGTACAAACACGGGTCTTGCAGCAAAATCTGTTTTCATAATCCGGAAGCAGGCTTCTATCTGCCATCTGCTTTCACTAACTCTTAAGATAGATTCTGGCTCATCATCAAAAAGATCTGTACAAACGGCATAGAGACCATCATACTGTGCCTCCTCTGCGATCTTCTCCTCATCTAAAAAATACAGGATATCTGCAATTTCTCCATCCTTTGTGACGGCAGCTTTATCAATAAACCTTGCCGGATCGTTTGGATTCTTTCGATTCTTTTTGTGTTTCCCGTTCGCCAGCATTGCTTTTGCACGTTCGATCTGCTTATCACGGATTTCTTTCTGATAAGCGGCATATTTAGGCGAATAGGTAATCAACAGACGTTGTTCCATTTTTTTCGAACTGTAAGGTTCTTCTTTGTAAAATATTTCGTCCTTATCTTTCTCTGCCAGTTCATCTAAACTGACTGCCTTGTGGTCAGAAAGCCGTCGAAAATTTTTACGGTTGAATGCCAGCTCCCGATATTCCTGAGACAGTTTTTTAATCGATTGAGTTACGATGTAAGCTCGCTTTTTTGTATGGTTCAGGATTCGGTTATTTTCAGAAGCAAGTCCTGCGTCTGAGCAGAAAATAAACTCATCACACCCGAATTCTTCAATCACCTTTTTTTCAAGAGGTTTTAAGGAGGTCTGTTCGTTTTGGTTTCCAGGAAATATATGAAATGCCAGTGGAATTCCGTCCCCATCGGTAAAGAGTCCCATTTGTACAATCGGATTCAGGCGGTGTTCTTTGCTTTTTCCGTATTTTTTATTTCCATCTTCCTGCTCGATCTCAAAGTAATAATTCGTGCAGTCATAGTAAAGAATACTGTCATTACGCTTTAATATTGTTTTTGAATTGCGATAGACCTCTGACTGTATCAGATCGCATTCTTCTGAAAGAACACTTAAAGCTCTGTATACATCATGGAGCTGGTATGCAGGCGGCTCCAGAAAGCTTTTGGAAGTTTCAAAGGAAGAACGCTTACTGCCAGGTTCTAAGATCCTTGTATAAATGAGATCGGATAAAATCGCATTCAGGTCATAAGAATACTGGTGCTTGTCTCGGATTTTTCTGCAGACTTTGTTTAAGCCAAGTTCATAATAGAGAGACTGGAGGAAGAGGTAACCTCCCTCGAATTTTCTTCGCTCTCCGTGAGGAATTTTTCGATTTGGATGAAAGGTAATCGGAATACAGTGGTTTTCTTTTTCCAGTTCGAATTTCTCTGTTTCAATGCGGGCCTGTTCTTTTGCCCAGGCCATGACATCATCTCTTGTAGGCCCATGTTCGATCAGTAAATCTTTTAAGGTACCAAGTTTTCGGATAGTCCTTGAAGTGGATTTTCCATTGGCGTCGATATAGGATTGTTTTATATAAAAAGACTCAGCGTTTTTTGATTTTGATGTATTTACTTTCAATTCGATCACCTCAAAGGTATTATACCATAAAAAGACCAAAAAGCCTATATATAAAACCAAAAAAGTTGACAAAAAAATATAAGCCTTTATGCGGCTTACAAGCCATTTTTAGAAGAAAGAGGTGTCAAAGACCCGACGTCCCTGAAAGTCCATTTTTCATCCTCTATCCACCTTCCTTTCCTGGACCTATTATGGACATATTCGCAAAAAAAAGCAAGAAAATTCGCCTTTCTTACACCTTTTACTCAAAATTTACATTATCATTTGACAAACCATAGGCTGTGTTATATGCTTAGAATGAGTTTTTTTCTCGAAAAATGTCGAATCATAAAAAACAAACGCAGCTATTCAGTTGACAGCCGTCCTGAAGCGCTGCAAAGCAATTAAGTATATATAGAGGGATGGCAAATCATGGCGGATTTAGATGTTATCTGTATTGGTGCAATCAATTATGACTACATGTTTCACTGTAAAAAAGAAGACCTGGAAGAAACCAGCAAAAACGAGGGGGACGAAAACCTCAGCAATCCAATTTCAGATGTGGAAAATGATATTCTGGAACTGGCTCTCAAAAATAAAGAATATACGACTCAGATCGGCGGCTCTGCTTTCATCAGTCTAAAGGTCATCAAACACATTCTCCCCTCTCTGCAGGCAGCCTACATCGGCGTCTGCGGAACACCAAACGCCTTTGATCTCCGGTACGGAAAAAGCAATAATCTGGAAGCCGAGCTGGCTCATCTGGATAACCGGGAATGGCTGTTTACCACTGGAGACCGGTATGATGAGCCTTACGCCAAAGCCATCGCCAAATCCATTGTACGACTCTACAACCACACCCGCAACTGTATCAAGATTGCCCCCTGTGCCAACAATACGCTTCTGGGCCGCATTCAGGAAAAAGAAGAACAGACCGGCCAATCCTTTGCCGCTTACCTGGCAAAGACCCGCTGGATCCATCTGTCCTCTCTCTCTGATTTTGATCAGTTTGAGGCTATTATGCAGTATGTCATTGAGGCAAAAAAACAGAACCCGGAGCTGAAGATCAGCATGGATCCCGGGTTCGAATATACTTCCCGCCGCCGGGAAAGGCTGCAGCCTCTGATTTCCTATGCAGATTATATTTTCCTCAATAAATCGGAGAAGAAAAACCTGGGACTGAACGCGCCCACTGCGCGGCCGTTGTATGCCAATCTCTGCCAGTATTTTTCCGAGATCAATCCGGATCCAAACCGCACACTGATTGTCAAGCACGATGACCGCCACGAACTGATCCGCTTTGAGGATAGAAAGGCCCGGATCCGCACAGTCCGCCACAAAAAACTGTATCAGTATCAGCTGAACAACGATACTGGGGCCGGAGATTCCTTTGCCGGCGGCTTTATCAGCGGCATGCTGGATGAGCGGTTAAATCACGATATTGCCGGTCCTATCCAGCTGGGCGTTCTGGCTGCCAAAGGACGAATGCGGAGTTTTGACTATGAAAATCCCTACTTAAACATCCAGAAGCTGACGGATCACTTTTTTGAAACTCTGTAAACGCCAAAACCAGACTCTTATGGAATGCTTAAAACGGTATCCTTGCTAAGGGTTCTGATTTTATCCAGCGCTGTACCGCCATCCTCCGGAAATTCCCTGGGATCAAAATCATTTAAAAAGCAGATGATTACCCGGGTTCCCCCGATGGATATCAATTCTTTTCCGCTGGCACTCCGATAATAGGAACGGCCGCCGTCCTGCTCCAGCAGGGCGGCTTTTTTTATATCAATTCCTTTCTGATTCAGATACAACCAAAGCAGCGACTCGTCCAGGAGCTCTGCCTGCACGGTTCCCACATAGCGCAAGCGTTTCCGCATATTGTCTTTCTGAAAATTCAGATCCTCCTGTACTTCTTCCAGGTATACAATCCCTTCCTTCCGGCATGCCAGGTTCGACTGCTCCAGCCAGCAGATCCAGTCCTCCTCCGCTCCCAGATCCCGGGGAGAGGGATATCGGGATGCCTTATTCCAGTCTCTGCCTCCTTCCGCCGCGCTCATGGTTCCCGGCTCGTTTTGATACCGGTAATTCCCCTGTTTGGGAAAATTAAAATAGCTGAGCAAAATCAGGATAAGAGGCAGGGTAATCAACAGATAGCACCGGCGGATGCCCTTTTCACGTCGGCCAGCCTCCTTATATTTCCTTATCCGCAGCGCCGCTGCCAAAAGGAACAACTGAAAAACAACCCCCAGAATTCCAAGCCAAAAAGCCCCGACTGCCAGCGCCCTCAAGCTTAAAAACGCCATGACCAGACTTACAGGGATCTGAAACAGGAAACCAAGCATAACCTCTGCCTCATATTCCACGGCTCCGCCCGTCTCCCGGCCTGTATCCACATATTTTTTTGCTAAATGCCGTCTCTGAAACCGGGCCAGAACCTCATCTGTCTGGTTCCACATAAGCTCGAACAGTAAAACTCCAAATGCAAGAATGTATCCCCAGCTTTTCCCCTGAACCATCATGACATTCGCCAGAAGCAGATACGCCAGCGCTATGGCAGCTGCCCACAGAGCGCCTCCCATCATTCTTTTTTTCTCGATATGATTTAAAATCTCCAGCCTTTTTTTTTCCTTCCACCCAATCCGTTTCTCTTCCGGCTCCTGAGGCCGTGCTTTTTCATCGCTCCGAAAAACAGCCAGATTTCCCACTGCCGCTGTAAAAATCCATCCCCTGCTCTCCCATTTGGCGCAAAAATCGGAAAAGTCCTCCGTCTCTTTCTCTTTTTTTCCAATCTTGCCATCATAAAGGCCAAGGGAAAAATACCAGGACTGCCCTGCTGTTTCCTGAAAACGCCCTTTCAGGCCACTACTTTCGAATTTCTGAAATAAAAAACCACGGGCCGCCTTCTCCTCCAGATATCGCTCCAGTCGTTCCAGTTCCAAAAGGCTGTAGGGAATATTGTATATTTTATCTCCTTCCATTTATTCTCCCCCTTTTCTCACGATCACTTCCCGCTGTCCTGAACCGTTACTTTTTCTGTTTTCATTATAGGATTAGGGTGTCAAAAGGGTAATTTTAGTAAAAACACGCTTTCCCACAATAAAGTGCATGGGCATGTAGGGTGAAAATAGATATTTTTTTGCTGTATTTCTCCCACTTGCTATTCTAATAAGCACAGTTTTTTGGGATTCATATTTTTCTCATGCGTCATTCCTTCTTAAAATGACCTTTTGACACCCGAATCATTATAGACAAATTCTTTTACTTTTTCATGCATATTTTTTTAAATTTTTTATTACACCCAGGTACAAAAAAGGTTCTATTCTATATATTAACAGTAACTATTATCAATAAAATGACAGGAATCTGAAAAATTATGATTACCATAAGCCTCTGCGTCATCGTCCGGAACGAGGAATCCGTATTAGGACGGATGCTGGACAGCGCTGCCTCCATCGTCGATGAAATCATACTTGTAGATACCGGCTCCACCGATTCCACAAAAGAAATCGCCTTGTCCCGCGGATGCCGCGTTTTTGATTTTCCGTGGTGTGATGATTTCTCTGCCGCCCGGAACTTTGCCTGCTCCAAAGCATCTATGGAGTACTGGATGTGGCTGGACGCAGATGATGTAATTCCCCCGAAATCCCAGAAAGAACTTCTGGATCTGAAAAAACAGCTCTCTCCCTCCGTGGATATGATTTTTCTTCCCTATGTGACTGCGTTTGACCAGAATGGCGCTCCGTCTTTTTCATATTTCCGTGAACGGCTAATCCGCAATTATCGCGGTTATCTCTGGCACGGACAGGTGCATGAAGCAATAGCGCCGGAAGGCACGGTCCTTTCACTTTCTATTCCCATTGAGCATCGAAAGGAACAGCCAGGGGATCCAAATCGCAATCTGCGCATCTATGAAACCATTCTCCGCGGCGGACAAAAGCTGGATACCAGACAGCTCTATTATTATGGCCGAGAACTTTTTGGACACCAGCGTTTTCGGGAAGCCGCCTCCGTATTTCGAAGCTTTCTGAAAAAAGCAGACGGCTGGAAAGAAAATCAGATCGATGCCTGCCTGCTCCTTTCCCGTTGTATGGAACGCCTGGGAAAAGCCAATGGCGTTCTTCCGGCACTCTTTGCCAGCTTTCGCTACGATGCCCCACGAGCCAGTACCTGCTGCGAAATCGGGCGCTGTAAGTTTGCATCCGGCCTTTATCAGGAAGCCGCCTGGTGGTACAAAGCGGCTCTTTCAGATCAGCCGGAACTGCACCCAGGAGCCTTTATCCAAACTGCATATTATGACTACATTCCTCTTCTCCAGCTCTGTCTTTGCCACAGCCGTCTGGGCGATCATAAAACCGCATTGTCTTATCACGAAAAAGCGAAAGCTCTGTGGCCCGACGACGAAGCAGTTCAGCACAATGAACTCTATTTTCAGGAACTCTCTTCATCTGCACCAGACTTGTTCAAAGAACATATAGTACAGTAAGCCGAATTTAAAAAACGGCTTCTGGAAAGAAGAACGCTATGTTTTGTAATTATATTCCAAATCACTGCGGCTGCAATGACGGATGCGACGGGTGCGGGAACCGCGGCCCGACCGGGCCTGCCGGACCAATGGGGCCACGCGGATGCCCCGGGCCTGCTGGGCCTCAGGAACCTGAAGGGCCTCAAGGACCGACCGGGCCGGCCGGCGCGACAGGCGCCAGTGCTTCTGTCTCCATCGGCTCTGTAACCACCGGACTTCCCGGTTCTTCTGCCTCTGTGACAGATACTGGAACTACCCGCGATGCTATTCTTAATTTTGTTATTCCCGCAGGCGTTACCGGACCCGCTGGAGATCCTGGCCCCACAGGGGCAACCGGGCCTCAGGGACCCGAAGGGCCTGCCGGGCCTCAGGGACCTCAAGGACCCGCCGGTACTATTACACCGGCAGCAGCGGTAACCGATGCAACAGACACTGGCGATATCGTCGCCCAGTTTAACCAACTCCTTGCGAACCTTCGGGCAGCCGGTTTTCTAGCTGTCTGATCATATAGTCAATCTTTTAATTCAATTACCATATTGCCCACAGAAAAACCCGCAGAACAAAGTTCTGCGGGTCTCTTGCGCTTGGACACCGCGCTGTACTTGAACAGCGCTTTTCATCTATATTCAGATGTAACTATTCAGAAATGTAATCCTGAACTATGATAAATTATTCAAGGATAGAAACAACTCTACCGGAACCTACTGTACGGCCGCCCTCACGGATAGCGAAACGAAGACCCTGCTCCATAGCTACCGGGTGGATCAGCTCAACTGTCATCTCTACGTTATCGCCAGGCATGCACATCTCGGTGCCAGCCGGTAACTCGCAAACGCCAGTAACGTCAGTGGTTCTGAAGTAGAACTGCGGACGATAGTTGTTGAAGAACGGAGTGTGACGACCACCCTCGTCTTTGGTCAGAACGTAAACCTGAGCCGTAAACTTGTTGTGGCACTTTACGGAACCCGGTTTAACCAGACACTGACCTCTCTGGATCTCGTTTCTCTGAACACCACGAAGCAGAGCACCGATGTTATCAC
>CALAAS010000009.1 GCA_937885015.1 uncultured Clostridium sp.
CCTTGCCAAGGTCGGGGCCGCGGGTTCGAGTCCCGTCTCGCGCTCTTTTTATTTACAGCGGAAGTCTTGATTTATAAGGACTTCCGCTGTTTTTGTTTTATCTGTATGGGGTAGAGTGTTCTTGACAGACAACTATATTTATTCATTGCAAAAAAAGACAGGGGATGATAGACTGTTTATAAAAGGAGGGGGAGAGTATGTTTTGCAGACATTGCGGAAAAGAACTGCAGGATGATGATCGAGCGTGTCCATACTGTGGTACAATGGTAAGAAAAACAGCGAAGGAGAATTCTGAAAAAGAAAAAATTAGGACAGAATTGCCAGAGGAAGAAGAAAAAACAGTGGAGGAAAATTCTTCGGATTTAAGAAATCAAGAACAGCAAGAAAGCCAAGAAGATCGAGAAAATCAAGAAAAAGCGGAACCGAAGAAAAAGAACCGCATAGTATTGTTTCTGGCAGGCCTGGGGATTCTGGCTGCAGCTGCTGGAGGAGGAATTTTTGCAGGGCGTTTGTATGCAGAAAAAAATGGAAGTACATTGTCGGAAAGTTCAGGGACGGAGGCAGAACGGGGAGAAGAATCCGCAGCTGAGTCAGGAAGGGAAGATGGGAAAGATAGGAACGGTGAGAATGAAGAAACAATAGAACCTGTGTCTGCTGATATGCAGATTGTAGATACAGAATGGGCCAGAACCATTGCAAAATGCAATTCCGGGTCAGAAAGCAGCTTTGAACAGACCATCGATGTATTTGAGGAAAATTATGAGCCGGGTATTCGCAATATGAATTATGCCTGGGATCGCACACTCTTTTATACATTAGAGGATGTAAACCCAGACAGTTCATCTGATGGAAAAATCAATGGGTATGAGATTCGCAGAAAGATTCTAAAGAATGCTGTGACTGGCAATAAAATGGAATATGAGATTTATGCCAGTCCGGTCAATGGAAATGTGAATAAAATTGTCAGCATAGAATATTTTGAAAATTATCTGGAGATAACGGATTATTACTATGATGATAACGGAAAAGTCAGTTTCATTTTCGTCAGAAATGATACGAATTATGTGCCTTCTTATGCAGTACCGACGAAAGATGGTAAACGGTTTTATTTTTATCAGGATTGCATGACTAAGTGGAGAACCGTATCGGGCGGTGCACAGACAAATTACGTTCTGGGCCAGGCCTCTGCCAATGAGGGAAGTAATCCAGCTGGAAGTGTTTTTCTATATAATTCTCTGAGCACGCAACAGCAGGAGAATTATAATGTTATGGAACGCAGAATGATTAATGCGGCGTATAATACATACCGGGTTGTTCTGGCAGCGGAAAGCCTCAGTGAAATTACGGGATATGTGTATGATGAGGATGGAGCGCCCCTGATGAATGCGGCCGTTATGCTGCAGGATGCTGAGGGAGGAGACAATTTATATCTGGCTGCTACTGACGAAACGGGTCTTTATAGGATTACAGTTCCAGCAGAGCAGTATGGTTATCAGATGCACGTTTCCTATGAGACATGCGTCCCAGTGCAGCTTTACGGAATTCAGATTAGTGATGAGACTCTCTCCGAATATCAGAGTCCAGTTTATATGGTAAAAAACAGTGGGGAGAAGTTTCCGGTCAATCTTCAGGCTTACGATGCCCTTAATTATGCATCAGATGGAAATGGAATGGAGAGGCTTAGCAATGCTACTATATATATACGCCGGGGCATGAACCATAAGACGGGGACAGCCGAGATCCAGGGAACAGCCGATTCTGGCGGCAGTCTGTCGATAGAATTGGACCCGGGTATGTATACAGCGGAGGTTCAAAAGACAGGCTATGATAACACCTATTACAATTTTGCCGTGAGACGGGGGATGGGGGCAGTGCAGATGAATGCGTCTCCCAAGCTGGCGTCCGGTGAAGTTCGGGTCGTTTTGACATGGGGAGAAATTCCGTCGGATCTGGACTCTCACTTATTTACACCATATGACAGCGCATTTGGCGATACGACATACCATATCTGGTATGGAAATAAACAGGATTCAGTGGGAAATAATCTGGATGTGGATGATACCAGCAGCTTCGGTCCGGAAACCATGACAATTCCGATCTTGAAAGATGGACTATATAAATACTATGTGGCAGATTTTACCAACTGCAGCAGTGACTTACCTACCTCCTATGATTTATCGAATTCAGGAGCCATGGTCAATGTTTATACGGAAGGTGGTCTTGCAGCCTCCTTTGCGGTACCGGCTAATCGGCCGGGGGTTATCTGGGAAGTATTTGAGATTCGAAATGGCTCTATCGTTCCGATTCAAAGATATTATTCCAATATAGATGATAAAAACTGGTGGCATAGTGATAAGTAAAAGAGATTAAGAAATATCTGTATCAATTGAAAGGACGGGAATGCGAAAAGGGTAAAAAATATGATTTATAACCTTGAAATCTGTAAAAAAGTTTTATAAAATAAGGAAGTCATATTTATTTACTCTCAGAGCCTGTCCGGCCGCCACCGGCAGGCTCATTTTTGTTTTTCAGAACGCGTGTTGGCAGAAGAAAAAATTTGTGCAGGATTTTCATGAAAAAGCAAAAATGCACTGTAGCAAATACAGATGAAGAAGGGAGGTAGAAAAGAGTATGAGAAAAAGAAAAGACAGAAGTAGGCGTTGGTCAGGAATAGCCGTGGCCGTTGTGTTGACAGCAGTGGGAGTTGGCCAGGAAATGGGGAGCGTCTGGGCAGGGGAACCAGCTGCGGATGGGGAAGAAATAGTAATTTTATACACGAATGATGTTCACTGCAGGGTGGATGAACAGATTGGGTATGCAGGCCTGGCCCTTTATAAGCAGCAGGCAGAGACAGAAACGCCCTATGTGGCGCTGGTGGATGCAGGAGATGCGATTCAGGGGGCACCCATAGGAACACTGTCAGAGGGAGCGTATCTGACGGATTTGATGAACTATGTCGGTTACGATGTGGCAGTGCCGGGTAATCATGAATTTGATTACGGTGTTCCGCGTTTCCTGGAATTGGCGAACAAACTGGAATGTGGTTATTATTCCTGCAATTTTATGGATTTGCGAACGGGAAAAACGGTGTTTGAACCATATAAAATGGAAGAATATGGGGATGTTCAGGTGGCATTTCTGGGTATAACAACACCGGAAAGCTTTTCCAAATCTTCCCCCCGGTATTTTCAGGATGAAGCAGGGAATTTTATTTATGGATTCTGTGAAGATGACACGGGAAATGCGCTGTATACCCAGGTACAGAACGCAGTAGATCAGGCTCGCGCTGAGGGAGCGGATTATGTGATTGCAGTAGGCCATCTCGGAGAAAACGGAGTAACCCCGTACTGGTCTTCGGACGCGGTTGTGGCAGCCACTCATGGAATTGATGCAGTCATTGATGGCCATTCCCATGAAACCGTTGCCGCAAAGATCTTGAAAAATAAAAAAGGAAACGAGGTTCTGATCAGTCAGACTGGGACACAGCTGGAGAACATTGGAAAAATGACGATTCAGGAAGATGGTTCCATCACAGCAGAATTGATTTCGGAGGTACCGGCAGTTTCTGGAGAAAAGGCCTATCAAGTGCGCCAGGGAGATTCTCTGGCTCGGGTTGCCCAGCGGGAACTGGGATCTCAACGGCGATGGCGTGAGATTTTTGAAGCTAATCGGGACATGATTCGTAATCCGAATATTGTGCGGGTTGGACTTACAATTCGAATTCCATGGGAAGCTCGGATTACGGAAGAGGGAAAAGCAGTAGATGCGGCTACAAAAGCGTATATAGAAGAGATTAAGAGCCAGTATGAAGAGAGCATGAAAGTAGTTTTGGGAAAAAATAAAGTTCTTTTGACGACCACGGATCCGGTCACAGGTCTGCGAGCTGTGAGAAACAAAGAAACGAATCTGGGAGATTTCTGTGCAGATGCTTTCAGAAATGTGCTTGAAGCGGATATTGGTTTCATGAATGGCGGAGGAATTCGCTCAGATCTTCAGCCGGGAAATATTACATATTATGATGCGCTTGCGGTATATCCTTATGGAAACATGGCCTGTGTGATTCAGGTGACGGGTCAGCAGATTAAAGACGCACTGGAGATGGCATGCCGCTACTATCCGGAAGAAAGCGGGAGTTTTATGCACGTATCGGGAATTTCGTATGTAATCCATTCGTCGATTCCCTCTTCTGTGGTAACGGATGATAAGGGGAGTTTTCTTCGAGTTGACGGAGAGTATCGGGTTTCTGATATTCTTGTAAATGGTGAAGCGTTGGATTTGGGCAGAACCTACACACTGGCATCTCACAACTATATGCTGAAGGCAGGGGGGGATGGTATGTCCATGTTTAAGAATAGCGAAATAATCCGGGATGAGGTAATGACGGATGTGGACGTATTGTCTGCATATATCAGCAGACTGTCGGATGAAACTGTTGGAGAGGAATATGCAGACCCGACCGGACAGGGAAGAATCCAGATTCAGTAAAAATAGATTAGATATAGAACAGGGAGCATTCCGGATGGAGGCTCTCTGTTTTATTCATAAATTCAGCTTCTTTCTTGCATAGGAATTGATATGACTCATCATGATGTGAATCTGCTCCTGCGTATATTGTCCGATATCTTTCCCCCATTGGAATGATCCGGCAGATCATTTCATGGTTGTTTTCGCAGCTGCCTTTTTGATAAGGAGCACTGGCATTGCAGTAGAACAGCTTTGTGCGAAGATTTCCCTGGGCATCAAATTCGATCGCAGAAGGATTGGAGAATTCACTTTCGTTATCCGCTAACAGCAGGGGGAAAATCGCTACGAAAACATCGGGACCAAGTTCCAGGTATAGGCGGTTGAAAATATCAATGACCGGCTGGGAAGCGTTTCGTTTCCTGAGAAAAGCAAGCTGTAATCCCTGTTCCACGAAATGGATGGTAAGAAGGACCGCGCCGCCTCTAACCCCTTCAACAGAATCAATCTGACGAACGGATAAATCCGGATGCTCTTTTATATAAGCCTGGAAGCAGGAAAAGTCACGCCCTACAAGGCAGGTCTTGTCCGCTTTGAGGTTTTGGGAAAAATGTTTTCTGGGCCGCATACAGACCGTGCGCGGCATATCAATGTTCCTGGCGGTAAAGAGTCCGTTGTTGATATAAGAATAAAGAGTCTGTTCTGATTTCATAAGCTCATCCGCATGATGGACAGCGATATGATGAAGGGAATTCCCTTTTCTTAAACGCGGGGAAACGATGTCGTCGATCTGTCTGAGTTCGCTTTCAGAAAGAGCAAAGCCAGCTCGGGTTTCGTAAAGGATGCAGGAAGAGGAGCATTTGCCGCAGGATCAGCAGAACCGTCCTTTGTGAAAGGAACATTCCGGACAAACCATCTGTGCAGAGTATTGATGCAGAAAGGCCAGGCGGCAGTCATTAGGACTTCTTTCCTGCTGGGCGGAAGCAGCCATGTTTATAGAAAGATTTTAGCGGAAAGTTTGGAAAGATTAAATTCCATGGTTGATGGAAGATAGATTTGTAAGATTAAATTCCACAGAGGGGTGGAATTTAACTTTGCAAGTGAGTTTATGAAAAGATAAAGAGAAAAAAGGGAAATTATGGTTGACAAATGTCAAAGCATCTGGTATCATAATACTCGCCCTTACAAAAAGGGTATGGATCAGCAGAAAGACTTGATTCAAAAAAATAAAAAAGTTGTTGACAAAACAGCAAACTTATGATAGACTATAAAAGTTGCTGCTGAGAACAACAACAGAGAGAACC
>CALAAS010000010.1 GCA_937885015.1 uncultured Clostridium sp.
CTCGAAATTCCTAACTGCATTACGAGGCCATTATACTTCGGATAAGAAAAAGTATGAAAAGGAAGAGGGCAGAAGCGTGAGAAGAGCTGAAAAATAAGGAAGAAATGAGTGCCGCTGGAAATGGATCTGCGAAATATTCTGCAAAACAGGGCTGGTTTTGCGGATCCTGGAAAGGGGCGATAGAAAAACGCAGATTTGTGATTCACATCATACAGGCGAGAGAGTGGGATGTCAACGGTGTCTGTTATAATTCTTTTTAGTGTCTGTGCTGCATTTTGGATGTACACGATGCAATCTTAAGATGGTTCAGGGATGGGATATTATTTCTGAACTGGAATAACTTTGGATGCTTTTGTACATGCTGTTCAGGGAAGGTTCGGGTAAGGGAATGTTTGCGCGGGACGGATTGAAATTGTGTTTATTTTCCGGGAAAAGCCAGTTTTATTTATCTTCATAAAAAATTAAATGTTTGGGCATGCGGAATGAGGAGAGGGAAGGTTGATTTAGCGACGGACAGATGATATACTGTAAAAGCCTGCTTTTACGGGTTTTGTTTGTATTTTCAGGAAGTAAGAGGAGAGTATGGGATATGACGAGTACTGTACCGAAAAAGGACCCAGAGGGTCTTAAGACAGTGGCGGGAAAAATATATGCGACGATTATTGCGGTATATTTGTGTGTGATTTTTGGAGTATTTCCCTTATATTTTGAGGATTATTATTTTAATATACTGGTAGCCAAGTACCGATTCTACTGGATGGCGACAGCAGCGCTTTTGATTGTCTGCCTGGTGGCGGCACTGGTGTTCTGGTTTGTAGATCGGAGGGAGTATGGAGGAACACTGGCTAAAGCGTTTTTTGATAAATTTCGGATTGAAAATTTAAAGAAGCAGCCGTTGGTTTATAAGGCGCTGGCGGTGTTCTGGCTGCTGGCAGCCGTTTCCACGGTATTATCGGATTATCTGTATGAGTCGTTCTGGGGGAATGAGGGGCGATTCAGTGGTCTGTTTCTAATCAGTTTGTATGTGCTCAGTGTTTTTGTGGTTGGCAAGCTGGGACGGATGAAACGGTTGTATTTGGACATATTTTTGTTATCGTCGGTTCTGGTATGCCTGTTCGGGATTACGGATTACTTCCGCATGGATATTCTGCACTGGAAAACAGGAGTGGAGAGCGATCAGCTGGACAGCTTTACGTCTACCATGGGAAATATTAACACCTATACGGCGTTTGTGGCTTTGGCTATGGCAGTGGCCTGCGGCCTGTTTGTGACGGAGGCGAAGTGGTTTCGCCGTATCTGGTACTATGCGGTAATCCTGATCGCATTTTTTGCCATCGTAACAGGCCAGAGTGACAATGCATATCTGGCGTTGGGAATTCTGTTTGCGGTTCTTCCGCTGGTTCTGTTTAGAACCTGGAAAGGGATCGCGGATTATGCTCTGTTGGCGGCCTCGTTTATGGAGGTTATTAAAGTGATCGATGTGATCAATATCCAGAAAGCGGGGCAGGTGATCGGCCTCAGTGGTCTGTTTGACTTCCTTGTGAAGTATGAGCATCTGGAAGTTATTGTTATTGCATTGTGGGGAATTACTGCGGTATTATATGGAGTGACCCTGATGGTTTGCCGGAAGGGAGGAAACGGATATACAGGAAAGATGCCGGTGATCTTGTGGTCGGTGTTTCTTGCTGTCTGTACGGTTGCGGTAGCGTATGTGCTTTATGATGCAAATTTTGGCAGCCATCCGGAGCGGTATGCTCCCATTGCCAGATATGTGGTGTTTAATGATACGTGGGGGACGAACCGGGGGTATTGCTGGCGGATCGGCTGGGAGTCTTACATGAAGCAGCCGTTTCTGCATAAACTGTTTGGCTTTGGCCCGGATACCTTCGGTATTCTTACCTGGGATTTCCGGGAGGAGGCCATAGCAACCCAGGGCGTTTTTTACGAGAGTGCCCACAATGAATATTTACAGTATTTGGTTACCATGGGGCCTTTGGCTTTGGCAGCATATTTAGTGTTTCTGGCAGATGCGTTCCGGAGGATGCTGCGGGGATGCAGGATGAGCATGAAGAACAGGGCAGAACTCCAGTGGGTGCTGGCCCCGGCGCTGGCTGTTTTGTGTTATGGAACGCAGGCGATTGTCAATATCAATCTTCCCATTGCCACGCCGCTTATGTGGGCGCTGTTAGCAGTTGGCCTGGCTGCGGTAAGGCAGGAAAAGGCCGAGAAGGATGAAGCGGATGCCGCTTCCGGGAACGGGGAGAAGACTGTGAATGCGGCGCAGGCCTGAGACGGCAAACACTGCAGCTGTATAAATACCATAAGAAAGTTACGGGATACAGATTATGTTTGAGAAAATGATGCCAAGAGATAAAAAAATCAGGATGATGATTCTGCTTCTGGTGGATATCATGGTAATTCAGTTCAGCAGTTTTATGGGACTCTGGATGCGCTTTGATATGCATTTGAATTCGATTCCGGTCAATTATGTGAATGCTGTGTTGGCATATGCGGCGCTTCATACGTGCATTACCATTTTGATTTTTTATGTGATGAGGCTGTACTCTTCCATGTGGAGTGTGGCGGGGATCCGGGAAGTCTGCCATATTGTCCTGGCTTGCGGAATGGCTAGCTTGTGCCAGATTGCCGGCATGACTATGCTTCAGCTGACGGTGCCCAGAAGTTATTTTGCCATTAGCTTTATTATTTTGACAGGCTGTGAAGGTGTGGTGCGTCTTTCTTACCGCATTTACAGAGCGCTGTTTCGGCGCTATGGAGGCGGGGAGGACAGCCGGGTTCTGATTGTGGGAGCTGGGACTTCAGGCTCGGTTATCCTGAAGGAGATGGAGACCAGTGAACTGGCCCATGGAAAGGTTGTCTGTTTTGCCGATGATGACAAGAATAAGATCGGCAAGTTCCTGAATGGAGTCCCCATTGCCGGAAATCGCTATGATATCCCGCAGCTGGTGGAAAAATACCGAGTGGATCGGATTTATGTGGCAGTGCCGTCTGCTCCTGCTCAGGAGGTCAAAAAGATTCTGGAAATCTGCCGGGAGACGGATTGTCAGCTGAAGATCCTGCCTGGCATTTATCAGCTTTTAAATGGGGAGGTCAGCGTTTCGAAGCTGCGGGAGGTGCAGATTGAGGATCTGCTGGGCCGCGACCCGATACGGGTCAACCTGGACGAGATTATGGGGTATGTCAGCAATAAGGTGATTTTAGTCACAGGCGGAGGCGGTTCCATTGGCAGTGAACTTTGCAGGCAGATCGCCAGCCATAATCCGAAAAAATTGATTATTCTTGATATTTATGAAAATAATGCCTATGAAATCCAGCAGGAACTGAAGCGAGGTTATCCGGAGCTGGATCTGGAGGTTTTGATTGGTTCGGTACGGAATACGCATCGGATTAACAGTATTTTTGAGCATTACCGGCCTCAGATTGTGTATCATGCGGCGGCGCATAAACACGTTCCGCTGATGGAGGACAGTCCCAATGAGGCTATAAAAAATAATGTGTTCGGTACATATAAGACTGCAAAGGCGGCCAGCCGCTATGGGGCGGAGCGGTTTGTTTTGATTTCCACAGATAAGGCGGTCAACCCCACGAATATCATGGGCGCGTCGAAGCGGATGTGTGAGATGGTAGTGCAGATGCTGAATCGGGAGTCGGAAACGGATTTTGTGGCAGTGCGGTTTGGAAACGTGCTGGGCAGCAACGGCTCTGTTATCCCGCTGTTTAAGCGCCAGATCGCGGAGGGCGGACCGGTTACGGTTACCCATCCGGATATTATTCGCTATTTTATGACGATTCCTGAGGCGGTTTCCCTGGTTCTGCAGGCAGGCGCTTATGCGAAAGGCGGGGAGATTTTTGTCTTGGATATGGGAGAGCCAGTTCGGATTTTGGATTTGGCAAAAAATCTGATCCGTCTTTCCGGCTATACGCCGGGGGAAGATATTATGATTGAATTTACTGGTCTGCGCCCTGGGGAAAAGCTGTATGAGGAACTTTTGATGGATGAAGAGGGGTTGCAGGATACGCCGAACCGGCTGATCCATATTGGTAAACCCATTGATTTTGACGAGGAATTATTCCGTCATCAGCTGGATGAACTTTATGAAGAAGCGAATCGGGACGAGATGGGCATTAAGGCAGCAGTACAGCGGATCGTGACCACCTACCGGCCTAAATCGGACGGAACTGTGAATGAACGGAGAGATAAAAACTTCGGGATAAAAGAAAGCGGAAAGACAGAAGTTGACAGACGATGACAGAATAAGATGGGAGGATAGGCATTTATGAACCAGAACAATAACTATGAACAGGAGATTGACCTGAAGGATCTGATGTTTGCAGTACTTCGGAAATGGCGCCTGATTTTAGCGGCAGCCATTCTGTTTGCCGTACTTCTGGGCGGATTTAAGGTGGTAAAAGGGTTTGGCCAGATGCGGGATGAGGCGTATGTGGCGGAGAATCAAAAGGCCTATGCGGAGAGCATGGAGCAGTACGAAATGACAAAAGGGCGGTTGGAAAAGGAGATTGAGAATATTGAGACGAATATCCAGGATCAGCAGAATTACCGGGAAAATTCCATTCTCATGAATATCAACCCCTACGATGTGTATGTGGAGACGGTTAGCTACTATGTTGGAACGGATTATGTGATTTTGCCGGGGATGTCTTATCAGAACCCGGATACGTCAGCCAGCATTCTGAAAGGTTATATGAACATTGCTCAGAATGGGGAGATGTACAATTACGTGCTGGGCAAGATGAAAGATTCCATGAATCTCCGGTACCTGAAGGAATTGGTAACGATTGAAGTGGATTACGATAACTGTATGCTGGATATCCGGGTAATCGGCGATACAAAAGAGCGGGCTTCTGAGGTAATGTCCTATATTCGGGAAAGCATTGAGAACTCCGGAGAAAAAATGACGGAAGCCATTGGAATGCATTCCATCAATGTGGTGGACGAGTCCAGTTTTGTATCTGTAGATTTGGAGCTGGATAAGAAACAAAAGGAATTTTCTGTGACCATGGATCAGCTGGATACCAGCCTGACGGAAAAAACAGAAGAGCTGAAGGGTTTGGAGGAGCCGGCCAATACGCTGATGAACAGCGCCAGTGTGATGAAGAGCGGTGTGAAATACGCCATTCTGGGCGGAGTCCTTGGGGCATTTCTGGTGGTGTTCTTTGTATGTGTGGCCTTTTTGATGAGCGACAGGCTGGTTAGCGCCAGAGAATTGAAGCGCCGTTATGGCGTGCCGGTTCTGGGGGTATTTAACCGCCAGGAGAGGGGCGCTTTTGCCTTTGTGGATCGTTTTATCAATCGTCTGGAGAGCGGAAGAGACCGGGAGATGGAGGACAGCCAGCTGTTTGAGGTTGCAGCGGCCAATGCAGAGAACCATATGGGGAATGTGCGGGAAGTCCTTCTGGTTGGAACGGTAGACGAGGCGCTTTTAGAGATGGTCCGGGATGGATTGGCCGTCAATATGCCGGGTGTTTCCCTGGCGATTGGAGGAGATCTGGGACGCAGCGCCGGCGCGATCCGCAAAGTGCCTGGATGTGACGGAGTGATTTTGGTGGAGAAGCGGAATATTTCCGGATTTGCTGCCATCGAACAGGAATTGGATGTGGTAAGGAGCTTGGAAAAGCCGGTAATTGGCTGTATGATTCTGTAATGGTAGAATGCTGTCGAAACTTGCGATCAAAACCTCTTCCTTTTTTCGCTAAAAGCGCGTATAAATAAAAGTAGAAATTTTTTGCTAAAAAGGAGGATGGGCAATGGATGAGGCTAAGCGTGTCGCTTTGCTCGAGGAGGAGAATGCAAAACTCAGAGAAGAGGTAGAAGTTCTGTTCCAGACAGTAATGCAGCTGCGAAGCAGTATGAATCTGTTGATCGGCCGATATGTAGTGACATCAGACGGCCAGGAGCGTCAGGCCATGTAGCAGCGGACAGGCCATTTGGGGACTGCATTCTGGAAATGAAAAAGAAGCGTTTCGAAGGAATCGGAATGAAATAACTCGGATTCCTTCGGAATGCTTCTTTTTGTGTGCCTGGGGCAGTTGTTTTAATTGTTGTGAAGCCGATGGGTAAGTTCCCAGATCATGTCATGCATCCATGAAACAGTGTGCTCCAGTTCCGTATTTTTCTGGCGCAGCCTGGAAATTTCCTCGGCCATAGCATTTTCCCTTGCTGTTTTTTCCGCGATGCCTGCAGCGGGAGAGGTCTCCCTGGCTACTCTCCGGTTGGCTAGAAGAATAGCGGCATCTGTCTGTTCTGCGTCCGCTTTCGCCGCGGCGCTGTCCAGGCCGGTCAGAGTACTGAGCGGATTGCTTTCTGTCAGCTGTCTGGATATGAGCCGGCGCCGGGTGGCATGATCCAGATCCATGAACTGCTGGTAGCTGATGGGCAGAACAGCCATAGGAACGGAGCAGATAGGGCATACGGCATTTCCGGAAAGCTGGAAAAAGCCGTAATGGCCGCATTTTGGACAATAATAAACAGTTAGTTCACGCATAGATTCATCTCCTGTTCAGGTGTTTTCTCCATTTTATAAACGTATAAGGATGGGAAAATGTGACCATTTTTTGATAAAAAATACCGCGGTTCCGACAGGCGGCCTACGGTATTTTTGAACGGATGCAATATTATATTACTGGATGATTCCAGAACTGTCAACTGTCCAGACGGTATCATTGGTGTCTTTAATATCTTTAAATCCTTTTCCCAGTTCCGGGCGGGAAGAAGAGGTGGAGGAAGCGCTGGCTTTCTGGATGGCGCCGCTGGTGTTTACGAGATACTGTCTTTCTCCGACGGCGACTGGTTCATATCGCAGTTCCGGATCGGCTTTCTTTAAAAGTCCGTTTACGTAAACCTGGCCGTCCCGTTCGCCGTGATATCCCTGCCCTTTCTTAGAACCTTTGGTGTGGAAGTACCAGGTCTGATTTTCCTCCAGATCCTCATTGTAAATGGTCTGCTTTCCGGTTTTCATGACGCCGTCATCCCCAAAATAGTAGACGGTCTCCGACTGATCTTTCCCGGCCAGCGTCTGCAGGCCGGTCTGCATTTCTCCCTTTTCGTTGAAACAGTAGCGCTGGGAGTTAATGGTGAAGATTTCGAGTCCCTGATCGGCATGAAATGCTTCGCCGTTTTTAAAATAGAAGGAGTACTCTTCGTCGTCTTCGCTGATGCCGGGAGCGCCAGTGGTGGTCAGCCAGCCGGAAACCCGGCGTCCGGATTCCTCATCATAGTAACGGTAGTGCTCAATGGAGGTGGCGATGGCGTCGGATGACGTAGCTGCTTCGCCTTCCGGGAGAAAACCGGCTTCTTTGATGTTGACCCATCCGGTCTGCATCTGCCCATCCAGGAACGTGTAGTAGGCGCCGTCAATTTTGCGGTCCATCTGGTTTACAACCATGCGCCCGTCGCTGTCAAAGTAGCACCAGATATCCTCATCGTCTGTATCCTGCGTCATGGTTTCCAGGAGAATCCAGCCGGTTTTCCGGGCGCCGTCGTGTTCTCCGCCCAGATAGTAGGTGTGGCCATCCAGTTCCAGAAGTCCGGTCATCATGATGCCGTCTTCATCGAAGTAATAGGTTTTTCCGTTAATGGCCATCCATCTGGATGTTACGATTTTTCCGTCTTTTCCAAAATAAAGCCAGTTGCCGGCATCAGGGGAGTCGGGACTGTCCCAGGTTTGTTCATCATCTGCGGATACCCACTGGTTTTTCACCATGCGTCCCTGATCATTTACATAATATTCGTCAATTCTCTGATTTACGGCAATCTCACCGTCTTCGTCCAGATAATACCAGTCGCTGTCTCGTTTTTTCCAGGTATTGGATTCCAGATAACCGTCCTCATCGTAGAACCGCCATGTGCCGTCCTCCTCCACCCAGCCGTTTCCGGCTGCCAGAGCCGTGTGGACTCCCTGAAAACCCGTTGCCATTGGTGCAGCTGCTGCCATCACGGCGGCAGCGGATAATACAGCCATCAATTTTGTCTGCTTCTGCATGCTTTAATCTCTCCTTTTTCTTTTCTCAGTGCCTGGCCGAAAATCCATCGTTGCATTACGCGGTTATTATAGCGAATCGTGGCGAGAAAAGATAGTGAGGGTTGCTGGAAGCAGTGGAAGAGTTTTGCAGTGAGCCAGGCCGCAGCCGGTGCGGCCTGATATCTTGCTTCTTTCTCGTTATCTGGCGTCTCCAGCCGGTCCGGAGGGGGAGGTATAGTGGGAGTCCGTCAGGAAATCAAGCGTCAGCTGATCCTGCAGCTGCTCTAGGATATCGCGGACATACTGGTTAATGCTCTCGGATTTTTCACGGGCAATGCGGTAATCCATATCAGAATTAAAATAATTTTCTCCGTGTACGGTGTAGCCGTCAAAGCCGGCGCAGGCGGCATGGCGAACGCCAGTCCTGGCCAGCACATGGAGCAGCATGACGAAGGAGTTATCAACGATTTCCGCATTCCGGTCAATGAGGGCGCTGTAGTTGAGGGTATAGTCAAAATGATTGTTCTTCACATTCGTTACATTGGAGGTGGCAATGATGCGCACCGGTTCGCCGGGGGTGTCCGCTGCCTGGGAGAGCTCCAGCAGGCGGTTGTTGAGCTGCACGTAACGCCGGGAGTTGCTTAAAAAGGCATAGTGGATTTTGATATCTTCCGGGATAAAATTCACTGCCACTACAAGGGGGGACACCCGGCGGATATAGTCCTGGATTCTGTCTTTCTGAAGCTCCATATTTGCCCCGGGCCCCAGCAGAAGCAGCGGGCGGTTTTCCCAGGAGGCCCGGAGGGCGGCCAGATCCGTTTCATCGCAGCATTCCATACTCTGGTAGCTGACATAAAGCTGCTCCACATAATCTTTATCGTACAGCAGCTTTTTTTCCGGTTCAATGGTTTCCAGAATGGCGTTGATAGATTTCAGGGACAGGGTGTTCTTGTCCATGAGAAAACGGACGTAATTGGGGTGGCAGTGGTTGGAGGCGGAGATATAGAAGAACAGGTTATATCCCCAGGGGCTTTTCTGGTAAATGGGCATAATGCTGATATCAATGGCCTCCAAAAGCTGGCTGACCTGGAAATTGCGCCCGCAGCTGGTATTCAGGAACATGGAGATCAGTTCAATGGGCAGGTTTCCAGCGCTTTTTCCCATTCCGTAGAGAGAGGCGTCAATAAGAACCGTGCGGTTGACCGGTTCTTTGAGAACCTCCATGCTGTTGGAATAGGCCAGCTGGAAATTATTGTGGGAGTGGTAGCCGATGGCAATTTCCGGGTTCAGGTTGTAGTTGAGAAGCCGGAAATAGTGCAGCAGGTTGTCCTGGTGCAGCAGGCCGTAGGTGTCCACCAGAGAGAGGGCGTAGGGGTTCAGCTCGTTGACCAGATCCACCAGATCCAGAAGTTCCCGGTCGGAATAGCTGGTAATGGAGACGGCCTGGACGAAAACCTGATACCCCAGTTTTTTGATCTGATGGCAGAAGGCGATGGCTTCGTGCATCACGTGTTTTTTGAAAATAACCCGGATTCCGTCAATGCAGGAGTCTGCGCAGGGACTCACATGTTCGATCTGGCAGGTTCCGTAATCGATCATGGCAACGATGCGGGTATTGCCTTTGTCAAGCGTTCCGAAAATCCGGTCTGCAGAGGCAGTGTCTGGCATGATGGTGCGATTTCGGTCGTAAGGGCGCCTGTCGTCCAGAAAACCGATTTCCAGAACATCCACACCGGCGCTGATCAGGCGCTCAAAAATCGTTATAATATTGTCGTGACCAAAATTCCAGTCATTGACGTACCCGCCATCCCGCAGAGTACAGTCCAGTAATTTAATTTCCTTCATGTATACGATCTTCCTTTCCAGTTTTGATTTGCCCGTTTTCCATCAGAAAATCCCGGATCTGGCCAGCTGTTTCTGCCACCAGGATCGGAGAAAATTTCTGCCAGCCGGAAGACTCGGTGGGGCCGAAACCGTAGGTCACGCCAATGAGGTCGACACCGGTTTCCAGAGCACCGGTTCCGTCGGAGCCGGTGTCGCCGATCAGCACCGCCTCATCAGGCGAGAGGTTCAGAGTCTGCAGGCATTTGCGGATGACGTCAGCTTTCGTCATTTTGCTGGCAAAGTCGCTGCCGCAGATGACATCACAGAGCGGTGCTATCTGAAAGTGTTCCAGAATGGTAAGGGCGTAATCTTCCCGCTTCAGCGTGGAGACGCCAATGAGAAAGCCTTCTTCCCGCAGCCGGGCCATGAGTTCCAGAATTCCGGGATATGGTTCGGCCTTTAAAAGGTCGTGATTTTTATACCGGTCTCGGAACAGGTTGGTGGCCCGGTCCGCCTCCTGCTCGTTCAGGCCATAGACCCGGATCAGGGACTGTTTGACCGGTGGGCCAATGAAGGTTCGGAGTATCTCTTCCTCCAGGGGCGGGTAATGCAGCGCTTCTACGGTGTGACGGACGCTGGAGAAAACTCCTTCTGCCGTATTGAGAAGCGTGCCGTCCAGGTCAAAGAGAATAGCGCGATAGCGGCCCCTGTGGGCATTTTGGGAATGGGATGCGGCCAGGCGGCGCACGGTTTCCAGATCTTCCTGTGTATCCACGGAGCAGGTTTGCCCCGGTATGTCGAGGAAACGGATGGATTTTCCGTGTTCCAGAAACCGCAGCAGATCAATATGCTCCGCCTGCTCCAGCGCCCCTGGCGCAGCCTGGCAGAAAAACTCGAGCGCTTTGGCGGTGTATAGGCCGATACTGACAAATTTTTTCGGCTGTGCGGGGGAATCGCTGTGCCGGAATGGGATGGGACTGCGGGACAGGTAGAGGCCGCGTCCGCCCTGGCCGTAGACCACCTTGATCGCGGAAGGGTTGTCTGCCTCGGATTTTGTGCGGAGAGGGGCCATGGCGTTGACGGCAAAGGCCGGCCGGTTTTCCAGATTGTCAGAGGGGGGGGCGGCGCCATCGGCAATGAGGGGCAGTGCCCGCTGGATAAAGCGGCGGATGATTTCTCCGGTAAGAAGCGGTTCATCGCCTCCGATCATGGCGAACAGTCCGTTTTGGAAGCGGCCAGCGGCCTCTGCCACGCGGGAGGTGGGATTTTTGTGGGAGGACGCTGTCATGATGGCGTCAAAACCGTGCTGCCGGCAGGTTTCGGCGATTTCTGTGCTGTCTGTGGCGACGAATATAGCGTCAAATACGCCGCTGTCTCTTGCGGCCTGGCAGACCCGTACGACCATGGGCAGGCCGTTGATTTCTTTGAGAGCTTTGCCCGGCAGGCGGACGGAATTCATCCGGGCCGGGATAAATGCTGTTATTTTCATATGATTGATACCTCGCATCTGTTAAGTGTTCCTATTATACTGCAAGAAGCAGTGGGTTTGCAAGATTGTAACACTTCCCCAGGGGCCCGGAATATGATATACTTCATGTGCGAGGCAGCGAACACGCGATGGAGTTATTTGAAGGAGAATAGAGATTATGAAGAAAAAGCTTTCGAATTATATGGCAGAAAAACTCCTGGAATATGGAATTCAGGATGTGTTTATGATTACAGGAGGAGGCGCGATGCATTTGGATGATGCTCTGGGGCATCAGGAAGGACTTCATTGTTTTTACAACCATCATGAACAGGCCTGCGCTATGGCAGCGGAAGCCTATGCCAGGATCCACAATCAGATCGCAGCGGTCTGTGTGACCACAGGCCCGGGGGGGATTAACGCCATGAACGGCGTGGCCGGTGGATTCCTTGATTCGATTCCCATGTTTGTGATTTCCGGACAGGTGCGTTACGATACGACGGCCAGGAGCACGGGACTGCATCTGCGGGCCATGGGGGATCAGGAGTATGATATTACGAAATCTGTGGCGGGCATGACAAAATACTGTGAGATGGTTATCGATCCCATGCGGATTCGTTTTTGTATGGAAAAAGCGCTTTATCTGGCCAAGGCCGGCCGGCCGGGCCCCACATGGCTGGATATTCCTCTGAATGTGCAGGCGGCAGTCATTGAGACGGAGGATCTGATCGGATTTGATCCGGTTTCCTATGAGGCGGGGGGAACCGGCTGGGCGATGCCCTCAGAGGCGGAGATTTTGGAGGATCAGGCTGGAAAAGGGGAGTATCGGGCGCTGCTGCCGAAACCGGTTTCGGAAGAAGCGGCCCGGGCGATCATCGAGAAAGTGCGTTCCTGCCGCCGTCCGGTCATCAATGCGGGAAATGGAATCCGGATCGGCTCTGCCCATGATGTGTTTATGCGCGTGGTGGAGAAGCTTGGAATTCCGGTGGTAACGGGAGCGGACAGCATTGACTGTATTTATGATGAGCATCCGCTGTATATCGGAAAAGGCGGAAACGTGGGAGATCGCCCAGGCAATTTTGCCATCCAGAACAGTGATCTTGTGCTTTCCCTGGGCAGCCGCCTGAGCTTTCGTCAGGTTGGCTACCGTTTTACAACCTGGGCTCGGGCTGCCTACGTGATTGTCAATGATATCGATGCGGAGGAGCTGAAAAAGCCTACGCTCCATGTGGACATGCCGGTACATGCGGACGTGAGAGACCTTCTGGAGGCCATGGAGCGTGTTCTGGATGCGGATGGAACTTTGGCCGGTGCGGCTCCCATGTCAGAGGAGTGCATAAAAGCGCAGAAAGAGTGGCTTTCCACCTGTCAGGGATGGAAGAGGGATTACCCTGTGGTTTTGCCGCGCCATCTGTCTGGCGGCACGGAGACAGAGGCTAATGTGTACGCCTTTGCCCATGAGATGAGCAGACGATTAAATGAAAATCAGATTGTGGTAGTGGGAAACGGCTCTGCCAATGTGGTCTGCGGTCATGCCAATGTGATGAAAAAGGGACAGCGTTTTATCTCCAATTCCGGAATTGCCTCCATGGGATATGGCCTTCCGGCTTCCATTGGGGCCTGTGTGGCGGATCATAGTCAGGATGTGATTCTGGTAACGGGAGATGGAAGTCTTCAGATGAATATCCAGGAGCTGGAGACGGTGATCAGTCATTACCTGCCCATTAAAATATTTGTGATCAATAATGGAGGCTATCATTCCATCCGCCAGACCCAGAAGAATTTCTTCGGTGAGCCACTGATTGGGATCGGAGTAGACAGCGGCGACTTAAGCTTTCCCAGCCTGGAAAAACTGGCATGGGCCTACGGATTCCCCTATGTGTCGATTCACAATAATGAAGAAATCGGGGAAAAGACGGAGGAAACGCTGGCGATGGACGGCCCGGTGATCTGTGAGGTGTTTGTAACGCTGGATCAGAATTTTGAGCCGAAATCTGCGGCAAAGCGGCTTCCGGATGGGACGCTGGTTTCCCCGCCGCTGGAGGATCTGGCTCCGTTTTTGCCGGATGAGGAGATGGATCGGATCATGATAATTCCCAGAATCAACAAGTAGGGAAGATAAGGAAGGCAGGAAAGATGAGAATAGTGGTTACGGGTGCCACCAGTTTTGTGGGACTGGGGGCGGTGCGGGAACTTCTGGATCGAGGCCATCAGGTCCTGGCAGTGCTCCGGGAAAATTCCCAAAAAACGGATTTGCTTAAAGAAAATGGAAAATTCCCAGAAAATCTTACTATTTTATACGAGGATCTTGGAAAGCTGCAGCGGCTTCCTGAAAAAATCCAGCAGCCTTGCGATGTGTTTCTTCACATGGGATGGCGCGGGGCGGGAAGTGATTCCCGAAAGCAGGAGGCCATACAGGAGCAGAGTGTGGAAGACGCACTGGGGGCGGTGCATGCAGCCGGTGCTCTGGGCTGTCGTCGTTTCCTTTTTACGGGTTCTCAGGCAGAATACGGTCTGCGAAGCAGCCTGACGGATGAGGAGGCACCATGTCATCCTACTTCTCCTTATGGAGCGGCGAAGCTGAAGGTTCGGCGGGAGGCAGAGCGGCTTTGCCGGGAACTTTCCATGGATTACGGCCATGTCCGGATTTTCAGTGTATATGGCCCGGGGGATCACCCCTGGTCGCTCCTGTCGTCCTGCATCAGAACCTTTGAGTCTGGAGGCCGGATGGAGATGACTTCCTGTGAGCAGCTGTGGAATTTTCTTTACATAGAGGATGCCGGCCGCGGCCTGGCGGCGCTGGCGGAATATAAGGGAAATCTGGCAGAGCATGGATGTGTGTACAATCTTGGCGGCCCCATGGAAGAAACCGGCCCTTTGCGGGGATTTGTGGAGGAAGTGTATGGACTTTGCGGTGAAAAAGGCGAGATGAAATTCGGTGTTCGTCCGGCAAATGCAGAAGGGATCGTAAGCCTGATTCCGGATATCCGAAAGATGGAACGGGTGGTTTCCTGGAAACCGGAGGTGGGGTTTTCCCAGGGAATTCGGACTATGTTAAGAAAATTGTAGGTTGTCAAATGCAGGAAAGACGTTTAGAATAAAGGGAGCGTAAAAGCGGAAAAAGACTGATTTGGAAAAGAGAGTATGGTTTCATGAAGAAGATCAGTATATTGATTCCCTGCTATAATGAGGAAGAAAATGTAGGCCCCATCAGCCAGGCAGTGGTGGAGACGATGGAGCGGGAGTTGCCGGAGTACGACTATGAGCTGGTGTTTATTGACAACGACTCGACGGATCGGACTCGCCCTATCCTGCGGGAACTCTGTGAGGAAAATCACAGAATTAAGGCGATTTTCAATGCCAAGAATTTTGGGCAGTTTAATTCCCCCTACTATGGGATGCTTCAGGTCACGGGAGACTGCGTCATCAGTATGGTGGCGGATTTTCAGGATCCGGTGGAGCTGATTCCTCAGTATGTGCGGGAGTGGGAAAATGGTTATAAGATTGTAATTGGCATTAAGACAGGCAGTAAGGAGAATCCGGTCATGTACTGGCTCCGCAGCTGTTACTATAAACTGATTAAAAAGCTCTCGGATGTGGAGCAGATTGAGCATTTTACAGGCTCTGGACTTTACGACCGGGATTTTATCGAAATCCTGCGCCAGCTGGATGATCCGACTCCATTTCTTAGGGGGATTGTGGCGGAGCTGGGGTATAAGCGCAAGGAGATCCCCTATGTTCAGCCGCAGCGGCGGGCCGGAAAGACGCACAACAATTTTTACAGGCTGTACGATGCGGCCATGCTGAGCGTTACTTCCTATACCAAAGTGGGACTGCGGCTGGCTACGATTTTCGGAAGCGTCTGTGCGGCCATCAGCATGGTGGTGGCAGTGGTGTATCTGATTATGAAGCTGCTCCACTGGTATGATTTTCCGGCTGGTATGGCACCGGTACTGATTGGCATGTGTTTTTTGGGTTCGATTCAGATCTTTTTTATCGGTCTGGTGGGAGAGTATATTCTGTCGATCAATTCCAGGGTTATGAAGCGGCCTCTCGTGGTGGAGGAAGAGCGGATCAACTTTGACGAGGAAGGTAACGAAAAGAGCGATGAAGTTTAATGTAGATGTAGTCCGGATCCGGGAAAACACCATCCAGCTCAATGGATGGGCCATCGGAAAAACCCCGGATTCGAAGATCACATACCGGGTAGAAGACGCCTCCCGGAGGCCCATAGAGTTTAAGTATGTGGCGACACGCCGGGATGATGTGAGTCAGATTTATTACGGCCAGGTTTTGGAGCGGGAACTGGGATTTGACATCCAGTTTCCCTATGAGCGGGGGCGTGATTATTATCTGATTATTACCTGTGACGGGCGCAGCGCCCGGGTAAAATACAATGAAGATCTGATCCGAAAACGCAGCAGCGTGGCGCACAAACGGATGCAGAAAATCCGGGATCTGATGAACATGGAGACGGTGCGCGTCTGTCTGGATTTCTGGAAGGAGAATGGTCTGCGCGCCCTGCTTGTCAAATCAAAGCACAAGCTGCAGGGATTGGACAATGATTATGATTATGGAGAATGGTACTCACTGACGAGGCCGACGGAGGAAGAACTGGAGCGGCAGCGGGCAGAGCAGATCCCATATGGGCCTAAGTTTTCCATTGTTATCCCGGCCTATAAGACGCCGGATCGGTATCTGCGGGAGATGTTGGATTCCATCGAGGCCCAGACCTATGAAAACTGGGAAGTCTGTGTGGCAGACGGAAGTCCCAGAGGACAAAGCTCCGAGCGGGTTCTGGAGCGGTATGCCCAGCGGGATCGACGTTTTAAGTACGTGATTCTCGGGGAAAATAAGGGGATTTCCGGAAATACCAATGCCGCCATGGATATGGCGGCGGGAGATTATATTGTTCTGGCAGATCACGACGACATGCTGACGCCGGATGCGCTTTATGAGTGTGCCAGGATGTTGTGCGAGAATCCGGACTGCGACTGTCTGTATTCCGATGAGGATAAGATGGACATGGACGGAGGGGCCCTATTCGACCCGCATTTCAAGCCGGATTTCAATATTGATCTGCTTTGCAGCGTTAATTATATCTGCCACCTGTTTGTGGTAAGTCATGATTTGGCGGCCCGGGTCGGCGGTTTTCGTCAGGAGTTTGACGGGGCGCAGGATTATGACTTTATTTTCCGCTGTACGGAGGCAGCCGGGAAGATCTGTCATATCCCCAGGGTACTCTATCACTGGCGCTGCCATAAGGATTCCACGGCCAGCAACCCGGAGAGTAAGCTGTATGCCTTTGAGGCCGGTTCCAGGGCTATTATGGCCCATTATGAGCGGGTCGGAATCGAGGCGGAGCGGGTGGAAAAGGGAGTGGATTACGGAATCTACCACAGTATTTATCGTATCATCGGCGATTCGCTGGTATCCATCATCATTCCCAATAAGGATCACCACGAGGATCTGGACACTTGCCTGCGGGCCATCGAAGAGCGGGCCACCTACCGGAATGTGGAGTTTATTATTGTAGAAAACAACAGCACCAAAGAAGAGACCTTCACCTATTATGAGAAGATCCAGAAGGAATTTTCCAATGTTCGTGTGGTGCGCTGGGAGCGGGAATTCAATTATTCTGCCATCAATAATTTCGGTGAGACTTTTGCCAGAGGAGAGTATCTTCTCTTTTTGAACAATGACACAGAACTGATTGCAGAAAACTTCATCGAGGAGATGGTGGGACTCTGCCAGCGGGAGGACGTCGGTGCAGTGGGTGCAAGACTTTTGTATCAGGATGATACCATCCAGCATGCGGGAGTTGTTGTCGGGTTCGGCGGAATTGCCGGACACACGTTTATCGGACTGCATCGGGCGGAAAACAGCTATTTCCATCGCGCCATGAGCACTCAGGATTACAGTGCCGTGACGGCGGCCTGCATGATGACGAAGAAGAAATTGTTCGAGGACGTGGGCGGCTTTTCGGAGGAGCTGGCTGTGGCTTTCAATGACATTGATTTCTGCATGAAGGTGCGGGCAGCCGGAAAACTGGTGGTCTATAATCCCTACGCGCTTTTGTACCACTATGAGTCCAAATCCAGAGGTCTGGAAGACACGCCGGAAAAGGTGGCGCGGTTTAATCGGGAGATCCGGATTTTTGCGGATAAATGGCCGGAAATTCTTCGGGACGGCGATCCCTATTATAATCCGAACCTGACGCTGCGCAAGTCCAATTTTGCCCTTCGGGATCTGAAAAAAGAGAAGATCGGGGAACCGTATCGGCTGGAGGTATAAGCCAGAATGGAAATTACGACGACGATTATCATTCCCAATTATAACGGGATGCGTTTTTTGGAGGATTGCATCTGTTCTCTGAAAACCCAGACCTATCCGAACTTTCGGATCCTGGTGGTGGACAACGGTTCCACCGACGGGAGTGCAGAGTGGCTTAGGGAACGGAAAATTGACACGATTTTTTTGTCTGAAAATACAGGATTTTCCGGTGCGGTCAACGCAGGAATCCAGGCATCGGATACCCCCTATGTGATTTTGCTGAACAATGATGTGCGGGTGGATGAATACTATGTGGCGGAGATGATTCGGGCCATTGGCCAATCAGAACGGATTTTTTCTGTCAGCAGCCGGATGATTCAGATGTATCATCCGGAGCTTCTGGACGATGCGGGGGATATGTATTCGGTTATGGGGTGGGCGTACCAGCGGGGAGTTGGGCAGCCGATCCGCCGTTTTCGGAAACCCTGCCGTGTTTTTTCTGCCTGTGCCGGTGCGGCTATTTACAGGCGGGTCGTATTTGAGGAGATCGGCTATTTTGATGAAATGCATTTTGCCTATCTGGAGGATCTGGACGTGGGATACCGAGCCAGGATTGCCGGATATGACAATGTTTACTGTCCTGGCGCCGTAGTATGGCATGTGGGCAGCGGAACCAGCGGTTCCAGATACAATTCTTTTAAGGTAAAGCTGGCAGCGCGGAATAATGTGTATGTAAATTATAAAAATATGCCGTGGCCGCAGCTTTTCATAAATGCGGTTCCGATCGCAGCGGGGATATTTCTGAAATATCTGTTTTTCAGGAAACTGGGGTATGAAAAAGACTATCTGGAGGGTCTGAAGGAAGGGGTTCGGACGGCGGGAAGATGCAAAAAAGTACCGTTTCGTCGGAAAAACCTGAAACAGTATGCGGCTATTGAACTGGAACTTATAGCCGGGGCCTTCCTGTATGTGTATGAGTTTGCCTTGAGGCGGATGAGGAAGAAAGAAAGCGAAAGTTGAGGTATCTTATGAATTACGAAGACGATGAACTGGAGCGGATGCGCGCCCGCAGAGAACGGAGACGGAATATGTCTGCCAGCCATGGCAGGCAGAATGCAGCCGGAAATACCGGGAATCGGGGACACCGGGGAGCGGAGGAAAGCAACTCCCGAAGCAGAGGATCCGGGACGGCATTTCACTCCAGTTACAGTGGACCGAAAAATGGTTCATCTTCCGGAGGAAGAAAAAACAGCCACGCCCGAACCAGGATGGCGGAGAGGAAGAGAAAAAAGAGGATCATCGCACTGGAAGTGGCGGCAATCCTGCTTCTGCTGGTGATCGGCGGGTGCTGGTACGTGTATGAGAGAACCTTCGGCGCTCTCCAGAAGATAGAGTTTAATGAGGATGAAGTAAAGAATCTGAATCTGACAGAGGAACAGCTGGCAGGAATGAAGGGCTATATGACAGTGGCATGTTTTGGTGTGGACTCCAGAAAATCCGATGGCCTGGTGGACGGGCAGCTCCGGGTGGGAAAGGGAACCAATGCGGACGTAAATATTATTGCCAACATTAACCTGGAAACGGGAGAGATCCGCCTGGTTTCGGTATTCCGTGACAGCTATCTGAATATCAACGACAAAAATTCTTATAATAAGATTAACGCAGCCTATGCGCAGGGCGGTCCGGAGCAGGCGGTCAAGGCCCTGAATAAAAACCTGGGACTTAATATTACCCAGTATGCGACATTTAACTGGAAGGCTGTGGCGGATGCCATCAATCTTCTGGGCGGTGTGGATATCACCATCAGTGAGAATGAGTTTTCCTGGATTAACTCCTACATTACGGAGACAGTAAAGGAAACGGGAATTGGATCAACACAGCTGACCCACGCGGGAGAGGTACATTTGGACGGCGTGCAGGCGGTTGCCTATGGGCGTCTGCGCCTTGGAGATACGGATTACGCCAGAACAGAGCGCCAGAGAATTATTCTGAGCAAGGCATTTGAGAAGGCGAAAACGGCAGACTGGGCAACGCTGAACTGCATCCTCTACACGGTAATGCCGCAGCTGGCTACGAATATTACAATTACGGACCTGGTTCCGCTGGCCAGAAATATTACCAGCTATCATTTAAGCGAGACAGCCGGTTTCCCCAACGCCAGAGGTGAGATGGATATCGGGAAGGTCGGTGACTGTGTAGTGCCGCAGACTCTGGAGTCCAATGTGAAGGAGCTGCATGCGTTCCTGTACGGGGAAGAGAATTATGTGGTGCCGGATAATGTGCGCCAGTACAGCAACCACATAGCAGAGGTAACGGGACTGACAAAAGAAGGGAAACCGGTCGGTCATGTTCCGGTGGATCAGGGCGTTAACGCCAGCGTCTACGTAAAAGGGAAAGCAAAACGGGCGGCAGAGAAGGCGGCCGCCGAGGCGGCGGAGGAAGCAGCCAGAGCTTCAAGAGAGGCTCAGTCCACCGAGGAGTCCTCCATCGACGAGTCGGCGGAATCTTCCACCGGTGAGAGTGGAACCTTTGATGAATCTATGTTGGATCCAGATGAGGAGTGGCTGGATGACTGGAGCGAAGACTGGTATGAGGACTGGGAAGACGGCCAGGATGGTCCGGGGAGTGAGGGACCGGGGGCTCAGAGTAAACCCACCAGGCCAGGCAGCGGGCCCAGCGGTCCCTCCGGAAGTCAGGAGTCTACAGCGCCATCCGATAAAACGAATAATTCCGGAAAACATAATGGTGAGACTGCTTCTGGAAAACCCGGGATGGAATCGTCTGCCGGAAGTCAGACACCATCTACTACGGCGGCGGCCCGTCCGGACGGAAACGGCCCGGCCGGCGGCGTACAAAGCCCGGTGGCGACCAGGGAGGATGCCGGGAATTCTGCTAATGCCAGCGGAAATGGTTCACCGGGGCCCGGGACATTTTGATGAATAACGATAAGATCAGGTGAGATACTATGATAAAAGATAACCAGAAACGGCTGAATCATTTTCATGTGGCGCTGGATGCGTTTGTCATCCTGCTCTCCTACGGGCTGGCTTGGTTTATCGTAAACGGTACGCCGTGGTTTAATGTGACAGTGCATAATAAGAATGCTATGGCGGTGGTCTATCTGGCCGCCGGCATTCTTATTGTGCCATTTTATCTGATTTTGTATGGGGGATTCCATCTTTATACTCCAAAGCGGGTACAGGGGCGGCGCCTGGAGCTGGCAAACCTGTTTAAGGCTAATACCATTGGACTTCTCGCCATTTCTCTGATTCTGTATCTGGGTGGGAAAAACGATTATTTTCATAACTTTTCCCGCTCCATGGTATTTCTGTTTTTTTCGATCAATATTGTGGCAGAGTGCCTGATGCGCAATCTTCTGCGGTATTTTCTCCGCTCCATGCGCTCGAAGGGTTATAACCAGAAACACCTGCTTTTAGTGGGCTACAGCCGGGCGGCAGAGGGGTTTATTGACCGTGTCAATGTAAACCCGGAATGGGGATATAAAATCAGAGGAATTCTGGATGATCACGAGGAGTGGGGAAAAGAATATAAGGGAGTTCGGGTCATTGGAAAGATTCAGGATCTGGATACTATTTTGGAGCTGAACACTCTGGATGAGATTGCCATTACTTTGAGCATTCGGGAATACGAAAAACTGGAGCGGATTGTGGCGGGCTGCGAAAAATCGGGCGTACACACAAAATTCATTCCAGATTACAATAATTTTATTCCCACAAAACCGTTTATGGAAGACCTGCAGGGTCTTCCGGTCATTCATATCCGCCATGTGCCGCTGACAAGTCTGGTAAATGCAACCATGAAGAGAGCAGTGGATTTGTTTGGGGCTCTGGTGGCTCTGATTTTGTTTTCTCCTATTATGGCAGTAACCGCGTTGCTGATTAAAATCACATCTCCGGGGCCGATTATCTTCAGTCAGGAACGTGTGGGACTTCACAATAAGCCATTCAAGATGTACAAATTCCGCTCTATGGCCGTTCAGTCGGCTGCGAAGGAGAAGAGTCAGTGGACTACGCCGGGAGATCCTCGGGTTACACCGGTGGGAAAGTTTATTCGAAAAACGAGTATTGATGAGATGCCGCAGCTGTTCAATGTGCTGAAGGGGGATATGAGTCTGGTGGGCCCCAGGCCGGAACGTCCTTTCTTTGTGGAAAAATTTAAGGAGGAGATTCCGCGCTATATGATTAAGCATCAGGTTCGTCCTGGAATGACTGGATGGGCTCAGGTCAATGGGTATCGGGGAGACACGTCCATTACCAGACGAATTGAGCATGACCTTTATTATATAGAAAACTGGACGCTTGGATTTGACTTTAAGATCCTGTTTTTAACGTTTTTCAAGGGTTTTATCAATAAAAACGCATATTAAAAACGGGAGTTTTACGAGGATAATTGCATGGGATATGATGAGGAGAAAGTGGACCGGCAGTCACGCAGAAGCAGAGCGCGACAGCCGGTTAAGAGAATGGGAGATCATGACACAAATCGAAGAAGAAAGGAAAGGCCCGGATATCAGACATCCGGGCTTAACCTGATTACGGACTCTTTTTCAGGACAGGAGAGATCTGGAAAAAACGGATATAGTCAAAAGAGATGGGATCCAGGATTCAGCCGTGAGAGCCGTGGCTCGGAGCGGCGGGAGCTGGATGCCAGTTTGGGAAACCGGGCAGGGCGGCGAAGTTCCGGATCATCGGAAAGCCGAAGAAGGAAGCAGGAAAAGGAGTCTGTGAAAACGGACAAATCCAGTATTTATATGGATCCGGCGAAGCGAAGGGACAAAAAGAGAAAGCGGAAAATCCGTATGATTCTTCTGGAAGTAGTACTTTTGATGGGGATTCTGGCATTTGCCGGATATTCCTATGTGACCAGCAAACTGGATTTGATGCAGCGTCTTCCCTGGGATCCGGATGATATAAAGAATATAGAGATTTCTGAGGAAAAGCAGGAGCAGATGCGCGGCTATTGGACTGTGGCGGTTTTCGGCGTGGACAGCCGGAATTCATCGGTGGGAAAAGGCAATAATTCGGACGTCAATCTGTTGTGTAATATCAATCAGGACACGGGAGAGATCCGTCTGGTTTCAGTGTTCCGCGATACGTATTTGAATATCAGTGACAAAAATCAGTATAACAAGCTGAATGCAGCCTATCTGCAGGGCGGCCCGGAGCAGGCGGTAAAAACCCTGAATAAAAATTTGGACCTGGATATTGATGATTATGCCACTTTTAACTGGAAGGCTGTGGCAGATGCCATCAATATTCTGGGTGGAATTGATGTGGAGATTACAAAGGCAGAGTTTTATTATATCAATGCCTTTATTTCCGAGACAGTGAAGGCAACTGGCGTTCCATCCACCCAGCTGAAATCTGCGGGAATGAACCACCTGGATGGTGTCCAGGCTGTGGCTTACGGGCGTTTGCGTTTGATGGATACAGATTATGCAAGAACGGAGCGGCAGCGTAAAGTTATTGCGCTGGCCTTTGAGAAGGCTAAGAAGGCGGACTGGGCCACACTGAACAATGTGGTACAGACTGTATTTCCGCAGGTGGCAACCAGCGCAGATATTGGCGATATTCTGGCCATGGGACGAAATATTACGAAATACCATATCACAGAGACGACAGGTTTTCCAAATGCAAGAGGCGAAGTGACATTTTCACGAAAAGGGGCCTGTGTGATTCCTCAGACGCTGGAAAAAAATGTAACGGAGCTTCACAAATTCCTGTTTGGCGATGAAAATTATACGCCGACACCGATGGTTCGCTCCATCAGCCAGAAAATTGTTTCCGATACCGGCCTGGCGAAAGATGCGAAGCCGATTGATTCTGTGGGAACAAGCGGAGGTTCGATACCGAAAACGACGGTATCTGCTGAGGAATCTCTGGAGGAAAGCAAAGAAAGTGCGGAATCTGAATCCGGCACGGAGCAGTCCGGGGAGACTGGAACTGGGACTGAAACCGGGGAGAGCGGTCGGTATCCGGGAGAGACGGATGCGCAGGGAAATATGGTATTTCCGTCCGGCGGCCATGGAACAGAGGAAGAAAGCACAGGGCCGCTTGAAACATCCGGCCGTCCCGGAATAACGGAGTCGGAGAAAGAAACTGAGTCTGGAACTGGAACATCCAGTGGTCCTGAAGGCCAGCAGAGGCCTGGCGGTATGGTGGATGAAACGAAGGAACCGGAAATTCCGAGACCGGGAACGGGAGTTTCCGGCGGAGCCGGCCAGGGAATGGCAGGAAATGGAGGGCATCCGGCGGAGAGTACGGGAGCTGCCTCCGGGAATACTGGAGGCACCGGACAGAACGGGAGTCCGGATGGAAACCGGAATCCCGGGGTCAATACGGATACGGGAATTATTATAGATCCGAGAAATGGATTTTGAGAAAATAGTTTGGAAAAGCATGTCTGGGAAATGGATTCCGATAAAGGGGAGGCGGCCGCATGAATTTCAGTGGTCTGTATGAGATGCAGGGAATGCTGTTTACGCTGATGCTGCTGGGGGCTTTTTTAAAGCGCTTGGGGGTGATTACGAAAGAAGGAAAACAGATGCTGGCGGATCTGGTCATTTACGTAACATTACCCTGCAGTATTATAAAATCGTTTGAAATTGAACTGAGCGCAGAAATTTTAAAGAGCAGTGCGTTGGCACTGCTCATTTCCTGCCTGATTCAGGCTGGGTGTTACATTTTGAATATGTTTCTTTACCGGGGAGTGGAGGAACGGAAGCGAAAGGTATTACTTTATGCGACTATGACCTCCAACGGCGGTATTCTGGGCAATCCGATTGCAGAGGGGATTTTTGGTCAGATGGGGTTGTTTTATGCATCCATTTATCTGATTCCACAGAGAGCTGTTATGTGGTCTCTGGGGATGACATATTTTACGGAGTGTCCGGATCGGAAAACCCTGATCCGGAAAATCTGTACCCATCCTTGTATTGCTGCGGTATTTATCGGCTTTGTGCTGATGTTTCTTCAGATCCGGGTACCAGGCTTCGCCGGTGATACAGTAGAATGTTTAAGCAGCGCAAATACATCTTTGTCCATGCTGTTTGTGGGAACGGTGTTGGCAGATGCAAAGCTGAGTACACTGGCAAGTCCGATTACCTGCTTTTACGCGGGAATTCGCCTGTTTGTGATTCCGGCTGCCGTGTGGGCGGGATGCCTGCTTTTTGGAGTGGACAGCCTGGTAACGGGGGTTTGTGTGGTGCTGGCGGGAATGCCGGCCGCCAGTGTTACGGCTATTTTGGCTTCTAAATATAATGGAGATGAGATGTTCGCTACAAAATGTGTAGTATTCACAACGATTCTGTCTATGGTTACGGTGCCGCTGTGGTGCCTGGTTCTGGCCTGACCGCGCTGCGGAGGAATTATTTTTCTTCGCACACCTGGAAGATGTAAAATTTCAGGTAATAGGAGGTCTCATCCCCGGCCCATAGAATGGGATGGTCTGCCGCCTGAGTGCGGTATTCTACCTGGCGGAGGCGTTTGTGGGCGCCTGTGGCCGCTTCACGGATGGTTTTGGTAAAGAGCTCCGGTGTCATGAAGTGGGAACAGGAGCAGGTGGCCAGATAACCGTCGTCTTTTACCAGCCGGAGTCCCCTCAGATTGATTTCCCGGTAGCCTTTTACTGCATTCTTAACGGAGCTTCTGGATTTGGTAAAGGCCGGCGGATCCAGAATTACCACGTCAAACCGTTCGCCCTGGCGCTCCAGCTGCGGCAAAAGCTCAAAAACGTCTGCGCAGACGAAGGAAGTACGGTCTGAGACGCCGTTGAGAACTGCATTTTCACGGGCCTGAAGAATACCAAGCTCAGAAGCATCCACTCCCAGGACGCTGCTGGCTCCGGAAACGGCAGCGTTCAAAGCGAAGGATCCGGTGTGGGTAAAGCAGTCCAGTACCCGTTTGCCGGGACAAAGTCTCTGGATGGCGCGGCGGTTGTACTTTTGATCCAGGAAAAATCCCGTCTTCTGTCCATCTTTTACATCTACCAGATATCGGACTCCATTTTCGCAGATTTCTACCTTCGTGTCAAAGGGGGTTCCAATAAAACCCTTGTAGCGTTCCATGCCTTCCTGAAGGCGCACTTTAGCATCACTTCGTTCGTAAATGCCACGGATATGGATGCCGTCTTCTCGCAGAACCTGACAGAGTTTTTCAAGTATAACCGGTTTCAGACGGTCTATTCCAAGGGCCAGGGATTCTACCACCAATACATCGGAAAATTTATCTACCACCAGTCCAGGAAGAAAATCTGCCTCTCCGAAAATAAGACGGCAGCTGTCGGTGTCTACGGTATCCTTTCGGTAATTCCAGGCATTGCGGACGCGCATTTCCAGAAACTTTTCATCAATTATCGCGTCTTTTCTGCGGGACAGAAGGCGCACGGTCAGCCTGGATTTTGTGTTAATAAAACCGTGTCCCAGTATATAGCCGTCAAAATCATCCACTCGGACAATATCTCCATTTTCAAAGGTTCCTTCGATTCGTTCAATTTCATTGTCGTAAATCCACATGCCGCCGGCTTTTAAAGAGCGTGCCTCTCCCTTGCGGATGTGGACAATTGCAGTTGGTTCCATTGCAAAACTCCCTTCTTTTTTCTTTCAGTATACAGGAGGAGACATGGACGTGCAAGACACAGATTTATACGGTTTTTTTCACAGAACTATCACAAATCCCTGATAGACTATGGAGTATAAAGATAAGAGAGGAGGTTTTCTTTATGTATCATGAAAACGATAAAGATAGAGAATATGCAAATGCGGAACATAGAGATATGAGTCATGGTGGTTACCATGATTCCCGATATACAGGGAGGCTGGAGGATGAGCCGGAGACGGGAAATCGGGAGAGTGTGTTAAACGGGGCAGATGAATCCGGAGCGGAGGAAACGACGGGGAACTGGGCAGGAAACAGTTCGGGTTATTCCGGATCTGCTGGAGGTCCGGATCGCAGTTATATTCCGTCTGAACCGGAAAGAAGAGAGAAAAAACATCGGTCTCTGGCAGGACGCGCTGCTGCGATTGCTGCCGCAGGAGTTCTGTTTGGATGTGTGGCGGGCGGAACCATGGCTGGTGTGAATATATTGACCAACCGTTTTGCCGGTTCCACGGTCCAGCCGGAGGCTTTGGCTGATGACAGTCAGCAGCTGGAAACGGAAATTCAGACACAGGGCGTCAACACAGCCGTTCCGGTATCAACGGGCAATGATGTATCTGCCATTGTGGAAAAGGCTATGCCTTCGGTGGTGGCAATCAATAATAAAGTGGTTTACACGCAGAATGACTGGTTTTTCGGAACCCAGAAGTATGAAGTGCCCGGCAGTGGCTCGGGAATTATTGCCAGTGAAAATGAAAATGAGCTTCTGATTGTGACCAATAACCATGTGGTACAGGATTCGGAAGAACTGTCAGTAACCTTTATTGACGGCACCAGCGTAAAGGCAGCTGTCAAGGGTACGGATGCAGAAACAGATTTGGCGGTTATTGCGGTACAGCTGTCAGATATTCCACAGGAGACAAAGGATCAGATTCGGACTGCTCAGCTGGGCGATTCGGATAGTCTGAAGCTGGGGCAGGGGGTTGTAGCCATCGGAAATGCTTTGGGACAGGGACAGTCAGTAACCGTAGGTTATGTCAGTGCACTGGATAAGAAAGTAACCATTGACAATTATGAGAGAACTCTGCTTCAGGTAGACGCAGCCATCAATCCTGGCAACAGCGGCGGCGCTCTTCTGAATATGGAAGGAGAGGTAATTGGGATTAATGCAGCCAAGTATGCGGATACAGATGTGGAAGGAATCGGATATGCCATTCCTATTACACAGGCAAAGGATATCATTGATGATCTGATGACAAAGACCACCAAAGTAGAAGTGGCGGAGAATGAACAGGGGTATCTGGGAATTCAGCTGCAGAATATTGACAGCCGGATGGCAAAGTCCTATGACATGCCGGAGGGTATTTACGTATACAAGATCGTGGAGGGCGGCGCGGCCTCAAAGTCAGATCTGAGAGAGCGGGATATTATCACGAAATTTGACGGTGAGACGGTCAGAACCGGCGATGATCTGCAGAAAATGCTGACCTATTATAAAGGAGGGACAACGGTTACACTGACGGTACAATCTCTGGAAAACGGTTCTTACGTGGAACGGGAAATTCCCATCACCCTGGGATACAGGAGTGAGTCGGAAGAGCAGTAGTTTACCTTTTTGCCTGAATATGATAGAATAAAGTAACATTCAGGAGGAGGAAACAGCCATGGAAGACAGGCAGAATAACGAAAATGAAGAAAATATGACAAAAAACGGTGGGGATGACGAGTATGAGAAAATCTGCTATGTCTGCCGGAGGCCGGAAAGCAAGGCGGGACCGATGATTACGATGCCGGGCGGCATGAATTTCTGCCATACCTGTATGCAGAAAGCATTTGACGCCGTTTCCCAGAATGGACTGGACTTTAGTAAGCTCCAGAATATGCCGTTTATGAATTTGAATCTGAGCGATATTTCAGCGAATCCGCCTCAGGACGCGAAGATTCCGGAGAAAAATAAAATCAAAAAGAAAAAAGAGGGGGAGGAGCCGGTTCTGACGATGAAGGACATTCCGGCCCCTCACCGGATCAAAGCGCAGTTGGATGAGTATGTGATCGGTCAGGAAAGGGCCAAGAAGGCTGTCTCTGTGGCAGTTTACAATCACTATAAGCGTATGATGCTCTGCCAGGAAAAGGGAAAAGAAGAGAGCGGGGATGAGGTGGAGATTGAGAAGTCCAATATTCTCATGATTGGACCAACCGGAAGCGGAAAGACGTATCTGGTAAAGACTCTGGCCCGGCTTTTGGATGTACCTCTGGCCATTGCAGATGCCACGTCCCTGACAGAGGCGGGTTACATCGGTGATGATATTGAGAGTGTGGTTTCCAAGCTTTTGGCGGAAGCGGGAAATGACGTGGAGAGAGCGGAGCACGGCATTATTTTCATTGATGAGATTGACAAGATTGCTAAAAAGAAAAATACCACCAGCCGCGATGTCAGCGGCGAGTCGGTGCAGCAGGAACTTTTAAAGCTTTTGGAGGGCGGCACGGTGGAGGTGCCGGTGGGGTCCAATCAGAAAAATGCCCTGACGCCCATGGCAACGGTAAATACGGATCATATTCTGTTCATCTGCGGCGGTGCGTTTCCGGATCTGGATGAGATTATCAAGGAACGGCTGATGAAGGCGACAACCATGGGTTTCAATGCGCATCTTCGGGATGAATACGATGCGGATCCAGATCTGCTGAGTCGGGTTACCACAGAGGATCTCCGGACTTTCGGGATGATTCCGGAGTTTCTGGGTCGGCTTCCGGTTCTTGTGACACTGCAGGGCCTTAGCAGGGAATTTCTGATTCGCATTCTCAGGGAGCCGAAAAATGCAATTTTAAAGCAGTATGAAAAGCTTCTGGCTATGGATGAGGTGAAGCTGGTGTTTGAGGATGAGGCGCTGTCCTGGATTGCTGAGGAGGCTTTGAAAAAGGAAACGGGAGCCAGAGCGCTGCGGGCGATCCTGGAAGATTTTATGTTGGATATCATGTATGAGATTCCCAAAGATCCTGGAATCGGAACGGTGGTAATTACCCGTTCTTATCTGGAGAAAAGGGGAGGCCCAATGATTGAGATGCGCAGCTGAGAAAACTGAAAAACAATAAGCTGTGCCCTGGAAGGCATAGTGATTGGAACTGGCGGTGCAGGGTTATCCCCGCATCGCCAGAAATGCGTTATATAGGTCCAGAGTGCCGTAGCCAAATTCACGATTGGGATAGACGGATGAGGGGCGGCGTCCGGCTCCTCGAATTAAAATGGCCTTGGCAATGGGGGTATTTAGGGCAATGGGCTGCGGGCGGGTCAGGTTCCAGCCCATGAGGATGGCGGCAGCGCCGGCGGTAACGGCAGCAGCAGCGGAGGTGCCAGTGGCGGTGGCCATGGAGGAACCGGGAGGGGCAGCGGGAACGGCCAGCTCTACACCAGGCGCTGCCAGATCTGGCTTAATGGTGCCGGTTCTGGAAAAACCGCGGCTGGAGTGAAGATAAATGCTTTCTGTGGCGTGATTATAGGCGGCTACGGTAATGGCAGAGGCAACATTGCCGGGGTCTGTAATGGTGGTGTCCGGATCCGGGCGAAGAAAAAAGGTTTCCTCGGAGATAAAGGGATAAATCGGAAGCCAGACATGATATTCGCCCTGGATGGAGAGGGAGTGGTAGACTCTGAATTTCCAGATTCCGGCGGCTGGCGCCTGAAAGCGAAGGAAAATCAGTTCGTTTCCTGTGCTGGTCTCGGTGGAGGCATACGTTACAGACAGGGAAGTGCCTTCCAGAAGAAAGAAAAAGTGGCGTTCTTCTCCCGGCGATATGGGAATCTGTCCGGTTTCTTCCCCGGAGGGGGAATGAACTCCAATGGTATAAAGCTCTGACTCCCGCGCCCATAGCTCCATGGTAAATCCGCGTTCTTTGGGGCCTACCCGCAGTTCCACATCTTCAAAAGGGGCGTCGGCCTGGAGCATTCCGCGGTAATGGTGTCCGCGTCCGGTTTCATTTCCGGCGGCCAGGACGATGATCTGGCCGTTGGAGCGGCTCAGCTCGGAGAGGTAGATCCCCAGAGGTGATGCTCCGTTGTGGCTTCCTGTATTGGTGCCGAGTCCCAAAAGGATGACAAGGGGCATATTTTTTTCCCTGGCCAGCATAAGAAGGTATTTGATGCCCATCATGATATCATTTTCCTGATAGGCGGCGGTATCGGGTTGTATCAGAAAAAAATCCCGCAGATATTCTTTGGCAGGCTTTAGCTTTACGATGGCAAGACTGGCTTCTGGAGCTGTCCCGGAAAATCCGACACTGGCGCTTCCGGCGGCCAGGGCGGCCATCATGCTTCCATGGCCCAGCGGGTCGTCAACGGGAAGGAGAGAAAGTGGGTCAGAGGACTGGAGCGCCTGATTGATCTGTTTCTGTGAATAGACAGTTCCGTATTGGAGGCTATAGAGCTGCTGGGAATTTTGAAGTCCTGCTCCCGGGCGTGTCTGATCCCAGATTCCAAGAATACGGGTAGAGCCATCTGGGTTGCGGAACAGAGGGTTTCGATAGTCGATGCCCGTATCTGCGATGCCGATGAGTACGCCGCTGCCACGGTTTCCGAGATTGGGTTGATCGGCTACTTTCAGAATACCGGAGCTGTCCAGGTAGGAGACATCCAGGGGGGTATAGAGGGCGGGGATGGAATCATAATTTTCCCGGGTAAGTGAGAGAGGGAGAACTTCCTCCAGAGGGCGGTATAGGACGAGGTATTCGTTGTTGATAAAATCGTAGCAGAGCTCCTCATTGCTTAAAATCTGCGGGTAGGAGAAGGCGTAGTAGCTGTAAATAAAGTCAGCGAGTTGCTGGGAGGCTGGATTTTCACGGCAGTTCATGGCGGATTCCTGATGGCTTTTTAATATGATATGTAAGGGCCCTTCTCTGTGAGCTTTTCCAGGTCAAACGTGCGGACTTCAATTGTGCAGGTTTCGGCAAAAACTGTGGGCGCGCGGAGGAAAACCAGGTTGTATTGTGAAGGCAAAAGCGTTACAATAAAAAGAAAAGCGTCTGAATTCCGGAGAGGAGAGAAAGTTATGCGATATCTGTATCTGATTGCAGGACTATTCGGCCTGGATTACATGATAAAAGAGGAAATAGAGGCCCAGGAGCCAGAGACATTTCCCAGAGACCTGGAAAAGAGCGGAGGGAAAATCCGCCTGTATCGAAATCATAACCAGGGATTTTGTTTTGGCATACAAAAAGAGCACCCGGAGCTGGTGCGCCAGGTGCCTGTTATTTTTACATCCGCTTCTGCGGGGATTCTTGTCTGGCTTCTTACCAGAAGAAAGCCGAAGAAAACGGAATGCATCGGTTTTTCACTGATTACAGCGGGGGCTTTGAGCAATCTTCTGGATCGTCTCAAAAGAGGATATGTGGTGGATTACTTCAGCATCCGCGTGAAATATCTGGAAAAGATTGTGTGGAATCTGGGTGATTTTTTTATTCTGGCCGGCAGTGCACTTCTTGGTGTTTCGGAGTTGGCATCCGGACTCAGAGAGACTGGGCGCCGTCAGAAGGCTGGCACAAAAGGGCTCCGATGGCCGTGGCGAAAGCAGCATTCGGAGGGATGATAAAATTCGGGCCAAAGACGTCGGGCATCCGGTTAAATACATCAAAGGTTTTGGCAGCCGGCGTCAGGCAGGCCAGAGAGCCAGTGAGAACCACGTCCTGGATGGAATCGTTTTTCAGGGCAAAGACGGCCATGACGCCGATATTTTCATAAATCATGTTGAACAGAGCGGCTGCCATATCGGAATTTGTGGCACCGCTCTTTATCTTGCCGAAATTTGTGGCTGTCAGCTGGGAGGCCAGTCCCGGAACATCTTCGTTCAGAAGATCTGCAATGCGAAGATCTGCCATGGATTTATCCCCGGCGGCGGCCATTTCGGCCAGGACAAAGATATCGCGGGTGTCCAGAAAACGGGTTGCAAGGCCGGAAAGGGTGCCGCCGCCGATGCCGCTCCCCCCCAGATGGCGGCACTGCTTTTTTGTGGCCCGTATGAAGGCGGTTCCAGTTCCCATACTGACCACCAGAGCTTCTTTTTTTCCGGAGAGCGCCAGTCCGCCGCGGCCGATGGCTGGCAGCTCCGGGACGCGGAAGGTGGGGATGCCATATAGATTTTCACGGAAAAAGGTGGAGCCAAGTCCGGTCAGCACGATGCGTTCCACGTCCGGGAAAGAGATTTTCTGCTGCTCCAGAAGGCGCCCCAGGACTCCGTAGGCGCAGGTACGGGGATCATCGGCACTGACCTGCAGTGTGCCGGTCAGGTGCCCCTGTTCATCTATGGCGGCTGCTTTAGTGGTAGAACCGCCGATATCAATTCCAATAGATAGCTTCATAGTGATGGTGTATCCTTTCTGTGTGGTAAGGCATGCGAAAACCGGTATGCGTAGCGGTATAATGCCTGATTCATAGTCATTATACCGTATTTGCCGACAGGTTGCAACGGCCTGCGAAACGGGGAAGACCGTGTCAGAAGGCTGGGGCAGAGACACGACAAACGCATGAATGAATAAATTATGAACACCCTGTCCGGATTTTTTTGAT
>CALAAS010000011.1 GCA_937885015.1 uncultured Clostridium sp.
ATGCCCTTATAGGGCGAAAATCAAACCACCGGCTAAGCCGGTGGTACTGATTTTTGTTCAATATTACGTTTTCTCAATTTTTCAAACAAGAATTTGTAGGAGAGAATACGATATGAATTTAACATACAAGAGAGCAACGCTTGAAGATATAGATATATTGACAGAAACAAGAATAGAGGTATTAAGAGCAGCTAATAAACTTTCTGCTGATACTGATATGAGTGAAGTTGAAAGACAATCTTATAATTATTATCAAAAAGCTGTTTGTGACAGATCTCATATTGCATATTTGGTTTTTGATGAAAATCGTTTTGTAGGGGCTGGTGGTGTTAGTTTTTTTCAAGTAATGCCGACTTACCACAATCCAAGTGGAAACAAGGCTTATATCATGAATATGTATACTAATCCTGAATATAGAAGACTGGGAATTGCTTATAAAACATTAGATATGCTGATTAGAGATACTAAAAGCAAGGGCATTACAGCTATTTCATTAGAAGCAACTGATATGGGGCGACCATTGTATGAAAAGTATGGATTTGTAAAAATGAATGATGAAATGGAATTACCAGAGAGATAAATTCCAGGTTTGTAGAGGAGAAGAGGGATAATGAAAGATAAAAGTATTTTAATTAGTGAGAGGATTTATTGTTGATTTTCTAAGCAAAACCGCTTATAATTTGAGACGGAATATATTGCTATTATCCACAGTTACAGAGCAAGTGTTATCAATGCCGATAACAAAATGATAACATTAGCCTGTATAGGCAGGATAATATGGATAAATCAAATAATCAAAAGAACTGCAAACACGACAACAAATAATCTCTAAACAAAATTGATTAGTAATTGTCGAATTTGAATAGTAAAAATTTGATAGGAGTTATTCTGAATGACAGGCAGTCTATATGATTGCCTGTTGTTTTTCTATTATCTATTTTTTACGGATTTTGCTGCTACGGCATTAAACTTAAAGCGGATGGCAAAAGCTGATTACAGCTTATACCAATCCGTTTTTATTAAATATCAAGTTATCAGTTCTTTTTGTTTCATTTGCTCCTTCGTTCCCACTTTGTTTTCATTAAGTGAATTCGAGGCGATATGGAGATTGGTCGGGTACATGCAGCAAGTGTGAATATCATCATCAGAAGCAGAAGCACTATAGAGCACTTTTTTATATCAGATATTTTGCAAAGAAACTTCTTAGCTTTTCAAATGGAATCATATCCATATTATCATAGAGATCAACATGATTTGCGCCTGGAATAAGCATCAATTCTTTGTTATTGCCAGTCAGCTTTTGGTAGGCAGTTTCGCTGAAATAGCGGGAGTGTGCATTCTCCCCATGTATCAGCAAAACCGCAGAGCGAATTGCATGGCTGTACTGCAAAATTGGCATATTCATAAATGACAGAGAGGAGGTAACATTCCAACCGTTATTGGAGTTGAGAGAACGAGGATGATAGCCACGCGGGGTCTTGTAATAGGCGTAATAGTCCTTTACGAACTGGAGCGCATCTTCCGGCAATGGGTCAACCACGCCTCCGGCAAGGGCATAGGTTCCACTTTTATAGTCTTTGGTACGCTGCGCATTCATTGCCTTTTTCTTTTCATAGCGAACTGCTTCTGTATTCTCACTGTCAAAATATCCATTGGCATTGACACGGGTCATATCATACATCGTGGATGCAACGGTTGCCTTGATGCGTGTATCAAGAGCGGCTGCGTTGATTGCCATACCGCCCCATCCGCAGATGCCGATGATGCCGATACGGTCAGGGTCAACATTTTCCTGAATAGACAGGAAATCTACCGCAGCGCAAAAGTCTTCGGTGTTGATATCGGGAGATGCCACATACCGGGGCATGCCGCCGCTTTCACTTGTAAAGGAGGGATCAAAAGCGATTGTCAAAAAACCGTACTCTGCCATCGTCTGGGCATACAAACCGGAGGACTGTTCCTTTACTGCACCAAAAGGGCCGCTGACGGCAATGGCAGGCAGCCTGCCTACCCCATCTTTCGGTACATACATATCTGCTGCAAGGGTAATTCCATAACGGTTGTGAAAAGTGATTTTGCTGTGATTTACCTTATCGCTTTTGGGAAATACCTTATCCCAATCGTTTGTCATTTTTAAGTTTTCCATGTAAAAACCTCCGTTCAGTCTTTTAAGTGTCTTCCTGCTTCTTTTAGCCGATTCAACAGCTCTTCGGATTTGTTGTTTTCGCCATGCCCTGCCTCAGCTGTGCCGCTTGCATAAGCACAAACCATAGCGGCTGTATTTCCATTGGGGCGTGGGTTTCCACTGAGAATCAGAATATTTATAGTTAAATTTCCTTGCCAGTTCGGTATGCTTTCTCCAATGCAGGATGTCCAGCAATATCTCCGACATCGTTCACACCACCTGCGAAAATGGTGTCTACAAGTTCGCATCGTTTGAAGCAGTCAACCCAGCCCTGAACAGTCTTGGCTGCACCCTCTACAACATAAGGGGCGTCCTCTGCTGCGGCTGCCAGTAAATAGACTTTGGTAAAAGCATAATCCGAGTCATAAAGAGGGTTGGCTCGATCCAACATGGTTTTGAGCTGTCCGCTGACACTGTAATAATAAACAGGCGTTGCAAAAACAATGACATCGGAATCATGCATCTTGGCGGCGATATCGACTGCATCATCGGCAATCACACAATGCCCAATTTTGAGACAGGCAAGACAACCTTTGCAAAAGCCTAGCTTCTTCTCGCGAAGATAAATGGTTTCAACGCTGTGACCGGCTTCCTGAGCACCTTTGGCAAAGGCTACTGCCAGCATTTCGGAATTGCCGCCCTTGCGGGGGCTGGAAGAAATAATCAAAATTTTTTTGCTCATAAAAATCCTCCTGTTCGTAGCTTGAATTGCTGTTTATTTTCTGATATACTACATGATAATATATAAACCTAACTTTAGGTCAAGAGTTTTCTTGAAAATTATGGAGGGGATTTTTTATGTATACCATAGGTCAAGTATCCGAAATGTTCAATCTTCCCATATCAACACTTCGATATTATGATAAGCAAGGTCTTTTTCCGGAGATGGTGCGAGAATCTGGCATCCGGAAATTCGGTGACACGGAAATAGAAGCACTCAGGGTCATTGAGTGCTTGAAAAAATCTGGACTTGAAATCAAGGATATCAAACAATTTATGGATTGGTGTGCAATGGGAGCATCTACTTTTTCTACAAGAAAAGAACTGTTTGAGAAACAGAAAAAAATGGTGGAAAGTGAGATCGAGCATATGAATCGTGTGCTGGATATGCTAAAATTCAAGTGCTGGTACTATGAACAAGCTCTACAGGATGGAAATGAAAATCGAGTACGAAGTATGATACCGGATAACTTGCCAGAAGAAGTTCAAAAATTATACGATCATATACATAAGTGATAGGAGCCATTGAAGGCGTGCGTGCGGGGACTGTTGGATGGGCAGTCTGATGACATGTGAAAATCCACGAAATACGGAAGTGTAGATTTATAAATTATGTGCAAAATAAATCTTGAACTTGCGCGAAATCATGGTAAAATATATACAATTAAAAAAATAATTCAAAAGAATGCGATGAAGGGGACACATCCAGAGCAGAAACTTGATAACAGAGAGCCGTCGTATGGTGCAAGATGGCAGAGAGTTTTTCTGAGATATCACCCCAGAGCTTCCTGCTGAAAGCGGTTCCAAGGAGATCGGACTGCCAGTAGGTTGGGACGTTTTCTCCCCGTTACAGGAGCGGCTGTTGACAGACAGCACAGAGAGGCTGCAGGAAATCTGCAGCAAACAGAGTGGTACCACGGAAAATTCCGCCTCTGCAGTTTAAGATGAACTGCAGAGGCGTTTTTTATAGATAAAACGCAGGAATTCATGTTCAATTTCAATGTGTATCCGGAAAATAAAAGATAAAACCGGACAAAAGAAAAAAGGGGGACTAAGAAATGAGTGGAATTCTGATGATGGTAATTGCCATCGTAGTGTTAGGCGGCGCCTACCTTCTGTATGGGCGTTATCTCCAGAACAAATGGGGAATTGATCCAAATGCCAAGACGCCGGCATATGAGCTGGAGGATGGTGTTGATTATGTACCGGGAGATACGAACGTTGTCTTTGGACACCAGTTTGCTTCTATTGCAGGCGCGGGTCCGATTAACGGTCCGATTCAGGCAGCAATTTTTGGATGGCTTCCGGTGCTTCTGTGGATTCTGATTGGCGGCGTATTCTTCGGAGCCGTACAGGATTTTGCTTCCATGTATGCTTCTGTAAAAAATAAGGGCCGTACAATTGGATACATTATTGAGGAATATATTGGAAAGCTGGGCAAAAAGCTGTTTTTGCTGTTCTGCTGGCTGTTCTGTATTCTGGTAGTTGCGGCATTTGCTGATGTGGTAGCCGGTACCTTCAATGGTTTTATGACCAGTGAGGCTGGAGAAGTGTCAAAGGTGGTTGCCAATGGAGCTGTGGCTACTACCTCGATGTTATTTATTGTGGAAGCTGTTGCCCTGGGTATGTTATTAAAGTATGGGAAACTGAATAAATGGGTTAATACGGCAATCGCGATTATCATGCTGGTGGCAGCGGTGGCAATCGGCTTGAAATTCCCGATTTACATTAACCGTGATATTTGGCACCTTATTATTTTTGCGTATATTTTGGTTGCCTGCGTTGTGCCGGTCTGGGCACTGCTCCAGCCAAGAGATTACCTGAACAGCTATCTGCTTATTTTCATGATCGTAGGAGCTGTGATCGGTGTATTTGTGGCAAATCCGGAGTGCAATCTGAAGGCGTTTAACGGATTTGAGGTAGACGGACAGTATCTGTTCCCGATTCTTTTTGTTACCATTGCCTGTGGTGCAGTGTCCGGTTTTCACTCTCTGGTATCCTCCGGTACAGCATCCAAACAGATTAAAAATGAGAAAAATATGCTTCCAGTTTCTTTTGGCGCCATGCTGATGGAAAGTATGCTGGCAGTAATAGCGCTGATTGCAGTTGCATCCTTTGCGGAGGGAGAAGCTGCCGCTCAGGGACTGAAAACACAGCCGCAGATTTTTGCCGGAGCGATCGCAAATTTCCTGACTGTTGCGGGACTGCCCCATTCTCTGGTATTTACACTTTTGAATCTGGCAGTATCTGCCTTTGCGCTGACCTCTCTGGATTCGGTAGCTCGTGTAGGCCGTCTGTCCTTCCAGGAGTTTTTCCTGGATGATGATGTGGATGAGAGCAATATGAGTCCTTTCCTGAAGGTGGTAACCAATAAATATTTCGCAACCATTCTGACGCTGCTTCTGGCTTATCTGTTGGCCAAGGTGGGATACGCTGAAATCTGGCCGCTGTTTGGTTCGGCGAACCAGCTTCTGTCTGTGCTTGCTCTGGTTGCCTGTGCAGTGTTCCTGAAAAAGACGAAACGTCAGGGTGTTATGCTGTGGGTTCCCATGGTATTTATGATGGCAGTTACCTTTACGGCTCTTACAATGACGATCATGAAGCTGTCTACGGCGTTTGTGACCACTGGACTGAGCCTTGGAAATACGCTGCAGCTGGTTTTTGCGGTGCTTCTTCTGATCTTAGGTGTTCTGGTTGCTATCCAGGGTGTTAAAAAGCTGATGGAAAAAGCGGAGCGGGCATAAAAGCCGGGACTGCTGCTATATAAGAAAGAGACCATTCTGTAATATGCAGGCGTTTGAAGGGCCTGGATTTTAGCGGAATGGTCTCTTTTTTTATCAATCGTGAGCTGTGGACGTGGTTCGAATAGATCTGTGTTTGAACCCGTTCATTATTGCTGCATAAGAGATAAAAAGACGTCCCTGGAAATCGGTGTGCCGGACGAAATATAAAAAGAAGAGGAAAGGTGAGCACTTTTGATGCATTTTATAGGATCGTAGCTGCATAATTTTGCATAAGCATAGCCAGCATTGAAATTGTCGCCGCCGCCGGTGGATATGGCCGGTTTGTCCACGAAGCTGGTTGGCAATTCGTATTCTGTATGGTTTACGAGAGATAGTGTCCGTTTATTGGCATGAATTACGATTTCCGGGATGGAATAATTTTTATAAAGTTCGTGAATAATGGTATCCACAGAGTGAAGATTAAATAGTTTATTGCCAAGCTGCAGCGCTTCATTTTCGTTAATGCTTAAGATTGCATAGCGATGAAGACTGTAGCTTTTTATCAGTTCAAGCATTTCTGAAAGTTCGTTTTCATTTCTTGAAGAGATATCTGCAGGATCAAAAAAGATATATTTTGAGTGGGAGGAGATTACTTTTGGCTTTTTAAAATACGTTTGGAAGAGCTCTGTCCATAGGGTATGCATAAAATAAAGCTCTCCCCAGTTTAAAAAGGCCAGAAGATCCGAATTAAGCAGCTCAGGCAAGGAAAGATTGCCGTGCAGGGCGGCGGTTTGAATCAGCTGAATAGGAGAATCATATGCGGGAGCTGTCTGGCAGAGCATGATTTTTCCATCGTTGAATTCCAGTGCATTGGTTTCCATGGGTGGAGCAAAGGAGCAGAGCTCTTCTTTTGAAAAAGATTCCAGAAAGACTGGGGCGATGTCTGGGTGCCCAAGCATTCCCGCGAGATAAATGGAAATCCCGAGAGATTTTAGAGTTCGCGCAAATAAAGGGGCATTTCCTCCCAGTTGAGTGGAGCGGGGGGACAGCTGGATACTGCAGCTTTTTCCGCTTTTACTCTGAATATAACTGCCGAAGTCGTGGATTGTTTGAAAAAAATGACTGGTATGAGTTTGAGATACCGAGGAAATTGGGTTTAAAATGTGGTCTATATACCCATCAAAACCGATAAATGCTGTTTGATTCATAAACAAAAATCTCCATTCTCCGCCGTTTAGTTGGCGGCACACGTAATAGTGAAAGTTTTTTGTGGTCTGGATTTGAAAAATCAGTTGACAAAACTTATAAACATATAATATTATATATTTATAACGTTAATACATGCTGATTATAGCATACATAAAAAGAAAAAACAATTAAAGGAGGGCTACAAAATGAAAAAAACTACAAGGATGTTCGCTGGTTGTATGGCATTGTCAATGGTTGCCTTAACCGGGTGCGGTCAGAGTGTGAAAGTGGAGACCAGTGCAGCTGCTGAAGAGAAGGAAACAGAGGCTGTTTCTGGAGAGGCGGAGGAAAAGGCGCCGGCAGAAGGGGCAGTGACCTGGAAGTTCAGCTGTTTTGACGCGGAGGGAACTCCTTATGTTGAAGCATATAAAGAGATGTGGAATAGGGTGGAGGAAGAAACAGGCGGTAAGGTTCAGGTGGAAATTTATGATCTGGGCCAGCTGGGAAATGAGGCTGATCTGTTATCAATGCTTCAGACAGGCAGTATTGATGCAGCTCAGATTGGAGCCTCTCTTCTGGCGGGATATGATGATGTCTTTAATGTAGGCGATTTGCCATTTATTTTTGATTCCTATGAACATGCGGATCGATTTGCCAAGACGCCGGAGGCAGAAGAGATGTATGCGAAGCTGGATGATGACGGATTAAAAATGTATTATATGGGTGTTATTGGATATAGACAGCCGAACTTGACAAAAGCAGTGATCAATTCTCCAGAGGATTTTAAAGGATTAAAATGGCGAGTTATGGATTCGCCAATCCAGATTCAGACAATGGAAGCACTGGGAGCAAATCCGATGGTCGTTGCTTACAGTGAGATTTATTCGGCTCTGGATACAGGTGTAGTAGATGCATGGATGAATGACGGTATCGCATTTAAGAACTTATCAATTGCAGAGGTGGCTCCATATTATACGGATATGCCGTTGTTTGCATCTACGCAGACATGTATTGTATCCAAGAAATCCCTGGAGGCTTTGGATGAGGAGACAAGAGGTATTGTGGAGAAAATTGTGAAAGAGGATATGCCTGGTGTAGTCAAGGCAGGATGGGAGCAGAACAGAGCCGTTCTTGACGAGTTAAAGACGGATGCATTTAAGGAATATTCTGTGGTAGAAGATACGGCACCTTATCTGGAGAAAGTACAGTCTGTGTATGATAATCTGGTTACGGAGTATCCGGACTGTCAGAAGTACATTGATGCCATCAATAAAGTACGTTGATGGGATAAAAGGGGAATAAAGATGCTGAAAAAGGTAAGTGATGGTATTTATAAAATAACCGGCGTTCTGATTTCCGTGGATCTGGCTGTCATTGTGTGTTTATCTTTTGTCCAAGTTGTATCCCGTTACGTGTTTTCTTTTTCAATTACCTGGGCACAGGAGTTGATTACATATTTATTGGTATGGCTTGTGTTTATGGGGTGCAGTATGGGACTGCGTGACAACGAGGTTGCTGCGCTGACGGTAGTTGTTGACAAATTTTCTCCGAAAGGACGGCGGATTGCGAGAATTGCGGTTCAGGTGCTGCTGATTCTGTTTTGTGTGGTTGGAATATGGGGCAACAACGAAGTTATAGCAAATATGTGGAATAAAAAAAGCTCAATTATGAAAATGAACCTTGGATATGTTTCGCTTGCATTTACAGTTTCATCAGCGGTTATTATATTCAATTCTCTGCTGGAAATTGTTGATCATGTGAAGAGACTGACAAAAAAGGAAGAACAGGAGGAGGAAGTATGAATATCTGGGTAATGTTTTTGATTTTTCTGCTCCTGATGGTAATCGGTGTTCCGATTGCGTATTCTCTGGGGATTTCTTCGCTGGCCTATCTGGTCGCGAATGGGCAGCCATTGAGCCTGATTCCGCAGAAGATGACGGTTTCGTTGGAAAGCTTTCTGTTTGTGGCGCTTCCACTGTTTATTTTATGCGGTGAAATTATGAATACGGGAGGTCTGACAAGAAAGCTGGTCAATGTTGCGCGTGCTATAGTAGGGCGGTTTAAGGGCGGACTTGCTTATGTTAATGTGGTGGTAAGTATGCTGTTCGGAGGCGTGCAGGGACTGGCAACTGCGGATACAGTGGCGATCGGTTCAGTCTTGATTCCGGCTATGACAGAGGAAGGGTATCGCAAGGATTTCAGCGTTGCTATTACGGTTGCATCTTCGACTATTGGTGCAATTATTCCGCCGAGTCTTCTGTTTGTGATTTATGGGTCCGTAACGGGAGTTTCGATTGGAAAAATGTTTATGGGTGGCCTTCTGCCCGGTATTTTACTGGGACTTGGTCAGATGTTGTACGTGTTTTACCTTGGAAGGAATAAAAAGTATAAAGACTATATTCCCATGGGGGAAAAACTTCCCTGGAAGGTGTGCGTAAAATATCTGCTGGAGGGACTGCCAACCATGTTTCTTCCGTTGATTATTATCGGAGGAATTGTTGGCGGCGTAGTGACTGCGGCAGAATCGGCTGTTTTGGCAGTGGTATATGCGATTTTTTTGGGATTGGTGTCCCGGGAATTGAAACTTCGTGATCTTCCGAAGATTTTCTGGAAATCGGCAAAGACGGTGGGTTCTGTAATGATAATACTGAGTGCTTCCACTATTTTTGCTTACATTCTGACGCAGGAAAAGATACCACAGAAAGTTGTTGAACTGCTGCTTAGTATTACGGATAATCGTATTTTGCTGCTTTTGATTATTAATGTATTTTTGCTGTTTGTGGGAACATTTATGGATTCTACACCGGCTGTGACGATTTTGGCGCCGATTTTGCTTCCGGTGCTGTCTCAGATGGGAATGGATCCCGTGCATATCGGCGTATTTATGTGTTTTAACCTGATTATGGGTCTAATTACGCCGCCGGTGGGTTCATGTCTGTACCTTGCATCAGGAATCAGCCGAATGTCTGTGGAAAAGATATCAAAAGCGATGATTCCCTTGTACGGAGTGAATTTCCTTATTTTGATGCTTGTGACCTATATACCAATGTTGTCATTGCTGATTCCCAACCTATTTGGCGTTGGCTGATCATAAAAATATAGCGAAAGGAGTATATGAAGAATGTCGGCTTTTTATGATGAGATACTGACGCAGCCAGATAGACTGTCGGATGTTTTGCTGCATTACGAAGAGAATGATTTCCGGGAAATTTATGAAGTTGCAGAACTGCTGAAATCAGGTTCACACGTATATTTTGCGGGAATGGGAACTTCGCTGAATGTGGTAACGGCGGTAATGGCACGTCTTGCAGAAAAAATAAAAATCAGTATGATTGAGGCGGGGGAATTGCTGGAAATGCCAGAATTGATTACGCCCCAGGATGTACTGGTGCTGATTTCGCAATCCGGAGAGAGTGTGGAAATTCACCGTGCACTTACTCTGTATCGGGGAAGGTGTAAAATTGTTGGAATTACCAATCAGCCGGGGTCCATACTGGCGAAGAAATCCGACTGTACACTTCTGCTTCATGCCGGTGAAGAAAAGAGTATTACAAATAAAACCTTTACCAATACGCTGGCGGTTCTTTATATGGTGGAAGCTGCCGTAACCGGGCGAAGTGTGAAAAAACTGGCGGCGGAGCTTAGAGAGAACGTGCCTGAAATGAAACGTATTCTGGAGAACAGGGCGGAGGAAATCAGAGACTGGGCGGCTTGGCTGCAGCCGGCGGATGTGATTCATTTTATAGGGGCTGGTCATGGGGCTCTGTCCCTGGCCAGGCAGGCAGGCCTGATATTTATGGAAGGGGCAGGCTGTGCTGCCAGAGCGTTTTCTACAGGCGGTTTTCGCCATGGACCTATTGAAATCTGTTCAGAACGTCATCGGGCGGTGATTTTTCTCAGCGATACGCAAAGTAGGGAAAAAACATTGGATTTAGTAAGAGAAATGGAGTATTATGGAAGTAAGGTAATAGTCGTTTCAAATCAGAATGCAATGTTTACACATCCGTTTTTGATTGAAAATGCGACAGAGGAATGTTATGTCATGCAGGCAGCCCTCTTTATGGAACTATTATTAGTAAATGTAGCGGAATTAAGAGGTATCACAGCGGGCGAATTCCATATTACAAATAAAATATGTAAAAAGGAATAAAACCATGAAAAAATTAGAAAGAGAAGGTCCACTTACATTAACGTATCAGTTGACGGAAGAATTAAGAAAGTTGATTATGCAGTATAAGGCGGGCGAACTGTTTCTGAGTGATAAGGAAATAAGCGCAAAATATGGTGTCAGCGTAATTACTGTGAGAAATGCAGTTGAATATCTGGTGTCGGAGGGATTATTGATTCGGAGAAGAGGTAAGGGAACCTTTCTGACAGACAAAAAAATATCCAGTGATATTACAACGCTTCAAAGTGGAACGGAATTATTTCGATCCCATGGCATTGAAAGCAGTATTGAACTGATTGCGGCTGAGAGGGTGGAGGCTGACCAGAAACTGTCCAGGTATTTTGGGACGGCGGCGGATGCCGGCCTGTATAAGCTGGTTCGTGTCAGAAAGATTGCGCAGATTCCGTATAGCATAGAGACGAATTATTTTACGACCGATATTTGTAAGGATATTATTTACCTTTATCACGGAGATTCTCTTTATGATTTTTTGAAAAAACAATATGATATCTGTGTTCTGAGATCTCATGAGACGTACAGCGCGATAGTTCTGGATGAAGCTCATGCGGCTTTGCTGGCTCAGAAGAAACGATCGCCGGCCATTCATCTGGAAGGCCTGGTATATGATCAGTATGACAGGCTGCTTTCAGTGGAAGAGTGTTTTTATCGTGCGGATAAATATGAGATCGTAGTGGAAGCCAAGGCGGGACAGCCGCGGGCGACACAGGTGCTGGAAGGACGGGGAAAGCAGGACACGGTTTAAAGGAGAAAAAATGGACAGACATTTTCAGGGAATTATGGTTCCTGTATTAACACCGTTTGATGAGAAACGGGAAATAGCGATTGAAGAATTTAAAAAACATTTGTATTTTTTGATAGAGAATCAGGTGGATTCTCTGCTGATTCCCAGCGGAACGGGAGAATTTGCAAATCTGACATTTAAGCAGAAGAGACAGCTTCTTAGGGCGGCAGTGGAAGTGGTAGGTAAGCGTGTTCCAGTTGTGGCATTGATTAGTGATTGCTCTACGGAGAATGTATTATCTCTCCTGAAAATGGCGGAGGAAGAGGGCGCGGATGAGGTTATGCTTACACCGCCCTATTATTCCAGAATTGATCAGAGAGCGATAATTGCATTTTATGAGAGAATTGCAGATGAGGCTAAGATTCCTGTCTGGATTTATCAGCAGCCGGGTGAGACAAAACTGAGTCTGGATTTTGAAACGGTACAGATTCTGGCGAAGCACCCAAATATTTGCGGAATCAAAGTGGCAGGAGGTGATGATTTCTTCTATTTTACCGCGCTGGTAAATGAGATGAAAGAGAGGGAGGATTTCTCTATTTTGAATGGAGAAGATTACTGTACATTGCCGTCGTATACAGTGGGCGGAGATGGTTCTGTTTCTTCCATTGCTAATGTGATTCCTGCAGAACTGGTAAAAATATGGAGAGCTCATCAGGAAGGAAATTATGAAGAAGCGCTGAAACGACAGGATTATATTATGGAATGCTGTACATTTTTGGAGATGGTTGAGACGGGCGCTTATCAAAGTGCATGCAAAACAGCACTGAGGGAAATGGGGCATTACAGTACTAACTATGTAAGCAGTCCGTTTTTGGAGGTTCTTCCGGAGGAAGAGAGGATTATTGTAGAGCGAACGAAGAATTTGATTATGTAGGAATGGTAATGAAAAATAGTCAATTTATAAAGGATGGGGCTGTGAAAACAGTCCCATTTTTATGGCAGAAAGCATAAAACCAAAAACTGACCCTGTAAAAATATCGCATATTGGATATTTTAAACAGGTACAGATCTGCTATACTGACGGTATCAAGCTTAAGGAGGTATGTCGGATGAAACGAATTGTGACGCTGCAGGATATATCCTGTGTGGGGCGGTGCTCTCTGACGGTGGCGCTTCCCGTTCTCTCTGCCATGGGAGTGGAATGCGGAATTCTGCCGACTGCGGTGTTGTCCACTCACACGATGTTTAAGAGCTTTACCTGCAAAGACTTATCGGATCAGATTGAGCCAATTTCGGAGGTTTGGAAAAAAGAAGGGATTTCTTTTGATGGGATTTACACGGGATACCTTGCCTCAGCGGATCAGTGCGAGCAGGTGTGTCGTTTTTTTGAACGGTTTCGAAGCGAAAATAATCTGATTTTTGTGGATCCGGCTATGGCAGATCATGGGGTGCTGTATCCGGCCTTTGGCCCGGAATTTCCGGTGGCCATGGCCCGTGTATGCAGGATGGCAGACGTGGTAGTTCCCAATATTACAGAAGCTTGTCTGCTGACCGGAATGGAATACAGGACGGCTTACGACAGGGTTTACATCCGGGAACTCCTGCAGAGGCTGTTGAAATTGGGATGCCGGACTGCGGTTCTTACCGGGGTCAGCTATGAACCGGATAAACTTGGGGTGGCATATCTGGATCAGGATGGAGCAGAATTTGAGTATTTTACAAAATACTGTCCGCAGTCGTATCATGGAACCGGTGATCTTTATGCTTCCTGTGCCTTTGGCGGGCTGATGCGGGGAATGCCGCTGGGAGATGCCCTTTCTCTGGCAGCAGATTTTGTTGTGGCCTGTATTGATACTACAGCGGTTTCCGAAGATGCCCGGTGGTATGGGGCGGAATTTGAGTCTACAATTCCGTGGCTGTGTGAGGAACTGAAAAGACGACTTCGATAAAAGCAGCATGAAGCAAAGAAGTACGTGGAGCAATACTGTCTGGAAAATGGAGTGGAGGTGTGCGGTCGATGGACTTTTACAGAAGAATGCGGGAGGTACTTTTGCGGGTACCGGAGGGAATGGTAGTCACCTACGGTCAGGTGGCGCTGCTATGCGGCGCGCCGGCCAATTCCAGGCAGGTGGGGTATGGACTCAGAATGGGCCGGGCCGGTCAGGTCCCGGCATACCGGGTGGTCAATGCCCGGGGAGTTTTAAGCGGAGCGGCCGCTTTTTCCATCCCGGGAGAGCAGCAGCGCCTTCTTCGCCGGGAGGGAGTAACGGTTGAGACGGAAGAAGGAGAAGAACGCGTGGATCTGCGCCGGTACGGCTGGAGGCCGTCTCTGGACGAAGCGGAGGAACTGCGGGCCCTCTATGAACAACTTGGAATCTGAGAACGGCTCTGAGAATGGTTATTTCCTGGAAGTTTCCGCCAGACGGCGGGAATTTCCGTATTTTTTTCCGGCCTGGAAACAGGAATCGCAGATTCGGAAGGGATATCCCAAGGGCAGAAGGCGTCCGCAGCGTTGGCAGCGGGCAATATACCCCCCTTTTCCTTTGGACAGGAACTGCATGATGGTTCCCTCCGTTTTGGCTCGTTCCCGTTCCAGCCATTCCCCATCAATCATTTTATCAAACCGCTGGGAAAACTGATAATAGAGATCCAGCTTCCGGTAATATGTTTCATATTTCTGAAGTCCCTGGGTAACACCGTCATTTTTTTCGGGATGGCGTAGACGGGTGTCTGCCGGGTATTCTTTGCAGTATCGGAGCCACTGGGCTACAACTTGCCGGTCATCCACGTCGATTGGACAGCTGATCATCCGATACAAAATTCTTTTATCTTCAAATCCATAGATACTGTCACGGCAGCGCTCCGCCTGTGCGTACAGACTCAGCGTTTCATCAATGCTGACTTTTTCAAAGGGCGGAGATGGCTCTACAGATTTCCATACATTTAGAATTACATCCAGAGGCTCGTCCAGATCCAAAAGAATCTGCGGGAACCCCAGACTGACTTTTTTTATGGGGGGTTCTGTTTCCTGAAGGCGTTCCCGGATATAAGAAAGAGCTTCTTCGCCTACGGCATTGACATAGCCGGTGTCGAAAAGACCAAAACGTCCAGCCCGTCCGGCAATCTGCTTGACTTCTGGCGTGGTAAGGCCGCGGCGGCTGGTTCCGTCAAATTTATCCTTCTGGATAAAAACGATACGCCGCACCGGGAGGTTCAGTCCCATGCCGATGGCATCCGTGGCAACCACAACGTTTGTTTTTCCGCTGGTAAACAGCTGCATCTGCCTGCGGCGGATTTCCGGAGGAAGACTGCCATAGATGACACTGGCACGGATGCCTTCTTCTTCCAGGCGCCCTGCCACATCCAGCACAGATTTTTTGGAAAATACCACGAGGGCATCACCGGGGCGTACGCTTTCCGGGAAGGAAAAAGGTGTATCCTCGCACAGCAGGGAGGTTTTTCGCTCGTACCGGCAGATGGCAATCTGATCTCCGCACAAATGGATCAGATGGGTTACCACCTGTTCAGCTGCCGGACTCATGCAGATATGGATTTCGCGGGCCTTAAGGCCGAGAATAGCCTTGGTCCAGCAGTGTCCGCGATCCGGATCTGCGGTTAACTGGGCCTCATCTATGACGGCAATATCGTATTCGGCTGAAAAATCGGCCATTTCAATGGTGGATGCTGTAATCCGGCTGCCATCATCGGACAGGCATTCCTGACCGGTCAGCATGGTACATGGCACACCGTAATCGTGCATTTTTTCATAGACTTCCAGGGCCAGAAGGCGCAGAGGCCCCAGGTAGACACCACAATGGGCGAGCTTCAGGCGTTCCAGGGCGTGAAAGGTCTTTCCGCTGTTGGTGGGGCCAATGTGCAGGATGAAACGGCGGTTCATGGCCATGGTTTCTGGAAATTCCAGTTCCGGACGGGAAGGGACCAGATCCATGATTTTGTATTCGATGATATAACGTTTGTATTTCTGATACAGTTCCAACAGAGGGCGGCGGCAGATTTCTCCGGACAGTTCCTGCTCCAGGTAAGCGAGGAAGTCCATGGACAAATCATCCCTCTGAGTCGGAAGAAACATGGCGAGATCCAGACGGTTCAATTCCGGGAGAAGCTGAGCTTCAATCATCCGGATAGCGGCATCATCCCGGGAACGGTAGGAAAAATAAGATAGGTTTCGGATCTGATGGTGCCAGTCTTCCAAAATTTTGGTGGTAACCTGGGCGTTTTTCGTTCGTTTCATAGTTTTATGGAGCCGTGAAATCCGTTCTCTAAGATCTCTGGGGCGGCCTCCGAGTTTCCTTTTTTTCCGGCTTTCGTCTTTGTACTGTTGAATGTACACAAAAAGCAGCTGGTTCAGTTCAATCATGATGTAAAATAGACTCCTTGTTTTCGATAATTTTATTATGACAGATAATGATGGATCGTGCAAGGAAAACCATGGCGTTCAGACATGGGCAGGAGTATCATTTTTTTGTCGGTATTCTTTATATGGCGTTTTTTTTGTGGTATTCTTATTGGAAACTGGAAAGAGACTTTGGGAGAGGAGAGATTTGCCATGGCAGTAGTATATCCGTTATTATTCTTATTTTTCTGTTATTCATTTTTAGGCTGGATTCTTGAAACTGGAGCTGCGGCGGTACGGGAGAGAAAGTATGTGGATCGCTCGGCTCTGTATGGCCCCCTTTGTATTATTTACGGTTTGACGGCTGTATTTCTGAGCCTGATGCTGCGGGAACTGCGGGTGGAGCCGATTTTTCTGTTTCTCGGAAGCGCCATTTATGCGACGGTAATTGAATGGCTGGCCGGCCATCTGCTGGAACGCCTGACAGGCGCACGCTGGTGGGATTATTCCCATCACAGGGCAAATCTGGATGGTTATATTTCGCTTCCTATGTCAATTTTGTGGGGAATGCTGGGATTTGTCGGCCTCAGGTGGGGAAACCCACTTCTTTTGCGCCTTTACGGTGCCGTTCCTCCGGCGGTGGCCCACGGAGTACTTTGGGTGTTGACGGGACTTTTGGCCATTGACCTGACGGGGAGTATTCTCACGATGATCGGAGCCAGATACCGGCTGCCACATCTGGAGGCAGTCAATAACCGACTGGAGATGCTGGCGGTTCGTCTGGGACAGTGGATTTTAGGCAGGACAGAAGCGCGAATGCGCCGGGCTCATCCGGAGATGGTTTTGGCCCACGAAAAGGCAGCAAAAAAGAGCCGGGCTTTTGCAGAGGGGTGCTGCTTTTATAAACTGTTTCTGCTTTTTGTGATCGGTGCTTTTCTGGGGGATGTGACGGAAACCATCTTCTGCCGGATCAGTGCAGGGGCATGGATGAGCCGAAGCAGCCTGGTTTGGGGTCCCTTCAGCGTTGTGTGGGGACTGGCGATTATGCTGGTTACGCTGCTTCTGTACCGGTATCGGGATCGCTCTGACCGGTTCCTGTTTCTCATGGGAACGTTTCTGGGAGGCGCTTATGAGTATGCCTGCAGTGTGTTTACGGAACGTGTATTTGGAACTATTTTCTGGGATTACAGCAAAATCCCTTTTAACCTGGGCGGTCGGATCAACCTTCTGTACTGCTTTTTCTGGGGAATCGCCGCGGTGGTGTGGTTTAAATGCCTGTATCCGCCGCTTTCCCGATGGATTGAGCGAATTCCCAAAAGATTTGGAACCGGACTGGTCTGGATTCTTTTGATTTTTATGGTTTGCAATATGGCAGTCAGCAGCTTGGCTATGGTACGGTACAGTACAAGGGCCAGCGGAAAACCGGCAAAGCAGACCTGGGAGATGCGCATGGATGAACGGTTTGATGATGAACGGATGAGACGGATTTATCCCAATGCGATTCAGCTTCAGGATGCTGCAGAGCCGGGGCGCCAGCGGAAGGGGGAGGAAGGATGAAGTACAGAGAGAAGGGGCAGATGTCGGAATCGTGGATCCTTGGGATTTTTCTGACGTTTTCCGGTGGTTTTCAGGATGCGTACAGTTATGTATGCAGGGGAGGTGTTTTTGCCAATGCCCAGACGGGAAATATTGTGCTGCTGGGAAAGTATGCGGCAGAGGGGCAGTGGCACAGAACGTTGCATTATGCCATTCCTATTCTGGCCTTTGTGGGCGGGATTTTTCTGGCACAGAGCATTCAGCTGCGGCTGAAGCAATACCGGCGTGTACATTGGAGGCAGTGGATTCTTCTTCTGGAGATTCTGATTCTCTTCTTTGTGGGCCTTTTGCCGGCAGGCGGCGCGGCGGATGTGGCGGGGAATGCGCTGGTATCCTTTTCCTGCGCCATGCAGGTGGACAGCTTTCGTAAGATCCGGGGCAATGCACTGGCAACAACCATGTGTATTGGAAATTTGCGCAGCGCCACAGCCCTTCTGTGCGCTTACCGGGCAGGAGGGGATGAAGAGCTGAAATGGAAGAGCCTGCAGTATTATATGTTTATCGGCGTTTTCCTGGCGGGTGCGGTGTTGGGAAACGGAGCGGTGGCGATTGCCGGAACCAGGGCGGTATGGTGGTGCTGTCTGTTTTTGCTTTCAGGCCTGCTATTGATGTTTGTGGGTCGGGAGGCGGAATCTGTATCTGGAAAAAGATAAAAAGGGCGCCTGGAAAAGGGCCTTTGGAAAAAGATGAAAAGGGCTTGGATATTGACGCTTTTTTGCGAAATTGATATAATAGGAACACTTGGCACGCCATCCTTTCAAAATGGCGGCGGGACGGTTAGAAAAGGAGAAATGGAACGATGGAAAAAGATGTAAACCAGAAGGAGCTGCAGGAGAAGCAGGCAGTATTTGAAAAACTGAGAGGATCGGATGAGCTGTTTGCAATTCTGTCGGCCTGCACCAGAGAGCCATATGTGCACTGCGATCCGGAGACGTTTGATGATGAGATCTGGATGTTCACAGATGTGAAGGAAGCGCAGGAGATGGCAAAGCGCCTGGTGGCAGACAAGAACCCGGCCGGTGTGGCGCGGGTGGAGAAGGCGGGCCTTCTGTTATTTTATACAAGTCTGTTTACTATGGGCGTCAATGCCATCACGCTTCATGAAGGCGGGAAAAAGACACGGATTCAGCTTTCTGAATTTGTAAAGCGTAAAACGCAGGAAGCGGAAGATAAAGGGAAAATCTGGGTGGAGAACCCGGAGCTTCATCTGACGATGCTGTATTATATGCAGGAGTTCAGAAAACAGCCGAACCCGGAGATTACGCCGAGGCTTGCTGAGCTTCAGGAGGAGATTGGAGCAGACTTTGGAAAGGGGCGCTATATTGTGGCAATTCCCCAGGAAAAACAGGGGATTCCGCTGATTAAACTGAAAAACGGCGATGTATTTCAGCCGGTTTTTACCGATGTGGTAGAGTTTCAGAAGTTTAATCGGGAGAAAAACTTCCGTCCGGCAGTTGTGGAGGCAGGAAAACTGGCTCAGGTGTTGCCTGCAGAGGCGCTGGGCATTATTTTGAATCCGTTGGGAGTCAACATGGCTCTGACCGTCAAAAAGACAGCTCCGGCCAGCCAGCCATCGGCACAGCCGGCCACGGTGGTGCAGCAGGTAGAAGCCGCTATGCGGGAGGTAGAGGCTGCGAAAGATGAGTAAGATCGCATGATTCAGAAGCGGCGAGATGGTCTGTCTGGGGGGACAGCCGTTTGGGAACAGTCGGGATGAGTGGAAAAAGCAGGGGAAGATAACCGGAAAATGCGCAGGAAAAAGAAAAGGAGAATGGTATGATCAAAAATAATGATCCCTTTGGCAGCGGCCCCTTCGGCCCGTTCGGTCCATTTGGCGGGGATTCTGGAGAAGGAAATCCCTTTGAGGAGCTGTTCCAGAAAAAAGAAAAGAAGAAAAAAGGGAAAAAGGCAGGAGGAGAAAGCGGAGAAAAAGAGCCGGAGAAGTTTAACTCTGACGGAAAGCCGGTGCGGAAAAAAGGAAGATTTCCCTTCAAACAGATGGGGGTGGCGCTGGTTGTTCTGTTCCTTGTGTTTACCGGAATGAACAGTTATTATGTGCTCAGCGAGGATCGGTATGCGGTGGTTACGACCCTGGGAAGCGCCAAGTCTGTATCCCAGGCGGGACTGCATTTTAAGATTCCCTTTGTGCAGAGCGTGAAGACGGTTTCAAAGGAAATTATGGGCATGTCCATCGGTTATGTATCCGATACGGGAGAATCAGTGGCAGAAGAGGCTGTGATGATTACCAAGGATTTTAATTTTGTGGATACGGATTTTTATCTGGAGTATATGATAAGCGACCCGGTAAAATACCTGTATGCCTCCTCGGAGCCGGAGCAGACGCTGCGGATGCTGGCCCAGTCCTATATTCGAGATACGGTGGGAATTTACAATGTGGATGATGTTATTACCACGGGTAAAGCGGAAATTCAGTCGGAGATTAAGGAGAAGCTGACTAACCGGATTATGGAAGAGGATATTGGTCTTTCCGTGGTAAATATCACGATTCAGGACGCATTTCCGCCGACTACGGAGGTTATGAGTGCATTTAAGAATGTGGAGAATGCCAAACAGGGTAAGGAAACAGCCATCAATAATGCGAATAAGGATCGAAACGAGAAAATTCCACAGGCGGAGGCTGAGTGCGATAAGATTATAAAAGAGGCGGAAGCAGAAAAGGAAGCCAGAATTAACGAGGCAAAGGGTCAGGCTTCACGTTTCGAGCAGATGTATGCGGAATACACCAAATATCCGCTGATTACCAAGCAGAGAATGTTTTACGAGACAATGGAAGAAATTCTGCCGGATCTGAAACTGTATATCGTGGACGAGAAAGGTACGCAGAAACTGCTTCCTCTGGAGAGTTTTGCGCCTGCAGCGGCGCCTCAGACTCCGGCAGGACAGGGCGCGGAAGGAACCGGGGAAACGGCCGGAACGGCTGGAACATCCGGAAACTGAGAACTGACGTGAGACACAGGAAGCGAGGTAAAATCTATGAAGAAAAAAATAATTGGTGTGGTGGCGGCAGTTGCTCTTTTGGCAACCGGCCTCTCCTCTATTGTGGTTACGTATCCCAATGAGTACAAGTTAATTAAGCAGTTTGGTGAAATTGTCAGGGTTGTGGAGACGCCGGGCGTGTCGGTAAAGGTTCCATTCATTCAGGAGAGCACATCGGTGCCGAAAGCACTGCAGCTTTACGATATCCCCCGGTCTGATGTGATTACCAGGGACAAGAAGAGTATGATTGCGGATGCGTTCGTGCTGTGGAAGATTTCGGATCCGGTGCTGTTTACCCGCCATCTGAACGGCCAGGTGGCTCAGGCTCAGTCCCGTATTGCTGCCTCGGTATTTTCATCCCTGAAATCGGTAATTTCCAATCTGGATCAGGCGGAGATCATTGAAAACAGGGACGGGCAGCTGGCGCTGGACATTGAGGCCAATATCGGCACGTCCCTGGATGGTTACGGCATTTCGGTTCTGGCGGTGGAGACCAAATCCCTGGATATGCCGGATGACAATAAGCAGGCCGTTTATGAGCGGATGATTTCGGAGCGAAACAATATTGCGGCCTCCTTTACGGCTCAGGGTAACTCTTCTGCACAGAAGATCAAGAATGATACGACGAAAGAGGTTTCAGTTATGAAGTCTGAAGCCAGAGCAGAAGCAGAGAAAATTAAGGCAGAGGGCGAGGCTCAGTACATGCAGATCCTTTCGGAGGCATACAATGACTCCAGTAAGGCGGATTTCTACAATTTTGTGCGGTCTCTGGATGCGGCTAAGGCATCCCTGAAGGATGGCAATAAGACGTTGATTCTTGATAAGAGTTCGCCTATAGCCCAGATTTTCTACGGATATGGACAATAAGAAACGATGAATCGAGATTTAACAGTGGGGAAGCCGGAGCGGGTTCTGTGGGAGTTCTGTCTTCCCCTTTTCGGAAGTATTATTTTTCAGCAGCTTTATAACATTGCAGACAGCCTGGTGGCCGGAAAGTTTATCGGGGAAAATGCCCTGGCGGCGGTGGGAAACAGCTATGAGATTACATTGATTTTCATTGCCTTTGCCTTTGGCTGTAATATGGGGTGTTCGGTCATTGTTTCCCATCTGTTCGGCGAGAAGCGATATGGGGATATGAAGACGGCCGTTCACACTGCCATGATTTCCAGCGGCGTCCTGGTGGCGTCGCTGGTGGTGTTTGGTGTGGTGGGAGGAAGTTTTCTCCTGCGTCTGATCCAGACTCCTGCAGACATTTTTGAGGATTCCAGACTGTATCTGGATATTTATGTTCTCGGACTTCCTTTTTTATTTTTTTACAATATATCCACAGGGATTTTTTCGGCGCTGGGAGATTCCAGAACACCATTCTGGTTTCTGGCGATTTCTTCCGTGTCCAATATTGCGGTGGATATTCTTTTTGTGAAGGGATTCCATATGGGAGTGGCCGGTGTGGCATGGGCAACCTTTCTCTGCCAGGGGATAAGCTGTATTCTGTCTGTGATTGTGGTGTTCCGCCGTCTGGCGGCGATCAGGACAAAAGAGCCGGTTTACCTGTATTCCTGGCCGCTGTTTCGCCGGATTTGCGGCATTGCCATTCCAAGTGTGCTGCAGCAGAGTTCCATTTCCATTGGCAATATTATTCTTCAGGGGGTAATCAATGGTTTTGGTCCCGGCGTCATCGCCGGCTATTCGGCGTCAGTAAAGCTGAACAATATGGTAATTTCTGCGTTTACGACGCTGGGAAACGGGATCTCCAACTACACGGCCCAGAATCTGGGAGCGGGAAAACTCATAAGAATCCGGGAGGGATTCCGGGCCGGTGCGAAAATAGTCTGGATTTTAAGCCTTCCGCTGGCGCTGTTATACTTTTTTGGAGGCGGAGCCATCATCCGCTTTTTTATCGATCAGCCATCAGAAGACGCGCTGAATACAGGCATTATTTTTCTGCGGATTCTGTCGCCATTTTATTTCGTGATATCGGTAAAACTGGTATTTGACGGGATCCTGCGAGGGGCAGGACAGATGATGCGATTTATGATTGCAACCTTTTCTGATCTTCTGGTTCGCGTGGTGTTTGCCATTGTGTTTGCCCGCTTTTTTGGTTCGGTCGGACTCTGGTGTGCTTGGCCCTTTGGATGGGCCACCGGTTTTTTCCTGACTTGGTATTTTTACCGGCAGGGGCCCTGGTGCAGAAATAAGGGAGGCGATGACAGCAGTTTGGAAGGCTCAGAGAACTCTGAACGCGTCACTGGATTGTGACAACAACCCGGTTGGGCAGACATACAATGGTCTGCCCGCTTTTTGATATGGGACCCTGGGAGATGCAGAGATGATCCGGGCAGGTGGCTTCGGTAATAAAGGCGGCACCATCCTGGATGATGAGCCGATTGGTTCCTTCCTGGACGCCCTCAATGAGGGTATCCACCTTCTGATTCAGATAAAATCGTGCCGTCTCTTTGCCGTCCACCGATACCAGAACGGCAGAAGGGGAGTTCTGGGCTGCCAGAAACTGCTGACCGAAAAAAAGAAGCAGGGCGGCCAGGAGAAGGCCGCCTGCCAGAAATAATTCACGTTTTTTCTTCTGATTCATTGAAATCCCATCCATTTCTACTCAGAAATGCGCTCTGAATTCGGTTATAAAGTGTTTTAAGTATCATAAGCCTACTGTACTGTCTGGTGCACGAACTGCTCGGCACCGTCGGAGTAAATCAGATCATAGTCTTCTGTCACAAAGTATCCATAGATGCCGTCCATGGAATTTAACAGCTCCAGTCCCTTTTCCAGTCCCATGGAGAAACAGACGGTGCTCAGCACATCGCCGTCTACAGAATCCGGGGAGACAATAGTCACAGCAATAAGGCCGTTGTCATAGGGATAACCGGTTTTTGGATTCAGCAGATGGTGGTAATTGACGCCGTCCACCTCAAAGTGGCGTTCATAGACGCCGGAGGAGACCACGGACATATCGTCAATGCTCAGATTGGCGAAGACGGTGGCGTAATCTTCAAAGGGCATCTGAAGACCGATGAGAAAGGAAGAGCGGTTTGGCATTTTTCCGACGCAGAGGACGTTTCCGCCCAGGTTGATGATGGCGCTTTTTACGCCCTGGCTGACCAGATATTCTTTTAGGCGGTCTGCGATATAGCCTTTGGCGATGGAGCCAAGATCAATGGTTGTATCCGGTGAGAGGAAGGTCAGGGTATTGCCCTCCAGCTGTATATCCTGCCAGTTGACTCGTGCCGCTGCCGCTTCAATATCCTCCTCTGACGGAATAGTTTGTTTTCCGTCTGTAAAATTCCAGAGGGAACTTAAGGGTTCGATGGTCAGATCGTACGCTCCTTCGGACAGGCGGCTGTAATCCAGGCTTTTCTGTATCATGGCTGTCATATCGTCGGACAGGGTAAATGTGGTTTCATCCGGCGAACGGTGGTTTAACCGATACAGTTCGCTGCCTTTGATGGTCTTGCTGAACCGGCTTTCATACTCCTCGCAGAGCTCCATACAACGGTCAAGAATGGTTTCATCGTCGGAATCATAGAGGGTGATATTGACAAAAGTATTTAAAAGAAATGCCGATCGGCTGACAGGAGTTGCTTCCTTTGGCCGGAGAAGCAGCGCTGCGCCGCAGCCGAGCAACACCACAGCCAGAAGAGTACAAAGAGCAGTAATATCTTTTTTGTTCATTAGTAATAATCCTCACTTATAAGGTGCAGCGCCCGAAAAAGGGCGAAGATCCGCATGCTGTCAGCTATTTTATCATATCCCTTCTGATCTGGCAAGGGAGGCCGGTCAGGGAAACTCTTTACAAAATCCACGATTTTTTATAAGATAGATGGGAAGAAGAAATGAAATCGAGAAAGGATGCAGAGCGCAGATGGATGAGCAGAGTCGGGAAGGAAGAAAAGCGGGGAGAGTTGCACTTTACGGAATGATGACAGCGCTGGCTTTTCTGTTTGGCTATGTGGAGTCGCTGGTTCCTATAAGCCTGGGAGTTCCGGGAATCAAGCTGGGACTGGCCAATTTGGCAGCGATCGTCAGTCTCTACCTTCTTGGACCCCGGGCGGCGGTTGGAATTACTGTGGTCCGCATTCTTTTAGTTGGTTTTACTTTTGGAAACCTGTCTATGATGATGTACAGCTTTGCCGGTGCCGCTGTGAGTCTCGCCCTGATGCTGATATTCTGGCGGATGGACTGGTTTGGGGTGACAGGAGTCAGTATCATTGGCGGGGCGGGACACAATGTGGGACAGCTTCTGCTGGCTGCGGTGGTGGTGGAGACAGGCGGTGTGTTTTATTATCTTCCGTTGCTCCTGGCAGCCGGAACTGTGGCGGGAGCGGTCATTGGAATTCTGGGAGGAATTCTCATAAAACGGCTTTCCCACTGGAAGAGATGAAGCAGGAGAAAGTGAACAGCAAAAAGTGAGAAGAGAGAAGGAGGAAGTGGTATGGTATATGAGGCAGTGAAAAATCTGGTGCAGTACGGTCTGGATGCGGGACTTTTGGAGCCGGAAGACAGGATTTATGCGACCAACCGGATCCTGGCATTGATGGGAATGGAAGAGTATGAAGAGCCGGAGGGCGAAGAGAAGTCCCAGAGCCTGGAGGAGATTTTGGGAGAACTTCTGGACTATGCCCATGAGACGGGAGTGTTGGAAGAAAACAGCGTGGTATATCGGGATCTGTTTGACACAAAGCTGATGAATTGCCTTATGCCGCGGCCCAGCGAAGTAATCCGTACTTTCTGGAAGCTGTACGAAATGGAGTCGCCGGAGGCGGCAACGGATTATTATTATAAACTGAGTCAGGATTCAGATTACATCCGGAGATACCGGGTATGCCGGGATATGAAGTGGAAGACAGAGACAAAATACGGCCAGCTGGATATTACGGTCAATCTTTCCAAGCCGGAGAAAGATCCCAAGGCCATTGCAGCGGCCAAGCTGGCAAAGCAGAGCGGATATCCAAAATGCCTTCTTTGCCGGGAAAATGAGGGGTATGCCGGGCGTGTTAATCATCCTGCCCGGGACAATCACCGGATCATTCCCATTACGGTCAATGACAGTGAGTGGGGATTCCAGTATTCGCCCTATGTGTATTACAATGAGCACTGTATCGTGTTTAATGGTCTTCATACGCCGATGAAGATTGAAAAGGCGACGTTTATCAAGCTATTTGATTTTGTCAAATTGTTCCCCCACTATTTTCTGGGTTCCAATGCGGATCTTCCCATTGTGGGAGGTTCTATCCTGAGCCATGATCATTTCCAGGGGGGACATTATACCTTCGCCATGGCCAAGGCTCCCATGGAAAAAATGTTTTCTATGGATGGCTTTGAGGACGTGGAGGTGGGAATCGTTCACTGGCCCATGTCGGTAATCCGTACCAGGGCGAAGGATCCGGAGCGCCTGATCCAGCTGGGAGACCGGATTCTTACGGCATGGCGGGGATATACAGATGAGGAGGCATTTATCTTTGCCGAGACAGACGGGGAACCCCACAATACCATTACTCCCATTGCCCGGAAAAACGACGGGATGTATGAGCTGGATCTGGTACTGCGAAATAACATTACTACCGAGGAGCTGCCTCTGGGCGTTTATCATCCCCATCCGGAGCTTCACCACATTAAAAAAGAAAATATTGGCCTGATTGAGGTAATGGGACTGGCGGTTCTCCCGTCTCGTTTGAAACAGGAGCTGGCGCAGCTGGCGGATGGGATTCTTGCGGGAGATGATCTGCGGAAAAATCCGGATACGGAAAAGCATGCTGACTGGGTGGAGGAATTTTTACCCCGGTATCAAGAGATCAGCCGGGATACCATTGGCGATATCTTGAAGAAAGAAGTAGGACTTGTTTTCGAACGGGTGCTGGAGGATGCCGGCGTATATAAATGCACGGAGGAAGGACGCCGGTCATTTGGACGTTTTCTTGCCGCCGTCGGTTTCCAGGAGGTATAAAAACGGAAGGCGGAACAAAAAAAGCGATGATGGAGAAGGATGCATTTTTAAAGAAATACCGGATGGATGAATCGGAATTTGAAAGGGCGGGAATCGGCTGGAGCGAGCTGGCTGGCATTGAAGCCGATTATCGGCAGAGGGAGGGAACGCTTCGGGAGATTGGAAAGGAATTTGTCGACCATTATCTTTACGATATTGAGCGGGCCGGCATTCACTCCTACCGATACCGGACCAAGGATCCGGGGCACCTGCTGGAGAAGATTATCCGCAAAAAGCGGGAACAGCCGGAGAAGTTTTCCGGCCTGGATGTGTCCAATTACTGGAAATATGTGACGGATCTGATCGGGATCCGCGTGTTTTTCCTCTATCGGGAGGACTGGCGTCATTTTCATGAGTATATTACATCTGTTTTTGAAAATGATCCCGGTCAGTATGTAAAGGATCGGGACCGGGATTTTGATGAGGATGCGGAACACTTCTACATTGCAGAGCGGCCGAAGGTGTATCGGAGAAATGGGGACAGCCGGATTTACGATGAATCGGTGATTGACATTAAATCAGACGGGATCTACCGTTCTCTGCACTATATTATCAAATATCAGGGGTATTACGTGGAGATTCAGGCCAGGACGCTGTTTGAAGAGGGCTGGAGTGAAGTGGATCACGATATTGTGTATCCCTACCATCAGGATGATGCGATGCTGAAAGATTTTTCCGGACTGTTGAACCGGCTTTCCGGGATGGCAGATGAGATGAGCTCTTATTTTCGCCGAATGAAGGTGGAAAAAGAGCGGGGAAATGAAAAAGAGTGAATGGAACCGGAAAGGGCCACGGAGCCCTTTCCGCCTGCTGCTCAGAAGTTACAGGTCCAATTTCATATCGCCTTCATGGATCCAGCCGGCCTTTCGGCAGAGCGCTCCGAAGAAAAGTGTCAGGATGGCTGGAAGGATGAAGCAGACCAGAAGAATTCCGGGCCACATCAGCGGATTCCCGCTCTTTTCCATGGCTGTATAGATGCCGATGGGGCCCACCAGTCCGCAAGTGCCCATACCGGCGCCTGCGGGGATATTTTCCAGCCGGAACAGGAGTGTGGAAATGGGGCCTGTCACCATGGAGGCCAGTGTGGGCGGAATCCAGATACGGGGATTACGGACAATATTGCCCATTTGCAGCATAGAGGTTCCCAGTCCCTGGGCCAGCAGTCCGCCCCAGCGATTTTCACGGAAACTTAAGACGGCGAAGCCGATCATCTGGGCGCAGCAGCCTGCGGTAGCCGCTCCCCCAGCCAAACCGTCCAGACTCAGCATGATACAGATGGCCGCACTGCTGATGGGCAGCGTCAGGGCAATGCCGATAAGGGCGGAGACGAGAATGCCCATAAAGAAAGGCTGCATGATGGTGGCAGTTTTGACCAGATTGCCGAAAGCTGTCATGAAAGCGGCGACGCCGGGCCCCACAAATTGGGATGCCAGAACGCCAGAGATGATGGTAACTCCCGGGGTTACCAGAATATCTACAGGGGTTTCCCGGGAGACAAGCTTTCCGAGCTCTGTGGCAAGAATGGTTGCTACCAGGGCTCCCACAGGGCCGCCCAGCTCGTTGCCGGCGATGCCCACAGTAGCAGCGGAGAAAAGCACCAGGGAGGGGGCTTTCAATGCATAGGCGATGGAAACACCGAGCGCTGCTCCGGTGGCATTTTTGGCATAGACAGAGATGGTGGTAAAAATGGGAAGTCCCGTTTTTTCTCCAAGGGTGGAAAAGATGGTGCCGATGAGAAGCGAGGCAAAAAGTCCGAATGCCATGGCCCCCAGGGCGTCGATGAGATAGGTCTGAACGGAAATATTGATTTGTTTGCGCTTCAGAAAAGCTTTTATGCCGGATGTGTTCATGAGGATCCTCCTATGTGTGGAATCTTTTGTTCAGAGTGTTCCTGAACGGTTGTATGAAGTAATGGCGGCGGCCTGTGGAGCGTGGCCGCCAGGCTTTTGTATTTTAACATATATCAAGGATTATACAAGCATTTTGAGCATTTTCGCCGCAGAATGCCAGAGAAACAGTGACAATGTCGGGGGAAAGGAGTTTCGCATATGCAGAAGAGAATTTGCCCGATTTGCGACCATGTGATGACGGGACGGCATTTTTGCCGGTTCTGTAAGCAGTGGATTCGGGAGCCGCATGTGGTAAATGCCACCTATTATCTGAATGAACGCCATCCGGCGCATGAGAAAAATTGCCTGTACCACGGTACGGCCGGGGATGGGGGTTCTGTCCGTCAGGCGGCGGAAAAAAAGAAAACGTCTCTGGAGGCCGTTGCCAAAGGCCGGTCAGGCTCCGGGCAAACGGGATTGAAGCAGAGTGACAGGGCAGGATTGTCCGGAAAAGGGGGAAGTCAGAGAAAGAAGGAGACAGGAACGAAAAGCCAGCCGGCACATCTTTTTTTGTTTTTTGCGGTGGCATTTTTGCTGCTTTTTATGTTCGGCAGCTTTCTCCCATTCTTTTTCTTCTGGTTTTGAGAAGGGAAAACAGGAAATGGGAAGTACCGTTGGGGGACGGGAACCAGTAAACAGGAAATTAAGAAAGATAGGAGAGAGACATGAAAATTCGAGACATTTTAGCAGGTGGTCAGCCAACCCTTTCCTTTGAGGTGTTTCCGCCCAAAGTAGAAGCAGATTACGATTCTGTGGAGGCAGCAGCATTTGAGATAGCGCGGTTAAAGCCGGCGTTCATGAGTGTAACGTATGGGGCTGGAGGAGGAACCAGCCGTTATACGGTGGGGATTGCAGCAGATCTTCAGAATCAGTGCGGAGTAAATGCGCTGGCGCATTTGACTTGTGTTTCCTCTACCAGAGAGCGGGTCCGGGAGGAACTGGCTGCGATGAAGGAGCTGGGAATTGAGAATGTGCTGGCCCTGCGGGGAGATATCCCGGAGGGGGGACCGCTGGCCTCAGACTACCGCTACGCGTCGGAACTGATCCGGGATATCAAGCGCTATGCGCCGGATCTCTGCATCGGAGCCGCCTGTTATCCGGAGGGCCATGTGGAATCAGTCAATAAAACGGCGGACATTGAACATTTGCGGGAAAAAGTGGAGGCTGGATGTGATTTTGTGACGACGCAGATGTTTTTCGATAATAATATTCTTTACAATTATCTATACCGGATCCGGGAAAAAGGGATTACAGTTCCTGTGGTTGCCGGGATTATGCCGGTTACCAATGCCAGACAGATAGCAAGGATCTGTCGTATGTCCGGAACGTATCTTCCGGCTCGGTTCAAGGCGATCGTAGACAGGTTTGGTGACAATCCGGCTGCTATGAAACAGGCGGGTATTGCTTATGCTACAGAGCAGATCATTGACCTGATTGCCAATCACGTGAATGGAATTCATGTATATTCCATGAATAAGCCGGACGTGGCGGCCTGGATCCAGAGCAGCCTGTCTGAAATCCTGTGACGGGATGGGGGGATCAGCGTTGGAAGTAAACCGAAGAGAGATATATCGGTATTTGGGATTCGGGAGAACGAACCCGGAGGAAAGAACCAGGATTCTGGTGGAGAACTGCCTGGAGGAACTTTTTCAGGCGGCGGATTGCCGCAGCTTTTACCGCCGTTTTCCGCTGACTGCCACCGGGGATGGAGAGATGGACCTTACCTGTTTTCGGACAGAGAGCAGAGATCTTGCGAGGGCTCTTCAGGGCTGTACGGAGGTGGCGCTGTTTGCAGCTACGCTGGGATCTGGAGTGGACCTGCTGCTGCGGCGTTACAGTCGGCTTGCGATGAGCAGGGCTGTGATTTTGCAGGCGGCTTCGGCTGCTATGATTGAGTCTTATTGTGATCAGGTCTGCTGTGACTTAAGACAGGAGCTGGAACGGGAGGGACTGTATCCGCGGCCGCGGTTTTCTCCAGGCTACGGAGATTTTCCCCTTTCCTGTCAGACAGCTATTTGTCGTGGGTTGGAAACAGAAAAAAGAGTGGGAGTAGCACTGACAGAACATCTCCTGATGGTTCCGTCAAAATCGGTTACAGCGGTAATCGGCATTGGACGGGCACCTGGAAATTGCGGGGTGGAAGGCTGTGAGGCCTGTGGAAAAATGGACTGCGCCTACAGGCGTATGGAGCCAGAAAATATGTGAAACGGCCGGAAGGATAGATATAACCGGGATTTTAGAAAGGGAGAATGACATGGGAATACTGGAAAGCTGGAGAGAGAAAATCCTGGTATTTGACGGAGGGACGGGAAGTCTTTTGCAGGAAGAGGGACTTTTGCCCGGAGAACTGCCGGAAACCTGGAATATAGTAAGACCTGAGGTGTTGACGGGAATTCATCGCCGGTATCTGGAGGCCGGCTGTGATGTGGTGTTGGCCAATACCTTTGGGGCGAATCGCCTGAAATTTAATGAAAATACGGAATATGGACTGCAGGAGATTGTGGAGGCAGCCATGGAGAATGCCCACCGGGCAGTGCGGGATGTCGGAAAGGGCTATGTAGCTCTGGATCTGGGTCCTACAGGCCGTCTCTTAAAACCTATGGGCGATTTGGACTTTGAAGAGGCCGTGGAGATTTATAAAGAGGTGGTGGAAATCGGGGCCAGAAAAGGGGCGGATTTGATCCTGATCGAGACCATGAGCGATATGTATGAGCTGAAAGCCGCAGTGTTGGCGGCAAAGGAAAATTCAGATCTTCCAGTATTTGCCACCTGTATTTTCGATGGGAAAGGTAAAATGCTGACGGGGGGAACTCCAAAGGCGACGGTGGCTCTTCTGGAGGGACTTGGCGTGGATGCACTGGGAATCAACTGCGGCCTGGGACCGGTCCAGATGGAGCCGATGGTGCGGGAACTTCTGGAGTATGCCTCCGTGCCGGTTATTGTCAATCCCAATGCAGGTCTTCCCCGCAGTGAGGGCGGAAAAACCGTATATGATATCGGGCCATCCGAGTTTGTAGAGACCATGGAGCATTTTTTGAAGCTGGGGGTGTCTGGTGTAGGTGGATGCTGCGGAACGACGCCGGAGCATATCCGTCTTCTGGCAGAGCGCTGCCGGGGACAGCGTCCGGTATCGCCGGAACCCAAAAACAGAACGCTGGTTACATCTTATGCATCGACAGTGGAGCTGGGGGCGGATCCGGTTATTATCGGAGAGCGGATCAATCCTACGGGAAAATCGAAGTTTAAACAGGCGCTCCGGGAACGGGATATGGAGTATATCCTGCGGGAAGGAATTACGCAACAGGAAAATGGGGCAGCAATTCTGGATGTGAATGTGGGACTCCCCGGCATTGATGAGGCGGAGATGATGTGCCAGGTGGTACAGGAACTTCAGGCAGTTACAGAACTGCCTTTGCAGCTGGATACATCCAGTCCTGCGGCCATGGAGCGGGCGCTTCGGATTTACAATGGCAAGGCGATGATCAATTCTGTAAGCGGAAAGCAGGAGGTGATGGATGCTGTTTTTCCGTTGGTAAAGCATTATGGAGGCGTTGTTGTGGCCTTGACCCTGGATGAGAATGGGATACCGGAAACAGCAGACGGGCGGATGGCCATTGCCAGGAAAATCTGTGAGGAAGCGGCTCGATATGGGATTTCCAGAAAGGATATTGTGATTGATGCGCTCTGCATGACGGTAAGTTCCGATCCGAAGGGGGCTCTTACGACATTGGAGACGGTGGGCCGAGTGCGCCGTGAGCTGGGATGCAATACAGTTCTTGGTGTATCCAATATTTCCTTTGGCCTTCCGCAGCGGGAAATTATCAATGCCGCCTTCTTTACAATGGCCCTTCAGAGCGGCCTGACGGCCGCTATCCTGAATCCCAATTCAGAGGCCATGATGCGTTCGTATTATGGCTATCGGGCACTGGCAGCTCTGGATTCTCACTGCGGCACTTATATTGAGCGGTACGGAGTATCTGTTCCGACTCCCGATTCCGGCTCTAAGAAGGAGGCTGCAAAAGCAGGAGAAAAAGGTCCAGACAATCAGGCATTGCTGCGTTTGGCCGGAGCTGTGGAACGAGGCCTTCGGGAGGATGCGGCTTTGGCGGCTGAGGCGCTTCTAAAGGAGCAGAGCGGCCTGGAAATTATCAATTCCTGTATGATTCCGGCACTGGATCGGGTTGGGAAGGGATTTGAGAGGGGAACGGTATTTTTGCCGCAGCTTCTGATGAGTGCAGAAGCTGCACGTGCAGCTTTTGATGTAATAAAAGAGGCGATGAGGACCTCCGGTCAGACCGGCGGGAAGAAGGGAACGATTATTCTGGCTACCGTTAAAGGAGATATCCACGATATTGGAAAAAACATCGTAAAGGTTCTGCTGGAGAATTATGGTTATGAGGTGTTGGATCTGGGAAAGGATGTGAAACCGGATAAAATTGTGGAGGAGACAGTGGCTGGCCGCGTGCAGCTGGTTGGCCTTTCGGCCCTGATGACCACAACGGTTCCAAGTATGGAAGAAACCATACGGCATCTGCGCCGGGAGGCACCCTGGGTTAAAATTATGGTGGGCGGAGCGGTGCTGACAGAGGAGTATGCCATGTCCATTGGAGCGGACGTTTACTGCCGGGATGCCATGGCTTCTGTGGCCTGTGCCCAGAAGATTTTCGGGTAAAGAAAAGGACGCGGACAGTTCTTAATGCCAGTCGGTCAGAATTGCTGCGCAGGCACTTGACAGAGCCCATAACTTATACTAAAATCTAAAGCATATTCAGGTGTGGAACCAGTCCACAGCCTCGAAGGAGGTAGCGTATGGTATCTAAAAAAGTAACAGTGATCAATCCCTCTGGACTGCATCTTCGGCCGGCCGGCGTGCTGTCTCAGACCGCCATGCAGTTCAAAAGCAAGACTATCATCGAATGCGGCGAGAAGAATATTGTGGCAAAGAGCGTACTGAACGTGATGGCAGCTGGAGTTAAGTGCGGAACAGAGATTACCGTTGTCTGTGACGGACCGGATGAAGAGGAAGCGCTTGCAAAGATTACAGAGGCGATTGAGTCGGGACTTGGCGAGTAAATACCGACTGCAGCAGTATGGATGAGAGGAAATGTATGGAGGGTGTGGCAAAACGAAATGTTTTGAAGCACCCTCTTTTCCATCAGAGGATCAACAGAAAGGAGTGACTGGTTATGAAAATCAATGTATATGAACACCGGACACAGTATTACGAGACGGATCAGATGGGGATCATCCACCACGCCAATTATCTGCACTGGTTTGAAGAAGCCAGAATTGACATGATGGAGCAGATGGGAATGGGTTATGACGAGATGGAGCGCCAGGGGATTATCAGTCCGGTTCTGGCGGTTCACTGTGAATACAAGAGCATGGCCCGGTTTGGAGAGACGGTTCAGGTGCTGGTTCATCTGAAGGAGTACAACGGAATTCGCATGACGCTGGAGTATACGGTGCTGGATAAGGAGACCGGACAGGTTCGCTGTGTGGGGGAGAGCCGCCACTGTTTCCTGACGCGAGACGGGAAACCGGTGTCGTTAAAGCGCAATTATATTGAGATGGATAAAGCATTCCGGGAATATACTATGCGGGAAAATGAGGAGGCGTAAGTGGAAACTTTTTTGGCAGAGGCGGAGCTTCAGCTCCTGCACCGGATTCAGGAGCTGCGTGGGCCTTTTCTGGATGCATGTATGGAATTTGTCACCTCTTTGGGGGATAAAGGGTTGCTCTTTATCCTGCTGGGAGTTGGACTTTTTCTGTTTCCACGAACCCGCCGGACGGGGGCAGCGGTGCTGCTGTCCCTGGCGGCAGGCTTTCTGGCAGGCAACCTGGTGTTGAAGAATGTATTTATGAGACAGCGCCCCTGTTGGCTGGATTCAGCAGTTGTACTTCTCATCGAAACCCCGTCGGATTATTCATTTCCCTCGGGCCATTCGCTGGCATCCTTTGAGACGGCGGTCAGTATTTTTCTGTACCATAAAAAATGGGGGGCAGCGGCCATCCTGCTGGCGGTTCTGATTGCATTTTCCCGTCTTTATCTGTTTGTTCATTTTCCGACGGATGTGGCGGCAGGAGCGATTCTGGGAAGCCTGATTGCATGGATGGTTCACAGAGTACTTGAAAAACAGAAAAATTGTGTTATACTGAAAAGGCAAAAAAACAAAAGTGAGTAAGCAGAGTAGGGATACAGGCGTTAAGTGCCGACTGAACAGGGAGTTGTCAGTCGGACGAAGGAAATGAAACCATTTCCGCGGTCGGTATCCCGCATCCCGCTGCATCGTTGATAGTCCGACCGGAGCAGGTTCTTCGCCGGATGAATGATATCTCCTGATGTGGTTCGAGAGATCTGCAGAAAAGGAGGTATTTTTTTATGAAAAAAATGGCAGCTGTCTACGGCGATTCCTGGCAGGAATTAAAGCATGTGCGCACCATTACAACCGTGGCCATGTTCATGGCTATCTCCGTTATTCTGGGATTCTTTACAATTGAGGCAGGGCCGTACCTGAAAATCGGGTTTGGAAGTGTGGTAAATGAGTTTGTCTATTACCTGTTTGGGCCGGTGGTCGGAGCTGTATATGGCGGCGTGCTGGATCTTGTCAAATTTGTGGCCAAACCCACCGGTGCCTTCTTCCCTGGATTTACGCTGAATGCGATTTTGGGCGGCGTGCTGTATGGAAGCATTCTGTACCGGAGACCTCTCAGTCTTGGCCGCGTCCTGGCGGCCAACCTGGTGGTGGCGGTTATCTGTAATATCTGTCTGAACACGTTTTTTCTCAGCATCATGTCCGGAAAGGCAATCCTGGTGCTTTTACCCGTACGTGCTCTGAAGAATCTGATTATGTGGCCAGTAGATTCGTTTATTTTTCTGATTATTGCCAGAACCATGGAGAATGTGGGGCTGGTACGTGCCATCCGCCGTTTTCAGTGACTGGCATTGTCCGGGGACAGGAAAGCCGGCTGGATGGCAGAGAGGAGCTGGACTATGAGAAAAGAAGCGGCTGTCCGGCGAGAGGTACTGCCGAGAGATTTGCCGGTTTGCGGCCTGTTCGCGGCGCTGATCGCCGTGGGGGCATTTATTAAAATTGTGATTCCGGTGGGACCGGATACGATGAATATAACGCTCCAGTGGTTTTTCGTACTTCTGGCGGCATTTCTTCTGGGGGCCAGAAGGGCCTGTTTCAGTGTGGCCGTATATCTGCTGATCGGTTTGATGGGAGTCCCGGTATTTGCCCGGGGCGGCGGACCGGCATACCTGTTGCGCCCTACCTTCGGTTTCCTGCTGGGTTTTCTGGCTGCGGCCGGTGTGACGGGATTTTTCTGTGAACGGCTTCATTCCTTTAAGATGAGCAGCCTTCTGATGGCGGCAGCAGCAGGCTACCTGGTCTATTATGGGGCCGGAATCGGGTATTTTTACCTGATTTCCCGATTTTTGATGGCGGAACCGGTGGGGATTGGTGTGATTATTTTCGTGTACTGCCTTCCGGAGATGCCGGCAGATATTTTGTTCTGCGTTTTTGCGGCGGCGCTGGCCAGACGGCTGCGCCCGGCGGTTTTTTCCATGTTGGGGAAATGATGGGAAGAGGGCTGGCGAGGGGACTGATTTGGGTTTTGCTCAAGTCAGCCCCCTCTTTCTTTTTTTGTATAAATATGTTAGGATAGAGAATAAATGGATTTGTCTGTGCGGCGGGGGCGGGACCTTCGGCCATACAGACGGCCGCATGAGTTTTTTGGTAGAAGGAGAAAAGAACATGAGCGAAAAGAGCGAAACTTGTAATCATAACTGTTCCAGCTGCGGTGAGACCTGCTCCAGCCGTACGCAGGAAAGCTTTCTGGAGGCATTAAATCCGCAGAGTTCAGTGAAAAAGGTAATTGGAGTTGTCAGTGGAAAGGGCGGTGTGGGAAAATCCCTGGTAACTTCTCTGATGGCTTGTAAGATGCGGGCCAGAAATAACCGTGTCGGCATTTTGGATGCAGATATTACCGGTCCATCCATCCCCAAGGCATTTGGCCTCCATGGAACTGTGGGTGTGACGGCAGATCAGCTGATGATTCCCAGCGTCAGTTCCACAGGGATTGAGGTACTTTCCTCCAATCTGATTCTGGAAAATGAGACAGATCCCGTGATCTGGAGAGGGCCGATTGTGGGCGGTGTGATCAAACAGTTCTGGGGTGAGGCTCTCTGGAATAATATTGATTACATGTTTGTGGATATGCCTCCGGGAACCGGAGATGTTCCGCTGACCGTATTCCAGTCTTTGCCGTTGAACGGAATCCTGATCGTGACGTCTCCTCAGGAGCTGGTATCCATGATCGTGGCCAAGGCAGTCAATATGGCAAAGAAGATGAATATTCCGATCATTGGACTCATTGAGAATATGAGCTATCTGGAGTGCCCGGACTGTGGCAGGAAAATTTCTGTATTTGGGGAGAGCCGCATTGAGGAGACGGCTGCCCAGTACGGTATCCCGGTTCTGGCCCGGATCCCCATTGATCCGAAGATTGCCGGCAGTGTAGATGCCGGTACAGTAGAATCGGTGGAGGCGCCGTGGCTGGATGCAGCGGCAGATGCAGTAGAAGAACTGTAAAGAGGTGTCAGGCATGAATGTGGAGCGAAACCCCAATGGCGAGCTGAGCCATTTTGCGGTCAATACATCGCAGCGTTTTGAAACCCCTGAATCATTTATCAATACGGCCAAACAGTTTCAGGAAGCTATGATGCAGTACAGCTGTGCGATCCGGGAGGTTAAGACGAAGCTGGAGGTGCTCAATGATGAGCTTTCCATCCGTAATTCCAGAAATCCCATTGAGATGATTAAGGCCAGAATTAAGAAGCCGCTTAGTATTGTCGAAAAGCTGCAGCGTCGTGGTTTGCCTGTATCGGTGGAATCGATGGTTCAGAATTTGGATGATATTGCGGGGATTCGTGTCATCTGCTCGTTTATTGATGATATCTATGAGATCAGCAGGATGTTGGCGCGGCAGGATGATGTGACAGTCATTGCAATCAAGGATTATATCCGTTCCCCTAAGAGCAATGGATATCGCAGCTATCACATGATTATTGAAGTTCCGGTGTTTTTTTCCGACAGTAAGAAGAAGATTCGGGTGGAGGTACAGATCCGGACTATTGCGATGGATTTCTGGGCCAGCCTGGATCATGAACTGAAGTACAAAAAGCAACTGGAGGACTCCGATGCAACGGAGATCGGTGAGGAGCTGCAAAAGTGTGCAGAGGTTATTGCACAGACGGATTGGAAGATGCTGGATATCCGCCGCAAGATAGAAGAAAAAGGGATTCAGGTTACGTGATGCCCGGTAAAACTGGGGCAGGTTTCCGGTATATGAGGGCGGGTTAATACAGGTAGTAGGACAGGGTTTCGCTTATGCGGAATCCTGTTTTTTGATAGAGAGATATTGCCGGGATATTGTCGCCGGAAACGTGGAGAAATACGGCCTCCTTGCCGAAGCTTTTCAATTCTAAAAGCATGAGAAGAAGTGCCTCTTTTCCGAGACCGAGGCCGCGCAGACCGGGTAAAACCTCAAAATCACAGAGACAGCCCCTTTTTGCTTTTGAAGCCGCAGCTTCGAAAAAAATGCGGCTGGAAGCAGCGGGGGAGGCAGAAGAAACCAGGAAAAAATGGAAAGTCAGGATCTGGAATCCGTTCTCCAGGGTGTTTTCTGTCTGCAGGGTAAGACGTCCGGGGGCCCAGTCAGCATTCGGAACTGCCTGGTCGGGACAGTATTTTTTCAGGTTGATTTCCATGCGATATTCCGTGCTGATCCGCTCTGCACCGATGGCTTCCAACGCCAATGGCGTATCTGGAAAATGTGGGGAAACGGGAAACAGAACATCCCGGTTTTGAATCCAGGGAGATGCCAGTGACAGAAGAGACGAAAAATAGCCTTTTTTTCGAAGGTTCGGGTGGGTGTAGGCGATACATTCTGCTTCTGGAAGAGGTTCTTCGCATTGCCGGATATCCGGATCTTCCTCCGGAAGTAAGAGAGCCAAAGTACAGACCAGCTCCGGGTCATAGAGCAGAAAAAAGCGGGAGGCTTCTTCCAGGGGGAAGGCCAGAACAGGTTCGCCGTTTTTGGCGGAACCGGCTTCCAGAAGGGACTGGATTTCGTTTTTCTGTGTTTCCGTAAGTATGCAGGTTTCAATCGTTTTCATGGCGTCTCCTTTTCTGTATACAGGGCTTTTGCGGTAATTTCCAGGCCTTTGTTTCATGCTACAAAAAAAAGGCGAAAATTTCAAGGAAATTGAAAGAATTTAAGCTACTTTTAATATTGTCCTATGCAGGCGGACAGTGATAAAATAATAGCAATTAAACGTAGGAGACGGACATCATGAGATACCTGAGAGGAATTACTGTGATTTTCGGCATTACCATGCTGGGAGAATGCCTAAATAAAATACTGCCGTTTCCGGTTCCGGCCGGTGTATATGGTTTGTTTCTGATGCTGATGGCTCTCTGCGCCGGATGGGTCCGACTGGAGGATGTGTCAGAGACGGGAGATTTTCTGCTGGAAATTATGCCGTTGATGTTTATACCGGCTGGCGTTGGCTTGATGACCAGTGTGGATGAGGTCAGAAACCTTCTGGTTCCGCTCGTTGTCATCACGGTAATTTCTACCCTGTTTGTGATGGCGGTGACCGGCTGGGTTGCCCAGGGAATTATCCGGAGAAAAAAGGGGGAGGAAAAGGGAAAATGAATCAGCTGGCACAAAGCTCTCTGTATTTTGGGGTTTTAGTAAGCATTGGGGCTTACCTGTTCGGAATATGGCTGAGGAAGAGAACGGGACTTGCCTTGTTTAATCCACTTTTGGTGGCCATTGTGGCGGTGATTGCCATTTTGGCAGTATTCCGGATTGATTATGAGAATTACAGCCGAGGGACTTCATTTCTCAGCTATCTGCTGACACCGGCCACAGTGTGTCTGGCGATTCCATTGTACCAGCAGCTGGAGCTTTTGAAGCGCCACACCTTTGCGGTAATGGCAGCCATTCTGGCTGGCGTGGCCGGGAGTGCAGGAAGCATTTATGTGATGGCAGCGGCATTTCGGCTGGAACATATTCATTATGTAACCCTGCTTCCAAAGTCCATTACCACAGCCATCGGGATGGGAGTCAGCGAGGAGGCAGGCGGCATTGTGACACTGACGGTTGTCAGCATCATTGTGACGGGGATTTTGGGCAATATTGTTGCAGACTGGCTATTTGGAGCCTGTAAAATAGAAGAACCCATGGCAAAGGGACTGGCGCTTGGGACAGCAGCCCACGCCATTGGAACTGCCAGAGCTCTGGAGATGGGAGAAATAGAAGGAGCCATGAGCAGCCTCGCCATTGCGGTGGCGGGACTTCTAACGGTCCTTGTGGTTCCGTTTATGTCGGGCCTGATCTGAGGCTCGGAAGTAAGGAGGGGGAGAGCAGTATGAATCTATACGAGGCGATCGGATGCCGCCATTCGATTCGGACATATACGGGGCGGGAGGTCTCAGAAAAGCTGAAGGGGCAGATCCTTTCATATTTTGAGAAGACCAGCCGTCTGAATGACCGGATCCGGGTGGAAATGGAGATTTTGGATAACACAAAGAAACAGGCCGGAGTCCGGGGGATGTGGAAGGTGGAAGCGCCCTATTACATGGCGCTTTACTCGGAGATGGAAGCGGGCTGTGAGAGAAATGCAGGGTATATTATGGAGCAGATGGTTCTGTATCTGACGGTAAAGGGACTGGGCACCTGTTATCAGGGGGGGGCACATCCGCTTCAGAAGGGGAAAAATGGAAAAAAATGTATGATGCTGGTGGCCTTTGGGTATCCGGAGGGTCGGCTATATCGGGAGAGTCCGCTGGCAAAGCGCCTTCCTCTCAATGAACTCTGCGTTTTTAAAGAGGAAGCCGGAGAGCAGATGAAGACCATTCTCCGGGCAGCCAGACTGGCACCCTCAGCTTTTAATGCCCAACCCTGGCGATTTATTGTTTATTCAGACCGACTTTATGTGTTTGCGCTGAAGGGACGGATCCCGGGGAAGACCATTCGCTCCATGCGGGAATTCAGCATCGGGATCATGCTGTCCCATATCATGCTGGCGGCGGAGGAGTTGTGGATGGAGCTGGAGACGGCAACAGAAGAGCAGTTTGCGGCGAAAACATATAAAAATGGCAACTACGTAGCTACCCTGTCCTTACATTAGAAAGATGATACCATACCATTCCTTTTGATAAAGGACCGCGGATCCCGCCGGAAAGGCAGTAAGTCGCGCTTGAAAGGACTTTCCAGGTATGATAGAATAATCCCAGGTATAAACCCATTAGGAGGATGAAATGGTTAGTAAATTGATCGAGAAAATACAGAAAACAAAGGCCCCCATCTGTGTGGGCCTGGATCCCATGCTCGGATATATTCCGGAGCAGGTAAAAGAGAAGGCATTTCGTGAGTTTGGAGAGACGCTGGAGGGAGCAGCCGAGGCGATCTGGCAGTTTAACAAAGGGATTGTGGATGCCACAGCAGATCTGATTCCTGCTGTTAAGCCGCAGATTGCCATGTATGAGCAGTTTGGCATTGAGGGCCTGAAAGCTTACGATAAGACGGTAAAATACTGTCAGGAAAAGGGACTGATTGTGATTGGCGATGTGAAGCGCGGTGATATCGGCTCCACATCCGCAGCCTATGCGGCTGGCCATATCGGAACGGTGCAGGTGGGAGAAAAGACGTATGCCGGATTTGATACTGAATACATTACGGTAAACCCCTATCTGGGAACGGACGGCGTGAAACCCTTTGTAGATGTGTGCAATGCCTGCGACCGCGGTATTTTTGTTCTGGTCAAAACGTCCAACCCGTCCAGCGGTGAGTTTCAGGACCGTCTGATTGATGGCCGCCCCCTGTATGAGCTGGTGGCGGAGAAAGTTGTAGAATGGGGCGGGACTTCCATGGACGGCGCATACAGTAATGTTGGTGCCGTGGTGGGAGCTACTTACCCGGAGATGAGTAAAGTATTGAGAAAGCTGATGCCGAAGACATACTTCCTGGTGCCTGGATACGGTGCACAGGGAGGAACCGCAGAGGATCTGAAATACTGTTTCAATGAAGATGGACTTGGCGCGATTGTCAATTCGTCCCGAGGCATCATTGCGGCGTATAAGAAGGATACGTATGCAAAATTCGGGCCGGAGCATTTTGCAGATGCATCCAGACAGGCTGTCTGTGATATGATTGCCGATATCGGCCGTGTACTGTAAGGAGGATCAGATGGCACAGAAAAAAGAAACGGCGGTTGTCTACAGTCAGGAACAGCTGGCACCTGGGGTATTCAGCATGTGGATTATGACGGAGATGGGAAGGACGGCGAAGCCGGGACAGTTTATTTCCGTATACAGCCGGGATGGCGCGCGGCTGCTGCCAAGGCCCATCAGCATCTGTGAGGCAGATCCGGATCAGGGACGGCTGCGGATTGTTTACCGGGTGGCAGGAGAAGGCACGAAGGAATTTTCCGGCTATGTGTCCGGAGATTCCATTGATATTATGGGCCCTCTGGGGAACGGATTCCCCGCGGAGGGAGAAAATGTGTTTTTAATCGGCGGAGGGATTGGCATTCCGCCCATGCTGGAGCTGGCTAAGCAGCTGAACTGTGAAAAACAGATTATTCTGGGATACAGGGATGAAAACCTGTTTCTTCGGGATGAGTTTGAGGCTTATGGCGAAGTGTTTGTGGCGACGGAGGACGGCAGTGTGGGAACGAAAGGAACGGTGCTGGATGCGATTCGGGAGAATGGCCTGACAGCTGACGTCATCTATGCCTGCGGGCCTACACCCATGCTTCGGGTTTTGAAGGAGTATGCTGCGTCTCAGGGAATCCGCTGCTATATTTCTCTGGAAGAGCGGATGGCCTGCGGAATCGGTGCCTGCCTGGCCTGCGTATGCAAGTCGAAGAATGTGGATTCTCACAGCCATGTGCATAATAAACGAATCTGCAAGGACGGTCCGGTGTTCCTGGCCGAGGAGGTGGATTTATGAGAAAAACGGCAGTGAATCTGGCTGGTGTGAAACTTAAAAATCCGGTTATGACGGCGTCTGGAACCTTCGGTTCTGGGGCGGAATATGGTGAGATGGTGGATTTGAACCGTCTTGGTGCCGTGGTAACCAAGGGGGTGGCCAATGTTCCGTGGCCCGGAAATCCGACTCCGCGTATTGCGGAGGTTTACGGCGGTATGATCAATGCCATCGGTCTTCAGAATCCGGGTTTTGATGTGTTTGCGTCCCGGGATATTCCCTTCCTGCGTCAGTTTGATACGAAGATTATCGTCAATGTTTGTGGAAAAACTACGGAAGATTACGTGGATGTGGTGGAAAAACTGAGTGATGAACCGGTGGATCTTCTGGAAATCAACATCTCCTGTCCCAATGTAAAAGAGGGCGGCATTGCTTTCGGTCAGGATCCAAAGGCGGTGGAGGCGATTACCAGGGAGGTAAAGCGCCATGCAAAGCAGCCGATTATTATGAAGCTGAGTCCCAATGTGACGGATATTACAGTGATGGCGAAAGCAGCGGAGGCGGGGGGAGCCGATGTGTTGTCTCTGATTAACACTCTGACAGGGATGAAGATCGATGTACACCGGCGTACCTTTGCGGTGGCCAATCGGACTGGCGGCCTTTCTGGTCCTGCCGTTAAACCGGTGGCGGTCCGCATGGTATATCAGGTAGCGCAGGCCGTCAAACTCCCGATTATCGGTATGGGCGGTATTTTGACGGCAGAGGATGCCATTGAGTTTATTCTGGCAGGAGCCACAGCAGTGGCAGTGGGAACAGCCAATTTCCACAATCCCTATGCGACAGAGGAAATTGTCCAGGGGATTGAGGCGTATATGGACCGGTACGGTATCGAAGATATTCATGAGCTGATCGGAGCGGTTCGCTAGAAAAACGGAGGAATAAGATGGAGCAGTATAAACAGGAATTTATTGATTTTATGGTAGAGAGCGAAGTGCTCAAATTTGGAGAATTTACCTTAAAAAGTGGGAGGAAATCTCCGTTTTTCATGAATGCGGGCGCGTATGTGACGGGAGCTCAGCTGAAAAAGCTGGGGGAATATTATGCAAAAGCCATTCACAGCCGCTACGGTGATGACTTTGATGTACTGTTTGGACCGGCCTATAAGGGAATCCCCCTTTCGGTGGTAACTGCCATTGCTTACAGTGAATTGTACGGCAAAGAGGTCCGCTATTGTTCAGACAGGAAGGAAGAAAAAGATCACGGCGCAGATAAGGGAAGCTTTCTGGGAAGCAAGCTGAAAGATGGAGACCGGGTCATCATGATTGAGGATGTAACTACCTCCGGAAAATCCATGGAAGAAACGGTTCCCAAGGTAAGAGGGGCTGCCGATGTGGAGATTGTGGGCCTGATGGTATCTCTGGACCGCATGGAAGTGGGAAAAGGCGGTGAAAAGAGGGCTCTGGAAGAGGTGCAGGAGCTCTACGGATTTCCCACATCCGCCATCGTGACCATGGCGGATGTGACCGAACACCTTTACAATCGGGAATGTCAGGGAAAGATTGTTATTGACGACAGCCTGAAAGCGGCCATTGATGCATACTATGCACAGTATGGAGCAAAGTAATTGGGTAAAGGAGTGGCTGTCAATGGAAAAGATTTATAAGACAATGCGGGGCGCAGGGGTTATCAATATTGTGATTGGAAGTGTGATCATCACAGCCGGTCTGGCAGCCGGGATTCTGGCAATCGTCAGCGGTGCCCTTTTGTTAAAACGCAAATCGGAAATTACATTTTAGAAGGATGGCTGCGAGAATGGCAGCTGAACGATGACAGACAAGACGAAAAGGGGCGCATAGCCGGAAACGGAGTGCGCCTTTTCATCGTCTGGGAAACAGCGGTTTCACGGCGGGTATGGGGACATGCGAGGTTTATTGTGAGGAAATTATGTTAAGGCGGGCCAGGCCGCACCAGAAAATCTGCTGGGTTTTATTCATTGGATATCTGGTCATGCTGACCCATTTTATGTTTTTTTCGGACGATTTTGGGCGTTCCGGTCATGCGGAATATGCCTACAATCTCGTCCTGTTTAAGGAGATAAAGAGATTTTATCAGTACAGAGAGCTTCTTGGATGGCGGTCATTTTTTCTGAATACCGTGGGCAACGTTGCCTGCTTTATGCCGTTCGGTTTTATTCTTCCGGTAATCAGTCGGAGAGCCGGGCAGTGGTACAATACGATTTTGCTCAGTTTTCTCATGAGTCTTGGTATTGAGACGGTGCAGCTGACGTTTAAAATTGGAAGTTTTGATGTGGATGATATGTTTTTAAATACCCTGGGTGGAATAGCAGGATATCTTTGCCTGGTTCTTGCCCGGATGTTCAGGAGGCGCCTGCATGGAGCATCAGACAGATAATCGAATTTCATATATCAGAAAACCCCTGGCACAGCACAGCTATCTGTGCCTGGGACTGGCCGCAGTGGGCCTGGTTCTAGGTATAGCCGGTATGGTTCTCAGCGTCCGGAATCAGGGAAATACGCCGCTGGGGGCTATTTCCATGTGCTTTTCCAGCCTGCTTTTTTCTTGCGTCAGTCTGTATTACGGATTCCAGTCGTTTAAGGAAGAGGAAAAAAATTATTTGTTAGCCAGAATTGGTACGGCAGCCGGAGGCATACTGGTTATATGGTGGCTGGTAACGATTTTAATCGGGTTCAGGAGGTAGACATGACATACAGAGAATTATTTGGGGAGGAAAATGCAGAAATCCGGGAGCGGCATGATCTTGCCACAGAACGGATCAGTCAGATTCCGGAGGAGACCGCGGTGCCGGAACCGTACCGCTCTTTTTTTGTGAAGATGGCGCAGTTTACGGGATTGGTGGAGGATGTATACCGGCTGCAGGAGACGGGGCAGTTGGAAGAGATGGGGATGGAGGCTCTGGCGGAACTGAACCATGCTCTTTATGAAGATGTGCTGCCTGGTCATTATGAGGAAAGCTATGCCAATCCATCGTATGCGGCCAAAGAACTGGGAATGGATTTCGGTGCGCTGCTTTCCTTTCTTTATACGGAGCTTCGCAGCGCCATTGTCTATGCCTTCGAGAGCCGTCTTTCCGACATCACGATTCTGGAGGAACTTTTGATCGAGGTGTACAATCGATTTGAGGGAGAAAAGCCAGAGGCAAAAGAGCTGCAGGAAGTGCTGTATTATTTTGTCAGTGATTACTGTGACGTGATGTTGCCGTACCGGGTGCGGGAGACACTGGATCCGGATCTGGATTTCGGAAAATCCATTATCATGAAACGGGATTTGACGGACCTTACCTATCTGTACCAGTTCGGCGAGTACATTTCAGATACAGAGCTCCAGACGGCACGTTTTCTGAATGGCCTTCCGGAGGAAACGGTGCGGAAAATGGCAGATACGTACACAGAGGGGTATCGGAAAGGGTTTGCTGCCACAGGACGCAGTTATGCGGGGAAAAAGACGGTGCAGATCCGATTCCATCTTGGATTTGAACGGATGATCCGGATGGCCATTGAGAATTTCCGGGATATGGGACTGGAACCCATTGTGGCGCGGGCGTCCATTGGAACGATGAACCGGGCTGCAGCCAGGACAAACGGATATTATGGTACGCCGGCCAACCGTCAGTATGAATATGACCACCGATATGACAATGCCATTTATATGGACAAGGCTTTTCGGGAGCGGAAGCTTTCTGTTCTAAAAGTGGCCTATGAAAATTGCAGAGAGCTGGCATCTGGGTATGCCGGCCCGGCGGTGGTGGAAACCTTTGGGGAAGAGGGGTTTGCTCCGGTAAACAGCAGGGAGGCACTCTCCCTCAGTGAAAAGCAGGAAAAACTGCTGCTTTCTTACTCCAATGAAGCCATGGAAATTGTGGATAGCTATATTCCGGGGACGGAGACCAGCTTTACCATCATCGCCTTTCCGCTGCCGGAGATCGGGGAGAGGTTCGAGGAGATTTTTCAGGAAACGATTCGGATTAACACGCTGGACTATGAATTGTATCGGGATATTCAGCAGACCATCATTGGAACGCTGGATGAGGCGGAATGGATCCGGATCCGGGGACGCGGGAGGAACCGGACAGAACTTCTCGTCCATCTGCATTCTCTCCATAACCGGGAAAAGGAGTCTAATTTTGAAAATTGTGTGGCGGACGTGAACATTCCGGTTGGGGAGGTGTTTACTTCTCCGCGTCTTTCCGGAACCTGTGGTCTGCTTCATGTGGAAAGTGTCTATATAGGGGAATTCCAGTTTAAAAATCTGGCTATAACCTTTGAGGACGGGCAGGCTGTATCATACACCTGTGAGAATTTTGAGACCGAAGAAGAAAATCGGGCCCTGGTAAAACAGGTAATCATGAAAAACCATGAGACACTGCCTATGGGAGAGTTTGCCATCGGAACGAACACCACGGCATATGAGGTGGCCATTCGCTACGGAATTTTGGATAAATTTCCCATTCTTATAGCAGAGAAGATGGGACCTCATTTTGCAGTGGGGGATACGTGTTACAGCTGGATGGAGGAGTGTCCTGTTTTTAATCCAGACGGAAAAGAGATGGTGGCCCGGGAGAATGAGATTTCCGCCCGACGCCGGGAGGATGTTCAGGCGGCGTATTTTGGCTGCCATACGGATATTACTATCCCCTATTCGGAGCTGGATACCATTGAGGCGCTCCTGCCGGATGGAAGGGAAGTGGCTGTGATTTCCGGAGGTCGTTTTGTCCTTTCGGGGACAGAACTTCTCAATGAGCCGCTTCAGTCTATGGAGGATCAGGCATAAGAGGGCGGAAGGACTCATATAGTTCCCTGAAGGAACTGTTTTCGGGGATGGCACATGAAGAATAAGATGAGAACCTGCCTGGCCGCTCTGCTGACGGGGATCCTGTTTGCTATAGTACAGGCAGGTCCGGTCTGCGGAGCGGCTTTTTGCACATCCGTTTCTGGCTCAGAGAAGGAGATTGGGGGCGGAGAGGAGGAGATAACCCTCCATGCCCAGTCTGCGGTGCTCCTGGATATGGAGACAGGGCGGGTGCTTTATGAAAAGAATGGAGACCAGATCCGGCCCATGGCCAGTACAACCAAGATCATGACGTGCATCCTGGCGTTGGAACAGGGGAATTTGAAAGAGTGGATCACAGTGTCTGATCGGGCGGCGGCTATGCCGGATGTGCAGATGAACATCCGATCTGGTGAGAGATATCGCCTTGGGGACCTGCTTCATTCTCTGATGCTGGAATCCCACAATGACTCCGCAGTGGCGGTGGCGGAAGGCGTGGGCGGTTCTGTGGAGAATTTTGCGGAAATGATGAATCAGAAGGCCCGGGATATTGGGTGCGGCGATACCTGCTTTGTCACGCCCAATGGACTGGATGCAGAGGAAGAGAATGGAAGAATACATAGCACCACAGCCAGAGATCTGGCCCGCATCATGCGCTACTGTGTCAGCCAGTCGCCCAGGCGGAAAGAATTTTTGGAAATCACAAGAGCAGCGTCCCGTACAATCTGGGACGAGAAAAAACAAAGATCCTTTTACCTGGCCAATCACAATACGCTGCTGACCCTGCTGCCTCAGGCTCTGAGCGGAAAAACCGGATTTACGGGAAAGGCAGGATACTGTTATGTGGCGGCACTTGGGGAGGACGGAAAAGAATTTGCCGTGGCACTTCTTGGCTGCGGATGGCCGCCCCATAAGACCTGGAAATGGGAGGATATGAAAGTACTTTCCCGCTATGCGTTTTCTCAGTACGAGAGATATGAGATTTTTGAGAAGGGAAAAGTCTTTGCACCGGTTCCTGTGGAAAATGGAATCGAGGATCAGGTGGAGATTTCTCTGGGAGTTCCGGAAAAGCAGCAGACTCTTACACCGCTGCTTCGCCGGGGAGAACAGCCGGAAATACGTTATGAATATCCGGGGTGTCTTACGGCTCCTGTGCGGTTCGGGCAGCCAGTAGGGCGTGTCATATATTCGCTGAGTGGGGAGACGATTGCCGAGTATCCAATTGTGACATCCAGGGATGTGGATGCGATTTCGCTGCCCTGGTGTCTGTCCCGATGCCTGGAGGAGTTCATAAAATAGTAACGAATTCTTTCTAAAATTATTCTTTCTTTTGGCCGGGGATTTTGATATAACTATATCAGTGACTTCGTTTTTGAACGGAAGAAAACGGAAAGAAATAAAGGAAAGGAACACGACAGATGAAGACAGCACTGAGCCGAGAGCAGGCACTGGCTCTCCTGAGAACGTATAATAAAGAAGCGTTTCATCTTCTTCACGGTTTGACGGTGGAGGGCGTGATGGAATGGTATGCAGAAGAACTGGGTTATGGGGATGAAAAAGATTTCTGGGGGACAGTGGGACTGCTCCATGATATTGATTTTGAACTGTATCCGGAGGAGCATTGCCTTCGTGCTCCGCAGCTTTTGCGGGAGGGCGGAGCAGAGGAAGAGCTGATCCATGCAGTAGTCAGCCATGGCTATGGAATCCGTGTGGAGGTTGCGCCGGAGCATGAGATGGAAAAGGTTCTTTTTGCGGCGGATGAACTGACTGGTCTCATCTGGGCAGCGGCGAAGATGCGGCCTTCAAAGAGCACGAAGGATATGGAGCTTTCAAGCTTGAAAAAGAAGTTTAAGGATAAGCGGTTTGCGGCAGGGTGTTCCCGCGATGTGATTAGACGGGGAGCGGAGCAGCTGGGATGGGAGTTGGACCGCCTGCTGGAGCAGACCTTATTTGCCATGCGCGCCTGTGAGGATCGCGTAAATAAAGAGATGGAGGAGTTGGACCATTGAAACTGTTATCAATTGCAGTTCCCTGCTATAATTCTGCTGCGTACATGCGGCGCTGTATCGACTCTTTGCTTCCCGGCGGCGAGGATGTGGAGATTCTGATTGTGGACGACGGCTCCACCAAGGACAATACGGCAGAGATTGCGGATGAATATGAGCGAAAGTATCCAGGTATCTGCCGGGCAATCCATCAGGAGAATGGAGGGCACGGGGAGGCGGTCAATACGGGACTTGCCAATGCGACGGGTGTCTATTTCAAGGTGGTGGACAGCGATGACTGGCTCAATGAGGAAGCGTATGCCCAGGTTATGGATCGCCTTCGCCGATTTGTGCGGGATGGCGTGGCGCTGGACATGCTGGTTACGAATTTTGTTTATGAAAAACAGGGGGCAAAGCGCAAAAAGGTTATGAATTATCGGACTGCACTGCCGCGGGAGGAGCTGATTGACTGGAATGGCGCTAAGATTTTCATGCTGGGCCAGTACATCCTGATGCATTCCGTTATTTATCGGGTGGCACTGTTGAAAGAGTGTGGATTGAAGCTTCCGGCACACACGTTTTATGTGGATAACATTTTTGTATATCAGCCGTTGCCCCATGTGAAGTCCATTTATTATCTGGATGTGAATTTCTATCGTTATTTTATCGGCCGGGAGGATCAGTCAGTTAATGAGACGGTTATGATTGGCCGTCTGGATCAACAGATCCGCGTTACCAAGCTGATGTTGGGGTATTATGATGTGACGAAGCTTTCAAACCGCAAGCTGCGCCATTACATGGTTCGCTATCTGGAAATTATGATGACAGTCACATCGATTTTGGCCATCCGGTCTGGTACAGAGGAAAATATGGCGAAAAAGAAGGAGCTGTGGCAGTATCTGAAGCAAAAAAATCTCCCTCTTTATTTACGGCTTCGCTGGGGATTTCTGGGCCAGGGGACCAATCTTCCGGGAAAGAGCGGACGAAAGCTTACGATTGGCTGCTATAAGATTACCCAGCGGTTTTACGGCTTTAACTGAAAAAAGGTGCTGAAACCAGTTGATAATGATAGAATGCGGACTCTTCGGAGTCCGTTTTTTGATTGATTATGTTCGTTTCCTGGAGTAGAATATAAATGAGAAATTTTAACTTGCGAATTGATGGCACCGAGCGTTTAAACCATCAATAGATCATTCCAATACATCAAAACAAAATCTGGAAATGGAGAGGACGAAGATGGAATGAAAAACGTATAGTGCCGACATCAAGGCGACACCCTCTTTTGTGCAATAGGGAATCTGCGGGCCGGAAAAGTCATCGTATAAATTCCGGCTCCGGTTTCTGCTCGTGGGTGGTATTTCCAGAGTATGCCAGCGGGTAGATGGCCGCACACAGAAGAATGGCACCAATGACATCCAGGACAGAGTGCTGTTTCAGGAATACGGTTGCCATACAGATGGAAACCATCAGAATAAAAGATGCTGCACAGAGCATCCGGTGCTTCCGGAGCCGTTCACTCTTTATAATGGAGATGTGGACGCCGATGGAGTTAAATACATGGATGCTTGGGAATACATTGGTACACGTATCCGCCTGATGCAGAAGAGCCACCAGCCAGGAGCAGAAATTTTTATCCGGAGAAACCACCGGTCTCAGGTCCGTTCCGTTGGGAAATAAGGTACAGACCAGAAGCGAGAGGGTCATACCGGTAAAAAGAAACGTACACAGGCGGTAGTAATCCTCACGGCTGGTAAAAAAGAAATAGGCAATGGTAATCCCTACATAGGCGAACCAGAGCAAATAGGGAATAATAAAGTATTCATTAAAGGGAATCAAGTCATCCAGCTCGGAATGCATGATGTGGTAATTTCTTGTGACCGTCTTTTCCAAATGCAGAAACCAGGGAATATAGATAAACGTATACCCAAGAATCCAGATATGGCCATATTTCCGGATCAGTCTTTGAATCCAGTCTTTTACTTTTAATTCTTTCGTCTGCTTCATGCGAAATCATCTCCGCTTTTCCAAGATGTAGCTGTGCGGTTTTCCAGAAAAATGCAGCTGGGAAATTAACACATTTTTAACATCTTCATGATTGGGTCTGATTATAGCACACTCTCATCTGCTGCGCAAGGGGGATTCAGAAAGCTTTATAGAAGGTTTATAGAAGGAAAGGAGAAAGACAGAAATTTGTAAAAAGTTTTTATTTTTTTTTAGAATCTGGTATTTTTTTGACGGGAAAACTTCAGAAAGCTGCCTTTTGTAGTTTTTTATATTTTATGATACACTGGTTGCGGATACGAAGAAGGAAGAGCAGCGGCGTATGCTGTAAGGAGAGTGAGGGGATGAAGGGATGATTTGCCCGAAATGCGGAAGGAATGGAACGGGAAATTTCTGCAGCTATTGCGGAAATCCGTTCCCGGAAGAAATAAAAAAGGGAAAAGAAGGCGGAACAGAGGGAGTGTCAAAACGGCAGGTGGCCTGGAGAGAGACAGAAAATGATCTGGAAACGGAAGAGGCATGGAAAGCTGTGACCGGGAGTTTTGAGGATCTTGCCGGGGAGGATGCACCGGCTCGGAAGGAGGAGAACGTGCAGAGTCCGCCTGCGCGGCCTTCCCGGGGGAAGCGGGAGTATGCCAAAAAGAGCGATACCAGGGCAAAAAAACGGGATCAGAAGGAAAAAAAGAAAATGGAAAAACGGCTGCAGGCTTTGGAGGAAGAGCGCAGCCGCATGGATAGAGAACGGGATAGGACAGAAAGAAGAATGCGCCGGGAAAACCGGAGCCGAACCGGGAACCGGAGTGCGGGAGAGGAAACGACCGGAGGAGCTTTGGAGCGTTCAGGAACATCTCCGGGAGAGGTGGCAGCAGCTGGCGTAGCCGGTGTAGTAGTTCTAATGGCCCGGGTTATGCAGATCGCAAGCTGCCTTCTGATGGCCGGGATGGTCTGGGCAGCGGGGCGTGCCTTCTGGTATGGGGGAAGTGGCCTGGGCAATGTGGAAACGATGATTACAGACCGCAATATCGGTCTGGCTTTTTATGTCGGATTTGCCGGTGTATCTCTGTTGATGGGAGTGATTTGGTGCTTCTGGATTCTGTCGGGAAAATCAGCTGGAGGTCAGCTGCGTCTTAAAAAATATGATACGGGAAGAGGTTTTCTTCCATTTCTGCTCTGCGGCTTGGTGGTTTTTGCATCGGGGCCTGCAGCAGTACTCATTGAGCAGGTTCCGGGGATTTTGCCGGGATTGGCAGCGGGAATCCGGGCGGCGTTTGAAGCGGTCAATGCCAACCGTGAAATTTTGCTGTTTGCCAGTGCTCTGGGGGCATGCCTTTCTCTGATTCGGAAGATGCTGCGGGTTTAGGGGAAGTGGAGTCTGCGACCAGATCCTCCAGAGAGCCGAAACGATATCCCATGTCTTCCCATTGGGTAAGAAGTTCATCCAGAATCTGGGCGTTGGTTCTGGATGTGCTGTGCAGCAGGACGATGGCTCCGGGGTGAATGCGGGATAAAAGCTTATCAAAGGCCTCTTCCCGGGAAGGTTGTTTGTCTTCCAGCCAGTCCACATAGGCCAGACTCCAGAATACAGTGCGGTACCCCAGCTCACAGGCCATTTTTAGATTGCTTTCACTGTATTTTCCCTGGGGAGGCCGGTAAAAACGGCTCATGGTCTGACCGGTGGTCTGCAAAAACAGATCTTCCAGTTCCGTAAGCTCTTTCTCAAAAGTTTCTCTGGTGGAAATAGCGGACATGTCAGGGTGATGGTAGGTGTGGTTTCCCACCGTATGTCCCTCTGCGACCATGCGGCGGACAAGTTCCGGGTTTGTTTCCAGATAATTACCCACCAGGAAGAAGGCGGCAGGGGCATGATGACGCTGGAGGGCATCGAGAATGGCTTCCGTATGGCCGTTTTCATATCCTGCATCAAAGGTCAGATATATGAATGGTTTTTCTGGATCACCGGTGTAGCAGGCGTTGTACTGACTCAGGTATTCGGCGGAGGCATTTCCAACCGGTGTTTTCCCCTTTTCCGGAAATCCAAGTCCCCAGTTTCCGTCGGCGGAGACCGGAAGAATCTGGGAATCGGGCGCTTCGATTGCCTGAGCTGCCAGTCGGCCAAAACCAAAGGCAGCAGAGAAAAAGAACAGGACAGAAAGCCAGGAAGCAGCAGTTTGCATCAGTTTTTTCATAGAAAAATCCATTTCCAGGTGTTTTGGTAAACTATATGGCAGAAGGACCATGTACTATACATGAGATGCGGGTATATTGGGTGGCAGAATAGGGGGCGAAAAGTACGTGAAAAAAATAACTTGTCAGAGAATCCGCAAATATGGTATCATTACAATGTTATTCTGATGATGAAGGAAACAAGGAGGAATTTGTGGAATGAAGCCTTACAGCGAATTGACAAGGGAAGAATTGCTGGCGCTCAAAAAAGAACTGACGGAACAGTACCGTGAGTACAAGAGCAAGGATCTGAAGCTGGACATGTCCCGCGGAAAACCCAGTTCCGAACAGCTGGACCTGTCCATGGGGATGATGGATGTATTGAGCAGTGAGAGCGATTTGTCCTGTGAGGACGGGACGGACTGCCGCAATTACGGCGTTTTGGATGGGATTAAAGAGGCAAAGGAACTGATTGCCGATATGATTGAGGTTCCGGCTGATAATATTATTATTTACGGAAACTCCAGCCTGAATGTTATGTATGATACCATTTCCCGTTCCATGACCCACGGTGTGATGGGCAGTACTCCCTGGTGTAAGCTGGATAAGGTGAAATTCCTCTGTCCTGTACCTGGATATGACCGGCATTTTGCCATTACGGAGTATTTCGGGATCGAGATGATCAATGTTCCCATGACGCCGGATGGCCCGGACATGGACATGGTGGAGCGGCTGGTGGCGGAGGACGATTCCATTAAGGGAATCTGGTGTGTTCCCAAGTATTCCAATCCCACTGGCAATTCCTATTCGGATCAGACTGTGCGCCGGATGGCCAGACTGAAGCCGGCTGCCAAGGACTTCCGTATTTACTGGGACAATGCCTATGGAATCCATCATTTGTACGACGATGAACAGGATCATCTGGTGGAGATGCTGGCGGAGTGTAAGAGAGCCGGAAATCCGGATATGGTTTATAAATTTTCATCAACCTCCAAGATCAGCTTTCCAGGTTCTGGTATAGCGGCAATTGCCACGTCCCACAACAATATGGAGGATATTAAGAAGCAGTTAAAGATTCAGACTATCGGTCATGATAAGGTAAATCAGCTGCGTCACGTTCGCTTTTTCGGCGATATTCATGGTATGATTGAGCATATGAGGAAGCATGCGGACATTCTGCGGCCGAAATTCGAGGCAGTGGAGGAAATCCTCGACCGGGAGCTGGACGGACTTGGGATCGGCACCTGGACCAAGCCAAAGGGCGGTTACTTCATTTCCTTTAATTCCATGGAGGGCTGCGCCAGGGAAATCGTGGCAAAATGCAAAAAGGCAGGCGTTGTTATGACCGGAGCCGGCGCCACATATCCCTATGGAAAGGATCCTTACGACAGCAACATCCGGATCGCTCCGTCCTATCCGCCGCTGCAGGATCTGATTACGGCAACGGCATTGTTTGCACTCTGTGTGAAGCTTGTCAGTGTCAATAAGCTTCTTGCAAAAAAAGAGGATGAAAAATGCGAAACTGCGCAATAAGCGCTGAGGGAGAATCGTAAATAAAACGGTGGGAATTGTATGGACCTTCTCTGGGGGGCCTGTACAATTCCTTTTTGTGCAAAAGCGGGGCCAGGAGGCCGTTGTTATTTACGGTTATGTAAGGTTTGGAGACAGGAAGTTATGATCAGGGAAAGTTTGGAGAAACTGTGGAGAAAGTTTGTAAATCGGGAAACGGTTTCTTATGTGATATTCGGTGTTTTGACGACGCTTGTGGATTGGATTTCCTATGCGGTGTTCCGCCGGTGGGGGATGAACTATCGCCTGGCTACGGTGTGCTGCCAGGCTGCAGCGATTTTGTTCGCTTATGTGACCAATAAAATCTGGGTATTTCGAAGCTATAATTTTCGCCCCGGATATTTGCTGAAGGAAATGGCATCTTTTTTTTCGTTTCGAATTTTGACGGCTGTATTTACGTATGTGGCTATGGTGGTCATGGTAGATGGTATGGGGATATCCCAGGATATGATTTGTAAGATAATCGTATCGGCGATTTCTCTGGTGCTGAATTATATTTGCAGCAAGCTGTTTATTTTCCGATAGAACTGGAACATAAACCGATCTGAAAAAACGGGAGGCGACAATCGCAAGGAGGAGTTATGGATAGGAAAGAGATCTCCGGAATTGCCAGAGAACTGGATGAGGCTCTGGAAAAGGCGTCCGGAGCCGGAAGGACAGAAGGGAAGCGGACAAAGGCGTGGAAGGAACCGCTGGAAAGTGAGGGCAGGATGCCGGATGAGGCGGAGACAGGCCAGCTGGAAGAGAGTCTGTACGAAATAGGGGATGAGCTGGAAGAGGAACCGGAGCCGGGAGACAGAGGAAGCCGCCTGTCTCGGATTTTTCTTCCATCGGATGGCCTGATTGCAGCCTTTTTTATTCCTGTTTTAATTATGGTTATCATATTTGCCCAGCGGGGGATTTTTCCTTTCGGGGAGGAAACTTTTCTGCGGACGGATATGTATCATCAGTATGCCCCATTTTTTTCTGAATTTCGTCATAAGCTGACAGGAGGAGGCAGTCTGCTGTACAGCTGGGATGTGGGAATGGGAGTCAACTTTTCTGCCCTGTATGCCTATTATCTGGCCAGTCCCTTAAACTGGCTGGTACTTCTGTGCCCGTCGTCTCTGATTATCGAGTTTATGACCTGTATGATTGTGGTAAAAACAGGCCTGGCAGGCTTAAGTTTTGCGTACTACCTGCGGGAACACAATCACTTTAACGGATTTGGCGTGGGATTTTTTGGGATTTTTTACGCCATGTCCGGATATATGGCTGCCTACAGCTGGAATATTATGTGGCTGGACTGTATCCTGCTGTTCCCGCTGATCATGCTTGGCCTGGAGCGCCTGGTTCACGAAAAAAAGGGGATTTTGTACTGTGTGTCCCTGGGTGTGTCCATTTTGTCCAATTATTATATTTCTATCATGATCTGTCTGTTCATGGTGGTGTATTATTTCTGTCTTCTGATTTTGGAGGAGAGGAAAAGCTGGAAGGACTACGCGGTCAGCGCCCTGCAGTTTGGAGGATATTCGCTTCTGGCCGGTGCGCTGGCAGCGGTAGTTCTGCTGCCGGAGGTGGCAGCTTTGCAGAGTACGGCATCCGGGGAATTTCATTTTCCAAAAACCCTGGAAATGTATTTTCCTATTCTGGACATGCTGGCCCGCCATATCGGGAATGTGCAGACTGAGACGGGACTTGACCATTGGCCCAATATTTACTGCGGCGTGGCAGTATACCTGTTTTTCCTGCTGTACCTGGCCTGCCGGAAGATTCCCAGAAAAGAAAAGGCGGTATATTGCGGTTTGCTGCTTTTCTTTTTCGCCAGTTTTTCCGTAAATATGCTGAATTTTATCTGGCATGGTTTTCATTACCCAAACAGCCTGCCCTGCCGCCAGTCTTTCATTTACGTGTTCCTGATGCTTTCTATGTGCTTTAGGGCTTTTCAGTATCTGCGGGAGACGCCGAAACGCCATATTGCCGTGGCATTCTGGGGATCGGTCTGTTTTGTTCTGCTGGCGCAGAAGCTGGTGACAGATGAGGCCTACCATTTTTCCGTTTTTTATGTGGCGATTCTGTTTCTGGCGGTTTATACGGGAATCCTGTATTTTTACAAAAACCCCCGTCATACGGCGGCAGCCGCAGCCCTTCTTGCCATGGTGACGGTGGGCCTGGAGGCCGGAATCAATATGACGGTAACCAGCGTGACAACCACCAGCCGAACGGCCTACACAAGTGATAATGACGATGTCAGAAGGGTAACAGGAGATCTGCGGGAGACCGGAGAGTTCTACCGGATTGACAAGACGGATGCCAGAACGAAAAATGATGGCGCATGGATGAATTTTCCGTCTGCATCGCTGTTTTCTTCTCTGGCCAGCGCCGATATGACGGCATTTTTTAAGAGTGTGGGATGCGAGGGTTCCACCAATGCGTACAGTATTGTGGGCAGTACCCCGCTGGTAGACTCCCTGTTTTCACTCAAGTATGCGCTTTATAAAGGAAAACAGGAAAATCCGCGTCTTTCTCTGTACGCGTTTTCCGGGGAGACATACCTCTATGAAAATCCCTGGACACTGCCCCTTGGATTTATACTGCCGGATATTCTGGAGACAGGATGGAAACGGGATCTGCCGACACCGGTGGATGTACAGAATGAGTGGTCCGTTCTCCTGGATCTTCCAGCCGCTTTTGAGATGGTTATGGGGGACAATGATGACGGAATATTTCGGTTTACAGCAGAAGCAGATGGGGAGTATTATATATATGTGGCCAACCGGAGAGTGGATACGGTGGGAATGACGATTGGAGAGGAAACGAAAACCGTTGAAAATGTGGGCCGCGGATTTCTCATTGAGACTGGATTCCTGAAGGCCGGGGAAACCGTTTCCCTGGAAAACAGGAACGGGTCGGAGGAACTGAAAGCACAGGCCTACCGGTTCTGTGAAGAAGGCTTGCAGGCAGTTTATGAGCGCCTTAATCGGAATCCTTTAACGCTCCGTGTCTGGGAGGACGATCATCTGGAGGGAGAGATTGATGCCGGAGAAGGCGGAACGCTTTTTCTGTCCATTCCCTATGATGAAGGCTGGACCATCCAGGTGGACGGGCGAAAGACGATTACGCGGCCTATCTGGGATGCTTTTACGGGGTTGGAGGTTGCGCCGGGGCGTCACACAGTGGTCATGACTTATGAGCCGAAAGGACTGAAACCTGGCGCCTGCTTAAGCGGCGCGGCCCTGTTTTTGCTGGGGCTGACTGTGTGTATAGGGCGGGGGCTTCGAAAGAAAAAGAAAGAAAAAAGGAGACAGGCGTGAAAAAATTAGAAGAGTATGTGAGAAGTATCCCGGACTTTCCGGAACCGGGCATTATTTTCCGGGATGTTACGACTATCCTGCAGGATCCGGATGGCCTTTGTCTGGCCATTGATGGAATCCGGAAAGCTCTGGATGGGTTGGAGTTTGATGTGGTAGTAGGGCCGGAGTCCCGGGGTTTTATTTTTGGCGTACCGGTGGCTTATGCGATGCATAAGGGTTTTGTTCCCATCCGAAAAAAAGGAAAACTGCCCTGCGAGACCGTTTCTGTCAGCTATGACCTGGAGTACGGCAGCGCAGAACTGGAAATCCATGCAGATGCCATTCGGCCTGGACAGAAGGTAGTAGTGATCGATGATCTGATTGCCACCGGAGGGACAACGGAGGCGATTATCAAGCTGATTGAGAAGCTGGGGGGCGAAGTAGTAAAGCTCTGTTTCGTCATGGAGCTGGCCGGATTAAATGGACGGAAGAAACTTAGGGATTATCCGGTAGAGTCCCTGATTATTTACGAGGGAAAGTAAAAGGAAGCGCAGATGAGAGGACGCCGCGGGGCAAAACCCTTTGCGGCGCCCTCTTTTTCCATATAGTGATTGCATTTTCTGTTAAAAATATTTATAATGGTAAGTATTATTTTATGAAGGGTAATTCTGGGTCAAAGTATGTCCAAGGTCGGGAGGCATATATGGGAAGTTTGGATAAGATGAAAAAACTGGATCAGGAGATAGAGGCGCCGGCGGATTTTACCAGTCCGGAGGTTCTGTATCAGGAGCTGGTGGCGGCAATTCGCAAATACCATCCATCGGATGATATCAGTATGATTGAAAAAGCGTATGAGATTGCGAGGGATGCTCATAAGGATCAGAAACGCAAGTCCGGAGAGCCGTATATTATTCATCCGCTTTGTGTTGCCATTATTCTGGCGGATCTGGAGCTGGATAAGGAGACGATCATTGCCGGAATTCTTCACGATGTGGTAGAGGATACGGTCATGACGGAGGAAGAATTGACGGCTGTATTTGGAGAAGAAGTGGCGCTTCTGGTGGACGGGGTTACCAAACTGACCCAGATTTCCTGGTCCATGGACAAGGTGGAGATTCAGGCGGAAAATCTGCGAAAGATGTTTCTGGCCATGGCGAAGGATATCCGCGTGATCCTGATCAAGCTGGCAGACCGCCTTCACAATATGCGTACCCTGCAGTATATGAAGCCGGAGAAGCAGAAAGAAAAGGCCCGGGAAACTATGGATATCTATGCTCCCATTGCGGACCGGCTGGGTATTTCCAAGATTAAGACGGAGCTGGATGATCTGTCTTTAAAATATCTGGAGCCGGAGGTTTACTATGATCTGGCTGAAAAGATTGCGCTGCGAAAAGGGGCCAGGGAGGCCTTTGTACAGGGGATTGTGGATGAGGTCAGAAAGCATATGTCCGATGCTGGCATTGAGGCCAAGGTGGACGGTCGTGTTAAGCATTTTTTCAGCATTTATAAGAAGATGGTCAACCAGGACAAGACGTTGGAGCAGATCTATGATCTGTTTGCCGTTCGGATCATCGTGGAGACGGTAAAAGACTGTTATGCGGCGCTGGGTGTGATTCATGAGATGTACAAGCCGATTCCCGGTCGTTTTAAGGACTATATTGCTATGCCGAAACCCAATATGTATCAGTCTCTCCACACGACTCTGATTGGAAACAGCGGACAGCCTTTCGAGATTCAGATCCGGACCTACGAGATGCACCGGACGGCAGAGTATGGAATCGCGGCCCATTGGAAATACAAAGAGAGCGGAAGCAGCAAGGCAGCCATAGACAGTGCGGAGGCCAAGCTTTCCTGGCTGCGCCAGATTCTGGAGTGGCAGCGGGACATGTCGGATAATAAAGAATTTTTGAGCCTTTTGAAGAGTGACCTGGATCTTTTTACGGACAGCGTTTACTGTTTTACCCCGACCGGAGACGTGAAGAACCTGCCCAGCGGCTCGACGCCCATTGACTTTGCCTATGCCATTCACAGTGCTGTGGGAAATAAGATGGTGGGGGCCCGAGTCAACGGAAAGCTGGTCAACATTGATTACGTCATTCAGAACGGCGACCGGATTGAGATTATTACATCGCAGAACTCCAAGGGGCCGAGCCGGGACTGGCTGAAGCTGGTGCGCAGCACCCAGGCCAAAAATAAGATCAATCAGTGGTTTAAGACGGAACTGAAAGAGGACAATATCCTGCGGGGCCGCGACCTCATCGATAAATATTGCCGCGCCAAGGGCATCAATTTTCCAGATATCAATAAGCCGGAATACATGGAAAAGGTCATGAAGCGGTATGCGTACAAGGATTGGGATTCGGTGCTGGCATCCATTGGTCACGGAGGCCTGAAGGAAGGCCAGGTCATCAATAAGATGCTGGAGGAGCGCAATAAAAAGCTGAAAAAGGAAGCGACGGATGCAACGATTCTGGACAACATGGCCAGCGAGGGAAACAAGGTTCCGGTTATTGCGGCCGGAAAGTCCCAGAGCGGGATTGTGGTCAAGGGAATCCATGATCTGGCTGTCCGTTTTTCCAAGTGCTGCAGTCCAGTTCCTGGCGATGAGATTGTGGGATTTGTGACGAGAGGACGCGGCATTTCCATTCACCGGACAGACTGTATCAATGTAATCAACCTTCCGGAGGAAGAGCGGGTGCGCCTGATTGATGCGGAGTGGCAGCAGCCGGAGGTTCTGACAGGGAAGGAAAAATATTCCACGGAGATCAAAATTTATGCCAATAACCGGATCGGCATGTTCGTGGATATCTCCAAGGTATTTACGGAACGCCAGATTGATATTACCTCCATGAATGTCCGGACCAGCAAGCAGGGGAAGGCTACGATTATGATGACCTTTGATATCCACGGAATTGAGGAATTGAATCGATTATCAGATAAATTAAGACAGATTGAGGGAGTGCTTGATATTGAGAGAACGGCTGGTTAGGCCGTTCTCTCTTACAGACAGGAGGAAAACATGGAGATAAAACGGTTGGTTGTGGGAATGGTGGAGACGAACTGTTACATTGCGGTTCATCCGGAGACGAAGGAGGCAGTCATTGTGGATCCGGGGGATGAGGCCATGCGCATTGAGAGTGCGGTTCGTCAGCTGGGGGCGGAAGTGAAGGCTGTTCTTCTGACCCACGGACATTTTGACCATATGACAGCGGCGAAGGCCCTGAAGGAGACGTTTCAGGTTCCGGTATATGCCCATCGGGCGGAGGCGGAGATTCTGGCGGATCCGGCGAAAAATTTGTCTGCCCAGTTTCAGGGGGGCGGCTTCGGGGCGAAGGCAGATGTGCTTCTGGAAGACGGCGATACCTTTGAGGCGGCAGGGTATACGTTTCGGCTGATTCACACGCCGGGCCATACGGCCGGTTCCTGCTGTTACTATGTGGAAGCAGAAAAGATTCTGTTTTCCGGAGACACACTTTTTGACGGTTCCTATGGCCGTATTGATTTTCCCACCGGCAATGCCCGACAGATGGTGCGGTCTGTGGCGGAGGTGCTCTTTGATCTTCCGGACGCGGTAAAGGTTTATCCGGGACACATGGGTTTTACTACCATTGGCGACGAAAAAAAGTATAATCCGCTGGCTGAATACAGGGGGCGCGGTTTATGATAGCAATTCTTTTAAATGACAATTCATTTGAACAGGATATCCGGGAGCTTCTTATGGCCTTTTATCCTGGGGAAACGTTTACACACCGGGAGGACGAGGCAAAGGATGCGGCGTTTCTGGTGCGGGGAGAGCGGGAGGGCGATACATTTTCGCTTTCTCTGGAGCCGGGAAAAGGAACGGAGGGAGATGTTCATTTTTCCCTGATAAAACCTGACTTTTCCAGCCGTATTGCGGCGAAAAACGCCATTAAGCAGTCCCTCTACCGCCTTCTTTCCGCTCAGACCGGAAAGAAGCTGCCCTGGGGAACTCTGACCGGGATTCGTCCCACCAAGATTGCCCTGACCCGTCTGGAGGAAGGGCAGGATGCCGGTCAGATCCGCGATTATATGAAGGAGACCTATTTTGCCAGTGAAGAGAAAATCCGTTTAAGCCTTTCTGTGGCAGAGCGGGAAAAAAGGCTTCTGGAAGGGATTTCTCCGGAAGACAGCTACAGCCTTTATGTGGGGATCCCGTTCTGCCCCACCACGTGCCTCTACTGTTCCTTTACTTCCTTTCCCATTGGAAAATGGGAGGGGAAGATGCGGCTTTATCTGGATGCGCTGTTTCGGGAACTGGCGTACGTGGCGGAACGGATGAAAGGTAAGAAGCTGACGTCGGTGTATTTCGGAGGAGGAACGCCCACTTCACTGAATGCCGGGGATCTGGATGATCTGATTGGCCGGGTAAAGGAACTTTTTCCGGTGGAGAAGGCCCGGGAGTTTACGGTGGAAGCCGGCCGTCCTGACAGCATTACCAGAGAGAAGCTGGAGGTTTTGAGAAAACATGGAGTTACGCGGATTTCCATCAATCCGCAGACCATGAAGCAGGAGACGCTGGATTTAATTGGCCGGCGTCACACCGTGGAACAGGTAAAAGAGATGTTCCATCTGGCCAGAGAACTGGGATTTGACAATATCAATATGGATCTGATTGTGGGACTTCCGGAGGAGACGATGGAGGATGTGGGCCGGACGATGGAAGAGATCCGGGAACTGGGGCCTGACAGCGTGACGGTGCATTCTCTGGCCATTAAGCGTGCGGCCAGGCTGAATATTTATAAAGAACGCTATGGCGATTTAAAGATTGTAAATACGCAGGAAATGATTGACCTGACCGCACAGATTGCCAGAGAAATGGGCCTGTTTCCCTATTATTTATACCGTCAGAAAAATATGGCCGGAAATTTTGAAAATGTGGGGTATGCGGCCCCAGGTCGGGAATGCCTCTACAATATTTTGATTATGGAAGAGAAGCAGACCATCGCAGCATGTGGTGCGGGAACGACCACCAAGGTATATTTCCCGGAAGAAAACCGCATTGAGCGGGCGGAAAATGTGAAAGAGGTAGAGCAGTATATTGCGCGGATCGACGAGATGATCGGGCGCAAGGAGAGGCTTCTGGCACCATAGAAAACCGCCTGGGAAAAAGGACTTGCAAATTCGGGAATGTCTGCTAGTATGAAAGAAAAAGGTAAAAAGTAAGGAGTTTTTAGCGTATGGCTTTAAAAAAGAAACCGGTAACCGGAATGAAGGATATTCTTCCGGCAGAGATGGAAATCCGGGATTATGTGCTCAATATTATTAAGGATACGTATCGGGGGTACGGCTTCAGTGCCATTGAAACCCCCTGTGTGGAACATATTGAAAACCTCACCAGCAAACAGGGCGGGGATAATGAAAAGCTGATTTTCAAGATTTTAAAGCGCGGGGAAAAGCTGAATCTGGAGACAGCACAGACCGAGACGGATCTGGTGGACGGCGGTCTCCGCTATGATTTGACCCTGCCGCTGTGCCGCTACTATTCCAACAATGCGGCCAATCTTCCGTCGCCTTTTAAGGCGCTTCAGATTGGAAGCGTATGGAGAGCGGATCGTCCCCAGAAGGGGCGGTTCCGCCAGTTTGTTCAGTGCGACATTGATATTCTGGGCGATGCCACCAATCTGGCAGAGATTGAAGAGATTCTGGCCCTTACCACGGCGCTGAAGCGCATCTGTCCCGACAAGGCCTATACAGTCCGTGTCAATGACCGTGCAATTTTAAAGGGAATGACGGATTACAGCGGATTTCCGGAGGATAAAACGGATCAGGTATTTATTATTCTCGATAAGATGGATAAGATCGGCCTTTCCGGTGTGAAGGAGGAACTGCTGGCAGAAGGATATGCAGAGGAGGCGGTGGAGAAGTACACCGGCCTTCTGGCAGAGCTGGGGACAGATGCAGAGAGTGTGCGCCGTCTGGGCGAGAAGCTCTCCGGTGTGATGGATCCGGCCCGGGCAGAAAACCTGGCGGTTATTATGGATACAGTGTCTCAGGTAGCAGATATTGAATTTGGATTGGAATTCGATGCTACGCTGGTACGCGGTATGGGATATTATACGGGAACGATTTTTGAGGTGGCCATGGAGGGTTTCGGCGGTTCCGTGGCAGGCGGCGGCCGGTATGATAAGCTGATCGGTAAATTTACGGGGACAGACACGCCGGCCTGCGGATTTTCCATCGGCTTTGAGCGAATCATCACGATCCTCATGGACAGCGGCTTTAAGGTGCCTTCCGCTTCCGGGAAAAAAGCGTTCCTTTATGAGAAGGGATTGAGCGGCGAAGCTTTCCGGGAGGTTCTGAAAAAAGCCCAGGAAGAACGGAAAAAGGGGACTAGGGTGGCTGTGTCCCAGATGAACAAAAATAAGAAATTCCAGAAGGAGCAGCTTCAGAAAGAGGGTTACGAGGAGATTGTGGAATTTTATCGCGACAGCCTGAAATAAGTATAAATTAACGAAGGAGAGAAGTATCATGGCAGAATCAATGGCAGGACTGAAACGTTCCCATCGCTGTACGGAGCTTGGAACCGCCAATATTGGCGAAGAAGTAACCGTCATGGGATGGGTTCAGAAAAGCAGAAATAAAGGTGGTATTATTTTCGTGGATCTCCGGGACAGAACCGGAATCCTGCAGCTGATTTTTGAGGAGTCCGACTGCGGAGCAGAGAATTTTGAAAAGGCGGAGAAATTAAGAAGTGAATTCGTTATCGCCGTAACCGGCCGGGTGGAGGCCCGCTCTGGAGCGGTAAATGAAAACCTGAAGACGGGTGCCATTGAGGTGCGTGCAAAATTACTTCGTATTTTATCGGAGTCAGAAACTCCTCCGTTCCATATTGAGGAGAATTCCAAAACCAAGGAAGAGCTGCGTCTGAAATACCGATATCTTGACCTGAGACGCCCGGATCTGCAGCGTAATCTCATGACCCGCAGCCGCGTGGCGATTCTGACCCGTGCTTTTCTGGCAGAAGAAGGCTTTCTGGAGATTGAGACGCCGACTCTCATTAAGAGTACGCCGGAGGGAGCCAGAGACTATCTGGTGCCCAGCCGCGTGCATCCCGGCAGCTTTTATGCACTGCCCCAGTCGCCGCAGCTTCTGAAGCAGCTTCTGATGTGTTCTGGTTATGACCGGTATTTTCAGCTGGCAAGATGCTACCGGGATGAGGATCTGAGAGCAGACCGTCAGCCGGAGTTTACCCAGATTGATATGGAGCTGTCCTTTGTGGATGTGGACGACGTACTGGATGTCAATGAGCGCCTGTTGAAGAAGCTGTTTAAAGAAATCTGCAACTATGACCTGCAGCTTCCGATCCGGCGGATGACCTGGCGGGAGGCCATGGATCGCTTTGGTTCCGATAAGCCGGATCTGCGTTTCGGTATGGAACTTAAAAATGTATCAGATGTGGTAAAGGACTGCGGGTTTGTGGTGTTTAAGAGCGCGCTGGAAAACGGCGGCTCTGTGCGTGGTATCAACGCAGAGGGCCAGGGAACCATGCCAAGAAAGAAGATTGATGCGCTGGTGGAGTATGCCAAGGGCTTTGGGGCGAAGGGACTGGCATACCTGGCGATTCAGGAGGACGGAAGCTATAAATGTTCCTTTGCCAAATTTATGAGTCAGGAGGAGCTGGATGCCCTGGCAGCGGCCATGGACGGAAAACCTGGAGACCTTCTGCTGTTTGCGGCGGATAAGGATAAGGTTGTATTTGATGTTCTTGGAAATCTCCGTCTGGAGTTGGCAAGACAGCTGGATCTTTTAAAGAAGGATGACTTCCAGTTCCTGTGGGTAACGGAATTCCCGCTTCTGGAGTACTCAGAAGAGGAAGACCGGTATGTGGCCATGCACCATCCCTTTACCATGCCCATGGAGGAGGATCTTCCGCTTCTTGATACAGATCCCGGAAAAGTGCGGGCAAAAGCCTACGATATTGTTCTCAACGGCACGGAGATGGGCGGAGGATCCGTTCGAATCCACCAGAGCGATATCCAGTCCAGAATGTTTGAGGTTCTTGGCTTTACGAAGGAGAAGGCCCAGGAGCAGTTTGGATTCCTTCTGGATGCTTTCAAATACGGTGTTCCGCCTCACGCAGGTCTGGCTTACGGCCTGGATCGTATGGTTATGCTGATGGTGGGAGCAGACAGCATCCGTGACGTAATCGCCTTCCCGAAGGTAAAGGATGCGTCCTGTCTGATGATGGAGGCACCGGCGCCGGTGGATGAAAAACAGCTGACAGAGCTTTCGATCGGAGTGATGGAACCGGAGGAAACCGATCAGGAATAAAATACAGATAGATGCAAAGGAGAAAGGAAATGGGAAAGAAATCGGGATTTTTTGCGGAATTTCAGAAGTTTATCTGTCGCGGCAACGTCATGGATATGGCAGTTGGCGTTATCATCGGCGGTGCATTTTCTTCCATCATAAATTCACTGGTCACGGATATTATTTCGCCAGTCCTGGGGATTTTTGGCGGGATGAATTTTGACAGCTACTGTATTACGCTGGCCGGAGATGCTACACTGAACTATGGAAAATTTCTGACAGCAGTTGTGAACTTCCTGATTATGGCTCTGGTAATCTTTTGCATGATGCGGACTGTAAATAGTCTGACTGCCCGCCTTATCAAGAAGAAAGAAGAAGAACCAAAGGCAGCTCCCACGACAAAGATCTGCCCATACTGCAAGAGCGAAATTCCCATTGATGCGATACGGTGCGCCCACTGTACGTCGGAGCTTCCGGAAACGGGGGAATAAGGACTGCAGGCCAGAAACAGGATAAGACAGAAAAATGACAAGAGGACTTCCGGTGCGGTGCGCTGTGAAGTCTTCTTTTTTATTGTATATTTATGGTATAGGAAATTGCTTCCTGTGCAATAAAAAACGCGGTAAGTGTGAATCTTTTGTGAATCGGTGGAAAAGCAGCATCGTATTTGCTAGAATATGAAGTAATAGTTTTGCAAAGCAATAGTTTCGCATAGAAAATGGGGAAAGAGGGAAGCAGGATGGATACAATTAAGGTGTTGGTGGTGGATGATGAGGATAGAATGAGAAAGCTGGTCCGTGATTTTCTGGTGGTTAAGGGGTATCAGGTGCTGGAGGCGGCCGACGGAGAGGAGGCGGTGGATCTCTTTTTTGCCCAGAAGGATATTCGGCTGATTTTGCTGGACGTGATGATGCCGCGCATGGACGGTTGGGAGGTAGTAAAAACCATTCGCAAATTTTCCCAGGTGCCGATTATTATGCTGACGGCTCGCGGAGAAGAGAGCGATGAACTGCAGGGGTTTGGTCTTGGTGTGGACGAGTATATTTCCAAGCCATTCAGTCCCAAGATCCTGGTGGCCAGGGTGGAGGCCATTTTGCGGCGCAGCAGCAGTATTTCCCAGGATGTGCTGGACGTGGGGGGGATTCACATCGATAAAACGGCGCATCGGGTCAGTGTGGACGGAAAAGAGATTGAGCTGAGCTATAAAGAGTTTGAACTGATGTCTTATTTTGCCGAGAATCAGGGAATTGCTCTTTCGCGGGAGAAAATTCTGAATAATGTGTGGAATTACGATTATTTCGGCGATGCCAGAACCATTGACACCCATGTGAAAAAGCTTCGCAGCAAGCTGGGCGAAAAAGGCGATTATATTAAAACCATCTGGGGGATGGGGTATAAATTTGAGGTGGGAGAATGAAACGCACACGTTCCATCCGGTGGAAATTTACAGTGGTGTTTGCCTGTCTTATGGCACTGGCGGTGCTGGCCATATGGAGTGTGAACCATTTTTTTCTGGCGGGATATTACCAGAATTATAAAATAGATGTGTTGGAGCGAGGATACCGCTCCATTGATGCGATCATTCGGGAGGAAGAGGCGAGAGGCGGGACGGCTCTCGACGGGACTCAGGATACGTTGAATGAAGACGGACTCAGCCTATACGGCAGAACCAGTTCTGAAGAGTGGGATGGCGTGGCGAATGGAGCAGGAAAGAGCGGCCTGGACAGCGAAGGAAAGGGAAATATGGAGCAGTTGGCGGATGTGGTCCGGCAGCTGCGGGATACGTCTAATATTACCCTTCTGATTTATGACAGCATGAAGGATCAGACGCTGGTTTCTTCCGGGCGGGATGTGGAGATCATGCAGAATCGGGTTCGCCAGTATATTGTAGGGTACGGCCAGCTGCGGCGCGAAATTCTCCGGGAATACGATAACTATATGATTCAGAAAACTTTCGATCCGCTTACCAAGACCTTTTTTCTGGAAAGCTGGGGTTTTTTTTCTGATAACAGTACAATTTTCATTATGACGACTCCTCTGGAGAGCATTCACGAGAGTGCCCGGATTTCTAACCGTTTTCTGATGTATGTGGGAATTATCGTGATTTTGGTGGGAAGTATTCTGACCTATTACATTACCCGTCATGTGACGGCGCCGATTCAGCGCCTTTCTCAGCTGTCGGAGAAGATGTCCAACCTGGATTTTGACGTTCGATTTGTGAGTCCCAGGCATTCTACGGATGAACTGGATACGTTGGGAACCAGCATGAATGTTTTGTCAGAGCGGCTGAAGGAAACCATCGGCCAGTTGCAGTCAGCCAACGAAAAGCTGCGTAAGGATATTGATGAAAAGATTCAGATTGACGAGCTGCGTAAGGAATTTATTGCCAATGTGTCCCACGAACTGAAGACGCCTATCGCTCTGATCCAGGGATACGCGGAAGGTCTGGTGGAAGGGATGGCGGAAGATCCGGAAAACCGCGATTATTACTGTGGTGTTATCATGGATGAGGCGGGAAAGATGAATAAAATGGTTCGCCAGCTTCTGACTCTGACGGCGTTGGAATTTGGAAATGAACAGGCTGTGATGGAACGGTTCGATGTAACGGAACTGATCCGGAGCGTGCTTTCATCTTCCGGTCTGGTTATGGAGCAGAAAGGAATTCGGGCGGAATTTGCACCGCAGGGACCGGTCTGGGTTTTGGGCGATGAGTTTAAAATTGAGGAAGTTATAACGAATTACCTGACCAATGCCATGAACCACGCAGATGGGGAACGGAAAATCCAGATCTGGACAGAAGAGGAGCCGGATGGCAATCGGGTGCGGGTGTCGGTGTTTAATACTGGAACGCCCATTCCAGAGGAGGCGCTTGCGGGTGTGTGGACAAAATTTTATAAAGTAGATAAGGCCAGAACCCGGGCATATGGCGGCAGCGGCATTGGACTTTCCATCGTAAAGGCCATTATGGAATCCCACCACCAATCCTACGGAGTCTGGAACCGGGAGGACGGCGTGGTATTCTGGTTTACATTAAAAAGTATAAAATAAATATAAACAAACTCTCTCCAACCTTGACAGAACCGTGAAAAGAAAATATAATGTAACAGGATTTAATAATTATGTAACAATTATGACGGAATTGTAATAAATAGCAGCGTTTTTCGTAAAAACCTTTGGAAGGAAAGCGGCAAAGCGCAGAAAAATCAAGGAGTTTTGGAGAATGAACTGGAATAAAAGCGTGAAACTTTTCGGTATACTGTGTACCTGCGGCATGCTCACTCTGAGCAGCGTTCAGCCGGCACAGGCAGGCCCCGTCACTGGTTTTGACGAGGAGATGGTGGCGATGGTGGGCGGAAATGATATTTCCATCTACGCCAACGAGGATGAGAACTCTGAAGTGGTAGCCATGGCGAAGCAGGGAGACAGCTACGATGTTCTGGAAAAGGGCGACGGAGACTGGGTCAAAGTGGCAGCCGGAGAACTGGAGGGGTATCTGAAGGTTCAGGGACAGGTTATGCTGAATAAGGCGGAAGAGGCGGCAGCTGCCGCAGATGCTTTTATGGCAGAGCAGGCCAATATCTCCAAAAGACAGCAGCTTGTGGACTATGCGCTCCAGTTTGTGGGCGGCCGGTATCAGTATGGTGGAAGCGATCCCCATACAGGAGTGGATTGTTCCGGCTTTACCCGTTATGTGATGCAGCATGGGGCTGGCGTGAGCCTGAACCGTTCTTCCAGAGGCCAGTCCTCTCAGGGACAGGCTGTCAGTGCAGAGGAAATGCAGGCCGGAGATTTGATTTTTTATGGAAATGGAAGCCGAATCAACCATGTGGCCATGTACATAGGGAACGGACAGGTGGTACACGCATCCACAGAGCGGACCGGGATTAAAACATCCCCCTGGAATTACCGGACTCCTGTAAAAATTGTAAATGTGCTTGGATAAAACATGAAAAAAGAAATGCAGCGTATAAAATGCGGAATTCTCTCCATACTAAGAACGTAACGATAAACAAGTCAGGAGGGAAAAGCATATGTCCAGCAAGAATAGTTACAACGACATGGATAACACCACGAGCCGGAACAGCTCCAGAAACAGCGCCAGAGATTCCTATCGGGACAGCGCACAGAACACGGAGAAAAACGAAAGCCGCAACAGTTATAAAAATGGTTATCAGGATCGTGCCGGAAATTGCTCCGGAAAAGAGAAGTAAACAAATTCGCTGAGAATACGGAAACAAAAAATTGCCTGAACAGGCAGGAAAAGACCGCAAAACGGGATCGGCACTGCGCCGCCCCGGGATGCGGTTTTTTATTTTATTGCATAGGAAAATACGCCCTATGAAATAAAAACGCTCCGCGAGGATCGCCATGGGGCGGAGAGGAATATGCACCATAGCCCGTCTTTGGAATATGGTAATAGTAAAGATGGACAGGAGGTAACGGTTATGTATGAAACGATACCGGTACAGGAACTGGATTGCTGGCTGGAACGCGGATATACGGGGCGGATTATTGATCTGAGGGATCAGGCATCCTATTGTGCGTCGCACCTTTATGGAGCGGAACATATTCCCTGCGAAATTCTTCTGGAGCAACCCGAACTTCTTTCCGGAGAGGGGCCATTTTTGTTTTACTGTTCCAGAGGGAGTGAAAGTCTTCTGACCTGTAATTTTTTTTCGCGGCGCGGCTGCAGGGTGTACAACCTGGGAGGCGGATATCGGTATTACAGAGGACGATATTCCACGGCTGGATGTTGAAGTTCCAATGGGCGGTTGACAGAAGGAACGCGGTCAACTAGAATAAGAAGGGAAAATAGAGACATTTTACTGCCGGCCGGTCAGATGGCCGGAGAGAAGAGGATACGGGATTGAGGGAATTTGAGCTGATTGCCCCCTGCCATTTTGGACTGGAGGCTGTTTTGAAAAAAGAAATAACAGATTTGGGGTATCGCGTTTCAGAGGTGGAAAATGGAAGAGTCACGTTTGCGGGCGATGCGGCGGCAATCTGCCGGACTAATATGTTTCTTAGGACTGCGGAACGGGTGCTGTTGAAAGTGGGGGATTTTCAGGCGGTCACGTTTGATGAGCTGTTTGAGAGAACCAGGGAGATTCCCTGGGAGACCTATCTTCCGCCGGATGGAAAGTGCTGGGTTAAGAAAGCGTCTTCCATTTCCAGCAAGCTGTTCAGTCCTTCCGATATTCAGAAAATCATGAAAAAGGCGATTGCGCGGCGGATGCAGCAGGCATATGGACTGGAGCGGATGCCTGAAACAGGCAGCGAGTATCCACTGCGTGTCTTTTTTTACAAAGACCGTGTGACGGTGGGACTTGACACCAGCGGAGAATCTCTGCACCGGCGCGGCTATCGTCAGATGACCAGCAAGGCGCCGATTACGGAAACGCTGGCAGCGGCACTGATTCTTTTAACTCCCTGGCGGGCGGATCGGATTCTGGTGGATCCGTTCTGCGGAAGCGGAACCTTTCCCATTGAGGCGGCTATGATTGCGGCGGGGATTGCGCCGGGAATGAACCGTTCCTTTCTGGCAGAGGAGTGGATGAATCTGATTCCCAAAAAAGCCTGGTATGCAGCGGCCGATGAGGCGGCGGGTCAGGTAAATGACCAGATTGAGGTGGATATTCAGGGATATGATATGGACGGCGATGTAATCCGGGCAGCCAGAGAGAATGCAGAGCGGGCCGGGGTGGGACATCTGATTCATTTCCAGAAGCGGGAGGCTGGAGAGTTAAGCCACCCGAAGAAATATGGCTTTATAATCACAAATCCGCCCTATGGTGAGCGGATTGAGGATAAAGAAAACCTTCCAGCTCTGTATCGGAAGCTGGGGGAGCGGTTCAGCGCGCTGGATTCCTGGTCCATGTATGTGATTACAGCCTATGAGGAGGCGGAACGCTATATAGGCCGCCGGGCAGACCGGAATCGCAAGATCTATAACGGTATGATGAAGACGTATTACTATCAGTTTATGGGGCCGAAGCCTCCCAGACGAAGGACGGGAGGAAACGTTGAGGCGTAAGGTGTTTTATGCGGTGCTGACGGTTCTTTTGCTGCTCAGCGCGGCGCTGCAGAGGAAGGATCCCCTGGCAGATTCCCGGGTGGAGCGCGGGGGTGGAGAGGCCCACTGGCAGCCGGAATGGTTCGAGGCGATTTCAATGCAGGTAAATGAAGGGCCAATTCGCCTGGAGGTAGATGGCAGAAAAGTTTCGACCGGACGATTGACTCCGAAGATGTCTGACCGGGGGGGATTTCTTCTGCCGACGTCTCTCTTGCCGGAATGCTTTTCCTGTACATCGCTGCTGTATGATGGATCCCGTCTGGTAATGGAGCGGGGGGAGATTCGGGCGGAGCTTCAGGCAGGAAGCCGGGAACTTTTGGTAAACGGAACGTTACACAGGCTGGAGGACAGTATGGAGCAGGTGGATGGCGTCTGGTATGTTCCTGTGGAGGCTGCATTGGCGGCATTTTCTTATGAAGGCCGGTGGGACCCGGAAGAGTGTACGCTGCGGCTGACAGGAGGAGAACGGGTGGGATCGCCATTGCCGTCCTCCTATGATTATCGGAAGGAGGGCCGGGCTCCGCAGGTGAAAAACCAGGGGAGTCTTGGAACTTGCTGGGCATTTGCGTCGGTAATGGCGCTGGAAAGCCGGCTTCTTCCGGAACGGGAGGTGCGTTTTTCCGAGGATCACATGTCTTTGCGCAACAGTTTCCGGCTGGATCAGAATGCGGGGGGCGAGTATACCATGTCCATGGCGTACCTTTTGGCCTGGCAGGGGCCGGTTCTGGAAGAATCAGATCCATATGGCGATGGATATTCTCCGCCGGGACTTTCGCCGGTTTGCCACGTTCAGGAGATTCAGGTGCTGCCGGAGAAGGATTATGAGGCTATCAAACAGGCAGTATATCTTTCAGGCGGGGTTCAGAGTTCTCTGTATACGACTATGGCAGCGGGAGAGGAGGATGGAAGCTTTTATAATCGGAAAACAGGGGCATACTGTTATACCGGGACGGCAAAACCCAATCATGATGTGGTGATTATCGGCTGGGACGACGGCTATCCACGGGAGAATTTTTTGGAGCCGCCGGAGAGCGACGGCGCATTTATCTGTGCCAACAGCTGGGGCGGAGAGTTTGGAGAAGATGGGTATTTTTACGTTTCCTATTACGACTCTAACATTGGTATTCATAATATTTTGTATTCCAGAGTTGATGATGTATCGACGTACGATACCATTTATCAGACGGATTTGTGTGGCTGGGTGGGGCAGTTGGGATATGGAAAGGATTCGGCGTATTTTGCTAATATCTATACGGCCAAAGGACGGGAAGAGCTGGAGGCCGTAGGGTTTTATGCCACCGGGCCGGATACCTCCTATGAAGTATATATCGTTGTTGACGCGGACGGCAGCTCCCAGTTCGGACGCCGACGGCGGGTGGCTTCCGGTGTGCTGAAACACGCGGGATATTATACCATTGACCTGAAACGGCCGGTGGCGCTCTCGGAGGGAGAACGGTTTGCGGTGATTGTGGCCATTACGACGCCGGGTTCAGTGCATCCGGTGGCCATTGAATACAATTCTCCAGATAAAGGTCTCACAGTGGATCTGGATGATGGAGAGGGGTACATCAGTTTTCGCGGTTCTTCCTGGGAGCGGGTGGAGAGCGAACAGAAATGTAATGTTTGTCTGAAAGCATATACGAAACGGACAGAGGATGAGGAAAGATGAAGGAAAAGATTATATTTGCCACGGGAAATGCGGGGAAAATGAGAGAAATCCGTCTGATTCTGGCGGATCTTGGACGGGAGATTGTCTCTATGAAGGAAGCCGGGTTTGACGGCGACATAGAGGAAAACGGAACAACTTTCCGGGAAAATGCCGAAATCAAGGCCAGAACCGTCTGGGAAAAAACGGGCGGGATTGTGCTGGCGGATGATTCTGGTCTGGTGATTGATTATCTGAATGGAGAACCGGGGGTATATTCGGCCCGCTATCTGGGAGATACGCCCTATGAAGAGAAAAACAAGGTTCTGATTGAGCGGATGGCGGATGCCGTGGAAGAAGAGCGAAGTGCCCGATTCTGCTGCAGTATTGCAGCCGTTCTTCCGGATGGCCGGGTGCTGCACACGGAGGCAGCCATGGAAGGACGCATTGCCCACAAGCCGGCCGGCAGCGGTGGCTTTGGCTATGATCCGATTCTATGGCTGCCGGACTATCAGAAGACCTCTGCAGAACTGACCATGGAGGAGAAAAACAGGATCAGCCATCGGGGAAAGGCACTGGAGCAGATGAAAGAAATGCTTCGAGAGGCGCTTAAGGGGGAAGAAGAGGCATGAAGGTATTGATTGTCAGCGATACGCATCGCAGGGACGGAAATCTTCAGGATGTCATTGAACGGACCGCCCCCTTTGATATGCTGATCCACCTGGGGGATGCGGAGGGAAGTGAAGACCGCATTACTGCCTGGTGCCGGGAACAGAATCCTGACTGCCAGGTTCATATGATTTTAGGAAATAATGATTTTTTTTCCAGTCTGGATCGCGAAAAAGAAATTTCCATTGGAAAATATCGCGTTTTCCTGACCCATGGGCATTTTTACAGTGTATCAGTGGGAACAGAGCGTCTGGTGGATGAAGCAAAGGATCGGGGCGCTCAGATTGCCATGTTTGGCCATACCCATAAGCCATACCTGGATATCCGGGAGAATATTACGGTATTAAATCCGGGAAGTTTGTCTTTTCCACGGCAGGATGGCCGCAAACCCAGTTATATGCTGATGGAGCTGGACAGGGAGGGAGAAGCTCATTATACCATCTGCTATTATGAAGCGCAGATATAGAAGTTTTATCATGTAAAAGAGACATTGCGGGGCAAAGCATGGGAGCACTGTGATGTCTTTTTTTGATTGCATGGGAAGTTACTTCCCATGCAATCAAAACCGTCCCGCCAGGATCGCCATGCGGCAGCAAGGAATTTTGCCGCAGAAGCGCCCCATAATTGTCTATGTTTTAACAGGTGTCTTGTCACATGAAAGAAACTGTGCTATACTGATGCCCGCATGCCATACAGGGAAACGGGAAAATGGTAAAGGAAAAGGGTAAGAGAAAAAAGGAGAAGGGGCTGCACTGGAATGAGCCCGGAAACGAGGAAAAGATGACGATACGGGAAGAGATAAACAAATGGAAGAAGGAGAGAGACGCTGTTATACTGGCGCATTATTATGTGGAACCAGATGTGCAGGAGATGGCAGATTACATAGGAGACTCATTTTATCTGAGCAAGGTGGCAGCCGGACTTTCCAACCGGACACTGGTGTTTGCAGGAGTTTCTTTCATGGGAGAAAGTGCCAAGCTTCTGAACCCGGATAAGGCAGTGCTTCTTCCGGAATTGGAAGCAGACTGTCCCATGGCACATATGGTAACGAAAGAAGAGATTGAGAAAGTACGGGCGGAGTATGAGGATCTGGCAGTTGTCTGTTATATAAATTCCACGGTTGAGGTAAAATCCTGGTGCGACGTCAGTGTGACATCTGCCAATGCAGTCAAAATTGTGAAGAATCTGCCGAACAGGAATGTACTTTTCGTGCCGGATCAGAATTTGGGAAGATATGTGGCGGAGCAGGTTCCGGAAAAAAATGTTATGCTTGTAAGCGGATACTGCCCGGTACATCATTTTATGGAGGCAGATGATATTCAGGCATTGCGGGAGGCGCATCCGGAGGCACAGGTGCTGGCACATCCGGAGTGTGGTCAGAGTCTTCTCGCGCTGGCGGATTACATCGGATCCACGTCGGGGATTTTGAATTATGCCGCGAAAAGTGAGAAGAAAGAATTTATTATTGCCACGGAAAATGGAGTCCGCTATATGCTGGAAAAAGAAAATCCCGGGAAAAACTTCTATTTTCCGGAAAAAGAGCCGGTGTGTGCCAATATGAAAAAAATAACGGCGGGAAAAATTCTCCATGTACTGAAAACCGGGGAAAATGGGGCGCAGATTCCGGAGGAGACGGCTGTGGCAGCGCGGCGTACTCTGGAGAGAATGCTGGAGCTGGCCAGATAAGTCTGGCGGGAGCCTGACAGGCCGAAAGGCGTTGCGGCGTTGTGCCGGACAGGCGGGAAGCTCAGGACAGAAAGGAAGTACAAAATGGAACGAGAACTGAATTGTGATGTCGTAATTGCCGGATGTGGAGTGGGCGGTCTGTTTACTGCATTAAATCTGCCATCCCATCTGAAGGTCGTCCTGATCTGCAAGGAAGACATGGAAAGCTGCGATTCTATGCTGGCTCAGGGCGGTATCTGTGTAATGCGGGATGAAGATGATTTCGATGCTTATTTTGAGGACACCATGCGGGCGGGCCATTATGAAAACCGGAAGGAGAGCGTGGAGATTATGATTCGCTCCAGCCGTGCGGTGATTGACCGGCTTTTGGAACTGGGGGTCCGGTTTGATAAAAACGAGGATGGAAGCCTGAAATATACAAAGGAGGGAGCACATTCCCGCCCCCGAATCTGTTTTCATGAGGATATTACGGGAAAAGAGATTACGGAGACTCTGCAGCGCCATGTGAAGGCACTTCCCAATGTGACGATCCTGGAATATACGGTTATGACGGACATCATGACAGAGGGAGAGGTTTGCAGTGGCCTGGTGGCAAGGACGGCTGATGGGGAAATACTCCGTATCCATGCATCCAGCACGGTTTTGGCTACAGGAGGGATTGGGGGCCTGTATGAGCACTCGACGAATTTTCCGAGCCTGACGGGAGATGCGCTGAAGATTGCCAGAAAGCATGGAATCCGGCTGGATCATCTGGACTATGTGCAGATTCATCCTACCAGTCTGTATACAAAGAAACCGGGGCGCAGCTTCCTTATTTCTGAATCAACCCGTGGGGAGGGGGCGATTCTCCTGAATGGAAAGGGAGAACGCTTCGTGGATGAGCTTCTTCCCAGGGATGTGGTCTCCAAAGCGATCGAGAAACAGATGCAGGAGGAGGGCAGCAGCCATGTGTGGCTGTCCTTTGAACGGGTGCCGGAGCAGACCATTCGGGAGCATTTTCCGCACATCTATGAGCATTGTATGGAAGAGGGGTACGATATTACGAAGGAGCCGATTCCCATTGTGCCGGCTCAGCACTATTTTATGGGCGGCATTTACGTGGACAGCAATTCAGAGACAACCATGCAGCACTTGTATGCGGTAGGGGAGACCAGCTGCAACGGTGTTCACGGAAAAAATCGGCTGGCCAGCAACAGTCTGCTGGAAAGCCTGGTATTTGCAGAGAGAGCGGCCGCGCAGATTGCGGCTGATCAGGAGGGAGAAGAATATGAATCCAATTACCATGCTGCTTGCTGCGGATGATTATATCCGCCTGGCATTGAAGGAAGATATCAACAGTGAGGATGTATCAACCAATGCCGTTATGCCGGAGTACAGAAAAGGTCAGGTGGAACTTATCTGCAAAGAAGACGGAATCATTGCAGGACTTTCCGTATTTGAGCGGGTGTTTGTGCTGCTGGATCCGGAGACAAAGGTGACTTTTCAGGTAAAAGATGGAGATCCGGTAAAAAAAGGCCAGCTTCTGGCTGTTGTAACCGGGGATATCCGGGTGCTTTTGTCGGGAGAGAGAACGGCGCTCAACTATCTGCAGCGTATGAGCGGCATTGCAACGTATACGAATTCCATGGTAAAGCTTCTGGAGGGAACGAAAACTACACTTCTTGATACTCGGAAAACCACACCCTGTATGCGGATTTTTGAAAAGTATGCGGTCCGGGCCGGAGGCGGTTCCAATCACCGTTATAATCTGTCGGATGCAGTCATGCTGAAGGATAATCACATTGAGGCGGCCGGCGGCGTTGCAAAGGCAGTGGAGGCAGCCAGACGGTACGCATCCTTTGTGCAAAAGATCGAGGTGGAGACTGAAAACCTTGATATGGTGCGGGAGGCAGTGGAGGCCGGTGCGGATATTATCATGCTGGATAATATGACACCGGAAGTGATGGAAGAGGCGATTCGCATCATTGATGGCCGGGCGAAGACGGAGTGCTCTGGAAATATGACCCGGGAAAATATTGCGGCGATTACGAGATTGGGTGTGGATTACGTATCCAGTGGGGCGCTGACCCATTCGGCGCCGATTCTGGATGTGAGCCTGAAGCATTTAAAGGCTCTGTAGGACAGTGGCAGTGTGTGGCAGAAAGGGGATGGCATAAAGATGGAAGCAAACAGGACAGGAGAGAAGCGGAGAAAAAAGATTCTGGAGATGCTGGGACAGGCGAAACAGCCTGTGTCAGGCGGGGCCATTGGTGCGGCAGTGGGTGTGAGCCGCCAGGTGGTGGTACAGGATATTGCTTTGCTGCGCACAGAGGGCCATCCCGTTGTTGCCACGGCGAGAGGATACCTTCTTGACGGGCCGAGGGAAAGTGTTAGAACCTTTAAGATGTGCCACACAAACGAGCAGACGGAGGAGGAACTGACTACAATTGTGGATCTTGGAGGGACTGTGCTGGATGTGATGGTCAATCACCGGATTTATGGAAAGGTTACAGCTCCGCTCCGGATCCGGAGCCGCAGGGATGTTCAGGCCTTTATGGAAAACCTTCGTACCGGAAAGTCCACGCCGCTTTTAAATGTGACAGCCGGTTATCATTTTCACCGTGTGGCGGCAGAACAGTCGGAGATTCTGGATGAGATTGAAGAGGCGCTTCGGGAGAAAGGCCTTCTGGCAGAATTTCTGCCCTATGAGAGTGAGTAAAACTGGGAGTTAAAAAAAGATTGAAAAAAAATTAAAATTTGCTTGACAGTTTTTACTATTTAGTATATACTACTTTTGCTGTCGTTGAGACAGCAGCGCAGTTGGCAGAACGCCGGGCGCGGGACACGTTATTGTGCCAAAATAGTTTGGACCGATCGCAAAATGAATATGAGTCTGTAGCTCAGCTGGATAGAGCAACGGCCTTCTAAGCCGTGGGTCGGGG
>CALAAS010000012.1 GCA_937885015.1 uncultured Clostridium sp.
CCTATGACCCTCTGCTTGTAAGGCAGATGCTCTCCCAGCTGAGCTAAGACCCCGTCCACATCGCTTAACCGCGACTGCTTTGTTAGTATAATATGTATTGTTCTAATTGTCAATACTTTTTTGAAAATAATTTATAGAAATTTTCTTATCATTTAGAATGAAGTATGGTATACTAAAATTATGTAAAATTCTGAGCGATAGAGTGGAGGCAGAGATGTATTATTTTATTATCAATCCCGCCTCGCGGAGCGGATACGGTTACCTGGTCTGGAAGAGGGTCGAAAAGCACCTGATACGGTTATCGGAGGAGTATGAAGCATATCTGACGGAAGGGCCGGGACAGGCGTCTCAGTATGCCAGGACGCTGACAGAGCACTGCGGTGAGTCCAGAGTGCTGGTAGTGATCGGCGGAGATGGAACGATGAATGAAGTTCTGGACGGTATGAACCTGAGTTCCTTTGTAACGCTGGGATATATTCCTGCAGGGTGGGGAAGTGATCTGGCGGCCGGACTGCGGCTGTCACATTTTCCGGTTCGTGGCCTTTGCCGGATTTTAAATCCCCGCAGCGTCCGCCAGCTGGATTACGGTGTGATTACCTATGGGGACGATGTGCTGAAGCATCGCCGGTTTGTGGTCAGCGCCGGGATGGGACTGGATGGGGCCGTCTGTCATCGCCTTCTGTATTCCAGGATTCGCGGATTTTTTAACCGCCTGCATATGCATAAAATTCCCTATGTGGTAACGGGATTTCTTCAATGTCTGAAGACAAGGCCGGTAAAAGGTTATATTCTTCTGGATGGAACGAAACGCGTGGAGTTTAATAATATTTATTTTGTGAGCGTGCAGCTTCAGTCCAGCGAAGGCGGTGGATTCCGTTTTGCCCCCAGAGCGGACTGCAGCGATGGAAGTCTGGACGTGTGTGTGGTCAGCCACAGCTCCAGACGACAGGTTTTTGGGATTTTATGGAGAGCTTACTGGAAGAGATCCCATAATCGGGGGATTCGCAGCTACAGCTGCCGGGAGGTACAGATTCATACGGAAAGGCCTCTTGCTGTGCATGTGGACGGAGAGAGCTGCCAGTATCAGAGCGACATAGATATTCGCTGCATTGAGAGAAAGGTATCTATGATTGTCTGACGGAAAAGCTGAAATTGGCGGCTGGAAAGGAAGAAAAGACAGATGATGAGAATTGGACAGGGATATGATGTTCATAAACTGGAAGAGGGACGGGAGCTGATTCTGGGAGGTGTGAAGATTCCTTATGAAAAGGGACTTCTGGGCCATTCCGACGCGGATGTTCTGGTGCATGCGATTATGGATGCGCTCCTGGGGGCTGCTGCATTGGGGGATATTGGCCAGCATTTTCCGGATACGGATCCGGCTTACTGCGGCATCTCCAGCATTGAGCTTTTAAAGCAGGTGGGAAAGCTTTTAAAAGAACAGGGATACGTCATTGAGAATATTGATGCAACGATTATTGCACAGCGGCCAAAGCTTTTGCCATACCGTCCGCAGATGGCGGAAAATATATCCAGGGCCTTGGGAATTTCAGAGGGTCAGGTCAGTGTAAAGGCGACCACGGAAGAGGGCCTTGGGTTTACGGGAAGCGGCCAGGGGATTTCTTCGCAGGCCATTACCCTGTTGACGAAGGCTGAACATTGCTGATATGATAAGAAAATGAAAAGTAAGAGGAGAAAAGAGAGATGAAAATTTTTAATACTCTGTCCCGGACCAAAGAGGAGTTTGTTCCTCTGGAAGAGGGAAAAGTAAAGATGTATGTGTGCGGTCCTACCGTATATAATTATATCCACATCGGAAATGCGAGACCGATGATTGTGTTTGACACCGTCCGGAGGTACTTCGAGTACAAAGGCTACGATGTCAATTTTGTGTCTAATTTCACGGATGTGGATGATAAAATTATCAAAAAGGCCAATGAAGAAGGAGTAGATGCGGACGCCATTTCCAAGCGGTATATTGCAGAGTGCAAAAAGGACATGGAGATGATGAATGTGGAGCCGGCAACGAAGCATCCGCTGGCAACAGAAGAGATTGATGGGATGCTGGAGATGATAAAGACGCTGATTGATGGCGGCCATGCCTATGTGGCGAAGGACGGGACGGTATATTTTCGCACCAAGTCCTTTAAAGAATATGGAAAGCTGTCCCACAAGAATCTGGAGGATCTGCAGTCCGGATTTCGGGAGCTGAAGGTAACGGGAGAAGAGGATAAGGAAGACCCGACGGACTTCGTTCTCTGGAAACCCAAAAAAGAAGGAGAGCCTTACTGGGAGTCTCCCTGGTGCCAGGGACGCCCTGGATGGCATATTGAGTGCTCGGTAATGTCCAAGAAATATCTGGGAGAGTCGATTGATATTCATGCGGGTGGAGAGGACCTGATTTTCCCCCATCATGAAAATGAGATTGCTCAGAGTGAGTCTGCCAATGGAAAACCATTTGCCACCTACTGGATGCATAATGGATTTTTGAATATCGATAACCGTAAGATGTCTAAATCTCTGGGGAATTTCTTTACAGTTCGGGAGATTAGTGAAAAGTATGATCTGCAGGTGCTGCGGTTCTTTATGCTGAGCGCTCACTATAGAAGTCCTCTGAATTTCAGTGCGGAGCTGATGGAGGCATCCAAGAACGGACTGGAGCGAATCCGGACTGCTGCGGAGCGTCAGCGCGACTGTCTGAAAACGGCTCCGGAGGGGGCGGCCACGGAGGAAGAACAGGAGTTTATGGAAGCAGTGAGAGGCTTTGTGGCCAAATTTGAAGAGGCCATGGAGGATGATTTTAACACTGCGGATGCGATTTCTGCTGTCTTTGAACTGGTAAAGCTCAGCAATACGACGGTTACGGAAGGAGCAACCAAGACCTATGTTTCCTACGTACGGGAGACCATGGAGCGCCTGTGTCGGGTTCTGGGCATCATTACAGAGGTAAAAGAAGAGATTCTTGACAGTGAGATAGAAGAACTGATTGCGAAACGTCAGCAGGCGAGAAAGGACAGAAATTTTGCCCTGGCAGATGAGATTCGCGGTCAGCTTCTGGAACAGGGAATTGTTCTGGAGGATACGAGAGAGGGCGTCAAATGGAAACGGGCCTGAGCTGTTTTAAAGAGGCGCTGCGTCTGAAATCGGTGGATGCGGGGGAGTATTCGCCGCTGGTGTTGGCCTATATCGGGGATGCAGTATATGAAGTGGCAATCCGGACGCTGATTCTGAACCGTGGAAATACACAGGTAAATAAGATGCATAAACGGGCGTCAGAGCTTGTAAAGGCAGAAACCCAGGCCAGGTTTTATAAGCTTCTGGAGGCCCGGCTGACGCCGGAGGAGCAGTCTGTGTACCGGAGAGGGAGAAATGCAAAATCGGCTACCATGCCCAAACATGCAACGATGCGGGATTACCGCATGGCTACAGGATTTGAGGCTCTGATCGGTTATCTGTATCTGACGGAGCAAATGGAACGGATGGCGGAGCTCCTTGGTGCTGGGTTGGATGCTATGGGAGAGCTGTCTGAAATGGAGAACAGAGAATGAGATTTGAAGAAATGACCATAGAGGGGCGCAATGCGGTACTGGAGGCATTTCGTTCCGGAAAGACCATTGACAAGCTGTTTGTACTGGACGGCTGTCAGGATGGGCCAGTGAAAACCATAACGAGAGAGGCGCGGAAACAGGATACGATCATTCATTATGTGGCCCGGGAACGCTTAGATCAGCTGTCGGAGACGGGAAAGCATCAGGGGGTAATTGCCTACGCGGCAGCCTACCATTATGCGGAGGTGGAAGACATGCTGAAACTGGCAGAGGAGAAGGGGGAGCCGCCGTTTCTCTTTCTGCTGGACGGGATCGAAGACCCCCACAACCTGGGGGCAATTATCCGGACTGCCAATTTGGCAGGTGCTCACGGTGTAATCATTCCAAAACGCCGGGCGGTGGGGCTTACCTCCACGGTGGCGAAGACATCAGCCGGAGCTTTAAACTATACGCCGGTGGCCAAGGTGACAAATTTATCGGCTACCATTGAAGAACTGAAGGAGCGGGGACTCTGGTTTGTCTGTGCGGATATGGGCGGAGAGCTGATGTATCAGATGAATCTGCGTGGGCCGATTGGTCTGGTGATCGGAAATGAGGGAGAGGGTGTCAGCCGTTTGGTTCGGGAAAAGTGCGATTATATTGCATCTATTCCCATGCATGGCGATATTGATTCCCTGAATGCCTCGGTGGCCGCAGGCGTGCTGGCCTATGAAATCGTTCGTCAGAGAATGTGTTAAAGAAGAGGCTATGAAATAGGTTCTCAGGAGGTTTTCTTATGTATCAGTTTGTTCTCTCTGGGTTTGGCGAACAGGCCGCTGATATCCATGATTCAGATGGCCGCATTTTGGCGTTGTTGAGCTCAGCAGAACTGGAACAGGGACTGTGCCTGTCGGGGTTCGAGGACATACTGCGCCACACGCCACTGGCAAGAACGGCACGGGTCTGCAAGGCGGAAGCACACAGAACGTATCTTTGCGGAACGATTGTCACACCACGTTACACAAAAGAACAGTGTTCCATTTCTTTTGGATATCTGATGACGGGAGATCAAATCGTCATATGCGACGATTCTGGCGTTGCTCACGGAATGATTCAGAGGATCAGAGAAGAAAATCCCCAGTTTATAACCCATATTGGCGGGGTCTTTTATGGATTTCTTGAATCGTTGATTGCAAAAGATATGCACCATCTCCAAGGATTGGAAGATAAGCTGTCACAGTTGGAGGAACAGGTATTGGAGGGGACTCTGGATAATTTTAATTATCCGATGACGGCTCTTCACAAAGAACTGGCAAGTTGGATTCGTTACTATACGCAGCTGGAGGACATGGTCTGTGAACTGGAGGAAAATGAAAATGGATTTTTTTCTGATATAGAGCTGCGCCAGTTTCATATGGTAGAGAAACGGATTGATCGGCTGAAAAATGAATCACAGCTGCTTCGGGAATATGGACTGCAGATCCGGGAGTTATTTCAGGCAGAGATAGATATACGGCAGAACCGTATTATGAAGATTCTCACGATCGTTACGACTGTTTTTCTTCCTTTGACGCTGGTGGCTGGATGGTATGGGATGAACTTTGCCAATATGCCAGAGTTGACATGGAAATATGGATATCCTGCGGTAATTGCCATAAGTTTAATAATTGTGATAATCAGTCTGTGGATCATGAAAAAGAAAAAATTCTGGTAATTGGAGAAGGCTATGACAATTGAATTGTGAAAAGGTCTGCTGATCCCCTTTGCGGGAACCGTGCTGTTTGCAGTTGGCTTTATTCTTGTGATGGCGTTGGATGCAGTGTTGGGATGAGATGGAAGGGCGGCGGAACTTCCGGCTTCAAAATGCCGGAAACCCTTGCAAATAAAGGAAAAATCCAATATTTACAAGGGTTTTCGAAAAGGCGTGTTTAGTGGAGACAACGGGATTCGAACCCGCGACCTTTGCGTTGCGAACGCAACGCTCTCCCAGCTGAGCTATGTCCCCGCAAAACTGGTTTTATTATAGCACAGCCTGAAAAAAATTCAATACAGATACTACGGGAAATTAAAAAAACTTTTTAAAAAAAATTGTTTTTATAGTTGACAAACGGGAGAGTCCATGATAAACTATTCAAGGTTCAGCGATGAACACAAGATGCTGCTGTAGCACAGTCGGTAGTGCGTCGCATTGGTAGTGCGGAGGTCACGGGTCCGATTCCCGTCAGCAGCTCTTTCATTTTTCGAAAGTCTATGGTATGATTATGAGTAGCACGCAAGATATTATGATTTCGTGCATACAGTCTACACGGGGCATTGGCGCAGCTGGGAGCGCGTTTGAATGGCATTCAAAAGGCCACGGGTTCGAATCCCGTATGCTCCATTTGAAAAGTCTGGTTTTATGCCGGACTTTTTCTTTCATAATTGCGGGCATGGCGGAATTGGCAGACGCGCCAGATTTAGGTTCTGGTACGAAAGTGTGCAGGTTCAAGTCCTGTTGCCCGCATAGACAATGGGACTCTGGATTTGCCTGATTGAAAGATGGATCCGGAGTTCTTTTTTGTTTCACAGAAAAATGCCTCCTGCAGAAGGCATACGGTTTGTTTGTGAATCTCCCTGTGATTTAGTGGGAAGACTGAAGAAAATGCAGGGGAAGAGCATATGGATCTGCGGCGGCAGCAGGGTTATACAGCCGCTTTTGCGGGAGAACCTGATTGATGTGTTCCACATTACGGTTATTCCCGTGCTCCTGGGTTCCGGAATCCGAACTTCCGGAAAAAACAGAGCTTCGCCTTATGGACACGAAATCTTATGATGGGATCACGGAGCTTATATATAAGCGCAGGCAGAAGGCGGTTCAGGATAAAGAAAGCCAATGTTGGGAATAATAAAATTCGAGTAAATCCCGGTAAAATATCTAAAAAACTCCCAAAGTAAAAAAATGAAAAAAACACTTGACATTTTTGCGGTTTTGAGTAAAATAATAGTGTGCCGTGTGAGTGACACGGCAGTATGCAGAAGTGGCGGAATTGGCAGACGCGCACGGTTCAGGTCCGTGTGAGAGCAATCTCATGAGGGTTCAAGTCCCTCCTCCTGCACGACAGATAAAGATCCGAAGTTATTCCAGTGGAGAATGACTTCGGATTTTTTGTATTTTCTTTAACTTCTATGACCTTTCGGTATCGGTTCTTGAATTTCCAAAAAAGAATGAAAAATGACGGGAAATAACTTTAAAATCTCTTAAAAAATAATAGTCATTTATTTTTTCTATTAAATCAATCAATAAAGAAAATAATTAAAATTTATACAAAAGTCACCTTGTTTTTGTTTATACAGAGCAGTATAATGAATAAAAATTGTGCTTGCAAAGGCGTATGACAGGAGGAAACCATATGTTTTTGCTGTTTCTGGCAGTGTGGATTATTCTGAATGGCAGAGTGACTCTGGAAATTTTGTGTTTCGGCATGATTATTTCTGCGGTTCTGCTTTCTTTTATATGTCGGTTTATGGGATATCGGCTTCATCGGGAGGTTGTAAATCTACGGCTGATTCCGTTTGGAATCCGGTATTTCGGAGCCTTGGTTAAGGAGATAGTCAAGGCCAATGTTTGCGTTCTGCGCATTATCACTTCACCCTACCTGCAGCCGGAACCGGCCCTGGTATATTTCCAGGCGGGCCTCAGGACGGATATGGCCAGAGTAATCCTGGCGAATTCTATTACGCTGACGCCGGGAACGATTACGGTATCTGTAGAAGGGGATCAGTTTTGTGTACACTGCCTGGATCGGGAACTGGCAGTGGGAATTGAGCGGTCTGTATTTGTGGAACTGTTGGAAGAGATGGAGAGGATGGAGGCAGAATAAGGTGTTGGAGCAGGCGTATGAAATGCTTTTAACTGGCAGCGTGATTGTGCTGGCTGTACTGGTAATTGCCAGCATGGTTCGTTCTGTTTTGGGACCGGGAATTTCAGATCGGATTATTGCCGTAAATATGACGGGAACAATGATTATCATGACCATTGCAATTCTTTCGGTTCACCTGAATGAAAGTTATCTGGTGGATGTGTGCCTGATTTATGCGATGATCAGTTTTCTGGCTGTGGTGGTGCTCTGTAAGGTGTATACGGGTGTGTATCTGCAGCGGAAAAAGATGAAAGCAGATTTGAAGGCAATCGAGGATAACCTGATTCATCAGGAGGAGCATACAGATGTAACGAGTCGGGGAAGAGAAGCGGGAAAAGGATTGGAGGGCGCAGAAAGGGAGGTGCATCAGGAGTGATTCTGGAATGGATTCGATTTGTGTCAGCAGCGGGATGTCTGATCACTGGGTTGGTATTTATGGCGCTTTCTGTATTCGGTGTCAACCGGCTGAACCATGCGTTAAACCGGATGCATGCAGCAGCCATGGGGGATACGCTTGGGATTCTCTTTGTGTTTGCCGGCCTGATGATTATGCGCGGATTTTCTATGGATGCGCTGAAATTGTTTCTTGTCATCCTTTTTTTCTGGGTGGCATCTCCGGTCTCGGGCCATATGATCAGCCGTCTGGAGGCTATGACGGATAATGATCTGGGGGAAATGTTGATTTTGCATTGCCCAGAGGAAGAGAAACCGGCAGGGGAAGAGGAGGCAAAAAAACATGCGGATATTTGAGGCAATTTTGCTATTGAGTCTGATTGTCTGTGCAGTTTCGGTGGCATTTTCCAGGAACCTGTTGACTTCAATTATTATTTTTATGTCCTATAGCTTGATTATGTGTGTGATTTGGGTGCTTTTGCAGTCGCCGGATCTGGCGATTACAGAAGCGGCGGTGGGGGCCGGAGTGACGAGTATTCTGTTTTTTGTGACGCTGAAGAAAATTCATGCGATTCAGAAGGGAGACCAGGATGAGCCGAAAAAGGGATCATTATGAGGAAAGCCGTTGGAGAAAATTTGAAAGCTGGATGAGCGGAGAAATGGATCCTCTGGAGCATGGCATAGAGACAGTGGTTTTTCCGGCTTCCAGGGAGAAGGAGCTGCATAGAGAGAGTGAGGAGACCTTTCGAGCTGGAACAGAAGGTGCAGGAAAGGCCGTACAGAGGGATCTGGATCGCCGGGGCATTCGCTTTTTTCGGCGATTTTACTGCGTGATGTCTGTGGTTTTATGCCTGAGTCTGATCGCTATTCTTCTTTGGACGGTGGCTGGACTTCCAGCGTTTGGAGTCGCAGAGAACCCGGCTAATAATGAGGTGCCGGCCCGTTACATTGGCCAGGGACTTGCAGAGACAGGAGCTGTCAATATGGTAACAGGAATGATTTTGGATTACCGGGCTTTTGACACCTTTGGGGAATCCTGTGTGCTGTTCATTGCTTCCTGCTGTGTTCTGGCGCTGCTTCGGATTGATGCAAAGGACGGGAATGAGGGCCTGCATCGAATGACAGAGGAAAATGACCGTTTGTTCGAACCGAAAAATGATGTGATTTTACAGAAATGTGCTTCTGTGCTGGTGCCGGTTATTTTTTTGTTTGGGATTTATATTGTACTGAATGGACACCTGTCACCAGGAGGGGGATTTTCTGGCGGTGCGGTGTTGGGATCTGGTCTGATTCTATACCTGAATGCCTTTGGATTTCAGAAGACAGAGCGTTTTTTTACGGAAAAGGTATTTCAGCGGGTTACACTGGCGGCTTTAAGTTTTTACTGCCTTGCCAAGAGCTACTCTTTTTTCACGGGGGCAAATCATCTGGAGAGTGGGATTCCCCTTGGAGAACCGGGGGCGATTTTAAGCAGCGGCCTGATTTTGCCGCTGAATATTTGTGTGGGCCTGGTGGTGGCCTGCACCATGTATGCGTTTTATACACTGTTTCGAAAGGGAGGAATGTAGAATGGCGGAACGTCTCTTTCTGAACATGGAGGCAACGGCAGCGGTTATTCTGTTCGGAATCGGATTTACAATGCTGCTTTTGCATCAGAATCTGATTAAGAAAATTATGGGAATGAATATCATGGATACGGCCGTATATCTGTTTCTGGCGGCCAAAGGATATGTGGAAGGGCGTATGGTTCCCATTGCGGTGGAGGGGGTAACGGAGGTAACTGCCTATATCAATCCGGTGCCCAGCGGCCTGGTTTTAACGGGGATTGTAGTATCGGTCAGTACCACAGCCCTGATGCTGGCTCTGACAAAACGTCTATATGAAAGGTATGGTTCTCTGGATCTGGATGAGATCCTGATGCTAGCCAGAGAGGAAAATCGGGAGGAGGGCAGAACATGACGCCAGTGCAGAATTTTCCTTTTTTTTCGATTATGCTGGCTATGTTTTCTGGCATTGCTTCCTCGGTTCTTTCAGGAAAAAGAGCCAGGGATCTGAGCCTTTTTATGATCGGTCTAACCACAGCCATGTCAGCCTGTGTGCTTGTTTTTTGTCTGCGGACCGGGGAAAGCTATGTATATCAGATGGGCCATTTTCCGGCGCCCTGGGGAAATGAAATCCGAGCCGGAGTGCTGGAGGGACTGACAGCTCTTCTGTTTGGCGTGGTAATGTTTCTGTCTGTGCTGGGCGGCCTTTTTTATACTGGCAGGGATGTGGAACCATCCAAGCTGAATCTGTTTTATATCATGATTGATTTGATGCTCAGTTCTCTGCTGGCCCTGGTTTATACCAATGATCTTTTTACGGCCTATGTCTTTGTGGAGATCAATACCATTGCCGGATGCGGTTTGATTATGATTCGAATGCGGGAGAGAAGTCTGTCAGCAGCCATCCGTTATATGATTCTGAGTCAGCTGGGAAGTGGTCTGTTTCTGATCGGTCTCAGCATTCTGTATGATGTAACAGGCCATCTTTTGATGAGTCCGGCCAAGGGGGCGGTTTCTGCTATTCTGGCGGAGGGTGCCTATGAGATTCCGATGCTTGTAATTTTGGCTGTTGTCAGTGTGGGATTGGCGATTAAAAGCGGCCTGTATCCGTTTCATTATTGGATTCCAGATACCTATGGCTATGCGACGCCAACGGCCAGCGCTGTTCTCTCGGGGTTGGTTTCCAAGGGATATATTTTTCTCCTGATTAAGATTTTTTACCGGGTTCTGGGGATGGAGAATGTGGTGGGCAGCCAGATTGTGAATGTCCTTTATGTATTTGGCATAGCAGGAATGGTCATGGGATCGCTGCACGCCATCTGGGAGCAGGATACCAGACGGATGATTGCGTATTCCTCTGTGGCGCAGATTGGTTATATTTATATGGGAATTGGTCTGGGGACCCAGGCCGGAATGGCAGCGGCAGTTTTTCATATTTTTACCCATTCCGCTACCAAGGCGCTGCTGTTTATCAGTGCGGTGGGCCTTTATGAGGTGTCTGGAGATAAAAAGGATTTCCGGAGTCTGCGCGGCGCAGCATACCGAAATCCGCTGGCCGGATTCGGTTTTGCGGTGGGGGCACTTTCCATGGTGGGATTTCCCATGCTTTCCGGTTTTATTTCCAAACTTTTGTTTGCTACGGCGGCGCTCCGGAGTCCGGGGAAAATGATTCTCACATTGCTGGTACTGGCAGTCAGTACGACGCTGAACGCAATTTATTTTTTAAGACTGGTAATTACCCTCTATTCCAGACAGAATGTATGCCGGAAAGAAGAGACGGAAACGGAAACAAGAAATTCCTGGAATCTGCGGATTTCGATTTTGTGTTTCATTGGGTTGAATCTGGTTCTTGGCCTGGCTTCTCAGCCAACTGTGCAGGCGATTGGAGATGGGTTGTCGATGTTTGGATAAAAGAGAGGGAGAGGAGGATATATCATGGAGGAAAATGGTTGGCTGCTGCTTCCGGTCCTGTTCCCGGTGGCGGCCGGGATTCTTTTGATGGTGCGGCTGAATGTTTGGCAGAAACGGCGCAGCCTGGTAAACGGTTTTTTTCTGACGGCTTTGGCGGCGGAATGTATATTCATTTTGTTGACAGTAAAAAGCGGCGGAACATTGACCATCTGGAGTGTGACGCCGCAGATTACGCTGACATTTCAAGTGGATGGTGTAGGACGGCTGTTTGCTGTACTCACAGCGGCTGTCTGGCTTCTGGCGGGACTTCATGCCACAGCCTATATGGAGCACCAGCAGGAGGAACGCCGCTTTTTTGGCTTTTATCTGATTGTGGCCGGTGTTCTGACAGCGTTGGATTTTTCCGGGAACCTGATTACCTTTTATGTATTTTATGAGCTGATGACTTTGACCTCTTTGCCGCTGGTGCTGCATGAACGGACGAAGGATTCCATCATGGCGGGACTGAAATATCTGTTTTATTCGGTGGCAGGAGCGTTTCTGGCACTGTTTGGAATTTTCTTTCTGGCCAGTGTGCTGCCGGATCTTTCTTTTCAGCCTGGAGGTGTTGTAACGGGGGCAGTTTTTAGCGGGCAAGAAGGTCTGTTTCTGGCCGCTGTGTTCTGTATGGTTATTGGGTTTGGAACAAAGGCCGGTATGTTTCCGCTGCACGGCTGGCTTCCGACAGTCCATCCTGTGGCCCCGGCTCCGGCCAGCGCGGTGCTGTCTGGTATTATTACGAAATCGGGTGTTCTGGCTTTGATCCGGGTAATTTACTTTATTGTGGGACCGGAGTGGATTCGGGGGACATGGGTGCAGAATATCTGGATTTTTTTGACACTTTTCACGGTGTTTATGGGTTCCATGCTGGCGTACCGGGAGCCGGTTCTGAAGAAGAGGCTGGCCTATTCTACAGTCAGCCAGGTTTCCTATGTGCTGTTTGGATTAAGCCTTCTGGAGCCGATGGCCTTTGCAGGAGCTCTGTCTCATGTGGTATTTCACTCTTTGATTAAAAATGCCCTGTTTCTGGCGGCAGGAGCAATCATTGTAACAACCGGTTGGACCAGGGTAGAGCAGATGCGGGGATTGGGACGGAGTATGCCGGTCACGCTGGGTTGTTATACTGTGGTTTCTCTGGCCCTGGTGGGGATTCCGCCGGCCAGCGGGTTTGTGAGTAAATGGTATTTGGCATCGGGAGCCATGGCATCGGGAACCGGAGTTTGGGAATGGATTGGACCTGTGGTGCTTCTGGTCAGCGCCCTCCTGACTGCTGGCTATCTGCTTCCCCTGACAGTGGATGGATTTTTTCCGGGCCGCGGCTTTGACCAGGGGGAGATACAGGAGCGGGCTGGAGCTTTCCGGGAGCCGGACTGGAGAATGGTGCTTCCAATCGGAATATTCACAGCCGGGGCGCTCCTGTTTGGATGTTTCCCGGGTGGATTGATGAACTTTTTGGGAAAAATTGCATCTGACGTGCTGGCTGGATAGGAGATGAGAATGGCTGTATTCCAGCGGTATAGAGCTGAAATACAGCGGATAGAGGGCGTATAGTCCAGGAGGAAGAAATGAGTGACAGATTTCTGGCGCTGCCGGTACTGCTGCCGATTCTTGGAGGACTTTTGCCTTTGTTATGGCAATTGATTTCCGGGAGGAGGATGAGAGAGCGGGCGCTGTACGGATATATTGGGGGACTGGTGCTGGCGAACAGCCTGTTGGTGGCGGCTTTGCTGGCCAGAGGGCCTGGAAGCAGGCCGGTGGTGCTGTTTTCCCTGTTTGCCGGACTCCGGGTTGCGTTCCGTCTGGATGCAATGGGGAGTGTCTTTGGCGCTCTCGCCGCTTTTTTGTGGCCGCTTGCCACGCTGTATGCTTTTTCGTATATGGAACAGGAGGAGAGGAAGGACACCTTTTTCTGTTATTATCTGATGACATATGGGGTAACCATGGGGATTGCCCTGGCAGGTAATCTGGTTACCCTGTATTTGTTTTACGAGATGTTGACGCTGGTTACTTTTCCTCTGGTTTTATTTCCCCTTACGAAGGAGGCGGTGCGGGCCAGCCGGAAATATCTCTATTATTCTATTGGCGGTGCGGCATTTGCTTTTATTGGCCTGGTTTTCGTTTTGGTCTATTCAAAAACCGGGACATCGGACTTTGCTCCGGGCGGGATCCTGATGCTGGCTCAGGCTGAGGTGAACCGGAATCTGCTCTTGTTTGTTTATGTGTTAGCTTTTTTTGGATTTGGCGTGAAGGCGGCGATATTTCCATTTCACGGCTGGCTTCCGCAGGCCACGGTGGCGCCGACTCCGGTAACGGCCTTGCTCCACGCAGTGGCAGTGGTAAAATCCGGTGCTTTTGCGATTCTGCGCTTTACGTACTTTAGTTTTGGGGCCGAATTCCTGCGGGGAACCTGGGCTCAGTGGGTTGTCATGGGGGCGGCGCTTCTGACGATCCTCTATGCCTCTACCATGGCGGTAAGAGAGGTTCACTGGAAACGGAGACTGGCTTATTCCACGGTCAGCAATCTTTCGTATATTCTGTTTGGCGCAGCGATGATGACTCCCATGGGTCTGGCAGCGGCCTTAAGCCATCTGGTGGCCCATGCTTTTATGAAAATTACCTCTTTTTTCTGTGCCGGTGCGGTGATGCACCAGACGGGAAAGCAATATATATATGAGCTGGACGGACTGGGATACCGGATGCCGGTTACCTTTGGCTGCCTCACGGTGGCCAGCCTTTCCCTGATGGGGATTCCTTTGTTTGCCGGTTTTATCAGCAAATGGAATCTGTGCCAGGCGGCATTTTCCTGGAGCAGGAACGCGGTGGCAGCGGGGGCAGCCGGCGGCGTTTTGCCGCTTCTTGGTGTGGCTGTGATTCTTTATTCGGCTCTGATGACAGGGATCTATATGTTGACAGTGCTTTGTCGGGCCTTTGCTCCGAGAAGGACAGGTGAGGAAACTGGGATCCAGGCAGGTGGAAATCAGGGAATGGAAAAAACGGACTGGAGGATGGCGGTTCCGCTTCTGATATTTGCGGCTGTGATTCTTCTTCTTGGATTTCGGCCCGGCCCGCTTCTTGCATATCTGGGCGAGATTGGAGGTGCAGTGGGATGATGGAAACGCTGGACATTGCAGTGGCTGGATTTGGAGGGTTTGGACTCCATTTCCAGATGGATGGTTTCCGGCTGGTATATACAGCTCTTGCGGTGCTGATGTGGCTGGTGTGCGGGCTGTTTTCCAGGGAATATATGGCTCATTATACTAGAAAGGGAAGATACTATTTCTTTTTCTGGGTTACCTTTCTGGCTACGGTTGGAGTGTTTCTGTCCGCCAGCCTGTACACCACCTTTCTCTGTTTTGAGACGCTTTCGTTTACCTCCTTTGTCTGGGTAGCATTTGATGAGGGGCCGGAGAGCCTGCGGGCGGCTGGAACGTACCTGGCGGTGGCAGTAATCGGCGGCCTGGCGCTTCTGATGGGCCTGTTTCTTTTGTGGGATCTGTTCGGAACGCTGGAGATGGACGCGGTGGCAGCCGGTGCCGGGCAGATTTTACAGGGGAAGAAGGCAGTTTCTTCTGTATTTCGGGAGGCGGGAGTGCAGGCGGATTTAGGAATGCAGAAACGCTGGGAGCTTTATGCGGCTGGTGGTCTGATGCTGTTTGGCTTTGGAGCAAAGGCTGGCATGTTTCCGCTGCATATCTGGCTTCCACAGGCGCATCCGGTGGCTCCGGCTCCGGCAAGTGCCCTTCTTTCAGGAATTTTAACCAAGACCGGTGTATTTGGAATCATTTTTATTTCGTGCAGGATGTTTCTGGGAGACGGAGCCTGGGGGGGACTGATTGCGGTTTTGGGACTTGTTACGATGTTGGTGGGAGCAGTACTGGCGTTGTTTTCCATGGATCTGAAGCGGACGCTGGCCTGTTCATCCGTATCACAGATTGGATTTATTTTGACTGGTATCGGAACGGCGGTACTTCTTTCCTGGCTGGGAGAGGGGTATGGTCTGGCGGCTCGCGGGGTTTTTCTGCATATGATAAATCATTCGCTGCTGAAATTGGTACTCTTTCTCTGCGCAGGAGCGGTGTATCAGAACCTGCACCAGCTTAATCTCAATGATATCCGGGGATTTGGGCGCGGAAAGAAACGGCTGATGGTTTCGTTTCTTATGGGGGCGCTGGGAATCAGCGGGGTTCCTTTCTGGAATGGATATGTGAGCAAGACGCTGCTCCATGAAGGGATTGTGGAGTATGTGGCTGCAATTGGGGCTCAGGGAGGCGGGACGACGGCGGTACTGGCCGGAAAAGCTGCGGAAGTCCTGTTTCTATTTGCCGGCGGTATGACGGCAGCTTATATGATCAAGCTATTTGTGGCTCTGTTTGTGGAACGCCATCCCAACCGGCAGCAGGAGTTTGATGCTCTTGGGGATTCTTATATGTCGCCTCTGAGCGGAGCGGTACTTTTGGGGAGCGCGGTGCTCCTGCCGTTTCTTGGCATGTTTCCCCACTCTACCATGGATATTCTGGCAAATTTGGGGCAGGGCTTTTTCGGGGTACAGGGACACGGCCATCCAGTGGCCTATCTTTCGGCGGTTAATCTGAAGGGCGGCCTGATTTCTCTGGCCGTGGGCCTGTTTCTTTACCTGTTCCTGGTACGGGGGTTCCTGATGCGGGAGGAGAATGGCGTGCGCATCTATGTGGACCGTTTTCCTGCCTGGCTGAACCTGGAAACGCTTCTGTACCGTCCGGTTCTTTTGACGATTCTTCCAGGCGTGTGTGGGACGGTGCTTTTCTGGGTGGATCGCTGGATTGTTGCGGTTCCAGTGCGTGTCTTTTTGACCGCGTCAACGCTGCTGTGCCGTGCCATGGATCAGGCGGCGGATGCGGGAATCTGGCTGGCGCGCCGAACCACCCACCGTCAATTGGGAGAACCCCATTATCAGACTGGAAGCAACTGGCTGGGAGCGGTTGCCGGCCATACAGAAGATCGGGTAGTCGGAGTCTGGGACTGTCTGTCAGGAAGGCGGCGGCGCCTGGGACGCCGTCCTTCTTCCGTGGGAATGTTCAAGGCGCGGGAGGCTGGTATAAAAACAGTGCTGCGTATGGTAGAGGAGAGCTTTTCCTTTGGCCTGATGCTGTTTTGCCTGGGACTCTGTGCGACTCTGGCCTATCTGTTCTGGGCGTTTTTCCATGGATAGGAAGTCTGACGGGTAATCGCTTCCGGTTCCACATAAAAAATGATTTTTGTCACGTATTCCGCCTCGTCGCCTGTGGACAGATAATCGTTGATGGCAAATTCATAGGAATCAGATATGATATGCAGCCGCTGTTTTTGGCAGTATGCAAGAATTCGTTCGTAGGAGCTTCCGATGGACTGATAGTCTCCGACATGGTATGTGGAGACGCAGTGTCCTTCCGGAAGCTTTTTCACCTGGCGTATGGTTCCTTTCTTTTCAATAGGAACGAAGGCGAAGGAAGCTTCTGTGTAATTGCCTTCGATAATATGCAGATAGGGAACAATAGCGCCGCTCTGAAAGAAAATAGGGAGTTTCTCCCGGAAGGCTCGGACAAAGCACTGCTTGGTGGCCAGGCTTGTCTGATCCAGTGATCCGGGAGCTTCTACTTTCTGGAGCAGGATATACTGGCTGTGAAAGATTTCCTCGGTCACGGAATCACTGGCTTCCCGAAGGGAGCGGGAGAGTTCCATCTGTCGGCAGCGATGCTCAATGCGGTTTTTGATTATTTGCAGCTCGCTGATCTGCCGGTTAATGATGGTAAGCTGTTTTTGCAGGGCGCAGATGGAGCTTTCCAGTGTGTAATGTTTCATATGTTCCTTAATTTCGTCCAGAGAAAAACCGATTTTTTTCATGATCAGAATGGTGTCCAGAGAATCCAGCTGGCTCCAGCTGTAATAGCGGTAGCCATTGTCCGGATCCACGTAGGACGGGCAGAACAGACCGATTTTGTCGTAGTAAATCAGAGTCTGTCTGGAAATGTTCTGGAGTTTGGAGAGCTCCCCAATGGAAAAAAACTGATTCATTATAACCCCCTTGACCTTATAGTTAGTATACAGTTTATGATACAGGAGAGAGAGAGATTTTTCAAGGAGGTTGTTAAGATGAAATCGCGTATTGCCGCTGCCTGGAACGGACTTACGGAAGGAATTACAGTCAAAAAGCTGGTTTTGATTATGGTAGGAGCCATGATCTGCTCCTTTGGGATTCACAATATTCATCAGCGGACCAACATTACGGAGGGGGGAGTGATCGGCCTGATGCTGCTCATTGAGCACTGGCTGGAGATTTCGCCGGCCTATATTACGCCGGTGCTGGATCTGTCCTGTTATCTTTTAGCCTGGAAATACCTGGGAGGGCAGTTCATCAAAGTTTCCATCATTTCCACATCCTGTATTTCTGCTTTTTATAAAGTATGGGAGATGTTTCCGCCGATGCTTCCAGATCTGTCGGACGTGCCGCTGGCAGCGGCGGTTCTGGGCGGCCTGTTTGTGGGCATCGGTGTGGGACTGATTGTCAGACAGGGAGGTTCCAGCGGAGGAGATGACGCCCTTGCTCTGACCATTTCCCGGGTAACGTGCTGGCGTCTGTCCAGGGCCTATCTGTTCACGGATCTGACAGTGCTGGCTCTGTCGCTGACGTATATTCCAGCCGGACGGATTGTATTTTCACTGGTAACGGTTACCATTTCCTCGTATTTAATTGATTGGATAAAGAGCTGGGGGATGGAAGCAGCGGTGCCTGCAGACAGCTGATGGAAAAACCGCATCCTGAGACACAAAAAAAGAGCGCGGGCCTGCCAGGCTTCAGCGCTCTTTTTCATGACCGCGGAAAAACCGTCTTTCCGGGGGGTATCAGGATCGGGAATGGTTCTGAATGGCTGTTAAAATTTCTGGAAATCTTCTACATTTAATACGAAAATGGTGGAACCGCCGACTTTCATATTCATGGGAACCGTCATATTGACAGTGGGACAGCAGTTTCCGGCCATGGTCGGCGGAGTATAGACCAGCTGTTCTCTGGAGCCGGACATTTTTTTGATGATGGCGATGGCCTCTTCAACCCGGGAATCGTCTACACCCAGCATGAGGGTCGTACTTTTCTTTTTCAGAAAGCCGCCCATGGTGGAAAGTTTGGTTACAAAGAACGAATTCTGATTCAGCTCGTACACTAAATCGTCAGCATCTTCGCTGCCGATGATTGCGATAATCATTTTCATAGATTGATACCTCCTGAACACATTATACTTTATTTTACCATCAATTTATAAAAATAGAAATAAAAAAACGCAAAAAAATCACAACATGGACTTTTTCTTTAAAATCTGTTATGATGTGTCCTATATGTGATTGCAGTAAGGGGGAAGTTTTGTTGAAACAAAAGAGAGGACAGTGGGCCAGCAATGTGGGATTTATTCTGGCGGCGGCCGGGTCTGCAGTTGGTCTTGGAAATATATGGAAATTTCCGGGAAAGGTGGGTGCCTACGGAGGCGGAGCATTTTTGATCTGTTATATCCTGATTGTGGCGCTGATTGGATTTCCCGTTATGCTGGCGGAGCTGGCTATTGGGCGGGCGACGCAGAAGAATGTGGTGGGGGCCTTTCGGCAGCTGAACCGAAAGTGGGCATTTGCCGGTGGAATCGGTGTGGTTACCCTGTTCGTAATTATGTCCTATTACTGTATTGTGGGCGGCTGGGTGTTAAAATACGTGTTTGCCTACCTGATGGGGCCGGAGTTTGGCACCGGTGCAGTGACGTATCAGGATTACTTTGTAACCTTTATTACCGGTGCCTGGGAGCCGCTTTTATGGGGCGTGGTATTTCTGGTATTCTGTATTTATGTGGTAATCCGGGGGGTTTCAGAGGGAATTGAGCGGATCAGTAAGATCCTGATGCCGGTTCTGTTTCTTTTGCTGATCGCCTGTGCGATTCGGGCAGCAGTGCTGCCAGGGGCTTCGGAGGGAATCTCCTATATGCTGGCCGTGCGGCCGGAAGGTTTTAACCGGGATACGCTGGTGGCGGCTTTGGGACAGGCATTTTTTTCTCTGTCGGTTGGAATGGGGATTATGGTCACCTATGGTTCCTATGTGCCAAAAAAGGATAACCTGGTAAAGAGCGCAGCCTGGATCTGTACGCTGGACACTTTCGTGGCCGTTCTGGCGGCCTTTGCCATTGTTCCGGTGGTGTTTGCCACATTGGGGGCTGATGGACTTGGAATGGGCGGCGGCTTTGCTTTTATGGCTCTGCCGGAAGTGTTTGATGGGATGCCGGGAGGACGGCTTTTCGGTCTCTGCTTTTTCATTCTTCTGTTTTTGGCGGCGCTGACCAGCGCCATCAGCATTCTGGAGAGCTGTGTGGCGTACATAACGGAAGAGTGGGGACTTACACGGAAAACAGCAGTGGCAGTTTTTTCAGTGCCTATGGTAGTTTTCAGCGCCGGATATTCTCTGTCCCAGCTGGAAAGCCGCGGGATCAATTTTCCCTGGTTTGATTTTTCCAATGGCCTGAAGATGCTTCCGATGAATGCTGTTATGGAAAAGTTTACGGATAATCTGATGATTCCGCTGGGAGCGCTTTTTTTCTGCATTTTTGCAGGATGGGTCTGGGGCAGCAATCGCGCAGCTGGAGAGATTCGTGCAGCTGGCTGGTTTAGCCGTATCTGGCAGTTGGTAGTCCGTTTCCTGGCGCCGGCCGTGATTCTGCTGATTTTGTATTTTACCGTGGGAAAAGGCCAGGGACTTTCATAGGAGCGGAATCTGGAAGAAGTGAGAAAAAATGAAAATCCGGAAGAGATCCGGGAGGATGGCCTGAGAAATGCGAAACTGGATAGGAGATGGATGGAAGGTTACTGCTTTTCTGACGGGGATGTGGGGAGGCTTCGGAAGGTTCTCAGGGAGCAGGGGATTCTGTAGAATCCGGGATGGCTGGAAGCCGGAGTATGGATGCGTGAAGAAGAGCAGCTTCTTTAGCACTGTGGGTTGTCATCAGGACGGGGCGTCCGTCTGCTTTTTCAAGAAGGCAGCGGATGGCCTCTTTTTTTGTCTCCTCATCCAGTCCTGTAAAGGGTTCATCAAGGAGCAGCAGATCGGATGGCGCCAGGAGAGCCCGCATCAGGGCGCAGCGGCGGCGCATACCTCCGCTCAGAGTGCTGACAGGCCGTGTCAGGGATTCTTCTGGCAGCAGCCTGGACAACTCGGTAAAAAGCATGTCGCGGGAGGGGCGTCCGGGAAGGACGAGAGCAGCGTTTTCCAGAGGCGTCATAAATTCAATGAGCCGATCTTCCTGAAAGACAACGGAAATCCGGAGGGAGGAAAGGGATATAGGGGTGGGAGGGGCCGTTCTCCAATCCCAGACAGAGATATCTCCCTGATCCTGTTTTTCCAGGCCCATGAGAATGCGAAAAAGTGTGGTTTTTCCGGAGCCGGACGGTGACATCAGGCAGTAAATTCCAGGCCCGCTAAGTTCCATGGTTACATTGGCCAGTACCGGATGGGAGCCATAGGATTTGAACAGATTGGAAATCCGGATAGAAAAAGAGCGGGGAATGGCGGCGGGGATCGTGTCAATATGGGAAGTCATGGTGTATCCTCCTTTTTTCGGGCCGGATCGTCCGCCGGTCTGGCAGAGACTGATGCCGGGATGAAGGCGCCCAGGAAACGATGGAGAAGATGTTCCAGAAGCCAGGCAGATAAAATGATGATGAAGGTCCAGGCAAAGAGATCCGCAGTACTCAGGTATATTTTTGCCATGTAGAGCTGTTCACCAATGGAGTGGTCGGGTACTCCGATCACTTCGGCGGCAACGCCGGATTTTACAGCCAGACCGAGGGCCGAGTCCGCACTGCTTAAAAGATGGGGAAGCAGTGCGGGCAGGTAAACAGTCCGGATGCGTTTCAGCCTGGAAACACGAAATACATGGCAGAGTTCCAGCAGTTTTCTGTCTGCACTTTGAAGTCCTGTCCGGGTAGCGGTATAAAATAATGGAAGAGATACCAGAAAAGAAATAAATATGGACAGGTTGGCGGCGCCGGCCCAGATGAGAGCCAGAATTACGAAAGAAGCAACGGGAACCGATTTCGCCAGAAGCATGAGCGGAGCCAGAAATTCACGGATGACGGGAACAGACACGGCCGCTGTACCGAGAAGGGTTCCGGCTGCCGCAGCACAGAAAAACCCGGTCAGGATTCGCGAAAAGGAAAAAAGAAGTGTCTGCCAGAACCCGCTTGTTTTCAACCAGCCAAGCAGAGAGGCCAGGACATCAGCAGGGGCCACAAGAAGAATGGGGTTGCGAATGGCCATAGCGGCAGTCTGCCAAAGCAGAAGCCAGAAAAACAGAATGGCTGTCAGGCGAAGATTCTTTTTCATCATTGCGTATCCTTTCCGGAAAGGGAGTTTTAAGAGTGTCAGTTTTCAATATAATAAAAATCGTCGCCTGGAAGTGCGCCGCCGACGGAATCCGGGTTCTGCTCAAAGAGAACCGACAGATATCCGGACAGGGCGGCTTTCATAGCTTCGCCGTCCAGATAGGTAATATTGCAGTAGGGGATCGCCTTTTTTGCAATGGGGGCTTTTTCGATGATCCCGGCTTTGACGACCAGTTCGGCTGTGGTGTCAGGATCTGCGGCGGCTGCCTCAGCAGACACTCTGTGGTCGTTTAAAAATACCCGGACGGCATCCTCCTGTTCTTCCAGGAACGAACGGCGTGCAATGGTTACGCCGGTAATCAGCTGGCTTCCGCTTTCACCCTGTACCTTTTTCCATTCTTCGTTCAGGTCAAGGACGATATCCAGTTTTTCATTCTGCGCGCAGGCTACCGTCACAAAGGGTTGAGGCAGCAGGCCCACTGCGCCGTCTTTTTCTTTCAGAATAGCGGCGACTTCAGCTGCTTCGGATTTATATTCCAGAGTAACATCTTTTTCTGACAGGCCGTTTTCTGCCAGCAGATACCGGGCGACGTAATCAGGGGTCGTTCCTTTTCCAGTCAGGTACACGGTTTTTCCCTTCAGATCCTCCAGAGTCTGGATTGACTGATCTGAGGAGACCACATAGAGAACGCCCAGGGTGTTGATGTCGATGACGGAAATTCCTCCCTTTGTTTTTTGATAGAGGACGCTGGCCAGATTAGCCGGAACCAGAGCAATATCCAGTTTTTCTGCGACGATGGCTGCAGCCAGCTCATCGGCCGCGACTGCCATGGTAAACTCATAGGAATTTGCGGAGGTGTCGGTGTTCATCAGAGACACAAGTCCCATGGAGGTGGGGCCTTTCAGAGAGCCGATCTGGATGGCCTTGCTGTCTGGATTTTCCTCTCCGGACTGGTCTGCGCCGGTTTTGTCAGAAGCAGTGTCGGTTTCTGGAATCGTTTCAGACAAAGTTTCTTCTGCAGTGGATTCCGGGACAGCCGGTGCGGTGGTTTCACTGGCAGCGGGAGCGCAGCCGGCCAGAGAGAGGACGGTTACAGCAGCAGCCAGGAAGGCGGTCAGTGTTTTTTTCATAATAAAATTCCTTTCTTTCTTCAGTAAGTATGTTCAGGGCAGATGTTTTCCATGGTGTCCTGGACTGTGGCATAAGCATTACCGTATATTATTATACCGAAGGGGAGGAAAAAAACAAGTCATAGGCAGAGGACTTTTCATGGATGAAAATAATATGGGTATTACATAGAAAATATCATAAAAATGAAAAAATATTAAAGAGATGAAAAATTCAGGTGACATAATTCGGCTTTGCCCTAAAAAAAATACAAGAAAAGTGAAAGATTCAATTGATAATAATATCACAATATGCGATAATATAGATAACCACGGAAATCCGTGCCTGGAAGAAAGAGATGCAGCACAGAACTGCATTCCAGTACGGTTACGATTTCATTATATATAGGAGGATTTTAGAAGATGAGAGTATCGATCTGTATCGGAAGTGCCTGTCATTTAAAGGGATCCAGAGAGGTGATTCAGAAGCTGCAGAAGCTGGTTACGGATCACGGCCTGGACAATGAAGTGGATTTGAATGGAGATTTCTGCAGCGGAAACTGCCGTAAGGGTGTTTGCGTGACCGTAGATGGTACGCTGTATTCCGTAAAGCCGGAGACCACCGAGGAGTTTTTCCAGAAGGAGATTCTCAGACGTCTTCAGGCTGATGGAATGGAATAAAAGGAGATATATATGCCGATCATTGATTTTAAGGCAGCGATGTGTAAGCATTGTTATAAATGCGTCCGCGGCTGTGAGGTAAAATCGATCATGATTCGGGACGGCCATGCTTATATTATGCCAAATCGCTGTATTTTATGCGGCCAGTGCCTGGTAAACTGCCCTCAGTCGGCGAAACGCGTTCCCAGTGAGCTGGAGCAGGTAAAAGAGTTTATTGCAGCCGGCAAGCCGGTCATTGCCTCGCTCTCTTCTTCTTATATCGGGGTGCTTCCCTACCGGAAGCGGGGACAGGTAAAAGCGGCGATGAAAAAGCTTGGCTTTACGGAGGTTCGCGATGTGGCGGACGGAGCGGCTCTGGCCACCAGGGAGTACGTAAAGCTTCTGGAGCAGGGAGAGATGGAGAATATCATCACAACGGCCTGCCCCAGCATTGTAAATCTGATAGAAATTCATTATCCGGAGCTGATGAAGTATCTGGCTCCTGTGCTGATTCCGTCGGGAATCCATACGCGTATGCTGCGGCAGGAGTTCGGAGAAGAGGCCAGGGTGGTGGTAGTCGGTCCGTGTATTGCGGAGAAGGAAAAAAAGCGGATCGTAAAGCCGGATGCGGTATTGACCTTTGAGGATCTGCGGCAGTGGCTTTTGGAAGAGCAGATTGATATCTGCCAGTGCGAAGAAGAGACATTTGAAGATCAGAGGCCCGGAGCCAGTCTGCGGTATCCGGTCAGCGGAGGACTTTTGACAGCGGTACAGGTTACGCAGACAAAGCCGGACAGGTATCGGAAGTTTTATGTCAGTGGAGTCAAGGATTGCCTGGATGTCTGCGAGGCTATGAAAACCGGGGAGGTATCAGGCTGTTTCATTGAGATGAACGCCTGCCATGGCGGCTGTGTCAATGGGCCTGCCACTGCCACGGAGGTTTCCAGTTTTAAAGTCAAGCTGGATCTGGAGGCCATGCTTCCCAAGGAAGCGGCGGACTGGACGATGTTTCCGGAAACGGTAAAAAACGTGGAGGTAAGCCGTACTTTTTCCGATCGTTCTCAGAAGGAAATGATCCCTACGGAAGAGCAGCTTCGTGAAATTTTAAAGAAGACGGGAAAAAGCCGACCGGAGCAGGAATTAAATTGCGGTGCCTGCGGCTATCCGACCTGCCGTGAAAAGGCCATTGCCGTATTTCAGCGGAAGGCGGAGGTGGAGATGTGTATTCCCTATCTTCATGACCGGGCTCAGTCCCTGTCTCACCTTGTGATGGATATCTCACCCAATGTGATTTTAATCATTGACGAGGATTTGAGGATTCTGGATTGTTCTGCCTCCGCAGAGCAATATTTCGAGAGGAAAACCGAGGAGCTTAAAGGAAAGCCGCTGCAGGATTTCATGAATCCGGAGGATGTGAAGGGGGTATTCAGAACCCATCAGGGAATTCACAGCCAGAAGCTGCTGGATCCGGAGCGGGGACGGGTAACGTTTCAGAACATTGCCTATATAGAGGAGAGCGATTTTGTAATTGTAACCCTCATTGATGTGACAAAAGAAGAAGAGCAGATCAGACAGGAGTACGAGAAGAAAAAGGCGACCATTGATCTGGCCCAGAAGGTTATTTTCAAGCAGATGATGGTGGCACAGGAGATCGCCGGACTTCTGGGGGAGACGACGGCAGAGACGAAGACAACACTTACGAAGCTTTGTTCTTTGATTGACGATGAGAATGAAAGTGAGGTTCGATAGATGGGGATAACCGTAGATGTCACGTTTAAAAGCCTGAATAAGTATTCAGAAATCCTGTGCGGTGATACGGTGGAGTGTCTGAAGACAGAGGATTCGGACGTGATTATCCTGGCGGACGGAATGGGAAGCGGGGTAAAGGCGAATATCCTTTCCACGCTGACTGCAAAAATCCTTGGAACCATGTTTTTAAATGGGGCGACTCTGGAGGAATGTGTGGAGACGATCATGCAGACGCTTCCGATCTGTCAGATTCGCCAGGTGGCATATGCAACCTTCTCTATTCTTCAGATTTTCAACAATGGGGAAGTGTATCTTGTTGAATATGACAATCCGCGCTGTATTTATCTGCGGTGCGGCCATGTGATGGAACTCCCGAAGAACACCAGGATGGTGCGCGGCAAGGAAATCAGCGAATGCCGTTTTCAGGTGCAGAAGGGAGACGCCCTGATTCTCATGAGTGACGGCGTGACTCACGCCGGAGTGGGGAAAAGCACGGGGGCCTATAAATTTGGATGGGCCTGGCAGGATGTGGCAGACTTCGTTTCCGTCCAGTATATGACGACTCTGTCTGCTGTCCGGATGGCCGGCGCTATCTGCGAGGAGTGCAACAAAATTTACGAAGATCGTCCTGGAGATGACACCACGGTGGTGGTGGCGCGGATCATCGATAAAAAGCCGGTCAATCTGATGACCGGGCCTCCTCTGGACCGCAATGACGATGAGAAGATTACTGCGGATTTCATGGCGGATGAGACGGCAAAGCGCATTGTCTCCGGAGGAACCAGCGCAACGATTCTCTCCAGAGAGCTGGGGCGGCCTCTGCGGGTTTCCATGGACTATACGGATCCGGATATTCCGCCCATTGCCTATATGGAGGGGGTTGACCTGGTAACGGAGGGGGTTTTGACCCTGCGACGGGTTATCGAGCTTTTAAAACGTTATCTGGTAAAGTGTGATCTGAGTCTGGAGTTTTTTCAGGAACTGGATAAAAATAATGGTGCGTCTATGCTGGCAAAAATCCTGATTGAGGATTGTACAGAACTGCATTTATTTGTGGGAACTGCCATCAACAGCGCCTATCAGAACCCTGGTCTCCCATTCGACCTGGGAATCCGTCAGAATTTGATCAAACAGCTTCGGGAGACAGTTGAGGGGATGGGAAAGAAAGTTACGGTTACGTACTATTAATGAAGGAGGATATGAAAAATGGTAACGAATGACGCAACGATTCTGCGCATCAAACATGATATACTTTATGAGGTGGCCAAGCTTGCCTGGAATGGCCAGCTGGCAGACGGAAGGGATGACATTCCCTATAAAGTAAGTCCGGGTCCTCAGGCACAGTACCGCTGCTGCGTTTATAAAGAGAGAGAGATTGTACGCCAGCGGGTTCGTCTGGCAGAGGGAAAATGCCCTTCTGACCGCAATACCAATAATGTGGTGCAGGTCATCAACGCGGCCTGTGAGGAGTGTCCGATTGCATCCTATACCGTGACGGATAACTGCCGGAAATGTATGGGAAAGGCCTGCCAGAATTCCTGTAATTTCGGAGCTATTACGATGGGGACCACCAAGGCGCATATTGATCCGGATAAGTGCCGGGAGTGCGGAAAATGTGCACAGGCTTGCCCGTACAATGCCATTGCCCATCTGGAGCGTCCTTGCAAGAAGGTATGCCCGGTGGATGCCATTACCTACGATGAGTATGGCGTATGTGTGATTGATGAGAAAAAATGTATTCAGTGTGGCGCCTGCATTCACAGCTGTCCCTTTGGCGCCATCGGCTCCAAAACTTTTATGGTGGATGTGATTCGCCTGATCAATGCCGGTAAAAAGGTTGTGGCAATGCTGGCTCCTGCTACGGAGGGTCAGTTTGGACCGGATATTACCTTTGCCAGCTGGCGGACTGCTTTAAAGAAGATCGGCTTTGCAGATATGGTGGAAGTAGGTCTGGGTGGAGATATGACGGCGGCAGCTGAGGCAGCTGAGTGGGCGGAGGCCTACAAGGAAGGCAAGAAAATGACGACCTCCTGCTGCCCGGCTTTCGTGAATATGATCAAGCAGCACTATCCGGAACTTCTGGACAATATGTCAACAACGGTTTCTCCGATGTGTGCCGTATCCCGTATGCTGAAGGCGCAGGATCCGGAGGTGATTACCGTATTTATCGGACCGTGTATTGCCAAGAAGAGTGAGACGCTGGATCTGAACATCCAGGGGAACGCAGATTACGCCATGACCTACGGTGAGGTTCGTGCCATGCTGCGGGCAAAGGATGTGAATCTGGAGCCGGAGGAGAACTCCACCCAGGAAGCCAGTGTATTTGGAAAACGCTTTGGAAACGGCGGCGGTGTAACGGCTGCTGTATTGCAGTGCCTGGAGGAAACCGGCGAAAACGCAGACATCAAGGTAGCACGCTGCAATGGAGCGGCAGAGTGTAAGAAAGCACTGCTTCTTCTGAAGGCAGGACGCCTTCCGGAGGACTTTGTTGAGGGAATGGCCTGTGTAGGCGGCTGTGTGGGCGGCCCCAGCAAGCATAAGACAGAGATGGAGGCAAAGCGTTCCAGAGATAAACTGATTGCAGAGGCAGACAGCCGTGAAGTACATGAGAACCTGAAAAATTACGATATGGCTTCTTTCTCCATGCATCGCCATGGCTGATTCCAAAGGGATGAGGGGGCAGTGTAAAGATTTAGTTCTTGCATTTTAATTTTTACTGTGTTAAACTGATCTTATCTGAATCGGAACTCTTCGCAGAGGGCGATGAGTTCCGATTTCTTTCTTCTTATTTTTATTTTCTGATTTTCAGAATGATGCAGTTCGCATCAGATTCAGAACGGATTGAAAAGAGAAAAGGCGGCTTTATGGGCATATTGTCTGCTTTTTTACGGAAGTGGATATTTTGTTAGAAAATTGTATGTGAGGTGTCTGTAACGTAGCTGCCAGCAGGTTCTGCCGGAGAGAGGGGGATGCATATGGCAGGAAATCTGTACAGGATAGGGAAGAAAATTCGCCGTGGAGCGCTGTTTTTTCTGGGAAGCGGGCTGGCGCTTCTGTTGACAGGGGATTTGCGGACGGCATGGGGGGATGTGGCGAGGGAGCCTGTTTCATACGCGGTTTCTTTTGTAGATGAAGCCGATTACAATACTCAAATTTTTCATAGCCAGAGGGGAGAGGTTCCGGAGGGAACTACCCTGAAGGTTTCTTTTCCGGAGCGCTTTGTGGGGCGCGACGGACATATCTGGATATCCGCGGTAAAATCACCGCAGTATATGGCCGTATATCAGGCCGGAACACAGAAATTTTATATTACATATGCACAGGGAAAAAAGATACCGGGTTTTTCACAGCAGGAGGAAGAGAATGAAGGACGTTTGGAGCGCTGGATTCGGGAGGCGAGAAAGGCGGATGCTGCAATCCTGGGAAGGGAAGATCCATGGGATGGGCCGGAAGGTGTGATAGTGTCAGACCAAGGCGCCAATAACCGAAGAATCCGTCAGCTGGTCGCTGCGTTGGAGGACGGAGATTCTCATATTTTTTATGTGATCGGGGCGGACTATATGCCGGAGACGCTGGTAATCGGAGCAGAGTTTGAGGCGGTATATTCGTCCGTGGCGGAAGATTCGTTTGTTCAGGGAGGAGTGCGCTACGAGGTCCTAAAGGTAACCGTTCGCCGCCTCTGGAACGGGGAAAACTGTCGGCACCAATGGGCGGCTCTGACAGAGGAGAGGCCGGACTGCCTGAAGCACGGTTCAGGGACGTTTGTTTGTTCCCGCTGTAAAGAGCGACGGACTGTCTGTTTGCCGGCTGTGGGCCATATGGATAAGGATGAAGACGGGATCTGTGAGCGGTGCAGCGGCCCGGTCACGCCTCAGGAGCCAGAAAGTCTGGTATGGAAGAAAGGGGACAGGCAGGTTCGGAAAGTGGGGAAGGAGTGGCGGTTCTTTACATGTGTGGATGAAGATTATCACGACTGGCAGGATAATCGTCGGAAGGCAGCTCTGTTTCTCTGCGACAGCCTGATTCGGGCCGACGTGGACACGGAGATAGAGGATGAGACCGTTCAGACGCTGTCTTTTGGGGAAAACAGCAACTATAAGACGTCCCGTGTCCGGCGGTGGTTGGAAAAACACGGCAGCGTCGGAGAGGTGGGACTGGAACCAGTGCATACGGGAATTCAGACGGCCTATACGGGCGCCACGAAAGCCGGCGAATTTGGGCAGTTGACTGGGATGGAGCTTTCTGGGCAGGAGATTGGCTATCAGCTCCTGCAGGATCGGATGTTCTGCCTTTCTGTGGAAGAGGCATTGCGATACCGGGAAGAATTGTGGAAATTTGGTTCCGATACGGAAAATCCTAAAACCCAGGAAAGCAGTTATTCACAGGGATATTATCTGCGGACTCCCGTTTATGAGGAAGACGGAGGGGGAAAGTTTACATACGGAAAATACGTATATGGAGTGGATTTGAATGGTTCTATTCATCCGGTAGATGTGGCAGGCGAGATCTATGGGATTCGCCCGGCCTTTGCGGTGCCGCAGGCGTAATGGGGTAGAAAAGGAGGATATTATGAGAAAAATGGCGGAATGGAACAGGCAAAGAAAACGAGAATACGGGAAGAAACATATAAAGGCGGGGAAACCCTGGATGGCAGTTCTTGTGCTGATGTCGCTGCTGATGACAGGGGTGGGATCTGCCCCGGCCTGGGCGGGAAATTATGTATTTGTGGATCAGGAAGAGGGAAAGAGGGGAACTGGAGCCGGATGGGCAACGGAGTCGGAAATCAGGCTGGCAACGGGATCAGAAGCCAGGAGGGCAGAGATGGCAGCTACCCCCTCTGAGCTGCGGGCGGACGGTCTGATAACGCCGAGCCTGGGGGATCTGTGGGAAGGCTGGGATGCGGATTTTTCTTTTTTGGATGGCAGCCAGGGATTTGGAACGAAGGAACGCCCCTTTCAGATCCGGACGAAAGAACAGCTGATGGGACTTTCCCAGCTGACGGCCATGGGGATGTCAGCGGATCCGGGCAGTCCCATTACGGTGGGGGATTACAGTGAAGCCTGGTTTGAACTGGCGGCGGATCTGGATCTGGGAGGAATGGACTGGATCCCCATGGGATACTATTGTGATTCCTCGGAATTTGATGGAGAAGTGGATCATCCGTTTACGGCTCATTTTAACGGGCGGGGAAGAACGATTTCTAATTTTCGCCTGAATCGGGAGCAATGGCCTTGTGTGGGTTTTTTCGGAGAACTGTCAGGAGCAGAGGTGAAAAATCTCTGTCTGGAGCCGGGGAAAACTGTGACCGGGAAAAACAGTGTCGGAATTCTGGCAGGAGTCAGCCGCGATTCCCGGATTTTTAACTGTACGGTAAAAGGAAATGTGGAAGGGGACGGCAGCGTTGGCGGTATGGTGGGAACGGTGGAGGGAACTGACAAAACAGCCAGCGTGATCGAGAACGGGACTGCTTTGGTAACGGTTCGGGTGCACTCTGGCTCAGAAAGGTTTGCAGGAGGAATTGCCGGGAAAGCGGCTGCCTCCAGCCTGGTGGATTGCCGGGTGGAAACCGGAGATAACAGGATTTCCAGAATTCAGGGGGAAGATGCGGCAGTGGGCGGCATCGTGGGACTTCAGAATGATACAGATCTTTACAACCTTTATGTTTCCGGAACCATTGGAGGACCTGGCAGCCGGAAGACGGGAGGCATGGTGGGGCAGAGAATCGCGGGAGATCTGAAGGTGGCGCGATTTGAGGGGAACATTGGCCAGTCCGGAACGGGAATTTCCGGGTATCGGGGCACCTTTATCGGGTATCGTGCAGAATCAGATTATTTCCGGTATGGGGAAGATGTGGCCTGGCTTTTTGCAGATACAGAGAGTAAGATTGCAGCCAATGTTTGCGGCAGTCAGATTCCAGATGATAACCTATACACCTATGAGGATCATATCGGTTATTCCCACGGAGGCGATGTCTTTTTTTCTCTGGTACAGGGCGGCGTATCCAGAGAGAGTGAAGAGATATTTTACTGTGAAGAACTGGAAAACGGGATTTTGAAAATCCTGGATGAGGAACTGGGCGGTGTGACAGATTGGGAGGCAAATGGCTATGAGCTGGATCATTTTGCGCCCAATGATGCGGGGCGGCCGGCCAGAGGTTATCTGGTTACAATCCCGCAGGTTGACACGGTTTCCAATGGACTTCATTACTATGATGTGGCAGCTCTGGAGGCCCGCGGAAGCGGAGCTTACGACAGAACCATCGATAGGGAACACCGGAGAGCTGTGGCGGCGGGCAGGACGGTGACGGTATCCACGGCGCCCAGAAATACGGGGAATTCCAGATTTCAGATGAAAGGAGTGCCTGTCTATACAGAGAAGGGAAAAAAACGGGATACCGTTTATGTAAAAGGAGGTGAATATACCTTTGTAATGCCGCAGGAGAATACAGAGGTTTCGGCAGTCTATGAGAAAGTGGCTGTGCGGGTTTCATTGAACCCGCAGAAGGTAAAATTTTCCGTGGTGGAGGAGCGGACAGGAGATCGGCGCAACCCGGTTAAGGTAACCCGTGTTATGGATCAGAATGGGCGGCTGATTGCCCGGTACATAAACGGAGAGCTGGAAAAGGGGACAGAGGTGCAGCCAGTACGGGTGGAAGCAGTGGTGGACACGAACAATGATGTGGAGGATGCCTCCGTGCTTTGGAGCGTAGATGATCCGGATCTGATCGAACTTTTAGCAAATGAGGATGAGGATTCCCAGGGATATACCAGACAGAGTGCTTCGATCCGACTGAATTTGTCCAGCTCCTTTATTACGGATCTGGTACAGAAACTGGAGCGGGAACAGGCAGAAGGCGGATTTGCCCAGGCAATTCCCGATACTATTTATGGGGCAGGTCACCAGAACGGAGGCGTCGCCATACTGACGGCGAAGACGCGCCCCTCTGCAAGCTTCGAGGGAAAACCCTGTACGGGAAATGCAAGAATTGAGGTGACATTCCGGATTCTGGATAAGACGTATGTGGCAGGCAGCAGGGCGGAGCTTGATAAGGGAGCTTTGGCCTTTACTGTAATGCGTCGCCTGACAGGAAACCGAAAGAATCCGCAGGAGCAGATTTCCGTGACGGGACCGCAGACTCTGACGGCTTCTTTTACGCCGGATTTTTTTGATAAAAAAGAAATTTCCTGGCATGTGAGCGATGAAGCGGTGATTTCCTTGTCAGGGAAGGAAAAGGATGCATTGGTCTCAGCTGTTTCAGACGCCAAATGGATTCAGGATCTGATACGGGCAGATACAGGACACCATGCCGGCAGACCGTATGAGCCGCAGACGTCTTCAGGAAACCGGACGGTTCAGGTGACCGTAATAGGAGAAGATATGTTGGGAAACCGATGTCAGGCTTCCTGTCCCGTAACGGTGTATTTTGAGACGAAGGACGAAAGCAGGATTTATGCAGAGCGAATTGCCGCAGAGCCGGAGAAGCTTTTATTTGATCTGAAGCTTACAAAAACAGGAAGACGTTTTTCACCGACTGTAAAGTGGGAGGGAAATGAGGAGAGGAAGATACGTGCTGCGGTGTGGCCGGAAGAGGCCTGGAACCGGGAACTGGTGTGGAGCGCCAGTGATGATGCACTTCTGGTAAAAGAAGATGGAACAGTATCTGCGGCGTTGGCCGCAGATTGGATCCGAACCCTGGAGCGGGAAGGCAGAACAGAGGGACGCCATAGCTGTGTGATTACAGTGAGGACAAAGGACGGAAGCTGCCAGGTGCAGATTCCCGTTACTCTGGTCTGTCGGGTGTCAGATCAGACCTATTCGGGGGGAGGCGGTTCATCGGGAGGATCATCAGGAGGATCTTCAGGAGGAGGCAGCTCTTCGGGAGGCAGTTCACCGGGAAGCGGTCCGGCATCAGCATCCGGTCCGGCGTCGGCAAGGACAGAAGGGCCGGCAGCTCCGGGAAGTATGCAGGGAATATGGGAGGAACGGGAAAATGGGCGATGGCGTTTTTGGTATGGGAACGATTTTCTTTCCAATCAGTGGGCCTATATTCATAATCCGTATGCCAATGGATCGGCCGGTCAGGAGTCATCTTCCTGGTTTCGTTTTGACAAAGAAGGGTATCTGGTAACTGGATGGTATACAGATACAGATGGAAAGCAGTATTTTTTGTGGCCGTTTTCTGATGGAACGAAAGGGAGAATGGTAACAGGATGGCAGTGGATTGCCGGGGAAGATGGTCTGCTTCGACGTTATTATTTCCATGAAATATCGGACGGAACCAGGGGGCGGCTTTACCGGGATGAGAAGACGCCGGACGGAAATCTGGTAAACGAACAGGGGGAGTGGGTGTCTGATGGCCGTGTGCAGGTAAAGCAGTTGCTGTAGGATGAGGAAAATCTGAGAAAAGAGGGGTGTGCGGATGAAACAGGGAAGGACAGGATACGGAACGATGCAGATATGGATAAGAGAAATAGTAAAAAGAGGGGCAGCCTGTGGCATGGCAGCCGTTCTGGGACTGATGACGGCAATTCCCTGGCTTCCGCCATTCACGGTTCACGCAGCAGATGGCTCTGGTCGTCGGACGATCCTGACTTCCGCCTACGGTGATACGGATCTGGGGCATAAGCTGTATTGTATTGATCGTGGCGGACTGGCCTTGTGGGGAATTGCCGATGACGGGGACGTATATGAATGTCATCGCCCATCCGAGGCCTCCGTACCTCTTTCGGAAATGGAAAAACGCTATGTGTTCTGGGCAATGGTAACACAGAAAGCGGCAATGGGGGATGATAAGGCCGGAAGAGTCATGGAATGTGCCAACGCAGGGGCCCAGGCAAAAGGGTGGCCTGTGATAGATTCGAGAGTCAGTGAGGAGGATCTGAAAGAGCTGATTTATCTGTCATCCACCAGAGCCAGATATCCCTGGCTGGAATTTGTGGCCGGGCACAGCGAGTCGTATATGGAAATGGGAGGTCTGATCGGAACTGGAAATTCCACCGTGGGAGGGAAGAACATACCGGAGATTCTTTCCGGAGCGTTGACAGTTTCCTCTGCTTTGAAGGTAAACGGGGATACAGGGATTCTTTCCTTTGACCCGTCTGGAGCGGATGCAGAGTTTATAAGAACTGTGCCGATGGAGTTTTCTACGGATGGAGGAGTTACGTACAGTGCAGGCACGCCGGAGGGATGGAGTATCCTGAAAACGGATACGGAGATCCATTTTACAGCGACAGTCCAACGTCCTCCATCCGTACTGATTCGGTTTGGGACAGAGGGAACTCCGTATGAATCCGGCGGCGGGAGCGGTAAGACGGAGAAAGAGGTTCTGGACTCCTGCCTGGAAATCTGGGAGTGCGTGGACTGTTCTGGAAATCACAGAGGAGGAACTCCGCCTTCCAGTCCGGTATGGGAGCATCAGCGGATGGTATGGTTGGAGGTGGAGAGCTGTTCGGCCAACTATTATGCAATGCTTGGCGGTCAGCCGGCAGGTCCGGCGGCCGATGGGCAGCTGGCGTTTCAGATTTACCGGCATGAAGAAGAATTTAAGTCCCACTATAATGTTCAGCTTGAAAAGTATGACTATGAGACGGGAAAACCGCTGGAAGGGGCACGATTTGCCCTTTTGGAGCGGTTTGACGATCAGGAGGCCGTTGACCGGGAGCGGGACGGGGGGGAGACACTGTATGAAGGCGGTGCTCCCTATGCCGGCGGCTATAAGGACAAACCGGCTGTCTGGGATGGATTTCGTCAGGTGGCGAGCCTGGTTACAGATGAGAGCGGTCACATTGCCAGAACGGTTATCCATGGATACCGGTATGATAAGACATTTTGCAATGGTCATCCGGCACCGCAGTTTGTTCCGGTTCCAGAGCCGGAAGAGGACGAGGAGACGGGGGAGATCCTCAATGAGGATGAAATAGAGGAAGCAAGAAGCCGCAACCGTCAGCTGGCAGAAACCTGGATGGCCTGTCGGGAGGATTGTGACCGGAAGGCGGAAGGTGATTTTTCCGGTGTTCATTTTCACTGGATTATGGAGCAGGTATTTCAGGGGAAAATTGAAGAAATTTCCCATTCTGGCGGAGAAGAAGGAGAAATACCGGATGGAGGGGAGCAGTCTGATCCGGGCGGAGAAGTTTCCTTCCAAAAATCCGGCTGTCAGGCGGATTGTGAGGCGACATATAAAAAATTTATTTCCATGAAATACAGTTATACGTTTCGGGAATTTCAGGCCCGGGATGGCTATATTCTTCATGGGAACCATCCGGATGATCTGCCGGTAGAGGTTATTGTGACAGATGCTTCGGAAAACGGGGCCCATGGACGGTTTGCTGGAGAATACAGCGAGAATGTGATACAGGGAAAAGGGGGGTCAGGCGCAGAGATTTCTGACCACGCATTGCCGAGGACGCAGGCTGCTGCCGGGGTGTTTGGAACGCGGGAAACCGCCACGCCATCGATGGCAAATCCCCCTTCCTTTGTGTTTTGGGATGAGGAGGAGGCAACGCCTGGCCAGCTGGAGGAAGCAGAAAAGGCCTCTCCTTCAGAACTTTCCATTTCCTGGAGCCTTCCTTCCAGGCAATTGCGAAATCCAGAGGTTCTCTCTGCTGTATATGACGGTGGAGACCTTTTTCTTCCGGCCTATGAGGCAGCGCTTGGTGCTGCCAGTGTGGGAAGGGAGATAGAGCCGGGAGAGAGCGGCCGGTACAGTCACTGCGGCAATGCAGACGGTGAGGGAGATTCTTTTCGTGTATACGATCATCGAACCGAGGGAGAGATTCATATCAATAAAAGAGACATGGAGCTTTTGATGGGTGAGCGGGAAAAGGGGAGTTCTTACGGGGAGGCCCAGGGCGATGCCACGCTGGAGGGAGCGGTATATGGCCTGTTTGCTGCGGAAGATCTGACACATCCGGACGGAAAAACAGGTATTGTATATCGGGCAAATCAGCTGACATCGATAGCAGCGACAGACCGGGACGGGAATGCGTCATTTTTAGCTTATACGGAGGCACCGGGGCGGACTTATGATTACAAAAAGGGGGAGATTGTGGATACCGGGGACGGATGGGGGCAAAAAGCACCTGGAAATTTGTATTGTGAGGAAACGTATCCGGATGATTATACGGGAGACGGAAAATATCACAGATCTTATTATAACAGCAGGAGTGAAAACGGAAATGATTGGATTGGACGGCCGCTTCTTTTGGGGAGTTATTATATAAAAGAGCTCAGCCGGTCGGAGGGATATGAGCTTTCGGTGGGAAATCGGAAGCAGGAACTGACAAACCGGGGGCAGTTTTTGGACAGCGGCGTGCCGGAGGGAGGACGGGGATATGCCAGGATTGCTGCGCCGTTTATGGCAGAGGAACAGACAGAGGAGGAGGGGGAAGGCGCACGTGGCAATGAATTGTTTTTTGCCTCCGCATCAATGGATACGGAAAACCAGCAGTATGACGTGGTACTGCGCGGTCTTCCGGAGGGCGTGCGGGTATATCGGAAGGAAACGGGCGTCCGGGAGGAGCAGATTACGGTTGGAACCGGGGTTTATGAAGCGGTGCCTGTGATGGATGCTCAGGGGAACCCGGTATATGTCAGAGCGGAGCGGGATGGGCAGTATCCAAGATATGAAGCGGACGGGAGTCCTGCCATGCGGGAAACTCCAGCTGTCTGTGCCGCCGGGGCCTTTCGCCAGGTGGCTGTCCGGGAGTTGGATGAAGACCTGGTCTCAGCTGTGTTGTTCCGGGCGGAGCCAGGAATGACAGAGGAGGAAAATGAAGCCATGTTGAAGGCACCGTATGGAATAGATACCTATCTGTTTGTCAAGGCAAAAACAGAGGCGGCTCTTCGCAGGAACAGAAAAGCAACGCCGGGACGAAAAGAAGCGGAAGGGATTTTATATTCCAGTTTGGAAGAGGGAATATTTGACCGGGGAATCCGGGCTGATGCGGAGGAACAGACTGGAAAAACAGCGGGAGAGGATGGGGGAGGAACCATATTTGGAGCGCCGGTTCAGGAAATAGAGGTGAAAAAAAACGGAGTGGGAGGAGGTCCGATCACAGCAGGCGAGGCAGTCGTTGCCATTTTGGATTTTTACAATCAAAACCCGTTTTACAGCTATGGAGGCGTAGATGGCTGGAGAGAGACGCAGGATTCCTATGTGTTTTTGGTCTATGCCAGTGTGGCCGGCAATCCGGAAAATTTTATGGTTTTGGGAAGTGATCCAGAAACAGACAGTGTAATTTACCATCGGGTTTCGTGGATCCCGGAGCGTACCTCTGAATCCCCCAGATATATATATGCTGCATATTCCAATAAGGAAGACGCCGGGGCATTTGGAACCTATGGACAGTACCGGCAAGGGCAGAGCGGCTCTTCGGTCCTGGCGGATGCCGTTCTTGTGCCGGATGCGGAGGCAGACGGGGATGGGAAGCTGATTTCGCGTATGAGGAAGGAGAATGTCTACTATGAGCCTGGCGAAATTGTATGCGCTCCGGACGGGCATCCTCTGCAGGCCGTTGAATACCGGGAAAAAACGGAAACAGTTATGCAGAAGGCGGAGCAGGTCAGATGGTGTGAGGTGCCGGTGGTGCGAAAGCCGGACGGAACCTATGTGATCCGCGTCAGGGCATCGTATACAGACGGGTTTGGCATATCTCATTCCAATGCAGGCAGGGAACAGGTCATAGAGTGGAAAGCAGTTTTAAAGGAACCCTTTGTTTCCCTGTCTCCAGAGGAGGCAGACAGCCTTGGCAATGGGTTCCCAGCCGGCCATCCCATGAACAGCGCCAGCTACTGGACCCGAGTAAGGAATGCCAGAGCTCAAGCCTTTCTGGATTGGAATCGTCAAAGCCTGGAGGGAGAGAATACATATATCAGAACGGTATGTTTGGAGTATCCCGGCCAGGAGGGTTGCTTTCAGGACGGCAGCACCCGAAATCAGCCGATTGGCGTGGAGGAACGGATTATTCGACAGAGGGTTCGGGTAATCAAGGATATTGCCAGAACGGAACAGGGACAGTATGAGAATAATACGCAGGCAGAGAGCGGGCACCAGGATTCCTTTACACTGGGAAATGGAAGTCTGGAAAATGCGGCGGCGGCCATTCCCAATTTCAGATTTAAGTTGTACTTAAAATCGAACCTGGAACGCCTTTATCGGGACGAAAAGGGAGAAATCTGCTGGGTCAGCCGGATCGGAGAGGAGACGGATGCAGAAGTGTGGAAGGCAGGTATGCCGGATCTGGATGAGCGATATGCGCCAGTCTGGAAGTTTTATACCAAAGTCCCGCATCATTCCTGGTCAGAGACCAGCGGAGCTGTCAATAACAATGTGTGGAAGGAAGCGGCGGCAGCCAATGGAGAACTGTATTCTCGTGGTGCGGATGGATTCTTAAAGGATGAAAGAAATGGCGGGTATACAAGGCTTCTGGAGGAGATTCCTTCCGGGACGGAAGGGGAAGATTCCGGTTCCCGGGAGCCGGTCTGGAATTATGCAAAATTTTTTGATGCCATTGCGGTGGCCAATCGGGATAAATGGGACCGGAGAGATCCGTTAAGCACCTCCTTTAAACCGCTGGTGCCCCAGTCATCGGAAACAGCCAGGGAAAATGCCAGGCGGTCGGATGCAGTCCGGCAGTTTGCAGTTACCTGGTATCTGAAGGAGGAGGTAAAAAAGAAAACGGAAAAAAATGAAGCTGGAAATCGTCAGCCTTTGGGCGGGAGCGCGGCGTATCAGGAGGAAGTGTATGACAGGGCGCTTTATGCAGCTATTTTAAAGGCAGAGGATTACCTGAAACCATTTTTTGACCGGGATCTGGATGAACTCTATGCCATTGCCTGGGACAGCGCGCCCGAAGGAGGCCGGGACGGAGACGTTACGACATTGTCTGCGGATACGAGGAAGGAGGCGGAAAACGCTGCGGAGCCGGAAGTTTTTTGTGAGGGGATTTCACGGTATCTTCCCTATGGAACGTACGTGGCAGTGGAGCAGCAGCCCTACTGCAGCGCATGGGGGGATTTTGAAAACCGCCATTATGAGGTGGATGAACCAAGGGAAGTGCTGGTGCCGTTTGCATCAGAAAAATCAGGGGAGCCTGCCCGGGAATTTTTCTATGATGCCTCTGCCTTGCCGAACGAGATGGCAGAGCGCTATGAAATCCGGATGAATGAGGAATGGGAAGAGATGGGAGGGGAGGACAGACGGTGCCACGTAATACGTGCCCATAATCGGGATGGTGATTTCGAAATTTATAAGTACGGCCTTTCTTTTTCCCATCGGACAGGCACCATCGACTATCCGGGCGGGCATCGGGAATATGCCGGCTTTTTGCCGGTTCAAGAACCCTTTGATCCGTATAAAGATCTGTACAGCAGGGAAAATGAAAAATGCCGCTATCCGGCCAATTTACGTGTCGGTCAGTATTACTGGTATGGTTCCCTGGCAGAGATGAAAAGGAAGGCGGGGGGAAGGCAGACAATTACGGGAAGCCTGACAGGGGTAGATGGCCGATATTTTTCTGCGCTGGTTCCAAATTCTCTGATTGGGGAGAGGGAGGTATCCTGCGTGTCATTTCGGAACCGGCTTTACAGTACCGTAATTCGGGTTGAAAAGCTGGATGCGGAGACGGGGGAGAACATTCTCCATGATGGTGCAGTGTTTGCCATATACAGTGCTCTTCGCAAGGATGGTGAGAACAGCGGCGGCGAGGCACGATTTTATAAGGCAGATACATCGGTAACCGGAAGTCGGGAATTTTTGGAGGCCATGGGGGCCAGAGAAATAAGGCCGGTTTCAGAAATGGAGTGGTTTCCGTCAAGATATCCGTGGCGTCCTCCCTATGAGGGCCTGTATACGGGAATTATTCCGGCTGGGACGCCTATGGCGTTGGAAAAAGAGCCAGTGTGGATGAAAGATGAAACAGGAGTTTGCACCGGTGTGTTCCGGGCATACAGTACTCTGCGGGACAACGGGGGAAATCCGGAGCGGCAGCAGACCGGCTATCTGGAGACACCGGAGCCGCTGGGGGCTGGCGTGTATGTGCTTTGTGAGCTGGATGCGCCGGCCGGTTATGTGAAAAGCCGTCCTGTTGCAGTGGAGGTCTATTCAGATGAGGTAATGTATTATCAGAACGGAATGGAGGAACGGCGCGTTCGAGCTGTGGACTATGGAGACTTGTCCCGGGTGTATGTGACAGATATGCCCATATGCCTTTCGGTTCGCAAGGTAAAACAGGATGATAAGACAATTTCCTTTGAGATGAACGAAAGAAGGGAAGGAAGTTTGACAGAGTTGGCAGCAGCCTGGGGACTGGAAAACCTGGAACTGGCCTGGAATGATTCCGGTACATATCTGGGGTACGGATGGCCCAGAGGGTTTCTGGATTATCTGCAGGCGAGAAAAGAAGCGGGGGAGGAGATAGAGATTCTTTACGAAGATGGGATATTTACGGGAAAGGCAATTCTAAGCCGGACACCGGATACGGCGGATGATGAAAACCGGTTTCTTCCAGGGGCAGTTATGACACTGTATGATGCGATTCCGATAATTCCAAATGGAGATATAAAGGACAAAGCTTTTTCCGGCGTGAATGTTGTGAGAGATTCTTTTGGAAATGTGACCCGTATGTATGTGCAGAAAGGGTATGCGGGAAGGCAGACCATTTTTGTGCGGGAAAAAGAGGGAGAATTGCCTGAATACCAGAGATACCATCTGGACGATGCCGTAAACGATCGCGGAAGAGGAAACTGGATTTCCAGGACTGTGGAGCGGGAGGATACGGATATTCTGTTTTACGATCTGGGGGATCTGGAGGTTTTTCAAAAGATTGGCGGACGAAGGATGGCTTTTGACAGGGAAGGAAACCAGATTACTCCCAGGGATGGCATGTCTGTATTTGCGCAGAAGGGAGGACGGGCATTTCTGGAAATACAGTGTCAGGAATATGAAAACCTTCACTACAGTGAAAAGGAAAGGCAATTTGAGCAGGTTCCGGAAAAGACAGAGATATACCATCTGGATGAAAATGGAAACCGGGATGCCTGCGTGGATCCCTATACGGGAATGGCGTATACAGTGGAGGAAAAGACTGGAAAGCGATTGGTATGGCCGGTCACAATTTCACGGGATTCCTATGGAAATGTAATTTCACGGGAGAAAATAAAGACGGGGCGCATTGCTTCCGTTCATGCGGATACAGAAAAGGAATATACCATAGGAACCTTTGATGGGAACCGGCTTTTGCCGCAGTTGAATCCGATTGTGTCTGAAAATGGTCTTCCGGAGTATTACCAGAGATCCCGTCTTCTTTATCGGAAGGGAACCCCGGTTTACGATCGGGATGGAGATTATGTGCGCTATCGGTACACGGATCTTTTGAGAAACTATAATCAGAATGCCTGGGAGATGCAGGACACAGAAGGACTGTCAGATATCGGGGCCAGTCCGGAAAAACCTGGCGATGATGTGCCTCTGTATCACCGCCAGGGAGAAAGTTTTCTGATGGAAAATACCTGGGTTACCGGCGAAGCATTTCCAAATGATCCATTTCAAACGGAGAAGACGGCAGGTCAGGAAGACAGGCTGAAACGCATTCCGGCGGGAAATTATATCCTGGAGGAGATAAAGACGCCTTCCGGGTATGCGCCCTGCCTCCCCCAGGGAATTTCGGTAAAAGAGGACTGCAGTCTGCAGACGGTGCGAGCAGTAAACAGGCCGATTACGGCTGTTTTTGAAAAGCTGGATGCTCCGGAAACGTATAAACGGCAGATTCTTGACCGGGATGGAATTTTGGGAGAAGATACCCCAAGGATGCGGATGGAGGGAAAAGGCAGCTATACGTACAGGAGTCTGCCAGGGACAGAACTCTGTCTGTTCCGGGCCAGGAGGGTGCCTTCTTTGGACCGGGAAAAATATCCCAAAGGTTATTATCTGGAAAAGAGAGAGAGGGATCCGGCCTCCTGGAACGTTTTTGGGGAAAACAACGAGGAGAAGACTGTGACAGCCAGATGGACGGTGGGAGATACTCCCGAATTTTTGGAGGGAATTCCGGCAGGGGATTATATTCTGGAAGAGACAAAGACACTTCCCGGGTACCTTCCGGAATCCATAGAGGTGGAGATCAGTCCACGGACAGAGCTTCAGAGAGTAACAGTTCCCAATGATCATATTAAGGTGGAGATTAGTAAATATGAGGAAAAGAATGGAAAAAAGGTTCCTATTTCCAATGAAAATGCAGCCATATTGGCGCTTTACCGAGCAAAGACAGACAGTCAGGAAGGCGGGCCGGATCAGGCAGAGCACTTGTCCTATGACGAATCCGATAAGGTGGCAGAATGGAAAACGGAGGATGCCATAGCTTACAGTAGGGGGCCGGACAGCTTTGCCGTCCGTTATCAAGAGCTGTTTCAGACGTACGGTCCGGCCTTTGGGATGGTTTCGTGGACGGGAGACCGCGGCATGGACTGCAGGGCCAGAAAGGAGGAAGAGCAGGCGACAGAAAGAGGCGAGTCGGTGCGTCAGCTTTGGGATCTGGGAAATGGCAGCATGGCCCTGGTTCAGGTTACAAGAAATCGCCTGCAGGAAGGAACATTTGGGTGGGAATTTGATTTTAAGTTTAATTACAAAATAGAACACGGGGTAATTTCCTATGACACGCCGGAGGGGCGTCACCGCCTGGACTGTCTTCCTCTGACAGATGGGAAAAAGGGGTATTACGTTTTGGTAGAAATAAAAACTCCAGCTGGATACAGGACAGCGGCTCCAAAGGCAGTTGTAATAGAGGAGACGGCAGATATCCAGCTGTATGGTATGAAAAATGAAACCAGGTATGTGTATTTTGATAAACGTGCCATTGGCGGAGAGGTGGAAGGCAGTACTTCTCCCCAGGTAGCCGGAGCAGTTCTGGTTGTTTACAGGGCTGCGAAAGGAGGCGTTCTTTTAAAGAAACCGGAGTATGAGATAGACCGGTGGGTTTCCGGGGAAGACGGTGTCTATACCGAAGCGGACCGGAAAGAAGGATTGATTCCGCCAGGAGCTGCAGAAGGCGATCTGCGGTATCATCGAATTTCTCCTATGGCGGATGGGATTTATTACCTGACTGAAGAAACAGCGCCGGCTGGTTTTATTCCCATGGATCCTCTGCGGTTTGAAGTGCATGCAGGTTCGCCGGACGTGGTGACGGCTGAAAATTACATGAAAAAGGGAATCATCCGGATTGAAAAAAAGGATGCCCTGCAGGCAGAAAAAAAGCTTTCTGGAGCTGTATTCAATGGAAGAATCAAGGAAACGGGAGAAGTATTTTCTATTGTTACGGATCAGGAGGGCATGGGAGAGAGCAGGCCTTTGAAGACGGGCAAAACAGACAGGGGAGGACGATGGGTTCCGTATCATTTTGAAATCCGGGAGACGGTGCCTCCAGACGGTTATCAGACTTCTCTGGAGATTTTGACCGGCGTGTTTTCTGAGCAGGAGAAGCAAGAACTGGAAGTTGTGTTTTCGGTGTCTGACATGCCAACCCGGATCTGGATTGACAAGATTAACTTTGAGACAGGAATGTTGGTAAAGGGTGCGAAGCTTTGTGTGAGAGAAGCTGTCCTTGCAGAAGGCGTCTATCGGCCTGGAGGAAGTGTGGAAGCCTGGGAAAGCACAGGGCGAGCACATCTGTTGGAAGGGGTTCTCATGGCGGGTCATACTTATTTTCTGATAGAAGAAGAGGCTCCGGAAGGTTATGGACTTTGCCCGCCAAAACTGTTTACCATATCTGACGATGGAAGGCGGATCAGCGGTGTTTCCGACAGTCGGATGGCCGTTTCGGTTGAGAAGGCTGCTGGAATGACGGATGCGGTAAGAGAGATGAATATTCAGGGACGGAAAGCGCTGCGGATTTTTGGAAACCTTCGGGATACTGTGACAGGCCGGAACTTCCGGGTTTCTGGAAACGACCCGTATGTGCGGGAAGAAGATGGATTTAAGGAAGGGAGGGTGTACGAGCTTACGCAGACGGTGGTATTCAGCGATGGACAGGAAGAGACGGTAGAACGTCTTCGATTTCCATTGATATGGGAAAATAAAGAAGGGGAAACCGGAACAGGACGCTGCAGGCTTCCTCTGTATGATCTGGGCCAAACCTGCCTGGAGCTGGAGGAACGAACCCGCGGTAAGCTTGAGGCCTGGGAGGTGTGCAATACACCCGGGAACGGATATGGACATACCATTTTGAATCCTGAATATGAGCGCCCATTTCGTCTGCAGGTAGCCTCATTAAACGGGGCAGGAGGAAGTGCGCTGCGTCCTGGGGCAGTGGTTATATATGAAATTTTTTGCCGCGCAGAGGAAGATGTGAAATCAGGCCAGCAGATTCAAATAGAACTGGACGGCCAGCTTGCTTTTATGCCGGCGAATTCCACAGAAGGCGGAACCTGGAAACAGGAAGAGACAGGTGGGAAAAGTCAAGTTACCTACGAGTTGAAAGGGATGAAAAAAGGAGAGAAAAGGATATTTTCCATTGCAGCGGCGGTTCATCCGAAGGCATCCGGGGAAGTGCGTGTAATGGCTTTTTGGGAAAAAGAACAGCCAAATCGTCTGGAGGCGGTAAATCCGGTGGCAGGCGGAGGGACTTTGACCATTGCTTCCGGCATAATGGGAACAGCAGAACGGGAGCTTAAAAAGCTGCCAGTCACATATCAGATTAAGCTGATTGGCCGGGATGGAACTGAGCTTCCGGGAAAAGTGGCCTACAGGGGAACGGGAGATCGACGCGGTTTTATAAAAAGCGGTGAGTCCATAATAGTCTCCGGCGGGGACTATGTGACATTAAACGGTCTTCCCTGGGGGACTGAATACCGGGTAACTGCTCATATTCCGGAAACGGATGGCCTGGAAACAGCATTTCGAGATACAGAGGGTGTCATAGGCAAAGAGGGTAAAACTGCGCTCTGGGAACTTCGCAAAAATGATCCCGCCATCCGGGATCGGTTCAGAAAGGGAGAACATTACTGTCTGAAAGAGCAAGTGGAGTTGTGGCTGGATGGAAACAGCCTTCTGTACTCTACGGGAGCTTTGTCCTTTTCTTTGAATGACGAGGCGGCGGTTGCTGGAATTGGGATGGAAAATCGCCCGTCCCGCACGGTGTTTCGAAAAACAGATTTGGCGGGAAAGGAGCTTCCCAGAGCAGAGATGACGATTCGAGATTCAGCTGGAGAGGTGGTGGAACGATGGATTTCCGGACTGGAGGATCATGAGATTACAGCCAGGCTAATTCCCGGGGAAATCTATACCCTGACAGAAGAGTATGCGCCGGATGGCTGGGCATATGCGGAGGCAATCTCCTTTACTGTTTCGCCGGACGGAGCGGTGGACAGGGTCTGGATGAAGGACAGTCCGACTCAGGTCACCATAACAAAACGGGATATAACGGGACAGAAAGAACTGCCGGGAGCAAAGCTGGAGCTGCGAGATAAAAATGGCCAGCTGGTGGATGCGTGGGTTTCCGGGGAACATCCTCATGTGATTACAGGGCGTCTGACAGCAGGGGAAGAATATCAGTTGATTGAGATATCACCTCCGGATGGATACTGGAAGGCAGAAACAATTGTCTTTCGGGTATCCCGGGACGGAGGAGTGGACCGGGTTGTTATGAAGGATGCTCCGACTCAGGTGTATGTGGAAAAAAGGGGCATGGAGGCGGAGGGAACGAAAGAATCCGGCTTCCTTTCCGGGGCCCTTCTCCGAATCACCGATGAATTCGGAAAAACGGTAACGGAATGGGAAAGCAGTCTTGAACCAAAGATGGTATCTGGGATTTTAAAGGCTGGAGGAACGTATTGTTTGGAGGAGATAGAAGCGCCGGTCGGATACGAAACGGCGGAGCCTGTTTTCTTTAAGGTTCCGGAGGATGGGACAGTTCTTACCATTTCCATGACGGACCGGAAACTTCCTGTCAAAGGAGAACGGGAACCTGAGCCGGATAGACCGGGATCAGATTTGAAAGAAGGCTGGATCAGCGTACATGTGGGACATGCACTGTCTGGGGAAGGGCGGATTCACCTGCCGAAGAGCCGGTTGACGGCGCTTCCGAGACTGGGAGATGGACCGGCGAAGGATGCGGAAGAGATTGTGGATTACGGACCATCTAAAAGAGAAGCCCCACCGTGGGGAGACTGGAGCATGGCACTGGGCCTTCTGGGTTTTGTATGGTTTGGGGCACTGCTTTTACAGCGCAGAAAAAAGGAGTGTGAATGAGGTATATGAAATACGGAACGATTGTAAAGTGGGGAAAATATGTCGGACTTTTTCTGGTTTTCTCCGGAACGGCAGCGGCGGGGAGTTTCCCCGCTTTCGCTGCTCCAATCAGGCGGATCCGTGTTCGCCTGGAGGCGGAGGAGTTTGATGGGAAGGAGCGGCCGCTTCTGGAGGCTGTCTCCTGTTCTGAGGCTTATGAGGTTTTGGAGATCCGTCCCATTTTTTATTCCAGTGAAGAAGGACCGGCCAGGGCAGAGTCGGGTTCGTCTTCTGAGGGCCCGGCATCGGAAGGCAGTGAAATAACGGAGCGCGATGAGGGGGCAGAGGAAGAAAAAGCTGCAGAAGAGAAAGAAAGGGAAAGACGGGAGATCAAAGAGGAGCCAGAGAAGCTTCGGTATGAGATAGAACTGCTGTCTGAAGAGGGGCGGATGTTTTCAGTTTTGGAAGAAGGAGATATTGTATTTTCCGGGGCAGCCTGTGCCTGCAGGAAGGCGGTAAGGACGGATGGAGGGCGAAGGCTGATTTTGACGGCGGAACTGCTGGAGCCGGGAGAAGTTATCGGGGAGGTGGAAGCTTGCCAGTGGGATGGCTCAATAGGACGGTGGAAGAAAGCGGATAATGCAGATACATATCTGGTGATGCTGTACAGGGACGGACAGCGGACTGGATATGCTCACAGAACTTCCTCCTGCTTCTATGATTTTACGCCGTTGATGCAGGAACGGGGGGTATATTTTTTTAAAATATGGCCTTTAACGGAACAGGGGAAACGAGGTCGGGAAACACTATCGCCGAGAAAACGGGCTGATGGAGAGGAAATACGCGAAAATCAGGAAAGATGGGGCAGTTTTTGCGAGAGGCTGGGCCTTTTGGAAAAAGAGACGGCTCCAGGATGGTATCAGAGTGATGAGGAATGGTATTACATTCAAAAGGATGGTTCCATTCCACAGGAAAACTGGCTGGAACTGGAAGGCGAGTGGTACTACTTTGACCGGGAAGGCCGAATGAAAACGGGTGGGTGGCAGGAGTGGAAAAAGAAATGGTACCTTTTGGGAGAAAAAGGGCAGATTTTGGAAGAACGGGGAGAAAATCCGGAAAAAAAGGACGAAATATAAAATATTTCTAAAAAATCCTATTGAACCGTAGGAAAAATTGTGGTACGATGGACGATATAAGTTCGTTTCTGGCGATTCGGGCCGTCAGAGATTTCTGATTTCTGACGGCCGGGTTGGCGGAACACTCTGGAGAGTCTCCGAGAAGGAGCGCCGAAGGTGTAAGATGCGTACCCGTCCATGGTACCCATCGATCTCTCAGGCAAAAGGACAGGGCATACAAATAACCACAATGGGAGAAATCCTGTTGTATGCAGATGTTCTACTCTTTGGAGAGCTGATTTATGTCAGCTCTTATTTTAATGCCGAAAAATGGCAGAAAATACAAAACATAAGAGGAGGATGAAACAATGGACACGATTTTGCAGCTGGTAACAAAGGGAAATGACTTTTTGTGGAGCTTTCTTCTGATCGTACTGCTCTGCGGTACGGGATTTTATTATACGCTCCGCCTGAAATTTATCCAGGTCAGAAAGTTTGGCGAGGGATGTCGGCAGGTATTTGGTCATTTTACACTGCACGGTGAAAAGCATGAAAAGGGAGAGATGAGTCCCTTTCAGTCGATTGCAACGGCTATCGCGGCACAGGTAGGTACGGGAAATCTGGCAGGAGCAGCGACCGCACTGATCGGAGGCGGCCCGGGAGCAATTTTCTGGATGTGGGTCAGCGCATTCTTTGGGATGGCGACCATTTATTCAGAGGCAGTTTTGGCCCAGACGTATAAGACAGAAGTAAACGGAGAAGTGACGGGTGGTCCGGTTTATTATATTAAGGCGGCGTTTAAGGGGACATTCGGAAAGGTTCTGGCCTCTCTGTTTGCCGTATTTATCGTCCTGGCATTGGGATTCATGGGAAATATGGTACAGTCCAACTCCATCGGCGCAGCCTTTGTGGAGGTATTCGAGGTATTTAATCTGAATATTCCGCCGGTAGCAGTTGGGGTAGCTGTGGCAGCTTTCGCAGCCTTTATCTTTCTGGGAGGGACGAAACGGCTGGCTGCTGTGGTAGAAAAAATTGTGCCTATTATGGCAGGCGTTTATATTGTGGGAAGCCTGGTTCTGATTTTTATGAATATCTCTCAGGTTCCGGCGGCATTTATGTCTATTTTCCGCGGCGCATTCAGTCCGGAGGCGGTGTTAGGAGCAGGGGCTGGTATCACAGTTCGTGAAGCCATTCGCTACGGCGTCGCAAGAGGGTTGTTTTCCAATGAGGCAGGTATGGGTTCTACGCCCCATGCGCATGCCCGGGCCAAGGCGGAGACACCCCACGAGCAGGGACTTTGCGCTATGATCAGTGTGTTCATTGATACGTTTATTATTTTGAATTTAACTGTATTTTCCGTTCTTACCACCAACGTTATGAGCAGCGGAAAAGACGGAACCGCTCTGACACAGGCGGCATTTATGCAGGGATTCGGAACCTTTGGTATCGTATTCGTGGCAATCTGTCTTTTGTTTTTTGCATTTTCCACGATTTTGGGATGGCATTTCTTTGGCCTGATCAATGTAAAATACCTGTTTGGAGAAAAGGCGGGAAAGATCTACTCCCTGATTGTGATTATCTGTATTATTATCGGTTCAGCTTTAAAACTGGAGCTGGTGTGGGCAATGGCTGACTTTTTCAACGGTCTGATGGTTATTCCCAACGTCCTGGCCCTTCTGGCTCTGAGCGGCGTGGTTGTAAAAGCATCCCGGAATCAGAGTAAGAAGAAATAATGCGTCAGAGATTGTTCATTTCGCTTCTCTGGTTTGCATCGTATACAGCGGGTTGAAATTAGGCTGAAATGATAAGCATACAGCGGGTTGAAATTTGACTTTTCACAGGGAAGGGATTATAATAAAAGTAGCAGCCGGCCAGAGAATGGAATGCTGCAAAAAAGAGTATGAAAAGGAGAATGCATCATGAGAATGAAAACGGTGCTGCGGGCATCTGTGCTGGGCGCTGCGCTGGCGGGGATGTTCAGCATGACTGCCTATGCCCAGGGAAGCTGGAAGAACAATGAGAAAGGATACTGGTGGCAGGAAGAAGATGGAAGCTATCCGGTAAGCTGCTGGAAGTGGCTTGACGGAAACTGCGACGGAATTGCAGAAAGCTATTATTTTGATGCAAATGGCTATATGGCTGCCAATACGGTAGTGGATGGCTATATGGTAAATGCAGATGGAGCCTGGACGGTGGACGGTGTGGTACAGACCAAACAGGCAGAGACTCAGAACGCTTCTTCTGCCCTGTTAAACCCGGGTACATACCAATATTATAAGACGAATATCTATCAGGAAGACAATGGCGCCCTGCGTCTGGATGGATCTGTTTTTGACGGAAGCATGGAGTCCTATAGTAAGACCTTCAACGAAAGAGCTTACCTTGGCCTGCATGCCGATTATACAGAACGTGTGACCGTGAAGGATGTGACAGATACCAGTTTTGTGGTAGATGAAGAATTCTGGGCTACCAAATTTGTAAAATCCGGAGACCGGTGGTATCCGGAGGAATATCCAAATGGCTATTACTATTATGTCATTGAGAATAGCGACACGATTACCTATTACAATACCTATACATACCGTTGGAATTTTGATACGGAAGATATGACGGAATACCCGTACCTGGAGGTCTGCACCTATAAGCGCCTCCCATAACGGGATTTATGGATGAAGCGGAAGGCCCTGGAGATTTCTCTCAGAAATCTCCAGGGCCTTTTTATACATTTCTGAGAGCACAGTCTGTCAGAAGGCGGACGGAAGAAAGAACTGACAGATAGGATTCCAGAGGGACGGTATCAACGGTCAGATTCGTTTTTCTGGTGCAGCCGTCCACACCGCCGGCAGCCACGACCCGGCGGAGAAGTTCTGTCTCTTCGTCGGGAGTGGGGAGAAGGGAACGGCCCGCAGTCAGGGAAAGAAGGGAGGCGATTCCCCAACCCCACCAGTTGGAAACGCCGCCGGCCAGTGCCAGGTCGGCCTGATCGTTGGCGCAGATCACATTCCCAAAAGGAACGTTTCGGGCAATCTGCCGGTAAAAGGAACCCATCCCCATCTCATTTCCGCCATCTCCGATGGAAATAACCGCGGCATTCATACGGCGTGCTTCTGGGAGAAACAGCGCGGAGTCTGTAACCATATCATCAATGATTTCGCCGCGCATGTTGTGATAGTGGCCGTCCGCCGCTTTTCCCGGGCGCTCCAGGCTGATAAAATGAGTCGGAGCGGTATCGCGGAGAAAGGAGCGGATAAAAGGATCGGTATCCTGCTGCGGAAGGCAGGTCAGCGTGGAGGCCGGAGCCCGGAATCGGAGCGCTGCTTCCAGAAGCGGGTAGGAAAATCGGTCCGTAATGACAAAGACGCTGCAGCCAGTCTCCAGAAAAGCTGCGGCCAGGTTTGCCGTGCCGGAAGGGCCATCGGTCTCTCCGGTCACAGAGTCATCCATCATGCGGACTGGAAATCCGGTCAGTAAAACAACGCGGCGTGCCTGCCGAAGAGAATCGGTAAGCTCTGCCAGAGGGGATGGGGGAAGGGAGGGGAGAAGGCCTCGCCTGCCAGGATCCTGTTTCATAATGGAATCCAGATTTTTAAAATAAGTCATGATATCAATCCTCCAGGTGCTGCATCGCAGCGATGTGCACAGGTTTTTTATTGCATAAGAAGTGATTTCCTATGCAATAAAAAAAGACCCACGTATCCTGTGTGATTCATGGCTCTTATCTAAGAAGGGAGCATCCGGGCAGGAGTCCCGATAAATAAAAGAATCTTTTCCAATACAGCTATAGTTTGTTCAGTACTTCTTTCCTCTATTATAAAAGAAGGAGGGAAAGGCGTCAAGCCTTAAGAGGGCAAAGCAGATCCGGGACTTGCTCTCCGGGTGTCTGGAATGATATACTGAAAAAAAGACAGAGAGTGAGGCGGATTTTATGTACGGAGAAAATACGATACTTGTGGTAGGCCAGGCCAAACCGAGCCGGGAGGATGCCATATTCAGCCTTCACGGTGAATTTTATGTGAGTTTTGTGGTGGAGCGGGAAACGGGGGAAATTCTGGATCTGGAGTGCAATACGATTCTTTCGGTAACAAGGAATTTTGTTGTATCCATGCTGCTGGGAAAAAGCCTGAAAACAGACCTGGAGGAAATGGAGAAGGTAATCAGGGAGCGTTATTTTGCGCTGACTCAGAAGCCACTGATTGCCTGTCTGAAAGATGCCCACAATCGCTATATGATGGTCACAGGCAATGCAAAAAATTCAGGAGCCAACGCTATGGAAAGAAGAAAACAGGTATGATCCGGGAATTTCACAGAAAGACACGGAACAAGTCATGGTGTGGAAACATGAAGAAGGGGCGGGAATGAACAGTTCCCGGTAGGCAGTCCTGGAACTGTTCATCCTTGCCGTCCGATTGGTTTTTATTCTTTTCCGCTCCAGCAGTAGGTACAGAGCTTACAGGGAGAGAGGCCTATGGATTTTACCAGATCATCCAGACGGTGGAACTGGAGTGAGGTGAAATTTTGCTGTTTGCGGATTTCCTCCACCATTTCTTTATAATTCTGGGTGTCCGGATTGGCATAGTCTTCCAGTGTCTCCTGGGAGACCTGATCACCTTCCCGGGAACGGATGATACGGCGCGTAATCAGATCCAGGTCAGAATTGGACCTGGAGAAATTCAGATATTTGCAGCCAAAGAGCAGGGGAGGACAGGCCGGGCGGATATGTACCTCTTTTGCGCCGTTCTGATACAGAAACTCAGCCGTTTCCCGAAGCTGTGTGCCGCGGACGATGGAATCGTCAATGAAAAGCAGGCTTTTATTGCGAATGAGGTTTTCTATGGGAATCAGCTTCATTTTGGCAATCAGGTTTCGCTGACTCTGGTTGGCAGGCATAAAGGACCGTGGCCAGGTTGGCGTATATTTAATGAAAGGACGCGCAAAGGGAATCCCAGATTCATTGGCATATCCGATGGCGTGTGCGATGCCGGAATCCGGGATACCAGCTACCAAATCAGCGCTGGAATTATCGCGTTTTGCCAACATGCGGCCACAGTGGTAGCGCATTTCTTCAACATTGACTCCCTCATAGCAGGAGGTGGGATAACCGTAATAAACCCAGAGGAAGGAACAGATTTTCATTTCTTCTCTGGCAGGGCTTAAGGTTTCCACACCTTCCGCTGTCATATGTACAATTTCACCGGGGCCCAGCTCCCGATAGTCGGTGTAGCCCAGATTTATATAGGCAAAACTTTCAAAGGAGACGCAGTAGGCATCATCCTTGCGGCCGATGACAGCAGGTGTCCTTCCAAGGCGGTCACGGGAAATGTAAATGCCATCCGGAGTAAGCAGGAGAATGGTCATAGATCCTTTGATTTTTTCCTGCGCCAGTAATAAACCGTCTACGATGGAGTCTGCCTGATTGATAATTGCACCTACCAGTTCTGTGGCGTTGATTTTGCCGCCGCTCATTTCCATAAAATGAATATGCCCTTTTTCGTAGGCTTCCCGAACCAGTTCATCCTGATTAGTAATTTTTCCCACAGTAGAGATGGCATAGCTGCCCAGATGGGACTGAATCAGCAGGGGCTGTGGTTCCATATCCGAGATACAGCCTATTCCCATGGTGCCCTCCAGCTCGTCCACATCCCGTTCGAATTTTGTACGGAATGGGGAATTTTCGATATTGTGAATGGAACGGTTAAAGCCATTTGGCCCGTAGACGGCCATGCCGCCCCGCCGTGTTCCCAGATGAGAGTGGTAGTCTACGCCGAAAAAAAGATCCAGCGTGCAGTTTGTCTTGGATGTAACGCCGAAAAATCCGCCCATGTTTAACTTCCTTTCAAGTAATAATTCAGTAGTATAGAAATAAAAATCATTTTTATCATAGCATAAAGAAGCAGAGTTGGACAAGAGAAAAAATATATGAAAAACCTCTGGTTTTCGAAAGGAAAATAGATAGAAATCGGAAAGGAAAATGAAAGGAACAGAGGTTTTATTAAAGCAGATCTTATGATATACTAGCCGCTATAAGGAGGTAATGGGTTATGAAAACAACGTGGAGGAAGAAAATGGCAGTGTTCCTGCTGGCGGCAGCCTGTGTATTGGGAAGTGTGGAGATGGGATATGCGGGGGAGGCGACGGGACCGGCCAGTGACACGACAATCGGCCAGGTAAAGAAAGAGGAATCAGCAGGGCCGGCGCGGGAAATTCCTGAAATCAGCCAGACAGGTACAGATAATCAGCCAGAGCAGAGCAGTGTGGAAAACCAGACAGGGCAGAGCAGTGTGGAAAGCCAGACAGGGCAGAGCAGTGTGGAAAGCCAGACAGGGCAGACTGGTATGGAAAACCAGACAAGCCAGGCAGAAGAGGAAACCCAGGAAGGTCAGCACGACACAGAAGATCCGGCTCAGGCAGCGGAACAGGCTGGTCTTGTGGCCAGCGGCGGGAGATACCTGGATCCCAATGCACCGATGGTGGCGCTGACTTTTGATGATGGGCCGCTGGCCAAGGTGGGAAATCGGATTATGGATTGTGCGGAGCAGTACAATGGCCGCGTAACTTTTTTTGTGGTAGGAAATCGGATTCCATCCTATCAGGATGAGATACGCCGCATGTATGCATCCGGCCACGAAATTGGAAATCACACATATGAGCACAGATACTTAAATAAACTGAATGCGGCCCAGATTCGTTATCAGATCGACGCGTGCAATCAGGCAGTTGCAGCCATAACCGGAGAGGCGCCGAAGCTGGTACGCCTTCCGGGAGGGAATAAGAACAATACGGTTTTATCGAATATCAGTCAGCCGATTATCATGTGGAATATCGATACGCTGGACTGGAAAACTAAAAATGCAGATAAAAGTGTCAATGCCGTTTTAAGCAAGGTGAAAGATGGCGATGTGGTATTGATGCATGAACTCTACAGCCAATCTGCGGATGCAGCTGTCCGGATTATTCCCGCCCTTGTGGAGCGTGGCTATCAGCTGGTAACGGTCAGCGAACTGGCTCAGTTTCGAGGTGGAGTGGCTGGCGGAAAAATTTATTACAGCTTTCCGCGATAGAGATTCCAGGATTTTTTTGCCGGAATATGCTATAGAAAGAGCATAGGAAGGCAGGGCAGGCCTGTGAAGCATGCAAGAGAGAACATACACTGTCAGGTCGCGTATCGCCTGGGCCTGACGGGAAAAGGAGTCGGAGTGGCGATTCTGGATACAGGCGTGTATATGCACCGAGATCTGGAAAACAGGATTGTTGGATTTAAGGATACACTGAAAAAACGGAAGGCGCCCTACGATGATAATGGGCATGGAACCCATATTGCTGGAATTATTGGAGGAAGCGGAATCGCTTCCTCCGGACGCTATCAGGGAATTGCACCGGGGTGCAGTCTGGTGGCGGTTAAAGTGTTGGATCAGAAAGGAAACGGATATGCTTCGGACGTTTTGGCAGGTCTTCGGTGGATCTGTCAAAACGGAAGAGAGTATGGGATCCGTATTATCAATATATCGGTTGGATCCTTTACAAGACGCGGTATGAGTGAGGATTCTGCATTGGTGCGCGGTGTGGATGCGGCCTGGGACGCTGGTTTTGTGGTGGTTGTGGCGGCCGGAAATAATGGTCCGGGAAGCCATACGATTACCACACCTGGTATCAGCCGGAAAGTCATTACGGTGGGATGTTCCGACGATGATCAGGAGGTGGATGTGGCGGGAAGCCGGATGGTGGACTACTCGGGAAGAGGACCAACCAGCGCCTGTATCTGCAAGCCGGATATTGTGGCGCCGGGATCCCGGATTGTGAGCTGTGCGCCGCGGCCCGGGGGATATCGCATCAAAAGCGGAACATCCATGTCCACTCCGGTGGTGGCCGGAGCGCTGGCCCTTCTTCTGGAAAAATATCCGGAAATGAATAATCGGGATGTGAAGCTTCGGCTGCGGGAAAGAGCTGTGGATTTGGGTCTTCCCCGGAATCAGCAGGGTTGGGGACTTCTGGATGTGGGAAAACTGATCACCTGACTGCATCAGTGAAGCAGGCGGTTGATATCACGGTTGGTTCCAAGGATAACCAGAACATCATTTTCCTTAAATTCATAGTCCGTTTGCGGCAGCGGATAAAAGGAATTGTCGTATTTAATGGCCAGAATAGAAAGATTGTACTTCTGGCGGACATTGACGCCGATAATTGTTTTTCCCAGCCAGTCGGCTGGAACGGGAATTTCATAAATGGAATAATCCGGTGTCAGCTCGATAAAATCGAAAATATTGTCAGAGGAATAGCGTACGGCAGCCCGGATGGCAGATTCCTTTTCCGGATAAACCACCTGGTCTGCCCCATTTCGAAGAAGAAATTTGGCATGGATATCGCGACTGGCCCGGGAAACGACAAATTTAGCGCCCTGTTCTTTCAGGAGGGAGGTAATTTCCAGAGAACTCTGAAAATTGTCTCCAATGGCAACAACGCAGACATCAAAATTGCGGATGCCAAGGGAACTCATATACTGTTCATTGGTGCAGTCGCCGATCTGGGCGCTGGTAACGTAGGGCAGTACCGCATTGATGCGCTCTTCCGAGGTGTCAATGGCCATGATCTCATGACCAAGTTCGTGCAGCTTTCTGGCCATGGTGGAACCAAATCGTCCAAGACCAATTAAAAGAATCGTTTTCATAAGTTGTTCCTCCCTGAAATTGTGCTATCCGACCGTGACACGCTCCTGCGGAAGCAGGGCTGCCGGTTTTCGGCTGTTGGTTAATGCATATAGCATAGTCAGGCCGCCGACGCGGCCAAAGTACATCAGAAGTATCAGAAGCAGCTTGGACAGAATACCCAGTTCGCTGGTAATGCCCAGCGTAAGTCCTACTGTAGCGATAGCGGATGCCGATTCAAATACTGCCTCCATCATGGTGGCCTGTTCCAGCCAGGTCAGCAGAAACGCGCAGGAAAATAGAAGAGTCAGGTACATGGCCAGGATGGCAACGGCATTTCGCAGAATATCCTGAGGAATACGGCGTCCAAAACACTGGATTCCTTCCTGATTGCGGAACGCGGAGCGGACGCAGAGCAGAGATATAGCCAGAGTTGTGGTCTTGATGCCGCCTGCGGTTGAGCCGGGTGAACCACCGATTACCATCAGAAGCACAATCAGAAACTGTGAGGATTCGGATAGCTTTGTCAGGTCCACGCTGTTGAAACCGGCTGTTCTTGGGGTAACGGCCTGAAAAAGGGCGGCAAAAAAACGCTCACTCAGAGAGAGGTCTTTCCAGCGGTCTCTGGAAAATTCAAAGAAGAACAGGAAGACAGCCGGAAGGGCAATCAGCAGAGCAGTAACCGTCAGAACGATTTTTGTCTGCAGATGATAGTGGGAAAAGCGAAGGCGGTGGGTTTTAATATCATCCCATACGAAAAAGCCGATTCCGCCCAGAATAATCAGGCACATAATCGGCAGATTGATAATGGGATTTCCGGTAAAGCTGGTTATGGAGCTGAATTGTCCGCTGGTGCCGCCCATCAGGTCAAAACCTGCGTTGCAGAAGGCGGAAACGGAGTGAAACAGGGAAAACCAGAGTCCTTTTTTGAGACCCATCTGCGGAATAAATTGAAATGCCAGAACAACGGCTCCGGCCAACTCAAAGAAAATTGTGCCGCGGACAATGAATCCCACCATGCGGACAATACCGCCTACCTGAGGGGCTGAAATAGATTCCTGCATGACGTAGCGCTGTTTCAGTCCGATTTTTTTTCCTGAAAGAATCGTAACGGCAATGGCCAGGGTAACTACGCCCATTCCGCCGATCTGAATCAGGATAAGAATGACAGACTGGCCAAAAACAGACCAGTAGGAGTACGTATCATAGACGATGAGTCCTGTTACGCAGGTGGCAGAGGTGGCAGTAAAAAAAGCGTCGACAAATGGTGTTGGCTGCCCGGTTTTTGAAGAGATTGGCAGGCAAAGGAGCAGAGAGCCGGCTAATATAATAAGAAAAAAACCGCCCAGAATAATTTTGGCAGGCGTCAGAGCCTGCAATTTTTGTTCAAACATGTATCAGATTCACTCCTGGAAATTTGGCAGGTGCTGCAAACATAGTTTGACGTAAATCAAACGGTTATGCTTGCAGCACCCCTACAGTTAACTGGATTAACAGTGCTTCAGGACAAAGTTTTTGTCGCCGACCTAAAGGGATACCTAGATTATAGCCATATGATTTCTCCTTGTCAACGGAGAAAGAGAATGGGGCGTCAGGGATCCGGGTAAAAGTTTTATTGGACAGAAGATCTGGGGCAGTGGTATAATAAAAAAGAACTCTGAATCATATGAATGTCCTGTCTCGCCGGTTGTCTGCCGGACTGCAAACCAGAATTCCAGAAAAAAGCTGAATCTTTGGAGGAACAGAAATTTTTCCTGGGCGAAAATGAATCCCTTCGGAGGAAACAGCAAATAAAGGTTGACATTCAAAGGCGGATCGACTATGATAAAAACCAGAGACAGAACGAATGTTCGAATCTGCAGGAAGCATGGGAGGAAAAGGATGAATAACGAAGAAAAGCGGAAAGCGCTGGATGCCGCGCTGACACAGATTGAGAAAGCATATGGAAAGGGCTCTGTGATGAAACTGGGAGAGTCCGGAGCCAATATGAATATAGAGACAGTCCCCACAGGTTCTCTGAGTCTTGATATCGCCCTGGGCCTGGGTGGGGTGCCAAAGGGACGTATCATCGAGGTCTACGGACCAGAATCCAGTGGTAAGACGACGGTAGCGCTTCACATGGTGGCGGAGGTTCAGAAGCAGGGAGGCATTGCCGGTTTTATTGATGCGGAGCACGCGCTGGATCCGGTATATGCCAGAAATATCGGTGTAGATATTGATAACCTGTATATTTCACAGCCGGATAATGGGGAGCAGGCGCTGGAGATTACCGAGACCATGGTGCGTTCCGGTGCGATTGATATTGTGATTGTGGACTCTGTAGCGGCGCTGGTGCCCAAGGCAGAGATTGACGGTGAGATGGGTGATTCTCATGTGGGACTGCAGGCCCGCCTGATGTCCCAGGCTCTTCGGAAGCTGACGGCTGCCATCAGCCGTTCCAACTGCATTGTGATTTTTATCAATCAGCTTCGCGAGAAGGTAGGAGTGATGTTTGGAAATCCGGAGGTTACTACCGGTGGACGGGCGCTGAAGTTTTATTCCTCCGTGCGGATGGATGTCAGACGGATTGAGACCTTGAAGCAGGGCGGAGAGATGGTAGGAAACCGTGTTCGTATCAAGGTTGTAAAAAATAAGATTGCCCCCCCCTTTAAAGAGGCGGAGTTTGACATCATGTTCGGAAAGGGAATTTCCAAAGAGGGAGATATTCTGGATTTGGCGGTAAAGGAAAATATCGTGGAGAAAAGCGGTGCCTGGTATGCTTATGAGGGCAGCAAGATCGGCCAGGGACGTGAAAACGCCAAGAGTTTTCTGCAGGCCAATCAGGAGCTATGCCGAGAGATTGAGCAGAAGGTGCGGGACAAGTATAACCTGGATGGAACCGGGGAAGAGGAGCAGAAAGAAAATCCCGCTGTACTGCCACCGGTGGGAGCACAGGAAGAGTGACGGGGGTTCTGATCGAACGGATTGAACCTTTTGACAAACGAAGGAGCAAAGTCTTCCTGGAGGGAGACTTTGCCTTTCTTTTATATGGGGGAGAAATCCGTCAATATGGGTTGGAGCCGGGAATGATTCTTTCCGAAAGCCGGTATGAGGAGATTTTGGCTCTTTTGGGAAAACGTGCCAGAGAGAGGGCACTGTATGAGTTAAAAAGCAGAGACCGGACGGAGCAGGAGATTCGCAGGAAGCTGGCGCGTGATCTGTATCCGGAGCAGGCGGTGGAGCAGACCGTTTCTTTCCTGAAAGTGTATGGTTATGTGGATGACGTCAGGTTTGCAGAGCATTATGTGGAAATTTACGGAAGAAAAAAGAGCCAGGCAGAGCTCCTTCTGAATTTGCAGAAAAAAGGGATTGACCGGGAGACGGCAAAAAGCGCTGTTCGAAAGATGGAGGAAGTGCTGGATCCGGGAGCGACTCCGTCTGCCGTAGAGACGGTACTTCAAAAGAGGAAATACGGCCTTTCTGAGGAGGCGAACCGGAAGACAATCGCCTATTTGCAGCGCCGTGGTTTTTCCTGGGAGGAAATTCGCCGGGGAATCGAAAATTATAGTCAGAGTAAAACTGATTTTATTGATATGGAATCGTTTGTAGAATAGTGACGAAAAGGGAGACACAGGCCCTGATTTTGCTTGACATAATATATAAAACAGTTTAAAATTAAATCGTTGTATTCTTGTACAATGAAAACTAAATAAGGAGGTGCTCCTGTGTCACAAGTAATAATTCCGATCTTTACAGGTGTTATTGTAGCAGCTATTACCTGGTTCGTGGCTGCCGGTCATTGTAAGAAAAATTACGAAAAAAAGATTGGCAGTGCAGAAGAACGATCAAGGGAAATAATAGATGAAGCATTAAAAGTTGCTGAGACAAAGAAGCGAGAAGCTCTCCTTGAAGCGAAGGAAGAGTCTTTAAAGACGAAGAATGAGCTTGAAAAAGAAACAAAGGAAAGAAGAGCTGAGCTTCAGCGCTATGAACGACGTGTACTGAGCAAAGAAGAAAACCTAGACAAGAAAGCAGAGGCAATGGAAAAACGGGAAGCCGGTATGAATGTCAAGGAAGAGGCCCTGAAGAGGAAAACCACGGAAGTGGAAGAACTCTATGAAAAGGGTGTGCAGGAACTGGAACGTATTTCCGGCCTGACTTCCGAGCAGGCAAAAGAATACCTGCTTCGTTCCGTAGAAGAGGACGTAAAGCACGACACAGCAAAGCTGATCAAGGATCTGGAGGCGAAAGCCAAAGAGGAGGCGGAGAAGAAGGCGAAGGATTATGTGGTTACTGCAATCCAGCGCTGTGCCGCAGACCATGTGGCAGAGACAACGGTTTCCGTTGTGCAGCTTCCCAATGACGAGATGAAGGGACGTATTATCGGCCGTGAGGGACGGAATATCCGTACTCTTGAGACACTGACCGGTGTGGAACTGATCATTGATGATACACCGGAGGCGGTGGTGTTGTCCGGCTTTGATCCGGTCCGAAGAGAGGTAGCCAGAATTGCACTGGAACGCCTGATTGTGGATGGACGGATTCATCCGGCCAGAATCGAGGAGATGGTGGAGAAGGCCCAGAAGGAAGTGGAGACCATGATGCGTGAGGAGGGCGAGGCAGCTCTTCTGGAAGTGGGAATTCACGGTATCCATCCAGAACTGGTAAAGCTTCTCGGAAAGATGAAATTCCGGACGAGTTATGGTCAGAATGCGCTGAAGCATTCCATCGAGGTAGCTCAGTTGGCAGGACTTCTGGCTGCTGAGGTTGGTGTCGATGTGCGCACTGCAAAACGTGCAGGTTTATTACATGATATTGGAAAAGCGGTAGACCATGAGCAGGAGGGAACCCATGTGGAACTGGGTGTGGCTCTGTGCAGAAAGTACAAAGAGTCCGCAACCGTGATCAACGCAGTGGAGGCCCATCATGGCGATGCAGAAGCCCAGAGCCTGATTGCCTGTCTGGTACAGGCGGCAGATACTATTTCAGCCGCAAGACCAGGCGCGAGACGCGAAACGCTGGAGACGTATACCAATCGCCTGAAGCAATTAGAGGATATTACCAACTCCTACAAGGGGGTAGATAAATCCTTTGCCATTCAGGCAGGCCGTGAGGTACGTATTATGGTTGTACCGGAGCAGGTCAGCGATGATGATATGGTACTTATGGCAAGAGAAATTTCAAAGCGGATTCAGGAAGAGCTTCAGTACCCGGGACAGATCAAGGTAAATGTGATCCGCGAGTCCAGGGTTACCGAATATGCAAAATAAGTATTAAAAAATTAAAAGCCTTATAGACAGCTGTCTATAAGGTTTTTTCATTGCATAGGAAATTCTTCCTAATGCAATGAAAAACGCTCCGCGAGGATCGCCATGCGGCGGAAAGGAGTTTTGTCGCAGAAGCGCCCCATCGCGTGCAGAGAAGCTTGCGGGCGAGCTTCTTTCCTGTGTCATAGAAAACAATTGATCTTTTTGTGTTTTTGAAAAAAATAAATACATTTCATAATAAAAAAAGAATTGAAATCAATTTCTGATCGAAGTGAAATTTTGCAAAGACATATTTCAAATTTGAAAAATATAGGAAGAAAAATTTCATTTGTTTACAGAATTTGTACGTTTGTTTCGGGAAAATATGCTTGCATTACGGATAAAAGGCGAGTATTATAGCAAAATAAGATTCAAAACAGTCCCTGACCGGCTGGAGGAACACAAGGGACGCAGCAGGAAAAAGATAGAATAGGAGATGGATAGACAGAATGGTAAAGATTGGATTTATTGGAATGGGAAATATCGGTTACGCCATTATGCGCAGCCTGTTACATGTGTATGACAAGGAAGAGATTACATTTACAGATTTAAACCGCAGACGTGTAGCGCAGGTTGAGAAGGAAACAGGAATCAAGGCAGTGGCCAGCAATCAGGAATGTGCGGCTGTGGCAAAGTGCATCGTACTGGCGGTAAAACCGCAATTTTATGATGCGGTTTTGAAGGACATTAAGGATACAGTTACCCACGATAATATTATTATTTCCATTGCACCTGGAATCAGTATTGACAGTGTCAATGAGAAGCTGGGAGGCGGACGCAGAATTGTCCGGGCTATGCCAAACACTCCGGCGCTGCTGGGAGAGGGCATGACAGGGGTGTGCTATGACCAGAAGCAGTTTGAGGAAGTGGAAAAACAGATGATCACCAGCTTTTTTGAGTCTTTTGGAAAGATGGAGGTCCTTCCGGAGTATTTGATGAATGCAGTTGTGTGTATCAGCGCCAGTGCGCCTGCCTATATTTATATGTTCATTGAGGCGCTGGCAGATGCCGGCGTTAAATACGGTATGCCGAGGGATATGGCCTACCGGATGGCAGCGCAGGGGGTGGTAGGAAGTGCCAAGATGGTGCTGGAAACGGGAAAACACCCGGGAGCGCTGAAAGACGAGGTGTGTTCGCCGGGAGGAACCACCATTTATGCGGTGGCAATGTTGGAGGAATACGGACTGAGAAATGCTGTGATCAAGGCTTGTGATGCCTGTTACGAAAAGTGCATTGATATGTAAGGAAGAGTGAATCCTATGGAAAAAACGGAGCAGAAAAACGAAAAAACCCCGGGAGAGGGGACGCCGGTAGAACGGCTGAATCGTGAACTGAAATATCAGGGCACCATTTTGAAGGTATATGAGGACACAGTAAAAGTACGTGGCCATGAGGCAAAATGGGATTTCATCCACCATGACGGAGCAGCAGCTGTGGTGGCGGTAACGGAAGAAGGAAAGCTGCTGATGGTGCGGCAGTACCGAAATGCTCTGGATCGATATACCCTGGAGATTCCGGCGGGAAAGCTGGATGCACCCGATGAGCCGAAGATTCAGTGTGCGTACCGGGAACTGGAAGAGGAAACGGGGTTTCGCGCGGATCATTTGGAGTATCTTCTTAGTATCAATACCACCATCGCCTTTTGTGATGAGGCTCTGGATGTATTTTTGGCTCGTGACCTGAAACCTTCCAGCCAGAATCTGGATCCGGACGAAGAGATTCAGGTGGAAGAGTGGGAACTTTCGGATCTTCTGGATCTGATCTATACGGGAAAGATGACGGATGGAAAAACGGTGGCCTCCATTCTGGCGTATGCCTGCCGATACGGAAGCCGGAAATAAGAATCCAGATATTCACATAGAAAAGAAGAACACTGCATAAGGATAAGTAAAAAGAGTGGGTGAGCATATGAATCGACGTATGTCGGCGCATGGATTTTACCTGCCGCATCCGGCAGTGTTCTTTTTGTGTCTTGGCATATTTGCAGGCACGCTGTGGGCCAATGGCGTGGGGAGAGACTGGCAGGAGCAGACAGCATTATACAGATGGACAAACATGGAAAACCGGTATGTGCCTCTATTTTTGGAGCGGGCAGCACAGGCCGGGTTTGCCTGGCTTTTGGGAATGTCCTTGGCGGCGGTTCCCGGGTTCTGTATTCTGGCCTTTGGCGCTGGCTTTTCCATGGCATTTGTTCTTTCGTGTATGACAGTGCAGAACGGCCTGATGGGTCTCCCCTTGTTTTTGGCCTCCCTGTTTCCACACTTTCTGTTTTATATCCCCGTGGGGGCGATATTGACTTTCTGGGGGTTGGAAAAAGCGCCTAGACCGCGGGTTGCCGGTTTTTGTGTACTTCTGGCAATTATCGCGGCCGGAGCCGGAGCAGAAACTTTTTTGAACCCCTGGATTATGAAAAAGGCCTGGAGCTTTTTTTCGCTCCTGTAAAAAATATTTTACAACATGTTGCGAAGAAAGAAGTGTGTATCCAATATGTTGTATGTGTTATGTAAATCAGGGAAAAATACCGGAAAAGTGGGAAAAATCTGTTTGATTTTCCACAAAAATGTATATATAATGGTAGATAAAGGTGTTTTTTACCTGTTTTTTGGAGGATATAAGATTAGGGGACGAGAGTATGATTGGGGAAATCGAGGAGTTTGCGCGGTACCTTCAGGAGGTTAAGAAGATGTCGCGCAATACGGTGCTGTCATATCGGAGAGATTTGATGCAGATGGCTGTATATCTGGAGGAGAGGGGAATTCAGGAAGCCTCGAAGGTTACGAAAACCAGCTTGAATTCGTATATGTTGTTTATGGAGAAGGAAGGGAAGGCGTCTACCACCATTTCAAGAATGCTGGCGGCGATCAAGTCCTTTTTCCATTATGAATTTTCAGAGGGAAAGATCCGGAAAAATCCAGCGGAGCTGGTGCGGGCTCCGAAAATCGAAAAGAAGATGCCGGTTATTCTGACGGTGGAGCAGGTTACAGCCCTTCTGGAGCAGCCTGCAGAGCGGACACCCAAGGAAATCCGGGATAAGGCGATGCTGCAGCTTTTGTATGCCACTGGAATTCGTGTCTCTGAACTGGTAAGCCTGCGTCTTTTGGATGTAAATCGGAATATCGGTTTTCTGACCTGTCGGGATGGCGGAAAAGAGCGGACGATTCCTTTTGGGCGGGAGGCAGGAGCAGTTCTGGAGGACTATCTGCGCAATGCCCGGGAGATCCTTTTAAAGGGGAAAACTTCGGAATGGTTGTTCGTCAACTGCAGCGGCGGTCAGATGAGCCGTCAGGGGTTCTGGAAAATAATCAAGCATTACGGAGAAAAGGCCGGAATTCAGGAGGATATTACCCCCCATACGCTGCGCCATTCCTTTGCAGCCCATTTAATTGGAAAAGGGGCAGATATGCGGGCTGTTCAAACAATACTTGGTCACTCCGACATGGCCACGACACAGATGTATGCAGCTTATGCGGCAAAATAGCGGCTATTTAGAACAGAACTGTTAAAAATAAAAGGTTGTTTTTGGGGGGATGCAGCGTGGCATTTACGCGGATAGATCTGGAAACATGGGAACGTCGGGATCACTTTGATTACTACCGGAATCGGCTGGTATGCGGCTACAGCGTGACGGTTCGATTGGATGTGACACAGTTTCATAGAAATGTGCGGGAGCAGGGACTGCGTTTTTTCCCTTCCTTTGTTTACTGTGTGTCGCGGCAGATTGAGGAGAGTCAGGAATTTCGGATGGGGATCGATGAGACGGGAGCGCCGGGTTACTACGATGTTTTGCATCCTAATTACACGATTTTTCACGAAGATGATCACACGTTTTCTGATTTGTGGACTGAGTATAGCCGGGACTTTGCAACCTTTTACCGCAATATGACAGAGGATATGGAACGGTTTCGGGATGTGAAGGGTGTCAAGGTAAAACCGGGGCAACCGAAAAACTTTTATTGTATTTCCTGTGTGCCATGGTTGGATTTTACAGGGTATTCAGCTTACACGGAGAGCGGAACACCGATGCTGTTTCCGATTATTACCTATGGAAAAATAAGGAAAGAGGATGGCCGGGAGACGCTGCCGTTTTGTATCAATATTGCCCATGCAGCGGCGGATGGATATCACACAGCCTGCTTTTTAAATGATCTGCAGAAACGTCTGAATTGCCTGTGAACAAGAAAGAGCCTCGCTCTTGAAAAAGAACCTGCTTACAAAGCAGGTTCTTTTACGTATAATACAAAACTTTTTTTAATAGAAGAAAGGGCATCTTCACAGGCCTGATATTCGGCGCTTTCATCGTCCTCATAGAAATCACCATAGGAAGACTGCAGAATATAGGTGCGATTTTTACAGAAGGCCAGAACATGACAGTCATCTTCCAGATCGCGGTAGTCTACATCCTCCATGGAAAGGATTGTGAAAAGAAGGCCGGAGCCGTCAGTCTCATAAGCTGTCCGGTCATAGATGTCGTAACATACACCGTCCTGAACCATCACAAGGCGGTCTGTCCAGTCTTTTGGAATTTTAAAAGAAAAACCGTCCGTAATCACTTTTGAGCCGGTCAGTGCGACAGAAAAGTTCTGGCTGGTTTCTTCCGAAAAGCTGACGATCTGTGTGGAATAGTCAGCAGCAAAAACAGGAAATGCGCAGGCCAGAGAAATCAGGGCGGCACAGATTGTTGTTTTCAAATGCATCCTGGTAACCTCCATTCTTTCAACTATTTTACCATAAAACCAAGAAAAAGTCAGCAGTAAATTTTGGTAATTTACTGCTGACAGAGGCTTTTTATAAAGGTATTTATAAGTCTGGTATTGATCAGGAAATCCGTGCATCTCGCTTCTCGAGAGAAAGGTTTTTCTGTGCAGTAGCCAGCATCAGTTTGATACGGTTCAGCTGGTTGACCTCGCTGGCACCGGGATCGTAGTCTACGGCAATGATATTTGCCTCAGGATGGCTGTTGCGCAGCTCTTTGATTACGCCTTTTCCGACAATATGGTTGGGGAGACATCCAAAGGGCTGGGTACAGATGATGTTGGTGGTACCGCTGTGAATCAGTTCCAGCATTTCTCCCGTCAGGAACCAGCCTTCGCCGGTCTGATTGCCCAGAGATACATAATGCTCGGCCATGGATGCCAGATCCCGGATTTGAGCCGGTGCCGTAAAATGGCGGCTCTTTTCCAGTTCCCGACGGCAGGTGCGGCGGAAGTACTCCAGGAGCGCAATTCCCATATTGCAGAGGTAGGCGGTGGAGCGTTTTCCGCCCAGATTATCTGCCTTAAAGTTGCTGTTGTAGAAACAATACAGGAGGAAGTCCAGCAGATCTGGCATAACAGCTTCTGCACCCTCAGACTCCAGCAGATCCACCACATGGTTGTTAGCCAGCGGTGAGAATTTTACCAGGATTTCTCCTACGATGCCCACTCGGGGTTTTACAACGTTTCGGCGTGGCAGTTCATCAAAATCACGTATAATGCCGCAGATATTCCGGTTGAATTCCTGCATGGACGGCGAGCGCTTTGCCAGGGACTGGATACAGATGGCTTTCCATTTTTCGTGAAGCGCATTGGCGGATCCCGGCTTTGCTTCGTAGGGGCGGGTGGCGTAAAGTACCCGCATGAAAATGTCGCCGTACACAACACCCTGCAGAGCTTTGGTCAGGAGCGGAAGGGTCATTTTAAACCCAGGGTTGCTCTCCATGCCATTGGCATTGATGGAGATAACGGGAACCTGTGGCATTCCGGCCCGCTCCAGGGCACGGCGGATAAAGCCGATATAATTGGAGGCACGGCACCCGCCTCCGGTCTGGCTCATAATAACGGCTGTGTGATTCAGGTCGTATTTGCCGGACAGCAGGGCATCCATGATTTGTCCCACCACGATCAGAGAGGGATAGCAGGCGTCATTATTTACGAACTTAAGTCCTGTGTCGATGGCAGTCCGGTCTGAGTTCTGGAGCACTTCCAGCTTGTAGCCGAAGCTTCGCACCGCCGCCTCGATGAGGTCGAAGTGGATGGGCGACATCTGGGGACACAGGATGGTGTAATCTTTTTTCATGTCCTTTGTAAAGAAAGCACGGTTGTAAGCGCTGGTAACGTCTTCCTTCCTGTAGTGGCGCATTTCCCGGACGCGGATGGCGGAAATCAGGGAGCGGACACGGATACGGGCAGCCCCCAGGTTATTGACCTCGTCAATCTTTAACAGGGTGTATATTTTTCCGGAATGAGTCAGGATATCATTGACCTGATCTGTGGTTACAGCATCCAGTCCGCAGCCAAAGGAGTTCAGCTGGATCAGATCCAGATCCGTGCGGGTCTTTACAAAACAGGCAGCCTCATAGAGGCGGGAATGGTACATCCACTGGTCGGTTACGATCAAAGGCCGTTCAACGCGTCCCAGATGGGCAACGGAGTCCTCCGTCAGAACGGCAAAGCCGTAGGAGGTAATCAGCTCCGGGATGCCGTGATTGATTTCCGGATCCACATGGTAGGGACGTCCGGCCAGAACGATACCGTGGCGGTGGTTCTGCTCCATCCACCGAAGTACCTCTTCTCCCTTCTTTTTCATATCCTCTCTGGATGTAAGAAGTTCTTTCCAGGCACGATGGGCAGCTTCGCGGATCTCCTTTTCCGGAATGGACTGATCTTTCGTAAACTCTTCCACCAGCCGCTCTGTGAGAACAGCTTCATTGGTAAAGGCCACAAAGGGGTTGCTAAAGTGAACGTGATGCTCAGCCAGGGATTCCACATTGTTTTTGATGTTTTCTGCGTAGGAGGTTACCATGGGGCAATTGTAGTGATTGCCTGCCTCCGGGGTTTCATTGCGCTCATAGGGAACGCAGGGGTAAAAGATGTATGTAAGACCCTGACGAACGAGCCATTCCACATGGCCGTGAACCAGCTTGGCAGGATAGCATTCGGACTCACTGGGGATCGATTCGATGCCAAGCTCGTAAATCTGTCTCGTAGACTGGGGAGACAGAACTGTCCGGTAGCCAAGCTCCTTAAAGAATGTGGCCCAGAATGGGTAATTTTCATACATATTAAGAACCCGTGGGATACCAACTGTACCCCGGGGTGCCAGATCTGCAGCTAAAGGCTCATAGTCAAACATCCGGTGATATTTGTAATCAAACAGGTTGGGAATCTCTTTTTTTGCCTTGCTCTGACCAAGACCGCGCTCACAACGGTTTCCCGTCACGAACTGGCGGCCGCCGTCAAAGCGGTTGATAGTCAGAACGCAGTGGTTGGTGCAACCCTGGCACCGGGCCATGCTGGTCTTGTAGGTCAGATTTAAAATCTTTTCGATGGGCAGCATGGTGGTAGTCTTGGAGGCATCGTAACGCTCTCTGGCAATGAGAGCAGCCCCGTAGGCCCCCATGATTCCGGCAATGTCGGGGCGAACTGCCTCACAGCCGGCAATTTTTTCAAAGCTTCGGAGTACCGCGTCATTATAGAAGGTTCCGCCCTGAACAACCACGTGGCGTCCCAGATCCGAGGCACTGGTAATCTTGATAACCTTAAAAAGTGCGTTTTTAATAACGGAGTAGGCCAGGCCGGCGGAAATGTCGGCAACGGATGCCCCTTCTTTCTGGGCCTGCTTTACATTGGAATTCATAAATACCGTACACCTGGTTCCTAAATCTGTAGGATTTTTTGCAAAAAGTGCCTCTTTTGCAAAATTTTCTACCGTATAATTCAGGGATTTGGCAAAGGTTTCAATAAAAGAACCGCAGCCGGAGGAGCAGGCCTCGTTGAGCTGTACGCTGTCCACAGTACCGTCCTTGATTTTGATACACTTCATATCCTGGCCGCCGATATCCAGAATACAGTCCACATCCGGTTCAAAGGCCGCCGCTGCATAGTAGTGGGAAATGGTTTCCACCTCTCCCTCGTCCAGCATCAGGGCGGACTTTAACAGAGCTTCGCCGTAACCGGTGGAGCAGGAGTAGGCAATATGGGCGCCCTCTGGCATGGCGTCGCTGATTTCCTTCATGGCGCGGATGGCCGTGGCCAGAGGACTTCCGTTGTTATTGCTGTAGAAGCGATAGAGCAGAGAGCCGTCTTCGCTTACCAGAGCTACTTTTGTGGTGGTGGATCCGGCATCGATTCCCAGATAGCAGTTTCCCTCATAGGAGGAGAGATCGGCTTTTTTTACGTCATGGCTGGCATGGCGCTCGGAAAATGCCTGGTAATCTTCTTCACTGGTAAAGAGCGGTTCCATCCGCTTTACCTCAAAATCCATTTCAATTCCCCTGGAAAGCCGGTCGATGAGATCTGCCAGTTCAGCCGTAACGGTGTGATCTGAATTCATGGCAGCACCGATGGCGGCGAAAAGGTGGGAGTGATCCGGTGCGATGATCTGATCCGGTCCTAGGTTCAGGGTACGGATAAAAGCAGCCCGAAGCTCCGACAGGAAGTGGAGGGGCCCTCCTAAAAAGGCTACATTTCCACGGATGGGTTTTCCACAGGCCAGACCGCTGATGGTCTGATTGACTACCGCCTGAAAAATAGAGGCGGCCAGATCTTCTCTTGTGGCGCCCTCGTTGATCAGGGGCTGAATATCTGATTTGGCAAATACGCCGCAGCGGGCTGCGATCGGATAGATTGCCTTATAATTTTTTGCATATTCGTTCAGGCCAGAGGCGTCGGTCTGAAGAAGAGAGGCCATCTGATCAATGAAAGAACCGGTACCTCCAGCGCAGATTCCGTTCATCCGCTGATCAATGCCGCCAGTAAAATATATGATTTTAGCGTCCTCGCCGCCCAGCTCAATGGCTACATCCGTCTGGGGAGCAAAGTCTTTTAAGGACGTGGCAACGGCTACAACCTCCTGGACAAAGGGAATGGCCAGATGGTTGGACAGAGTTAGACCGCCGGAGCCGGTAATGACGGGTTCTACCGTCATGGGGCCCAGGGCATCCTGTCCTTCCCGAAGAAGTTCTGCCAGCGTCTCCTGGATATTGGCAAAGTGCCGTTTATAATCTGCGAAGAGAAGCTCACCGTTTTCATTAATAATAGATACTTTTACAGTGGTGGAACCAATGTCGATTCCGAGTCGTTTACAGGAATTCATACATAAGCGGGGCAAGGCCCCTTCCCTCCTTTGTAATACACAATTATTCGGCCATAGTGTAACATAGAACCAATGTAAAGAGTCGTTAAAAAGCCGCTAAAAAGCTGAAAAATGCACTGATTTTGGAACTTTTTGGCTAATTTTGACAATGCAGAAGAAACTTGCCAGAGAAAATCCGGAACAATGACGAAAGGGATTTGAGAGGCTTCGAAGCGAATACATTTGACAAAGATGCAGCCGGTCTCTATAATTAAAATCCAGAGGCTTTGTGCGCAGAGAATGCCGGAAATGTGGTTGGAAGGCAGACTGGCTGTGCGGAAAATGAAAGTGAAAAAGGATGTGAAGTATGAATTTTTTTAGAAAACTGGAACGAAAATTCGGACGTTTTGCCATTCCGAATCTGATGTATTACATCATATTTCTGTATGGAGCGGGACTTTTGCTGAGTATAACCAGTCCCGGTTTTTATGAGATGTATTTGTCTCTCAATGCAGAGGCGATCCTTCATGGCCAGATATGGAGGCTTGTGACCTTTTTAATCTGCCCGCCCCAGTCCAGCCAGTGGTTTGTCCTGCTGGCGATTTACCTTTATTATTCGCTTGGGACGACTCTTGAGCGGGTGTGGGGAACCTTCCGTTTCAATGTGTTTTTCTTCATGGGAATCCTGGGGCATATTCTGGCGGCATTTCTGATTTATTTCATTACAGGGATTTCCTTCCCCATGTCGCCCTATTACCTGAACGAGTCCATCTTTCTGGCCTTTGCGTTTACCTTCCCGGATATGCAGTTTCTGTTCATGTTCCTTTTGCCGATTAAGGCCAAATATCTGGGTGGGTTTTATGCCTTCCTGCTTTTTTATAATTTCCTGTTCGGCGGAATACTCATGAAAATTGAAATCGGTGTTTCCATGCTGAACCTGGTTGTATTCTTCCTGATGACGAGAAATTATCGGGCCCTGAATCCGAAAGAGATGGTGCGCAGGCAGACATTCAAAAAGGAGATGGGAAAGGCCCAGGTGCAGAAAATGGCGCTGACGCACCATCGCTGTGCCGTCTGCGGGCGCACGGAGCAGGACGATCCGGATCTGGAATTTCGATACTGCTCCAAATGTGAAGGAAACCTGGAATACTGTATGGATCATCTGTACACCCATCGTCATGTGACGAAGGAGGATCTGGAGGAAATGAAGAGAAACGGATCCGGGAAATAGGCACTGAAAGAAAGCAGCGTGACTGTAAGGAGGACACAAATTACATGAAAAAGACAAAAATTGTCTGTACCATGGGACCCAATACCAATGACCGTGAGATTATGAAGCAGCTGGCCTTGAATGGAATGGATGTGGCTCGATTTAATTTTTCGCACGGTGACTACGAGGAGCACAGGAAACGGCTGGAGATTTTGGAGAGCGTCCGGGAGGAACTGGGAATACCTGTGGCCTCTCTTCTGGATACGAAAGGGCCGGAGATTCGAACGGGACTTTTAAAAGATGGGAAAAAGGTAACGCTTTTGGCGGGGGACTCTTATGTTCTCACGACGGAAGAAATAGTGGGAGACGCGTCAAAAGGTTTCATAAATTATAAGGGACTTCCGGAAGATGTGAAGTCCGGTAACCGGATTTTGATTGACGATGGTCTGATCGAACTGGCCGTAGAAGAGGTGTGTGGCCCGGAGATCCGCTGCCGTATTGTCAATGGCGGGGAACTGGGAGAACGGAAAGGCGTCAATGTCCCCAATGTGCGGATTAAACTTCCGGCATTGACGGAAAAAGATAAGGAAGATATCCGGTTTGGAATCGATGCGGGATTTGATTTTGTGGCGGCTTCCTTTGTCAGGAATGCTGCCGCGATCCGGGAAATCCGGGAAATGCTGGAGGAGACAGGTTCTTCCATGCAGATTATCGCAAAAATTGAAAATGAAGAGGGAATTGAAAATATTGATGCAATTATTGAGGCCAGTGATGGAATCATGGTAGCCCGGGGGGATATGGGCGTGGAGATTCCAGCGCAGGAGGTTCCCTATATCCAGAAAATGATCATCAAAAAGTGCAATGAGGCCTGTAAAGTGGTGATTACTGCCACCCAGATGCTGGATTCTATGATTCGCAACCCGCGTCCTACCCGGGCGGAGGTAACAGATGTGGCAAATGCGGTGTATGACGGCACAGATGCGGTTATGCTGTCTGGTGAGACGGCCATGGGGCAGTATCCGGTGGACGCAGTCCGGATGATGAGCCGGATTGTGGAGGATTCGGAGAAACATCTGGATTATGCTTCTTACCGGAAGCGGAAGGTTTCGGCGGAAAATACCCGTAATATTTCCAATGCGGTCTGCTATGCCAGTGTGGCGACGGCCCATGATCTGGCGGCATCCGCTATTGTGGCTCCCAGTATTAGTGGTTTTACAACCAGGATGCTGTCAAAATGGAGACCTAATCAGATGATCGTCGGCCTTTCGCCCAGCATGACAGTAGTCCGTCAGATGCAGCTTTATTGGGGGGTAAAGCCCTTCCATGCCAGACGGGCAGAATCCACGGACACGCTGATTTATTCGTCTGTGGAGCTTCTCAAAGAAAAGCAGATTGTAAAGAGCGGTGATATTGTCATCGCCACAGCAGGAGTTGTCACACGGGCTAATCGGCATGAACCGGCGACAGATACCAATATTATGCGTGTGGTAGAAGTAGAGTAAGTTTAAAACAGACATTCGGAGGAGAAGACGTGGAGAAAAAACCATTTGTAACATTAGAACAGCTTGAAGAGATTAAAAAGACGTACCCTACCCCATTTTACCTGTACGATGAAAAGGGAATCCGGGAGAATGCAGAGCGCCTTTATCGGGCTTTTTCCTGGAATAAAGGATTTCGGGAATACTTTGCCGTAAAAGCGACCCCCAACCCCTTTGTGATCGATATTTTAAAGAAACAGGGCTGCGGGGTTGACTGTTCATCCCTGACAGAGCTTATGATGGCCCGGGCCATGGGGTATGAAGGGGAAAAAATCATGTTTTCTTCCAATGATACGCCGGCGGAAGAATTCAGGCTGGCAGACGAGCTGGGAGCTATCATCAATCTGGATGATTTTACACATATTGAGTTTCTGGAGAAGACCATTGGCCATATTCCGGAAACCATCAGCTGCCGTTTCAATCCCGGCGGACTCTTTAAGATCAGTAATGACATTATGGATAACCCCGGCGATTCCAAGTATGGAATGACCACGGAGCAGCTGTTTGATGCGTTCCGGATTCTGAAGGCCAAGGGGGCCAGACATTTTGGAATTCATGCGTTTCTGGCCAGCAATACGGTTACCAATGAGTATTATCCCATGCTGGCAAAGATTTTGTTTGAACTGGCCGTGAAGCTGAAAGAAGAGACAGGGGCGGATATTCGGTTCATCAATCTGTCCGGTGGTGTAGGAATTCCTTATCGTCCGGATCAGGAACCCAACGATATTTACGTCATTGGTGAAGGGGTAAAACGGGTTTATGAGGAAGTTTTGGTGCCTGCCGGAATGGGGGATGTGTCTCTTTGCACGGAGCTGGGCCGATTTATGCTGGCTCCTTACGGATGCCTGGTGACTACGGCGATCCATGAGAAACATACATATAAAGAATATATCGGTGTGGATGCCTGCGCCGTCAACCTGATGCGCCCTGCCATGTATGGCGCTTACCATCATATTACGGTTATGGGAAAGGAGAATGCCCCCTGCGATCATAAGTATGATGTGACCGGTTCCCTCTGTGAGAATAACGATAAATTTGCCATTGACCGGATGCTGCCGAAGATCGATATGGGAGATATTCTGGTAATTCACGACACCGGCGCCCACGGATTTTCCATGGGATACAATTATAATGGAAAACTTCGCTCCGCCGAACTTCTTTTGAAGGAGGACGGCTCTGTGCAGATGATCCGTCGGGCCGAGACACCGAAGGACTATTTTGCCACCTTTGATTTTTGCGATTTATTTTAATGATCTGCAATATTGTGTAACAATTCGGGGCGTCGGGGAATCTGGTACAAAATGATGTCCCGCTCTGAACAGTTGGGATGAGAAAAACAGGGTTTGAAATCTGTATAATGCAGAAAAAGAGATTTTTATTGCATGGAAAGATAGAATATTAAGAATATCTTCATAATTTACTCAAAGAAAATACAAACATTTTCCAGAGAGCCATGATATACTATAACCATAATAAATGCACGATACAAAAGTTTTAAATCCTTTAACCTTTTTGAAATCCGAATTCCTAACGAAGCAGTCCTGCGCGAGAGCGCAGGACTTTTTCATTGCATAGGAAATTATTTCCTATGCAATGAAAAACGCTCCGCGAGGATCGCCATGCGGCGGATATGAAGTTTTTTAGTGCAGTCCGTCTGCGATATCGTAAAGAAGACGTTCGGAATCATCCCATCCCAGGCAGGGATCGGTGATGGACTTGCCATAGCAGTGTTCGCCGATTTTCTGAGATCCGGGTTCCAGATAGCTTTCGATCATGACACCTTTGACAAAGCGGCGGATGTCGTCAGAATGGCGGCGGCTGTGGAGAACCTCCTTGACAATGCGGATCTGCTCCATGTATTGTTTGTTGGAGTTGGAGTGGTTGGCATCTATAATGCAGGCCGGATACTGCAGATCACGCTCTTCGTAGAGTTCCAGCAGCAACTTCAGATCCTCGTAGTGATAGTTGGGCAGACACTGGTCGTGCTTGTTGACGGCGCCGCGGAGGATGGTGTGAGTCAGGGGGTTTCCCTGGGTTTTCACTTCCCAGCTGCGGTAAATAAATTCGTGGCCGTGCTGAGCGGCGTGGACGGCATTCAGCATGACAGAGAGCGCGCCGCTGGTGGGGTTTTTCATGCCGACGGGGACATCAATGCCGCTGGCAACCAGGCGATGCTGCTGATTTTCCACAGAACGGGCTCCCACGGCAATGTATGACATCACATCGGAGAGGTAAGTCAGGTTTTCCGGATACAGCATTTCGTCAGCTGTGGAAAAGCCGGTCTCCTCAATAACCCGCATGTGAAGATTTCGGATGGCAATAAGTCCTTCGTAAAGATTGGGTTTTTTTTCCGGATTTGGCTGGTGGAGAAGTCCCTTGTAGCCGTCTCCGGTGGTTCTTGGTTTGTTTGTGTAGATTCTTGGAATCAGGATCAATTTGTCCTGAACCTTTTCCTGCACTCTGGCCAGGCGATTGACGTAGTCAATGACAGCGTCTTCCCGGTCGGCGGAGCAGGGGCCGATGATCACAAGAAATTTGTCGCTTTTTCCGGTAAAAACATCCCTGATTTCACTGTCCTTTTCGGCCTTTTTCGCAGCCAGCTCCGGAGCCAGCGGAAAGGTCTCCCGGATCTCATCCGGGGTTGGAAGCTTGCTGATATACTCAAATCCCATTGATGTATCCTCCTTAAACTTGAATTACGGCAATATTATATAATAGAAGTTTTTATTCATCAACAGAGAGTTTTCACAAAAGGAAAAAATGGGCGAAAAACTTGACGAAATCAGAAATTCATAATAGAATAGAACATATCAGAAAAATTTTTGAAAATTTTTTTGATCTACGTGCAATAAAATGCGTAGGCTGCGCATTAACTTATTGAACGGATGAAAATCATTCCTGTTTGGAAGACCGTAGATGGAGAACGAACAAAACAAATCAAGTTACTCGAAATTCCTTGATGCATTACACTCCGTTACGTATCCGTTTTCGGCCACCTTTCTGGCAGGATCACTTCGACATCGGTAAACCAACCAGTGCCAGATGTCGGATAAAAAAGCATCGGACTGATTTTTCAGTATCGGTGCTTTTTTATTGCACAGGAAATTGCTTCCTATGCAATAAAAAATTTATGTCATACAGGATGAGAGGTATATTGAAATGAAAATGGAAAATGATCTGGGGCGGGATGATGTCCGTCGGCTGGTAATCCGTCTGGCCATTCCATCCATGCTGGCTCAGCTGGTCAATGTGCTGTACAGCGTGGTGGACCGCATGTATATAGGAAATATTCCGGTAATCGGGGAGACAGCTTTGGCGGGAGTCGGTGTCAGCGGTCCGATTGTGACGATGATTTCAGCGTTTGCCTATCTGGTAGGTCTGGGCGGTGCGCCCCTTATGAGTATCCGGATGGGCCAGGGAAACCTGGACGAGGCCCGGAGAATTGTGGCCAACAGCTTTTGGATGATCTGCAGCCTGGCGGCGGTAATCACAGCAGGACTTTTTCTGGGCCGCCACTGGATTTTGATGGAATTTGGCGCCAGCGAGGCTATTTACCCCTATGCGGAGGAATATTTTGCGATTTATCTCATGGGAACGATTTTTGCGCTTCTTTCGGTGGGGATGAACCAATTTATTATCTGTCAGGGATTTGCAAAAGTGGGGATGATGTCGGTTTCTCTGGGGGCGCTGATCAATATTGCGCTGGATCCTGTATTTATTTTCGGGTTAGATATGGGGGTGGGCGGAGCTGCATTGGCTACGGTAATTTCCCAGCTTGCCTCCTGTGTGTTCGTGCTGTGGTTCCTTTTGGGGAAACGGCCGCCGGTGCGGCTGGGATTCAGAGGACTGAGCGGCCATCTGATCCGGAAAATCATCATAATGGGCCTGTCACCGTTCCTGATCATCGCATTTGATAATGTGCTGGTCATTGCTCTGAACACGGCGATTCAGCGATGGGGCGGCGGGGAGGCAGATATGCTGCTTACCTGCACCACCATTGTCCAGAGCTTTATGCTGATTGTGACGATGCCGCTGGGCGGAATTACCTCCGGAACGGGGGCAATCCTGGGATATAATTATGGCGCCGGCCGTCCGGATCGGATCCGTCAGGCTCAGAAGTACATCGTGTTGCTGGCGCTTGTATTTAACGGTGTTATGTTTATCATGTCCAGAACGGTGTCCCAGTATTTTGTCTATCTCTTTACCCGGAATGAAACGTATGTGGAGCTGACGGTCTGGGCCATCGGGATTTATACCATGGGATTGATTCCCCTGGCCGTGCAGTACACGATCGTAGATGGCTTTACGGGAATGGGGATCCCATCGCTGGCTATTTTCCTTTCCATGTTCCGAAAGTCTCTGTATCTGGGGAGTGTATGCCTGATACCGGCTCTGTTTGGGGTGCGGCAGCTCTTTTTTGCGGAGGTTATTTCGGATTTTGGAGGTACGATTCTGTCTGTTTTGATATATGGGCTGATGATGGGAAAGATTATGAAGCGCTGCCGGGAGGAGGCGGGAAAAGGAAAAGAGGCCTGAGAAAGGGCCATCTGCTTATGGATTCAGATAACCCTTTTCCATATAATAGGATTCTGCGCCCGGATGAAGTGGGATGGGAAGCTGATCGCACATGAAACTGGCCTGATCCAGAGCAGAGAGAGCCGGGTGCATGGTTATCAGCTGCGGCCTGGTTTCATCGAGGATCCTGGTCAGCCTGTAGACAAGCTTTTTATCCATGGAGGCATCCACACAGAGAAGACATTTGATTCCGAAAGTGGAAACGTCCTCTGTCTGGCCGGGGTAAGTGCCGGCCGGAATGACAGCCGGATAGTAAAATGAGGAATCAGACAGGATAGCATCCAGTTCTTCGTCGGTATATTTCAGAAGATGGCAGGGGATCCTGGCGGATAATTCTGTCAGGCTGCTGATGGGGATTCCGGCGAAACCGTGTACCACATCCAGCTGTCCTTCTTCTACTTGCCTGCTTCCGGCAGCGAGGCTTAAATTGTGCAGTTCCATATTTTCGGCGCTGAGTCCGGCTGTGTGGAGAGCGATCCGGGCGGACAGGTCTGTGGTCGATTCCTGGGGGCCGATGGCTGCCTTGTGCCCGGCCAGCTGATGGACATAAGTAAGACCGGAGGAATCGCTTGCCATCCAGTTGGAAAGACTGGGATAGACCGCTCCGATCGCCCGCAGCTCTGTCTGGGGATTCCCTGAATAGGTGTCTGTACCGAAATAGGCGGAAAACGCCACATCGCCGCTGACAAGTCCCAGATCAGCCTGGCCATCCAAAATATTTTTCACATTGGTAAAGGAGCCGGCGGAGGCGCTGACATTGACCTTCAGCAAAGGATCCTGGCTGCTGATGGCACGCGCGATGGCGCTTCCAACGGGGTACATGGTTCCGCCGCTGTCAGCTGTGCCAATGGTCAGGATACGCAAAGGAGTGCCTACGGTCTGCTCTGGGGCAGGCATATCTTTGCGGATGCCTTCTGTGGAAACTGGCGTGCAGCCGCTCAGAAAGAGAAAGACGAAACACAGAAAGATGGAAAATCTCCCTGAAAATAGACGATATGGGAATATTTTTATTTTTGTCATATGTGATACCTGCCTGATGTGAGATTCTGCCACGACAAACGCATGAATGAATAAATTATGAACACCCTGTCCGGATTTTTTTGA
>CALAAS010000013.1 GCA_937885015.1 uncultured Clostridium sp.
AAATCTTGTAAAAAATCTTCGAATTGTTTTAGAAATCTGGTTATCATTTTGAGCGTCTTGTGTTATACTTTTGTTCATAGCATGAGTCCTCCGGTTTTAATTGTTTTTGAGCAACTCAATTATACCAAACCAGACAGTATTCATGCTATTTTTATGCCAGTTATTATTGAATTTTCAAGGTACATACGCATTTATTCAAGTGCGAAGTTTGAGTAATCATATCATTCCAGCTTTAGGAAATAAAAGAATGGCGGATGTTACCCGTGGAGACATTCAAAAATTGTTTAATGCAAAGGCGAGTTATTCAAGGTCAGTAGCAGAGCAGGTAAAAACAATCATGAATGTCTCTTTTCGTTATGCGGTAACGAGCAAAGTGATTTCTGTTAGTCCAGTGGAGGGAGTAGGATTACCTAAAACAGAAACATCACAGAAGAAAACAGCTTTCAGAAGCAGAAGTATTGACACACAGAAAACACTGACGATGGAGCAGGTTTTAGTTTTGCTGGAGAAAAGCAAGGATACCCCGATTCATATGCAGGTACTTTTTGGAGTACTTATGGGACTTCGCAGATCTGAGATCAATGGCGTAAAATATTCGGATATCGATTATATTAACAGAACCTTAAATGTGAACCGACAGTTGGGAAGGATACATAATGCGAAAAAAGAAGATTTTGCACCTAAAACATTTACGAAACAGGAGGTGGGATTAAAGACAAAATCTAGTTACAGAGAAATTCCTATTCCAGATTATGTCTTTGAGGAAATCTTAAAGGAACGGCAGGTGTATGAAGCAAACAGAAATCGTCGAAAGAGAGAGTTTCAGGATTTGGACTATATTTGCTGTTCTACTTATGGCAGACCAAGGAGTAAAGGATTCCATTGCAAGTATTATAAACAACTTCTGGCTGAAAGCGGGCTGCCAGATATTCGCTGGCATGATTTACGCAGTACCTATTGTACGCTTTTGCTGAAAGAAGAGTTTAATCCGAAAGCAGTATCAAAGCTCATGGGGCATGCCAAGGAACTCATAACAATGGATGTCTATGCTGACAACAGGGAGATCATAGCAGATGGAGTACCAGAAATTGAGGCGTATATGGAAATGGTGCTTCCAAACATGGAAGAAAGTGAACTCTTTAAAAACGAACTGTTGAAGATTGTGGTGGATGTAACAGAATTCCTTCCAGAGACAGCGTAAAACAGAGAACAGATGTTTGCCACTTCTGTACTTTTGAAAGCGTTTGTGGTATAGTAGACGCAGAGCGTCTACTATCGATGGCAGTCGCCAAATGCCTGAAAGCAGTCACTTGGCTCGTTGCTTTTTGGTATACTAAAGTGCAATGCCTGAGTCCTTTTTATATGGTTTGTTCCTGTTTCGTCCATATAGAATTACATGGGTACGGCAGGTTGCAAAAAAAGCAAATTGTGAACGGCATTCGTCAAGGAACGATTTTCTTCCGATTTGCAAAAATTCCTTGACGAAAATAAAAAGTTCCCTGACGATGTTTGCCTTATAGGCGTTCCTTTTTTACTCTGAAATCTGGAGGTGGATTTTATGCAAAATGAACAAAAAATCTTCGAATTACATTCCGAATACGCCCCCACCGGCGACCAGCCCCAGGCCATTGAGGCACTGGTGAGAGGCTTTCAGGAAGGCAATCAATTCCAGACTTTACTGGGGGTTACGGGTTCCGGCAAGACCTTTACCATGGCGAATGTGATTGCCCAGTTAAATAAGCCGACTTTGGTAATCGCGCACAATAAGACCTTAGCAGCACAACTCTATGGTGAGTTCAAAGAGTATTTTCCGAGTAATGCAGTGGAATACTTTGTATCCTATTACGATTATTATCAGCCGGAGGCCTATGTGCCGTCCACAGATACTTATATTGAAAAAGACTCTTCTATTAACGATGAGATTGACAAACTTCGCCATTCAGCGACGGCTGCCCTGTCAGAACGGAATGATGTGATCATCGTTGCATCGGTGTCGTGTATTTATGGATTGGGAAGTCCCATTGACTATAAAAAAATGGTTATTTCTCTGCGTCCGGGGATGATTCGGGACCGGGATGAAGTTATCCATAAGCTGATCGATATCCAGTATACGCGTAATGACATGGATTTTAAGCGCGGTTCCTTCCGGGTGCGGGGGGATGTGCTGGAGGTGTATCCGGCCTATTCTGGAGGCGATGCATACCGTATTGAATTTTTCGGGGACGAGGTGGATCGGATTACGGAAATAGATACTCTGACAGGAGAGATTAAATCCCAGCTTGGGCACATTGCCATTTTCCCGGCCTCCCATTACGTAATTCCCAAGGAGCGGATGGAATTGGCAACAGCCAATATTCTGGAGGAAATGCGGGAACAGGTAGCTTATTTTAAAAGCGAGGATAAGCTTCTGGAGGCCCAGCGGATTGCCGAGAGAACGAATTTTGATGTGGAGATGATGCGGGAGACAGGCTTCTGTTCCGGAATTGAAAACTATTCCCGGCATCTGATCGGGTCGAAGGCAGGAGAGCCGCCCTGCACCTTGATGGATTATTTCCCGGATGAATTTCTTGTCATTGTGGATGAGTCCCACATTACGCTTCCGCAGGTCAGAGGAATGTATGCCGGGGATCAGTCCAGAAAGAAAACGCTGGTGGAGTACGGCTTTAGGCTTCCCTCTGCTCTGGATAACCGGCCTCTGAATTTCGGGGAATTCGAGAGCAAACTGGATCAGATGCTGTTTGTATCAGCAACGCCTTCTTCTTATGAGGAAGAGCATGAGTTGCTGCGGGCTCAGCAGATTATCCGCCCGACGGGACTTTTAGATCCGCCCATTGAGGTGCGGCCGGTGGAGGGACAGATTGACGATCTGATTTCAGAGGTAAACCGGGAGGTAGAAAAGGGATTTAAGGTATTGATTACAACCCTGACCAAGCGGATGGCGGAGGATTTGACAGATTACATGCGAGATGTCGGAATACGTGTGAAATACCTTCATTCCGATATAGACACGCTGGAACGGGCCGAGATTATCCGGGATATGCGGCTGAACGTCTTTGATGTTTTGGTGGGTATTAACCTTCTCAGGGAGGGACTGGATATTCCGGAAATTTCGCTGGTTGCCATTTTGGATGCGGACAAAGAGGGATTCCTCCGCTCCGAGACATCCCTGATTCAGACCGTGGGCCGGGCAGCCAGAAACTCAGAGGGGCACGTTATTATGTATGCCGATACGATTACGGATTCCATGCGGGTGGCAATAGAAGAGACGGAGCGCCGCCGCCGGATTCAGCAGGCGTATAATGAAGCGCATCATATTACGCCTACCACCATAAAGAAAGCGGTTCGCGACCGGATTATGATTTCCCAGACAGCGGAAGGCATCACAAATCGCGTTACCAAGGATCCGGAGTCCATGGATCGGCAGGAACTGGAAAAACTTGTGAAAGAGATTACGAAAAAAATGCACCAGGCGGCGGCAGAATTGAATTTCGAGGAGGCCGCAGCTCTGCGCGACAGAATGGTGGAAATCAAAAAGATGATTCTGGATATGGATGAGAACTGATTCATAATGCACCGCATATTTCCAGTTGCCGGAGAATCCGTTCAGGACTATAATAAAAGTACCTAAGAGAATGGGCAGGCCGCAGATGCGGTGAGGAGAAAGCATGGATTACGAAGCGCTTATGGAGCTGGCGGCGCGGGCCGGCGAAATTATGCTGATGAGCGGGGCAGAGGTATACCGTGTGGAGGATACGATCAGTCGGATTTTGGCCAGGTCAGGACTGAAAAAGATCGATGTGTTTGTATTGACAACAGGGATTGTGGCCACTCTTTCTGATCCATCTATCCGGGCTATTACTGTGGTAAGACGGGTCAGCAGCCACTCTACAAACTTAAACCGGATTTCCCGGGTCAACGATATTTCCAGACGTTTCTGCAGTGATCAGATAACGCTGTCGGATGCCCGGGCGGAGTTGGAAGAAGTGATCAGAGCGGCAGAATATGGATTTTGGAAAAAGTGTGCAGGTTACGCTATGACTACCGGTTTTTTTGCCGTACTGTTTGGCGGCGGACTCTGGGAATGCCTGTCCGCAGCGGCAATCGGCGGTGTTCTGGCGCTGGTGCTGGGGGGATCCGTCCGAATTCATCTGAACGATTTCTGTCAGAATGCGGTGGGGGCTTTTGCCATTGCCGTGGCGGCCCTGGGAATCCGTCAGATGATATTGCCGCAGCTGAATCTGGATGCTGTGATTATCAGCGCAATTATGCCGCTGGTTCCAGGAGTTACATTTACTTCTGCCATTCGTGATACACTGAATGGCGACTATAGTTCTGGAGTGGCACGCATGGCAGAGTCGGTGATTGTGGCGCTGGCAGTGGCATCCGGCGTGGGTGTGGCAATGCTGGCGCACCAGATGATGGGAGGCGCAGTATAAATGATGAAAGAAATTCTTGTACAGAGCGTTTCGGCTTTTTTTGCTGTGCTGGGTTTTTCTTTGATTCTGGATGTGCCGAAAAAATATCTTTTATGGGCAGGAGCAGCCGGAGGAGCCGGTTGGATGGCCTACAGACTGGCTCTGACGGCTGATATGACATTGATTGCCGCTGCCTTTTTTTCCAGTCTGACAGCGGCAGTGCTGAGTCATATTTTTGCCCGCAGCCTGAAGGCCCCGGTTACGGTTTTTTTAGTAGCGGGGATTTTGCCGGCGGTTCCGGGGGCATCTATTTATCGCTGTGTGTATTATCTGATTCAGGAACAGACAGAACTTTCAAATTTTTACCTGGTGCAGACGCTGCAGATTTCCGGTGCCATGGCAGTGGCTATTTTTATTGTAGATTCCCTGTTTCGCCTGGCACAGAGGAAGACGACATGAGGCGGGACGGAAGATAGAGACAGCTCTGGGTACGGCTGTAAAAATAGACATGATCTGAAAGTCGGTCTTCTTGTGGAACGTCAGAGAGGTTGATGGATTGGATCATATGATTCAGTTCCTTTTGTGGAAGCGCTTGGCTGGCCGGGGTCAGAAGAACTTCATGAATGCTGGATGGGAGGACGATGAGATCGTCCTCCATTTTTTCGGCAAACTGTTTTAAAACCTCCGGATACAGGACGCAGGAAGCTCCGTAAAAGCCTTTTTGATTGGAAAGAACGTAGAGATTAACCGGCGGAACATCCTGATGTTCCGGAAAACAGTCGGGATCGATCTGAAAGATTGCTTCTTCGATAGGGGTAATGCAGGACGGGAGAAGCCGCGGCGTGTTGGCCTGGGCCAGCTCACTGAGTTCCTCCAGGGTGGTGTTCCATAGATTCAGATGTTCGCTGTGGATCAGTGCTGTCATCTGTCCCTCTTCCTGTTCCGCCACAATCAGATAAAAGACGATGGCCAGATCCAGATAACGATAGTGGGGAACAGAGGATAAGAGAATTGTATTGTCGGCAGCATTAATGAGTTTGTAGACAATACGTTCCCGAATGGAAGAAAAATCAGTGAGAGAATCGCTCAGGCTCTGGGGGAAATCCGGTTCCTCTTCGTAGAGCAGAAGGATTTGTTCTGCGATGACGGAGAGTGGAAGTCCTTGTTCGGCTTCGTCGTAGTATGAGTTCAGATAAACGGTGGGAGACAGTCGGGCGGTGGGGGCGGAGATGGTCAGTCCGTCCAGAAGCAGTCCGTTGTTTTTCAGAACTCGCTGCAGGGAAACCTGAGCACGCCCGTTCAGGCGGTTTTGCACCATAGCCTGGATTGTGTTTAGAAATGTTTCATATACCATATAGGTACCTCCTGAAAAATATTATGTCAACTGCTTTTGACAGCTGCATGCGGAAAAACAGGAAAATTGTAACGGTTGTGAAGTGTTACGGAAAAAGCAGGAAATAAATCTTGCAAGGAATTGAAATAAAGAATATTTCTAAAAGAAAACCTGAAAAGGCGGGCAGAATGTCACGAATTGACTTTTTCAGATAAAGATATTATAGCGGATGGGGCGTGGATTTACAAGGAGAATTTTTGGATCTGGAGGATCTGTAAGGACTGAAGGTTTTTGGAGTGGGAGAACAGGAGGATAGGGCAGTGGGAGAGCGGAGAGAAGAAGTAGATATCATAGAACAAAAAAAGTTAGAAAAATATGCAAAATACAAAATAATTAAACAAATAATAAAAAATATTTATATAGAAAAAAGAAAACAATAGCGTACATCAAAAATAAATTAAAAAATATGCGGATTTTTAAAATAAAGTATTGACAAAGCAAAAGAGAACGGTTATAATAAAGACAACAAAAGAAAAACAAAAACAATAAAGAAAAGGAGGTAGATTCCACCGAAATAGTTAGCTTCGTCTGATTAAAAAATAATCAGACATAGGAAAAACAACAACCTAAATAAAAAGATCAAACAAAATCTATAGAAATATCGATGAACAGTATTCGGTTTAGTAATATGACGAGAAAGTATTATTAAGAAGAACAGATTCGGAGAAGAAAATAGATAGGAAGAAACGGAAAAAGGAAATGTTTGATAAAAAAAGAAAAAGGTTGTTGGAAAAAAATTTAATAATAGATGTCACTGGTTAACGTAAGAGAGGTATAAACCAATGGACGAAGTAGTATAAGAGGGTATCGATAAAATGTCAATTTATCGATACCCTCTTAATATATAGATATATAGGTTTCGGTCGGGAAGACCCCGGCTGGAAGCGATCAGATTCCCTGCAGCGAAAAGGGCGGTGTGTATTCTTCCCTGGCGCTGCTTTTTTCTTGTCGGAATCCCTGATCCAGTCCCAGAGACAGGGCGGTATCCACGACTTTTTCATATTCGTACCGGGTAAGACGGCGGTTCAGCTCCGGATAAAGGCGGCTTTTATGGGCAGGTGTGTACTGACTCAGAAGGCTCAGGAGAAAATGGCCGGAGGGCAGGGTGTCGTGGATCCAGTGAAGGAGCCGGATGGAATCCTCTTTTTGACCGGGAAGCACCATATGGCGGAGCAGGACACCGCTTTGAAGAAGGGAAATGGAGGCATTTTTTTCCCTGAAATCCTGAAAGACAGGCGGGCCGCTGTGAAAGATCATGCGCAGGATCGCAGCGGAAGCGATTTTAAAATAGTCCTCTGCGCCGGAGTATCGGGTTGACAGATCGGGGGAGAAGTATTTCAGATCCGGAAGCCAGATATCTACGTAGGGAGCCAGTGCATCGATGGCCTCTATGGTCTCGTAACCGCCGCAGTTGTAGACAATAGGAATAGAAAGGCGCGGTTTCACGGAAGGCAGCACTTCCAGCAATGTGGGAAGGTACTGGGTGGCTGTGACCAGGTTGATATTGTGGGCGCCTTGATCCTGCAGTTCCAGAATGATTTCAGACAGCCTCTTTGAGCTGACTGGTTTACCAAAGCCATCCCAGCTTATTTTGTGATTCTGGCAGAAACAGCAGCGAAGAGTACATCCGGAAAAAAAGATAGTCCCGCTTCCGTGAAGGCCGGACAAACAGGGTTCTTCCCATGGATGGAGTGCGGCTCTGGCGGCAACTGCCTGGGCGGGACTGTGGCAGTAACCAAACTGCCTGGTGCGGTCAACTCCGCACTGGCGCGGGCAGCAATGGCAGCTGCCATATGAAAAACCGGAAGAACCGGAATGGGGTGTTGACAGATACATGGATAATCCTCCTGCTTGACATCATTTTGCTTTGTGCCTATACTTGAGTTCGCAGATCAGTATACCAGTAAAACCATATGTTTTGCAAGAAAAAGGAAGAGAAAGGCATGAAAGTGAAAGACGAGGAAAAAAACAGCGCATTGCAATATGCATTTCCCAAAACAATTCCCGTGATGGTGGGATATGTGTTTCTGGGAATGGCCTATGGGATCCTGATGAGCGTCAACGGGTATGGAATTGGATGGGCGGCGTTAAATAGTATTATTGTGTATGCCGGCAGTTTGCAGTATGTGGGGATAAATCTTCTGACAGCTGCCGCCAGTCCGGCAGCTGCATTTCTGATGGCTCTGATGGTAAACGCCCGCCATCTTTTCTACGGGATTTCCATGCTGGGAAAGTACAGAAAGGTCAGAAAGGGAAAGGCTTACTTGATCTTTGGACTGACGGACGAGACTTTTTCTATTCTCTGCAGCGAACAGGTTCCAGAGGGGATTTCTGAGACAGGGGTGTATGGGTGGGTTACATTTCTGGATCAGTGCTACTGGGTTTTGGGAACCGTTTTAGGAGCGGTTCTGGGAAGTGCGATCCATTTTAACACGAAGGGTCTGGATTTTGCGCTGACAGCGCTGTTTGTGATGATTTTTACGGAGCAGTGGATGGGACAGAAAGATCATGGGCCGGCGGTAACCGGAGTTGTGAGCTCTGTTCTCTGCCTGGTAGTTTTCGGATCTTCTTCTTTTATCATACCCTCTATGCTTTTGATCCTCGCTGCGGTCACAGCGGGATACCGGAAAGAGATGAGAAAGGGGGAGGAAAAGAATGAAAAATGAAGCAGTTTTATGGATGACACTTTCCATGGCAGCAGGAACGATCCTGACCCGTTTTCTTCCGTTTTTAATTTTTCCGGAAGGCAGAAAAATACCAGGATACGTGGAGTACCTGGGCTGTGTCCTGCCGTATGCGGCCATGGGCCTTCTGGTGGTGTATTGCCTGAAGGGGGTAACGGTTTTTTCCTGGCCCTTCGGACTGCCGGAGTTTCTGGCTTCGGCAGTCGTAGCCGTATTTCATGTTTGGAAGAAAAATTCTCTTCTCAGCATTGGGGCAGGAACCGTCTGCTATATGATCCTTGTGCAGGCCATATTTATTTAGCGCCGGGTAGAAAATGGTAAAGCTGTTCATAGGACGTGATCTCGCTGTCCGAAGCTGGAAGTGCGGGGATCAGTCCTGTGCAGTCTGTGGCAGAACAGATGTCCATCTGCATTTCTGTGAAGCTTTCCATGGCGTCTGCCAGGTCTTTATCGCCGGAGCCGGAAAGAACGCCCGATTTTTCTTTCATCATCATCACCTCAGTTTCAGTATGCACCGGGATGAGAGAGACGATTCGGGAAATATATGGTGGATTTGTTTTATGTGTGCAAAAGAAAATCGTAACGGTTCAGGGCGAGGCATCTGTTACAGAAAATCATTGATGCGGCTCCAGGACTCCTCCAGGCGCTTTAGGGAGTAGGATGCATTGGCTGGACTGGTGGAAGGGAGTTTTATGGCCTGGACACCGGTTTTGGCAAAGCAGTACCGGTCATACAGCTTTCCAGACAGGCCGCCGTTGGTAAAGATAGCCTGAATATCAGCGTTTTCCAGAATGAGGCTCAGGTCGTTGGGAACTGCATCCCGGATCGAGCTGTCACTGGAACCCTCGATGGTGCAGCTGGCAATGACGTCCCAGAGAGCGATGCCATGGCGCAGCAAAAAAGCGTGCCGATCAGGGATAGAGGCGGGAATTGGTTCATTCCGCAGAGTGGCCAGAAGCGGCCAGAAACGGTTTTGAGGGTGCCCGTAGAAAAAGCCGGACTCCCGGGATTTGACGGATGGGAATGACCCCAGGATCAAAATCCGGGAGTTTTTTTCGTATACGGGTTGAATGGAGTGGATCTGATGGAGTGCTTTCATAAAAATACCACGCTTTCTGAAAGTGAAGCCAGATGTCCCTGGCGTATTCTGTGATCAGTATACAACACTTTATAACTTTTTAATAGTTTCAGTTCTTGATTTATAGAGAACGTGCCACTATAATGATAGAGAATGTGCAATTCTTTTCGGAAGATGCAGTCGGCAAAAGAGAGTGAGGGCCTTTTTTGCTGAAAACTGGAAGGAAGATGGCGCAGGAGATACAGGCAGAATGGAGAACGGATTTATGGATAATAACAATCAGAATAAAAACGGAAAGTCCCCGCGAGGCGGCCAGAATTACTTTGTTTTTCTGATTACGATTGTGTTTACCCTGACGTGTGTGTGGATGATGCACAGCATCTGGCAGGGAAATCGTGAGAAGAAATTGCCGTACAGCGAGTTCAATCAGATGCTGGAGGAAGGCGAGGTAGAGTCGGTTGTGGTAGGGCCGGATCGGATCCAGATCATCCCCAAGGCAGATTCTGTGAAATATCCGGGCAGCCAGGGAAAATATGGCGCGGTTCTGGGAATGGAGTACTATACGGTTCCCATGAATGACCCGGATCTGCAGAAAAAACTGGATGAGGGGGGCGTAAAGACTTACGAACAGGCCCAGATGGATGCCACAGGAAGCGTGCTCCTGTTCATTTTGGAGTGGGTGGTTCCCATTGCCCTGATGCTGTTTTTGTTTAATTTTATGATGAAACGAATGGGCGGCGGAGGCGGCATCATGGGGGTTGGAAAGAGCAACGCCAAGGTGTACGTACAAAAGGAGACGGGAGTTACCTTTAAGGATGTGGCCGGCGAAGACGAGGCCAAGGAATCCCTGACGGAGATCGTCGATTTCCTGCATAATCCGGGGAAATATACGAGGATCGGTGCAAAGCTTCCAAAGGGGGCGCTTCTTGTGGGTCCGCCCGGAACGGGTAAGACGCTTCTGGCAAAAGCGGTGGCCGGAGAGGCCAAGGTGCCTTTTTATTCTCTGTCCGGTTCGGATTTTGTGGAGATGTTCGTAGGTGTCGGTGCATCCCGTGTCCGCGACTTATTTAAGCAGGCGCAGCAGTCTGCCCCCTGCATCATTTTCATTGATGAGGTGGATGCCATCGGTAAGAGCCGTGACTCCCGGCTGGGAGGAAATGACGAGCGGGAGCAGACGCTGAACCAGCTCCTCTCGGAGATGGATGGTTTTGATTCTTCGAAAGGACTTCTTGTGATGGCGGCTACCAACCGTCCGGAGATTCTGGACCCGGCTCTTTTGCGCCCAGGCCGTTTTGACCGTCGGATCATTGTGGATAAGCCGGATTTAAAAGGTCGGGTCGAGATTTTAAAGGTGCATTCCAAGGATGTGAAGCTGGATGAGACCGTGAATTTCGAGGAGATCGCCCTGGCGACTTCCGGCGCTGTTGGCGCGGATCTGGCTAACATGATGAATGAGGCTGCCATTACGGCTGTTAAGAATGGAAGACAGGCCGTTTCCCAGAAGGATCTGTTTGAGTCTGTAGAGCTGGTTCTGGTGGGAAAGGAGAAGAAGGACCGGATTCTCAGCAAAGAGGAACGGCGTATCGTTTCGTATCATGAGGTGGGCCATGCTTTGGTCAGTGCCCTGCAGAAAGATGCTGAACCGGTGCAGAAGATTACGATTGTTCCGCGTACCATGGGCGCTCTCGGATATGTGATGCAGGTTCCGGAGGAAGAAAAGTATTTGAATACAGAAAAGGAGATCCGGGCCATGCTGGTGGGATATCTGGCTGGCCGCGCGGCGGAGGAGATCGTATTCGATACGGTTACAACCGGAGCGGCCAATGATATCGAGCAGGCGACGCGGATTGCCAGAGCTATGATTACCCAGTATGGCATGTCGAAGAAATTTGGGCTTATGGGTCTGGAAAGCCGGGAGAATCAATATCTCAATGGGCGGACTGTTTTGAACTGCAGCGATATGACAGCAGCGGATATTGATCAGGAAGTTATGAAGATCCTGAAGGATTCTTATGAGGAAGCCAAACGTCTTCTTTTGGAAAACCGAGAGGCGTTGGATCAGATCGCAGCCTTCCTGATTGAGAAAGAGACGATTACGGGCAAAGAATTTATGAAGATTTTCCGTCAGGTCAAGGGAATTCCGGAGCCGGAGGAACAAACAGGCAATACGGAACGCGTGCAGGAAATGACGAAGAATGCGGAGGCAGCCGCAGAGACTGCGAAAGAAGCAGAAGAGAATGCGGAGGCAGCCGCAGAGACTGTGAAAGAAGCAGAAGAGAACGCGGAGGCAGCCGCGGAAACTGCGAAAGAGACGATAGAGCATGTGGAGACAGCCGCGGAGGCTGCAAAGGAAATGGAAGAGAGCGCAGAAAATCGGGAACTGTAATTAGAATTGGAAAAGGTGGTGCAAAACATTTTATCTGTTTTGCACCACCTTTTTGACATTCCGGCATCCAGTCTGTTTTTAGTGATACAGACGGTTATGTTCGTATACAGGCTCAGATGTCAGGTCAATACCAAGACGCTTGAAGGTTTTGATATCAACTTCTGAAAGCATGACGGAGGTGTGAACCTGGCACCCTCGAAGCTTTTCCAGCTGCTCCAGTGCAATCTGTGCATTTTGATCTGTGGCAGCGCACATGGAAAGGGCAATGAGAACCTCATCGGTATGGAGGCGTGGATTGTGACTTCCCAGGTAGTTTACCTTGAGTTTTTGAATAGGCTCGATGGCAATGGGAGAAATCAGGTGTGTGTCGTGGGGAATGTTTCCCAGAGCTTTTACGGCATTGAGCAGCAGAGCAGCCGATGCGCCAAGAAGGTTGGAGGTTTTTCCCGTCTCCAGAGTTCCGTCCGGAAGCTCAATGGCAGCAGCCGGGGATCCTTCAACTTCAGCTTCCTGCAGGGCAGCCGGAACAACGCGCCGCATGTCTGTGGAGATTTTTGCCTGTTTCATCAGAAGCTCGATTTTATAAACCTCATCTTTGCTTCCCTGATCTCTGATAACCCGATTCAGAGCCTGATAATAACGTCGGATAATTTCCTGTTTGGAAGCTTCGCAGCATACTTCATCGTCAATGATGCAGTTTCCAACCATATTAACGCCCATATCTGTGGGGGACTTGTACGGGTTTTCGCCGTAAATTCCTTCGAAAATAGCGCTCAGAACCGGGAAAATTTCAATATCCCGGTTATAATTGACGGTGGTTACGCCGTAGGCCTCCAGATGGAAGGGGTCAATCATATTGACGTCGTTTAAATCTGCTGTGGCAGCTTCATAGGCCAGGTTTACCGGATGCTTCAGCGGGATATTCCAGATGGGAAATGTTTCAAATTTTGCGTAACCGGCCTTGACCCCACGTTTGTTTTCATGGTAAAGCTGGGAGAGGCAGGTGGCCATTTTGCCGCTTCCGGGGCCCGGGGCCGTCACGATCACCAGAGGCTTGGAGGTTTCGATGTAATCGTTTTTCCCGTAGCCTTCATCGCTGACGATCAGGGGAACATTTCCTGGATACCCGTCAATGGTATAATGGCGGTATACGCGGATTCCCATTTTTTCCAGCTTGTGCTTAAAGGTATCTGCTGTACTCTGACCGGAATAATGGGTGATGACTACGCTGCCAACATAAAACCCTTTATCAGTGAAAGACTGAATAAGACGAAGCACATCCACATCGTAGGTGATCCCCAGGTCAGAGCGAATTTTATTTTTTTCAATATCAGCTGCACTGATAGCGATGACAATTTCAGCCTGATCAGCCAGTTGCAGAAGCATTCTAAGCTTGCTGTCCGGTGCAAAACCGGGAAGAACGCGCGATGCATGGTAATCGTCAAACAGCTTTCCGCCGAATTCCAGATAAAGCTTATCGCCAAACTGGTTGATGCGCTCCCGGATATGATCCGACTGCATTTTTAAATATTTGTTATTATCAAATCCGATTTTCATTTTATCCCCCGTTCTGATAAAAATAACTGTATGAAACCATATCGTTTCTATTATCCTACAAAAAGAGAGATTTGAGTAGAGGGAAAATGAAAAAAATCGAAAAAAAAGTAAAGCCAAAGGAAAAACATGCAGAAAAACGGTGGGAAGCAGCCTTTTGTTCAGCGAATCTTGACAGAAAAAATCTCTCTGGGATATAATGCATTATATCATTGCGCATACTGGTTTTTACATTTACTGTGAAAGACCGGGCGCTTCGTTTTGGAGGGCGTTGCGGCGCCCTGTTTTATTTTTGCATAGGAAGCGACCCGCCTTAGGCGGAGAAGCTCGCGGGCGAGTTTCTTTCTTACATGGGGGAAGTGTGCTCTGTGAAAGGGTGCACGATGAAAAAGATAGGAATGAAGAGGGCAGATGGAAGAGTATAATAGGAAAAGAAAATGGGGACTGTTGCTTTTGTGTGCCGGGTTTCTGACAGTGGGTGGCAGTGTGGCAGCGGGATGTACCCGATACACACCGGTGGAAACACCGGCCGAGGAGAAGATGGAGACAGAGCCTTTGGAAAGCACTGGCTCTGCTTCAGAGGAGTCGGTGCTGGGGATTACGGATGAAGACGATAAGATGGAACAGAAGCCAGAACCGGTAAAGGTAAAGGGAATCTACGTGTCAGCCCACGTGGCAGGCAATGAGGAGATGATGGATTCCATTATTGAACAGATTGATGCGACGGAATTAAATGCGGTTGTTATTGATTTTAAGACGGATGAGGGTTATATTGCTGCCCAGACGGATTCGGCGCTGCTGGCAGAGACCGGGGCATGCCGGGATTTTATTCCGGATCTTGCAGGACTGATGAAGAAACTCCAGGAGCACGATATTTATGCCATCGCCCGGGTGGTGGCATTCCGGGATCCGTTTTTGGCGGAGCAGAAGCCAGAGTGGAGCCTGAAACGGGCGGATGGAAGTCTATATCGGGATAAAAGCGGACTGGCCTGGGTAGATCCTTATAACCGGGAAGTCTGGGATTACCTGGTGGAGACGGGGATTCAGGCGGCCCGGGCCGGCTTTGATGAGATTCAGTTTGATTATATCCGCTTTTCCACCGATTCAACCATGCGCCAGGTGGTATTTGATGAGACACTGACAGAGGGAAAGAGCCGGACTGAGATCATCACGGAATTCACTTCCTATGCGGCAGAGGCTCTGCGAAAGGAGGGGGTATTTGTTGCAGCGGATGTGTTTGGCGCGATTATTGGAAGTCCCCAGGATGCCGGGGCAGTGGGGCAGATTTACGGTCAGCTGGCAGAAGAACTGGATTATATCTGCCCAATGATTTATCCGTCTCATTATGGGGATGGCAATTTTGGACTGGATCATCCGGATCTTCATCCCTATGAAACAATTCTCGGCGCTCTTCAGAAATCCAGAGAGGAGCTGGCTATGTACGGAGCTGAGGCTGCCACGCCGGCTCAGGCGGAGCTTGGGCAGCAAGGCAGAGAGTCAGAGAAGGCGGAAATGCAGACTGGAGAAATAAAGCAAAGGGAAGATCAGGCGAAAACAGCGGTTGTGCGTCCATGGCTGCAGGATTTTACGGCGTCTTATCTGAAACATTATCAAAAATACGGAGATGAAGAGATTCGTCAGCAGATTCAGGCTGTTTATGACGCGGGATATGAAGAGTGGATTCTTTGGAACGCGGCAAATCAGTATCATTACGGAGGTCTTTTACATGAATGAGATTCCAAAACCCGGGGAACGGTACCGGCATTTTAAGAAGAAGGAATACCAGATTGTGGCTGTGGCGACCCACTCGGAAACGGGAGAGCCAATGGTGGTGTATCAGGCGCTTTACGGTGATTACGGCGTGTGGGTGCGCCCGCTGTCTATGTTTATGGAAAAAGTAGACCGGGAAAAATACCCGGATGTGACGCAGGAATACAGGTTTGAGCGCATCAGTGGACCCTGGTACGGTGGGGCAGGTTCTGCCGGACTGGAACCGGAAGATACAGGGGAAAGCGGGGCAAAACGTGCCGGAAAGGAAGGAGAAGAAAGGGAACCCGGCTGGAAAGATTCGGAGGAGCGCCCTTTAAATCCGCTGCTTTTGGAGTTTTTGGATACAGAGTCCGTGGAGGAGCGCCTGGCAATTTTGCGGCGTATGCAGGGGAAGGTTGGAAAACGGGAACTGGACAGTCTCTGTTTTTCTCTGGATCTGGCGCCGATGGAGGGAACAGAGGAGGAACAGCTGGATCGGATCCGGCAGTACTTAAGGATGCAGCAGAGGTATGATGCGCCCAGGCTGCGGCGGAGTTAAAGCATGTTTCAGATCGAAGAGGAATTAAAAAAGCTTCCGGCACAGCCGGGAGTATATATCATGCATGATGCCCGGGACGAGATTATTTATGTTGGGAAAGCCATCAGCCTGAAAAACCGGGTAAGGCAGTATTTTCAGAGCAGCCGAAGTAAGACTGCAAAAATCGAGAAGATGGTCTCCCGGATAGCCCGGTTTGAGTATATCGTGACGGATTCGGAGCTGGAGGCTCTGGTGCTGGAATGCAACCTGATTAAAGAGCATCGCCCCCGTTACAATACGATGCTGAAGGACGATAAAACCTACCCGTATATCAAGGTGACGGTAACGGAGGAATATCCGCGGGTGTTGTTTTCCAGGCAGATGAAAAAGGATAAAAACCGGTATTTCGGCCCCTTTACCAGTGCCGGAGCTGTGAAGGATACCATTGAACTGATGCGAAAGATTTATCATATCCGGGCCTGCAGCCGGAAACTTCCCCAGGAGATTGGGAAAGACCGGCCTTGCCTGTATTATCACATTCATCAGTGTGACGCGCCGTGTCAGGCTTATATTTCCAAAGAGGAATATCGGCAGTCTGTCCACAGGGCCCTGGATTTTCTGGGGGGCCATTATGAGCCGGTTATGACATACCTGCAGGAAAAAATGATGGCGGCCTCGGATGCCCTGGAGTATGAAAAGGCCATTGAGTACCGGGAACTTTTAGCCAGTGTGAAAAAAGTGGCCCAGAAGCAGAAGATTACCAGCCAGAGTATGGAAGACCGGGATATCATAGCTTTGGCCAGAGAGGAGAGAGACGCGGTTGCCCAGGTGTTTTTTGTCCGGGATGGCCGTCTGATCGGCCGGGAACATTTTCATATCAATATTTCTCCGGCAGAGGAGGAGAGCCAGATATTAAACAGCTTTGTCAAACAGTTTTATGCGGGAACTCCCTTTGTGCCTCATGAAATATGGGTGCAGGAAGAGCTGGAGGATGCAGAGGTAATTTCCCGTTTTCTGACAGCGAGACGGGGGCAGCGGGTAAAGGTGGTGGTTCCGCGTAAAGGAGAAAAAGAGCGCCTGGTGGAGCTGGCAGAAAAAAATGCCCGTATGGTTCTTTCTCAGGATAAGGAGAAGATAAAGAGGGAAGAGCTTCGTACCATCGGCGCCATGAATCAGATCGGCGAATGGATTGGCCTGGAGGGCATAAAGCGCCTGGAAGCTTTCGATATTTCCAATATCAGCGGATTTGAGTCAGTTGGTTCCATGGTGGTGTATGAGGATGGGCGGCCCAAGCGAAATGATTACCGGAAATTCCGGATCAGGACTGTGAAAGGGCCCAATGATTATGCGTCCATGCGGGAGGTTCTGCTCCGCCGCTTTTCCCATGGCCTGGAGGAGACAAAACGCCTGCAGGAGGAGGGAGGAGATCTGTCCTTTGGCAGCTTTACCCGTTTTCCGGATTTGATTATGATGGATGGCGGCCGCGGGCAGGTCAATATTGCCCTGGAGGTGCTGGAGGAGCTTCAGCTTGCGATTCCAGTTTGCGGAATGGTAAAGGATGACAGCCACCGGACGAGAGGACTGTATTATCAGAATATGGAGATTCCCATTGATCGGTATTCAGAAGGATTTAAGCTGATTACCAGAATTCAGGACGAAGCGCATCGGTTTGCCATTGAGTACCATCGCAGCCTGAGGAGTAAGGAGCAGGTGCATTCCGTACTGGACGATATCCGGGGAATCGGGCCGGCCAGAAGAAAGGCACTGCTGCGTGCTTTTAAAACAGTTGAGGCAATCCGCGCCGCGACAGTGGAGGAACTGATGGGGGTGCCGCAGATGAACCGGGCGGCAGCGGAAGCTGTATACGGTTTTTTTCGGGGAACTTCCGGAGCGGAAAAACCGTGTGATGACAAGGATACAAAGTTGTGATAGGATAAAAGAAATGGATTGACGGTTAAAGGGCAGTCCGAATCGAGAGAAAAAAGGAGAACTTGGAGATGTGTGGAGTGACGATAACGGAACTGATTGATAAGCTGAATCTTCGCAATATGACGCCGGAGCTTGATACGGATACGGTTATGCTGATTCATCCGGATGTGAACCGCCCCGCGCTGCAGCTGACGGGTTTTTTCGACCATTTTGACAAAGATCGGGTGCAGATCATAGGCTATGTGGAAAATGCATACCTGGAAACGCTGACTCCGGAACGCCGCCATAAGGTGTTCAATGACCTTTTGTCCGTTAAGATTCCGTGCCTGCTTTACAGCCGCGGGATGGCTCCGGATGAGGATGTGCTGGAACTGTGCAATTATTACGGCGTGCCCTGTATGGTATCAGAGAAAACCACGTCTGACTTAATGGCGGAGGTAATCCGGTGGCTGAATGTGAAAATGGCGCCCATGATCAGCATCCATGGTGTTCTGGTGGATGTGTTTGGCGAAGGTGTTCTGATTATGGGAGAGAGTGGAATCGGAAAGAGCGAAGCAGCGTTGGAGCTCATTAAGCGCGGCCACCGTCTGGTCAGCGACGACGTGGTGGAGATCCGCAGAGTCAGTGATGAGACGCTGATTGGATCTGCGCCGGATATTACACGCCATTTTATTGAGCTTCGCGGAATCGGGATCATCGATGTGAAGACGCTGTTTGGTGTGGAGAGTGTGAAGGATACCCAGTCCATTGACATGGTAATTAAGCTGGAGGAGTGGGATAAGGACAAAGAGTACGACCGTCTTGGAATGGAGGATCAGTATACGGAATTTCTTGGCAACAAAATTGTCTGCCATTCGATTCCTATCCGTCCGGGCCGGAATCTGGCGATCATTGTTGAGTCGGCAGCGGTTAATTACCGACAGAAAAAGATGGGTTACAATGCGGCCAGAGAGCTCTATAAGCGAGTTCAGGCCAATATGGCCCAGAGAGACTGATGGCTGGAGAGAAGAGGATGATGGATTTTTTAGAAAAACTGCAGACGGCCGCTGGAAGTGCACTCGTAAAAGAGTGGGAAAGCATGAGCGGTCATACCACATTCCGGGTTGGAGGTCCGGCCAGGTATTTTGTTTCGCCGGCCGGGGAACGGGAACTGGCAGCGGTTGTCCGGCTCTGCTGGGAAGAGGCAGTGGATTTTTATATTCTTGGAAATGGGAGCAATCTTCTGATCAGTGACCAGGGTTATGATGGTGTCATGATTCAGATGGGGAGCGGTTTTTCCGGGTTTTTCGGGGAGAGTGGCCGTCCGGGATACTACCGGGCCGGAGCCGGACTGCTTCTATCCCGAATTGCCAGAAATGTTCTGGAGGACGGCTTTTCCGGCTTTGAATTTGCGGCCGGGATTCCTGGAACATTAGGCGGTGCGGTGGTCATGAATGCCGGTGCCTATGGCGGTGAAATGAAAGATATTCTTACTTGCGTCCGCGTCATGACGCCGGAGGGAGAGGTTCTGGAGCTGGATGCAAAGGAGCTGGAGCTGGGATACCGGCACAGTTGTATTCCGGAAAAAGGATACATCGTTCTGGAGGCAGAGTTCTGTCTGTCTGCCGGGGATCCGGCGGCGATCCGGGAGCGGATGGAGGAACTGGCCGCCAGGCGGCGGGAGAAACAGCCTCTGGAATACCCCAGTGCCGGCAGCACCTTCAAAAGGCCAGAGGGTTATTTTGCCGGAAAGCTGATTGAAGAGGCTGGACTTAAGGGATACCGGCGCGGAGGCGCCCAGGTGTCGGAAAAACACTGCGGGTTCGTGATTAACCGGGGCGGAGCGACTGCGGATGATATCCGGGGAATCTGCCGGGATATCCGGAGAAGAGTGTGGGAAATCTCCGGTGTGACGCTGGAGACGGAAGTGAAAATGCTGGGGTTTGATGAGACATAAAGGCTGGGAGGCAGAGAGAAGAAGGATGCGGCTTGTAATTGTAACCGGCATGTCAGGAGCCGGAAAGACATCAGCTCTTAAAATGTTGGAGGATATGGGATTTTACTGTGTGGATAATCTTCCGATTTCGTTAGTGGGTACTTTTGCGGATCTGGTAAAGGACAGCCGCGGTGAAATTCACAGCGCGGCCCTGGGAATCGACGTGCGCAGCGGCGATGAGCTGTCCCAGTTGGAGGATACGCTCTGTGACTGGGATGACTGGCAGGTGCCCTATGAGATTCTGTTTCTGGATGCCAGCGATGATACGCTGATTAAACGGTATAAGGAGACGCGGCGAAGCCATCCGCTGGCCGGGCGGGAACGTCTGGACCGGGGGATTGCGAAGGAACGGCAGAAACTGGATTTTCTGAAAAAGCGGGCAGATTATATTCTGGATACCAGCACACTTCTGACCAGGGAGCTGAAGGCGGAAATGGACCGGATTTTTCTGAAACATGAAAAATTTTCCAGCCTGTTTGTGACGATCTTAAGCTTTGGATTTAAGTATGGAATTCCGGCGGATGCAGATCTGGTGCTGGATGTACGGTTTCTTCCCAATCCGTACTACGATGATGCGCTGCGAAGCCATACCGGGATGGAGGAACCGGTTCAGGCCTTTGTGCGGCGCGGCGGAACAGCAGATGAATTTTTGGAAAAGCTATATGGAATGGTAGATTTTCTGCTTCCCTATTATGTTAAGGAGGGAAAAAATCAGCTGGTAATTGCCATTGGGTGTACCGGGGGAAAGCACCGGTCGGTTACCATTGCAGGGATGCTTTACGATCGGTTGCTGCATCACCGGGAGATTGGCCTGAAACTGGAGCATCGGGATATTGAGAAGGACAGCAGAACGAAACGCTGATCAGAAGGAGAGGTGGGGATATGTCATTTTCTTCCCAGGTAAAGGAGGAACTGTCGCGTCAGCTCAGTCCGGCCAGACACTGCCAGATTGCGGAAATTGCGGCGATTTTAAGCCTCTGCGGTCAGATTCACATAGATGAAGAGGATCACTACAGTATCCGGATTCATACGGAGAATGTATCGGTGGCCCGGAAATATTTCATTTTGCTGAAACAGGCATTTCGTATAAAAACAGATATTTCCATCCGGCGAAATGCATTTTTAAAGAAAAATCGCACCTATACAGTAATGGTACGGGAGCATGAGAATGCGCTCCGGGTTCTGGAGGCTGCCAAGCTGGTAGACAGCTACGGGGAAGTACATGAAAATCTGTCGGTGGTCCGGAACCTGGTCATTCAGAATTCCTGCTGCAGACGAGCTTTTGTAAGAGGGGCGTTTTTGGCGGCCGGCTCCATCAGTGACCCGGAGAAATTTTACCATTTTGAGATTGTCTGTGCCTCAGAGGAAAAGGCAAGACAGCTCCAGGAGGTCATTGCTTCTTTTGCGATTGATGCGAAAATAGTTGTCAGAAAGAAGTATTATGTGGTATATATAAAAGAAGGCAGCCAGATCGTGGAGATTCTTGGCGTGATGGAAGCCCACAAAGCTCTGATGGAGCTGGAGAATATCCGGATCCTGAAGGAGATGAGAAACAGCGTAAATCGCCAGGTAAACTGTGAGACGGCCAATATCAATAAAACGGTATCGGCTGCAGTGAAACAGCTGGGGGATATTACCTATATCCGAGATACCGTTGGACTGGATTATCTTCCAGAGCCGCTGGCGCAGATTGCGGCGCTTCGGCTGGAGATGCCGGATGCAACGCTGAAAGAGTTGGGAGAGGGACTCGTTCCCTCGGTGGGAAAGTCAGGTGTCAATCACCGGCTTAGAAAGATCAGTGCCATAGCAGAGCAGCTTCGGGAACGGAGAGAAGCTTGACGGCATGTTCTTTTGAAAAGAGGAGGATATTATGACGAGTAAGGAAATCAGAGTCGGACTGACGATCGGACCGGAAGCCAGACCGGCAGCCATGTTGGTGCAGATTGCCAGTCAGTATGAGAGCAGCATCTATGTGGAAAGCAATGAAAAGCGCATCAATGCCAAGAGCATTATGGGGATGATGACGCTGTGGATGGCAGCCGGAGAGAGTATAAAGGTAACCGCGGACGGTGCGGACGAGACGCAGGCGATTGAAGGAATAGAGAAGTATTTGAATAACCAGTAAAGAGGCCGTGCGGGCAAAGCAGTTTGCTTTGCCGGAAAATCTGAAAGCCTGAAAGCAAATGGCTGTGCATCGGAGGGTGTCGCAAAACACGATGTTTTGCAACACCCTCTTATATTAGGAACGGGGGAGAAAAACGTGGCGTTTACACATCTGCATCTTCATACGGAATACAGTCTTCTGGATGCATCCAGTAAAATAAAGGAGCTGGCAGTTCGGGCCAGAGAGCTGGGGATGGACAGCATGGCCATTACCGACCACGGCGTTATGTACGGGGTGATTGATTTTTACCGGGCAGCCAGAGAGAACGGAATCAAGCCAATTATCGGCTGCGAGGTCTATGTGGCCCCCGGTTCCAGATTTGACAGGGAACACGGAAGTGGCGAGGACCGGTATTATCATATGATTCTTCTGGCGGAGAATAATCAGGGATACCAGAACCTGATGAAAATTGTCTCCAAGGGGTTTGTAGAGGGCTTTTATTATAAGCCACGGATTGACGATGAGGTGCTTCGGGAGTATCACGAAGGAATCATAGCCCTTTCTGCCTGTCTGGCAGGAGAGGTGCCACGTTTTTTGGCTCGCGGCATGTATGAGGATGCCTGCCGTGTCGCGCGAAAGTATAAAGAAATTTTTGGGGAAAACAATTTTTTCCTGGAACTGCAGGATCATGGGATCCCGGCTCAGAAAACGGTAAACCAGGGTCTTCTTCGGATGAGCCAGGAGCTTTCCATTCCCCTGGTCGCCACCAATGACTGTCATTACATTTTTAAAGAAGACGTGGAATCCCACGACATTCTTCTCTGCATCCAGACGGGAAAAAAGGTGGCAGATGAAAACCGGATGCGCTATGAGGGCGGTCAGTTTTATGTAAAGTCGGAAGAGGAGATGCGGGCGCTTTTTCCCTATGCGCCGGAGGCCATTGAGAACACCCATAAGATTGCCGAGCGCTGCAATGTGGAGATTGAATTCGGCGTGACAAAGCTGCCCCAGTTTGATGTGCCGGAGGGATATACCTCCTGGGAATATCTGAAAAAGCTGTGCCAGGAGGGCTTTAAACGGCGTTATCCACAGGCAGACGAGGAGCTGGAGAAACGTCTGGAATATGAGTTGGATGTCATTCACACCATGGGGTATGTGGATTATTTCCTGATTGTGTGGGATTTTATCCATTTTGCCAGATCAGGCGGAATTATGGTGGGGCCGGGGCGGGGTTCTGCCGCTGGCAGCGTGGTGGCCTACAGCCTGGAGATCACAGATATTGATCCCATCCGTTATCAGCTTCTCTTTGAGCGTTTCCTGAACCCGGAGCGCGTGTCCATGCCGGATATTGATATTGATTTCTGTTTTGAGCGGCGTCAGGAGGTAATCGACTACGTGGTTCGCAAGTACGGAAAAGACCGGGTGGTTCAAATCGTAACCTTTGGTACGCTGGCTGCCAGAGGCGTAGTGCGGGATGTGGGGCGGGCGCTGGACATGCCCTATGCCAAATGCGATTCCATTGCCAAGATGATTCCTGATGATCTGGGAATGACGCTGGAAAAGGCTTTGAAGGCCAGTCCGGATCTGCGCTCTGCTTATGAGTCGGATGAGGAGGTTCGTTATCTGATTGACATGAGCCGGCGCCTGGAAGGACTGCCGCGCCATACCTCCATGCATGCGGCCGGCGTGGTAATCAGCCGGACTGCTGTGGATGAGTACGTTCCTCTTTCCCGGGCGGCGGACGGTTCCATTACTACCCAGTTTACCATGACGACGCTGGAAGAACTGGGACTTTTAAAAATGGATTTTCTGGGACTGCGAACCCTGACGGTAATCCAGAGCGCGGTGGAGCTGGCGAAAAAGTCCACTGGCCGGACCATCGACCTGTCTTCCATTGATTACAATGACAAAAAGGTACTGGAATCCATCGGAACCGGAAAGAATGACGGGGTATTCCAGCTGGAAAGTTCCGGGATGAAGAGTTTCATGAAGGAGCTGAAGCCGGAGAATCTGGAAGATATTATCGCCGGAATCTCCCTGTATCGGCCGGGTCCCATGGATTTTATTCCCCGGTACCTGAAAGGGAAAAACGATCGGGCCTCCATTACGTATGAGTGCCCGCAGCTGGAGCCGATTCTGGCACCAACCTACGGCTGTATTGTCTATCAGGAGCAGGTTATGCAGATTGTGCGGGATCTGGCCGGATATACGCTGGGGCGAAGCGATCTGGTGCGCCGGGCCATGGCCAAGAAAAAAGCGGCTGTGATGGAGAAGGAACGCCAGAATTTTGTGTATGGAAATGAAGAAGAGGGCGTGAAAGGCTGTATCGCCAATGGAATTGATGAAAAGACGGCTAACCATATTTATGACGAAATGATTGATTTCGCAAAATATGCCTTCAACAAGTCCCACGCGGCGGCTTATGCGGTGGTTTCTTACCAGACGGCGTACCTGAAATACTATTATCCGGTGGAATTCATGGCCGCGCTGATGACATCGGTTAAGGACAATGCCTCCAAGGTGTCAGAGTATATCATGAGCTGCCGCCAGATGGGGATGAAAATCGTTCCGCCGGACATCAATGAAGGAGAAGGGAGTTTTTCCGTGGCTGACGGAGCAATCCGGTATGGTTTGTCTGCCATCAAGAGTATCGGTCAGTCGGTGGTGGATGAAATTGTCCGGGAACGGACGGAACGCGGGAAATTCCGTTCGCTGGAGGATTTTATTGACCGGATGAGCAGTAAGGAAGTCAACAAAAGAACCCTGGAGAGTTTCATTAAATCCGGAGCCATGGATGGACTTCCAGGGACGCGCAAGCAGAAGTTTTTGATTTCTGCTCAGCTTTTGGAGCAGAAAAACAAGGAGAAAAAAACATCCATAGAAGGACAGATGTCCCTGTTTGATTTTGTTGGGGAGGAAGAGAAAAAGGATTTTCAGATTCAGTTTCCCGATGTGGGGGAGTATACGAAGGAAGAACTTCTGGCTTTCGAGAAAGAGGTGCTGGGGGTTTACATCAGCGGCCATCCTCTGGAGGCATATCTGGAACTCTGGGAAAAGAATGTGACGGCAAAAAGCTCAGATTTTGCGGTGGAGGAGGAGACGGGACAGGCTGCGATCCGGGACGGGGCCTACGTGACCATTGGAGGCATGATTACCGATAAGACGGTAAAAACGACCCGCACCAATCAGATGATGGCATTTCTGACGGTGGAGGATTTGGCCGGAAGCGTAGAAGTGTTGGTTTTTCCGCGGGATTATGAGAAGCGGCGGGAATTTCTGAATCCGGATGAGAAGGTATTTATCCGGGGGCGGGCATCCATCGGCGATGAGCCGGTGGGCAAACTGATTTTGGAGCAGATTATCCCATTTTCCCAGGTGCCAAGAGAACTCTGGCTGCAGTATGCGGATAAAGAAGCGTACCTGGCTGGGGAAAAGGAGCTTTTGGACACGCTGCGATCCTGGGAGGGAAATGATACGGTTGTGATTTATCTGGGAAAGGAGCGGGCTAAAAAAGTGCTGCCAAGAAACTGGAATGTGTCGGCTGTTGAACCGCTGCTGGAGGTGCTTCGGTCAAGGCTGGGAGATGGAAATGTGAAGGTGGTGGAAAAACCCCTGGGGCGGATACACTGATGGTTTTAACGTAAAAATGTGCAGTTTTGGCTGGATGGTTAAAAAAATATCAGAAACCCCCTTGAAAAGACCGGGAAAATGAATTAGAATAAATTGGGTTATATTGATACAGAAATGAGTTATAGAAGTAAACGCAGTGTATCCAGCTGTTGGGGAACAGCGATTTGGATGCATACGGGATGGAGGAATAAGTTATGGCAAAAGAGGTAAAGACAATCGGCGTTCTGACCAGCGGCGGCGATGCGCCGGGTATGAATGCGGCAATTCGTGCCGTTGTCCGCACAGCTATTAACCAGGGGATGGCCGTGAAGGGAATTATGCGCGGGTATGCCGGACTTCTGCAGGAAGAAATTGTGGATATGGACGGAACCAGTGTGGCGGACACCATTGGCCGCGGCGGTACGATTCTTTACACAGCCCGCTGTCCGGAGTTTGTGACGGAGGAAGGCCAGAAGAAGGGCGCGGAGATCTGCCGCAAGCACGGGATCGACGGCCTGGTTGTAATCGGAGGAGACGGTTCCTACCGCGGTGCCGGAAAGCTTTCCGCACTGGGAATCAATACGGTGGGACTTCCGGGAACCATTGACCTTGACATTGCCTGTACAGACTATACCATCGGATTTGACACTGCGATCAATACGGCGATGGAGGCCATCGACAAAGTGCGCGATACCTCCACCTCCCACGAGCGATGCAGCATTATTGAGGTAATGGGACGCCATGCCGGCTATATTGCCCTGTGGTGCGGAATTGCCAATGGAGCGGAGGACATCCTTCTTCCGGAGCGGTATGACGGAAACGAGCAGGTGCTGATTAACCGGATTATTGAGAATCGGAAACGGGGAAAACGCCATCACATCATTATCAATGCGGAGGGCATTGGGCATTCCGCATCCATGGCCAGACGAATTGAGGCGGCCACGGGAATCGAGACCAGAGCGACGATTCTGGGATACATGCAGCGAGGCGGCGCTCCGACCTGCAAAGACCGTGTCTACGCCTCCATTATGGGAGCAAAGGCAGTGGAACTGCTGGAAATGGGTAAGACCAACCGGGTGGTGGCTTACAAGCATGGCGAGTTCCTGGATTTCGACATTCAGGAAGCGCTGAATATGAAGAAAGATATTCCGGAAGATCAGTATGCCATCAGCAAGCTGCTGATCCGCTAAAAACAGAACATGAACCAAAGGGGCTGCTGCACGAATCAGTTGTTTGCTGAAAGGCGTATTCGTACGGCAGCCCTTTGTGTCGGTCTGCGAAAAAAGCAGGATACCCTGTTCCGGTTGGGAGGAAAGAAAATGGAAAAATGTGAAAATACAGTACTTTGCGGTGCAAATTCGTATGTGGAGAAATACTATCTGAATCAGGATTTTGCGGGCCTTCCGGAAGCGGTAAAGGCGGAGCTTCAGATTATGTGTGTTATGTTCACAGAGGATATTGGAGGAATTCTTCTTTTGGAATTTACTCCGGAGGGAAATCTTCAGTTTAAGGTGGAAGCTGAGGAAAATGATTATCTGTTTGACGAAATCGGGAGCGCCCTGAAAATTAAGCAGTATCAGACAGATAAACGCGAGCTTCTGGAATCTCTGGAATTATATTATAAAGTAAAGGTTCTCGGCCTTCCTGCGGCGGAGCTTCTGGATGAGGAGCAGATGGAACGGTATCAGGAGGATTGAGGAAGCAAGAAAGGGACGCCGGAGGGATACCTGGGCAGTTAAAAAAGAGCGGCGCTGGAAGGACAGAGGCAGAGTGAAATGAAATTGAAGATAGGAAATGTAGAATTGGAGAACAATGTGGCGCTGGCTCCCATGGCGGGAGTGACAGATTTGCCCTTTCGTCTTCTGTGTAAGGAGCAGGGCTGCGGTTTGATGTTTACGGAGATGGTTAGCGCCAAGGCACTTCTCTATAAAAATAAGAATACAGGCCCCATTCTCGAGACAAGGCCGGAGGAAGAGCCGGTGGCGGTGCAGCTGTTTGGTTCAGATCCCGATATTATGAGCGAGATGGCGCTGCAGCTGGAAGCGGGGCCGTATGCAATCATTGATGTGAATATGGGGTGCCCGGTTCCGAAGATCGTCAATAACGGCGAGGGTTCGGCCCTGATGAAAAATCCGAAACTGGCGGAACAGATCCTGACCGCCATGGTACGTAAGCTTAAAAAACCGGTTACAGTCAAATTTCGGAAGGGGTTTAACGAGGAATCCGTTAATGCTGTGGAATTTGCAAAAATGGCAGAGAGCTGCGGCGTGGCAGCGGTGGCGGTGCATGGCAGAACGCGGGAACAGTATTATTCCGGAAAAGCAGACTGGGATATTATCCGTCGGGTCAAGGAGGCAGTTTCCATTCCTGTTTGGGGCAATGGCGATGTGTTTACACCGGAAGATGCAGGGCGGCTGGTAAAAGAAACTGGATGCGATGGTGTGCTTGTGGCCCGCGGTGCCAAAGGAAACCCCTGGCTGTTTCGCCGGATTATCCACTATCTGGAAACGGGGGAAGTGCTTCCGGAACCGACACCCCGGGAGATGAAGGATATGGTGGTGCGCCATGGCCGTCTTCAGTCGGAATACCGGGGAGAAGAGGTGGCCATGCGGGAGATGCGAAAGCATGTCGCCTGGTATACTGCCGGCTATCCCCATTCATCGGCGCTTCGCAATGACATCAATCAGGTCACAACCCTGGAAGAGCTGGAGCACTTGGTGGAGGAACGAATCTGAACGGACTGTCTGCCGGGTGGACGATGAACCGATGCGGCTGGCGGGGAGTGCTGAATTAGCGAGGTTTCCTTGACATTGCCAGGGGAATCAGTTATAATAATGCGATGCAATATTTAGAATGAATTCGGAAACGGATTATCAGGAGGAAGGATAGCTGTCATGGCAGAGAAGAAGAACATTTTAACGTATGCGGGTTTAAAACAGTATGAGGATGAACTTCAAGATCTGAAAGTTAATAAACGCCGGGAGATTGCCCAGAAGATTAAAGAGGCAAGAGAGCAGGGAGACCTGTCTGAGAACGCCGAGTACGATGCGGCAAAGGATGAGCAGAGAGACATCGAGGCCAGAATTGAGGCTCTGGAGAAACTCTTAAAGAATGCAGAGGTTGTCGTAGAGGACGAGATTGATCTGGAGAAGATCAGCGTTGGCTGTAAAGTAAAGCTTCTGGATGTGGAAGAGGACGAGGAGATGGAATTTAAGATCGTAGGTTCCACAGAGGCCAACAGCCTCCAGAACAAGATTTCCAATGAGTCTCCGGTCGGCCATGCACTGCTGGGCAGAAAAGCAGGTGAGACGGTGGATGTGGAAACACAGGCGGGAACCATCCAGTATAAGATCCTTGAGATCCAGAGAGTATCCTGATAATTGATTGTTTGATACATGAGCGGCCTGCAGGACGGAAACTGCGGGCCGCAGTTCACAAAGGAGTGTAGGAAGTGGCAGAGCAGAACCAGCAGAATAAGAAAGAAGAAAAGGATTTAAACCAGTTGCTGAAAGTCCGCCGTGAAAAGCTGAAAGAACTTCAGGAAAACGGAAAAGACCCGTTTCAGATTACCAAGTTCGATGTGACGGCCCACAGCAGCGACATTAAAGATCAGTTTGAAACTATGGAGGGGAAAGAGGTTACCATCGCCGGCCGTATGATGTCCAAGCGTGTGATGGGAAAGGCATCTTTCTGCAATGTTCAGGATTTAAAGGGAAATATCCAGTCCTATGTGGCTCGGGACGATGTGGGAGAAGAGTCCTACAAAGAATTTAAGAAGATGGACATCGGAGATATCGTGGGGATCCATGGTAAGGTATTCCGGACCAAGATGGGAGAAATTTCTGTCCATGCTGAGTCCATTGTACTTCTTTCCAAGAGCCTGCAGATTCTGCCGGAGAAGTTCCACGGACTGACCAACACGGATATCCGCTATCGTCAGCGCTATGTGGATCTGATTATGAATCCGGAAGTAAAGGAGACCTTTATTAAGAGATCCCAGATCTTAAAGGAAATTCGGAATTTCCTGGATGGCCGTGGATTTATGGAAGTTGAGACGCCCATGCTGGTTTCCAATGCCGGCGGTGCGGCAGCCAGACCCTTTGAGACCCATTACAACGCTCTGGATGAGGATGTAAAGCTGCGGATTTCTCTGGAGCTTTATTTAAAACGACTGATCGTAGGCGGTTTGGAGCGTGTTTATGAGATTGGCCGTGTATTCCGCAATGAGGGCGTCGATACCCGCCACAATCCGGAGTTTACCCTGATGGAGCTGTATCAGGCTTATACGGATTATGAAGGCATGATGGAGCTGACGGAGAGCATGTTCCGGTATCTGGCAGAAAAAGTGTGCGGAAGTGCAGTTCTCAGCTACAACGGCACAGTGATTGACATGTCAAAACCCTTCGAGCGCATTACTATGATCGATGCGGTTAAGAAATATTCCGGCGTGGACTTTACGCAGGTAGAAACAGACGAGGAGGCCAAGGCGCTGGCAAAAGAGCACCATGTAGAGTTTGAGGAGCGCCATAAAAAGGGCGATATCATCAACCTGTTCTTCGAGGAGTTCTGCGAGGAACATATGGTACAGCCGACCTTTGTCATGGATCATCCGGTGGAGATCTCTCCGCTGACTAAAAAGAAACCTGATAATCCTGCTCTGGTAGAGCGGTTTGAGCTCTTTATCTATGGTCGTGAAATGTGTAACGCTTACTCTGAGTTAAATGACCCCATTGACCAGAGAGAACGTTTCAGAGCCCAGGAGGAGGCGTTTGCTGCTGGCGATGAAGAGGCAAACCATACGGATGAGGATTTCTTAAATGCACTGGAAATCGGTATGCCTCCGACAGGCGGAATCGGATACGGAATCGACCGTCTGGTTATGCTGCTGACAGACTCCCAGGCCATCCGTGACGTGCTGCTGTTCCCCACAATGAAGTCCTTAGATGGTGTAAATAAGAAAAATGATGTAAATAATACAGCTTCTGAAGCACCTGAAAAAAATGTAAAAACTGAGTCTGAAAAGATTGATTTTTCTAAGGTAAAGGTAGAGCCTTTATTTGAGGAATTTGTTGATTTTGATACATTCAGCAAGTCAGATTTCCGTGCAGTAAAGGTTAAAGAGTGTGTTGCAGTACCGAAGTCAAAGAAACTGTTACAGTTTACTCTTGATGACGGAACAGGCACAGACAGAACCATTTTAAGCGGTATTCATAGCTTTTATGAGCCGGAAGAACTGGTTGGAAAGACTCTTATTGCTATCACAAATCTTCCACCGAGAGCTATGATGGGCATTGACTCTTGCGGTATGCTCCTCAGTGCTATCCACGAAGAAGAAGGCGAAGAAAAGCTCCATCTTCTGATGGTTGATGACCACATTCCAGCAGGTGCAAAGCTCTATTAAGATGATGTAAAGATGTACCGTTTTACCGAATAGACGGGACGTACTTCATTTGATAAAAAACTAAAAAAACAGCGATTTACATCAAACTTACATCAATTGATGCAGAAATCGGTGCAAGCAAGAAAAAATCGCATAATTAGTGCAATGAGTGGGCAATTCCAATCGGAGTTGCCCATTTTTAAAACAAACAGAAATACAAATCAGAGTTTGTGATGGTAGATAATATGGAATGGTTTAATGTTTTTGGGCTGATTTTTATTGCAGTCATTATGATACCCAATGTTGTATTTGCGATTAAGTGCAAAGATGGATTTGATAATAAGTGGAACAATAAATATGTTGAGGTCACAGAACAAGTAGGGAGATTGGGTTGTTTCGGATTCATGATAATCAATATTCCGGGGACTTGGTTCGGGTGGTGGTCTGACGAAGCATTTGCACTATATCTGATTGTAGATACCATATTGGTAATGCTTTATTGTGCTATTTGGATTATATGTTTTAAGAAAAACAGCGTTTTCAGAGCATTAGCACTTTCTATTATTCCTTCAATGTTGTTCTTATTTAGTGGGATTATGAGTAGGTCAGTGCTATTGATTATTGCATCAGTATTATTTGCACCAAGTCATATTGTGATTTCATATAAAAATGTAAAATGATATTTACAAATTCAAGTTTGTTAAATTGGAAAATTAGAATTT
>CALAAS010000014.1 GCA_937885015.1 uncultured Clostridium sp.
GTCCATACATCTTCTAAACGACTGGTTCCATCTTCGAAATTGATTCTTTCTTTATCAACGACTGTTACTTTCCACGATTCTGCATGCTGATCATGGACAGTCATCTTGTTTCCTTGTGTGAAATCAAACGTAATATCAGAAGTGTGCAGGAAATAATCTGCAAACCATTCTTTAATCACATGCTGCTTATAACCCGCACAAATTATAAATTCGTTAATCCCATAATGTGAGTATGTCTTCATAATATGCCAAAGAATCGGCATGCCACCAATTTCAATCATCGGCTTTGGCTTGTATTCCGATTCTTCAGAAATACGAGTTCCAAATCCGCCTGCAAGTATAACAGCTTTCATATTTTTTATCATTCCTTTCGCTTCGCTAAAGACACAAACAAGTAAGTTCTAAAGTCCGGACTCTTACCATTGATAATAAACCATGTTCATTCAATCGCAGGATTAACAAGAATATTATTGTTGCAATATTCTTAAGAAGTACGAAGCAAATCTAATTTTCTTCTCATAAGACGTTTCCCCCAACTTCTCCCACCTTTTCCAAAATTGTTAACGATATAATTTCTATATTTTTCTGTGCATTTATTTTGCTCTTTTACCATTTGTAAATATTGTGCATTTTTGGCGCCAAATATATTTTTTATTTTTGATAGTCTCTGATGATGTGCGCAATATTCTTTATGATAACGCATATATTCATACCTTTTTTTCTCGTTTGAATTTGCGATTTGTCGGTTCAAAAAAGCAATCTGTTCCGATATTTTATCGCATTCTTTTTTGTATTTTACAAAAACATCCCGTATGTTCTCCTGTTGCCGTTTTATATTATTTGCCAGCGTAAATGATGCATAATGTACACATATGCAGTGATGGAAATCCATCTTGCTTTTCAGATAATCTCCTTTATGTTTAATCAGATTTCCTAATTCCTGAATTTTTTTCTCTGTCCGCAGCATTACGTGTGATTCAAGCGACTCCAATTGATTTTTACTCTGATCGATAAAATGCTGAAGTTCATCCAGCTGGTAATACAAATTTGTAAAATCCAATTCTGCTTCTTTTGGTAATGCTCTTAAAATTTCCGTTCTATAATTGCTGTCCGCAAAATTACTCCTGATCCTCCGCGATGCAATCCTCTGTTTTCTGACATTTGCTTTCCTTTTTAAATAAATACTGCTTAAAATAATGATCAAAATTCCAAAAAAACATATAAAAACAACCGCTTTTGGTATATCTCCCATGATGCCTGATATTTTTTCCATAAGCTCCTTCATCATAGCTTTCTCCCGAACGCATTACGCAAATTCATGTATTCTTCAAAATTTATATATTCTGGCTCAAGTAATTTATTTACTACATGGATTAAGTTATCAAAGCGCTCGTCACTCAACCATCTTGTATTGTCAATGATCCTTACGCAAATGATCTCCGCAGCTTTTATTTTATTGATTCCTTTTTGATTCAAATCATGGAGCATCTCCCGATATGCGCCGCAAATCATTTCTTCTTCTCGAAGAATGTTTCTGTATCTTTGATCCATTCCTACCGTAGAAGCATGCGTATAGCGTTCGATTTCTTTTATAACCCGATATGAATTTTCTTTTGTTTTCTTCGATATAATCTGAAAATCATTGCTAATCTGATCTATTTTCTTCTGAAATTGTTTGTCAACATAAAGCGTTAGCACTTTATCTTGCAGCCTATATTGATTATTCAGTTTCTTTGATTCCAACGCCTGTCTGCCCATCTCAATATTTGCTTTTATCTTTGCCTCTTCCAGGCTATTCGTGTATTTTATAATTTTTCTTGCTTCCCGTCGGCCCTGTATCAACGCATATGTCTGAAACACCGAATCTATCGTAGTACAGACCGTGCCGACTGTACCATCCATAAGCAAATGCGCCACTTCCATCACACGCTCAAACCCATCTTTTTTCTTTTCCGGAAATACATCAAGTACTGCTTGTACCGGTGGAATCACTTCATATGACATATTTCTTTACCTCATAAAAACTCAAACGAAAATCCGTTTCATCATAACCCGTTTTACGCTCAAACACTAAATTAACCCTCTAAAAACATTTCTCTTAGATAATCAATTTAATATTTGATTTTTACTCCGTATTTAAAAAAGGGGGAATGCAAGGCATTTGCATCCGTTCTGCACCCCCCTATTTGCGGTTCCCTTAGTTCTTATATACGACTGTCATGGGGCCCGTAAAGGTAAGAGATACGCTTACCATCTTGGTCACCGGGTCAATTCCTGCCGGTGCCACTAATTCCCATTTTCCCGTCTCTGTGTTCATGATGAGGATCTGAACATTATTCAGATTTCCCACCAGGTTGGGCACATAGATGTCAAACTTTACCGGGTTAGCAGCACTTGGCTTGGACTCTGTCTGCAGCTCCTGGAAACGAACCAGGGGATTATACCCTGTTAAGTCCAGATCGCTGGTCAGAGACTGGATATTGGCCAGTCCTTCGTTTACCTGGGCAATCTGGTTGTACTTGCTGGATTTAATGAAATTATCAGTAAATTTCAGCGTACTTCCTTCCCGCGCCTGTCCGGACATGGCTCCACTGTTTCTGGAACCGCCTGGAACGCTCGCTTCGATTTTGTTTGGACGGTCACTGACATTGCTGCTTCCTGCCATCCCCGTACTGGAGCTGACATTGGCAAATGCGGTTGTCATCATAGTGAGTGACAGAGCCGCAGCCAGTATTCCGGCCTGATACCTGCGTTTCATAGAACATCTCTCCTTTCTGCTTTTTCTTTTCTGTTCCATTCGGAGAAGACGATGGTGCGCCTTACGCCTCCTTATAGAACAAATCTATAATCAATTTTTCCAGCGCCGTCTCATCCGGGTAAAACTCGTCGTAGACCAGTCCCTCTGTCCCGGTTCCCGGCACTGTGAAAAAATGATCATCCTCAAACAGATTTTCTGTCTGCATCGCCGCCAGTCCTGCGTCCAGATATGCATCTTTAGTGAGATCTGTGACCATATAATCCTGAACCGCCTCGAAAGCGGCTCCCAGGAACTGGCTGTCTTTTTTCTGCATGGCAGACGCCTGATCCAGCCAGGCATTTGCGTACATTTTATGGCGCTCCATCCTGCCAAGGGCGCTCTGGGATACCGCTGTATCCCGGTACCGGACATAGTTCTCCGCCTGCGCTCCCTGCAGCGTGACCGTGGCGCCGTACACAAGATCCGGATCCCGTTTTGCCAGTCCGGGGTCATCGATCCGGACTGTGACACCGCCGACCATATCGTTCAGCTGCGAAATGGCGCTCATGTTGATGGAAAGATATCCATCAATCTCCACACCGCCCAGCAAATTCTCAACCGCCTCCTGCAATAGCTCACAGCTCTCTTTTTCTCCATTTCCATAACCATATGCCAGATTCAGATGCTGGACATCTGTTCCCAGCTCATTTCCCACCAGATCAAACAGTCTTATCTCCGTCATGGTATCACGGGGAATGGACAGAATCTTCACCTCATCCGTCGCCTTATTCTGAATCAGAAGGCCTATGGCATCCGCCTGACCGCCAGAACCGGATACCTGTTTTTCCTCCACTGTACCGCTGGTATCCACTCCCACCCAGAGAATGATCTTATTGATGGGATCCTGCCGATATTCCGTTCCGTTCCAGAGTCTCGTCTCTTTTTCCGGATTGGGAATGCCCGACTCCATCTGTTGCTGCTCTCTCAGCTGCGCAGCCAGCTCCGCTTCTTTCTTTTCTCCGTAAGAACGTACCGTAAAAGAAACGAAACCGATCACAGCCGCAAAAAAAAGCAGTTTCAAACCTGTAACGACCCATGCGGGCGTCGTATTTTCTTTTTTCATGATGCCCCCTTACGGAATAGCACAACCCAGACAGTCTGAAATAAGATTTTGACATCCAGCCACACAGACCAGTTATCAATGTATTCCAGATCCATCCGAACCACATCTTCAAAGTCCTGTATATCGCTGCGGCCACTGACCTGCCACATGCCTGTGATCCCCGGCTTCAGGGAGAGACGCCGTTTATGATGCTCTTCATACTGATCAAATTCGTCCACGGTAGGCGGCCTGGTGCCCACCAGGCTCATGTCCCCCATCAGGACGTTAAAAAACTGCGGCAGCTCATCGATGCTGGTTTTCCGGATGAATCTTCCCACCCTCGTTACCCGGGGGTCATCCTTGATCTTAAACATCAGGCCGTTCATCTCATTTTTCTCCATCAGCTCTTTTTTTCGCGCCTCTGCATCCGAATACATAGAGCGGAATTTATAGATTAAAAATTTGCGTCCGTTTTTTCCAACACGGGTCTGACTGAAAATCACACTGCCCGGCGATTCCAGGCAGATGGCCGGCACCGTAAAAACACTTATGATCCCAGTGAGGACAATCCCCACCAGCGCGCCGATGATGTCCATCCCGCGCTTTATAAAAAGCTCCGCCGGTGTGAAGATCCGTGTTCCATATGTAAGTACTCGATATTCCCCCAGTTCTCCCACCTGCTTGGCCTCTTCCGAAAGTCCCAGGCTATTGGCGCTGACATGAACCACAATCCCCATACTCTGCAATGTTTTTAAAAGCTGGCTGATATATTCCTTCCGGCTGTACGGAAGACTCAGCAGAACCTCATCGATAGCCTGACGCTTCAGATACTCTTCCAGGCTCTTTTCTTCCGTTACCATGTACGTACCATTTTCTCCATGGCCAATCCGATTGATCCTGACATCTCCGCTGGCTCCGTCCACCATCGCCAGTGCAATCAGCTCGTACTGATACAGATCTGAGATAGCCAGACGATGCATGGCCTGCAGAGAGTTTCCCTCATTGGCAAACACCAGAAGACGCGTTCTGTTTTTTTCCTGCCTGAAATAATAGTAAATAAATGCTCTGCAAAGAACCCGTCCCAGGCTCAGCCACAAAAACAGCATCAGGATCTGGATCACGTAATAACTTCTTACTTCGTTGCTGTTTTCGCGAAACAGAAATAAAAAGATTCCCAGAAGAGCTGCCATACAGGCAGTCTGACGAAACGCACCCAGGCATACATTTGCCAGAGTACTCTTCTTCTGGCTTTTTCCCGCTGGAAAAAGCGAAGATAAAAAATAGATGCCAAGCGCCACAAACAGGCCATACCATTGCGTTCCGACGGGCAGCGCCCCTCTGGCAACACCATAGCACGTCACATATGCCAGTAAAACCGCAATAATATCTGCAGCTATATCAAGCACATGATTTTTAACCCACATGACAGTTCACTTCCTTTGTCTCCCCCCGGCAGCTCTGTGCCGCCATGTTTATCCGACCGGATCAGCTCCGGTCTTTGTCATCATAATACTTTCCATAGTATTTTCCGTACTGTTTTCCGTAATAGCTGCCGCTCTTCATATCTACTTTATTGAGAACCGCCCCCAGGATCCGGCAGCCGCTCTTTTCCAGCTGCTCTTTCACACGTTTCTCAATCTTCCGGCTTACCGCTCCAGATTCGATTACCAGGATTGCTCCATCGCATGACTGCGCCACGATGGCTCCGTCCGTCATCCCTGCCATCGGCGGCGTATCGATCAGGATATAGTCATAGGCTGCCCGCATCTCTCTGATCAATGCTTTAAATGCCTCCTCTGCCAGAAGTTCCGACGGGTTCGGCGAATACGGCCCGGCGAAAATGATATCCAGATTTGGGATATTGGTGGAATACAGTATCTCATCCAGCATTTTCTGCCCACTTAAGTATTCGCTGAGGCCGGAAACCTCCTGTCGCACGCGATATCGGTTCAAAAGTACGCTTTTTCGAATATCCGCATCGATCAGCAAAACTTTTCGCCCAAGCTCAGCCAGGGAAGAGGCCTCTGAAAATGTGATCCGGCTCTTTCCCTCACCTGGGATCGCACTGGTAAACATGATGACTCGAATATTGGGGCCGCTGAACTGGATATTCGTCCTTAATGTCTTCAGCGCCTCTGTAAATGGAAATTCTTCTTTTTCCGGCGTTTTTATCTCAACTGTCATATCCTTCATCTGCGTTTTTCCCCCTTACCTTCGTTTTTTCTGCTGGCAGGAACCTCCGCCAGCGTGGAAATATTCAGGTATTTCGTTATGTCTTCTTCTGTTCGGATCGTATCGTTCATAATAACTCGCAGCGCTACGATACCGCACACCAGTAATATCCCAATGATCCCGCCGATCACTGCATTTTTCAGGATTTTCGGCGAAACCGGAACGGTGGCTGCGATTCCCTCTTCCACCATCTTTGGCGGCATCATTTCCATAATCTCTCCTATGTACTCGGAAGAACGATCCGCCACCGTATTGACAATATCAGCCGCCAGCTGCGGATCCGAATTCTCCGTGGATATGGATAAAATCCGCGTATCCTTCGGGTTGTCGATTACCAGATCCTCTCTCAGTTCCTCGTAATCGCAGTCCAAGTCGAGATCAACGATCACCTTCTCCAGCACCGGGCGGCTGGTAACCATCACTTTATAATCCTTGGTCAGCTGGCTTCCAATTTGAAGATCGGCCAGCGATGTCAACGTCGTCTCCTTGGAAAGGATGTACATCATCGCAGTAGACGCATACTTCGGGGTCAGGATCAGCTTGCTGTAAAACCCAAAAGCAGCCGCTCCAATCACTCCGGCCAATACGATCCAGAGCAGTTTCTTTTTAAGTTCAGATAACAACTCCAGCAGATCAATCTCAATCTCATCATCTTCTTCATAATTTGCAGTTCCCATCTTCCTCTACCTTTCCATTCCTTCCTTTTTCTCCAGTATTGATTCCGCATTTTTCCGGATCAGCCGATACAGCTGTCTTCTGGTACAATGCTTTTCCATCCACTTTATACTTTCTTCTGTCTCGGGAGCTCGTGATCCTGTGTTGTGCATATCGGTTCCCAGAAGATGAACGTTCCCTTTTTGTACCTGTCTTCTGCACCAACGAGTCCGCTTATCCAGCAGGCTGCCAGACAGGCTCCTGTAATTCATCTGGATCCTGTTTCCAGCTTCAATCAGCTCCTCCAGGCGCTCCTGGCCGCTTTCCTGCAGACAGGCGTATCGCTCTGCGTGGGCCACGATAGGGATAAAGCCGGCCATCTGCAGCTGGCGCAGACGTTGGCAGAGACGATTATATGACACACCAGGATAAAACTCGATCAGCACATAGCGGCTTTCTGCCATGGTCAGTGCTTTACCTTGGAGCAGTTCTTCCAGGGTATCCTCGGAATCCATCAACTCCTGTCCCAAAAAAATACCGAACTCTGGATCAAGTTTTTTTGCCTCCTGTCTCAGTAGTCCGGTAAGTCTCTTTAGTTCGTCTATATTCTGTCCCCGGCGATAATGAGGCGTCGCGATAATTGTGCGAATCCCCTGATTATATGCCAACTCCAGCATGCTCTTTGATTCTTCCAAATCTTCAGAACCGTCATCAATGCCGGGAAGAATGTGAGAATGTACGTCGATTAGTTTTACTATGTTAGCTCTTCTGTACATGATCTGGCAGCTCCATTTTTCTGATTCTTTTCGTTTTTTTACAGAATGAGAATTATGTGGTAATAATTCTCATTAACACAGTATTAGAACTGATTTTCATAACAAATTATACTCAGAACAACGGGATAAATCAACCCTAAAAAGGAAGAATGTGAAAAATATTACATGATATGACAAAATAAGACATGTTTTTGTTGGATAATCCCGTTTTTAAGTCTGTTTTTTCCATTATTTTCTACCACATAATTCTCATTTTGTTTTTATTTTATCAGACTATCAATTCCATCTCATCTAAAACCCGTTCATGAGCATGAATACTAATACTGGTATAAATTCTTGTGGTGTCAACACTGCTGTGCCCCAGAATATCGGCCAGGTACACGATATCGTGATTTTTCTGATAATAGGTTCTTGCAAACAGATGACGCAGATTATGGGGAAACACCTTCTGCTCTTCCACACCGGCCTGACGGCACAGGCGCTTCATTTCCATCCATATATTACTTCTGTCCAATGGCTTTCCACGTTTTGAAATAAAAACCGGGCCGGAATAGATATCCGCCTCCCGGCAGTATTGTTCCAGTTCCTTTCTCAGCTTATTTGGCAGGATTATGACTCTCGTTTTTCCCTTCAGACAGACAGCACCTCTTCCGGTCTGGACTGCCTCCCATGTGATATATGACAATTCACTGATCCGTATCCCTGTGGCGCATAATGTCTGGATCACCATGGCGAGACGATGTTTCCCCTGGTGTTCTGCTTCCTGGACAAGACGTCGGTATTCCTCAAGTCCCAGTTCCCGCCCCGGATCACTGACCAGCGGCCTCTGAAACCTGCAGATCCGCACCTTCATATGTTCCAATCCGGAAAACGTAAGAAAACCATTCAGCGCGATCAGCATAGAGTTCACACTGCTGATCTTATATGACATAAGAAGCTGCTCTTTATATTCCAGAATGCTTTCTCTCCGGATTCTCTTTTCCTCCGGCAAAAACTCATAAAACCGCCGGACATCCCGCATATATTTTTCTATTGTCGCCTGGCTTTTTTCCTGCTCCTTCAAATAGCTCCGCCAGGCCTCCATGGTTTCTTTCGTTATTTTCTTCGTTTTCATAGCAAAACTCCTCCCTTTTCGTAATATAAAAGGAGCGGCTGCCCGCTCAGGGAACCACTCCTTGCTTTACATTTTTCAGCGAACGATTCAGCGCTCTTTATTCACCCCGCCGTCCTGCCCGAAGGTACAGCGCCGCGCCTGCTCCCGCCACCAGAAGCTCTGTTACCGGGTACGCGGACCAGACTCCAGTCATGCCAAAGCGCCAAGACAGGAAAATTGCCATGGGAATCAGAACAATCATACTCCGGAGCAGAGAAATAATCTGTCCCGGGACCGGCTGATCCGTTGATATAAAATACGTGGAAAGCACAATATTAAACCCGATAAAGGGACAGGCGGTAAAGTATATTTTCATCCCCGGCACGGCGAATCCCTGCAGAACCATGTCTTTTTCCCGATTGAAAACGTATGCCAGCTCTGAAGAATACAAAAACAGAATGACATAGAGAGCCGCCGATAAAAAGGACATCGTAACCATGGCGTATTTTAATACCTTTTTTACATTTTCCCCGTTTCCCATCCCGAAATTCCGGCTGATGACCGGCTGGATTCCCTGGGAAAGGCCGGTGTAGATTGCCACAACCACCAGAGATATAACACAAATCACCCCAAACGCCGCCACACCGGTATTTCCCTCCAGGCGAAGGATGATCACATTAAATAAAAGCATCACGATGCCGGAGGATACCTCTGTCATAAGAGGAGGAACTCCCCTGGCCATAATCCCTCCGGCCATTTCCCGTAACGCTCCTTTTTTAGAAAAATGAAACCCGTTTTTTCCGCGGAGCAGATACGGCAGCACCACAGCCATACTGATAACCGGCGACAACCCTGTGGCAAAAGCAGCTCCAAAGATCCCCATTTCCATGGGGAAAATAAAGATATAATCCAGCACAATATTGGAAATACTCCCTGCTGCCATGGCCTTCATGGACAGCGAAGGCTTTCCGTCATTGCGGATAAAACACTGCAGCACTGTGTTGATCAGAAATGCAGGGGCAAACACCATAAGGGTCTTCAGATACGTGTGAGTCGGGACAAATACCGTCACGTCCGCCCCCAGTATCCTGGTAATAGGGCCGGAAAGCATCAGTCCCGCCATGCCATAAAGCACTGAAAAAAACACTGCCAGGCGCATCGCCGTTGTAAAACTCTGATCTGCCCCTTGCTGGTCATTTCCGCTCTTTAAAATGGAATATCGGCTTCCGCCTCCGATTCCAATCATCAGTCCGGTACCATTCATCAGGCAAAATACCGGAAAAGCAAGATTCAGGGCTGTCAGGCCATCGGTTCCCAGGCTGGTTGACACAAAAAAAGTATCTGCCATGGTATAGCAGGAATAGGCGATCTGCCCCAGGATATTCAACGTCACGTATTTGATAAAATCCCCCAAAAGACTTTTTTGACTCATAATTCTCCTTTGCCGCATGGCAACCCGTGCGGAATTTTTTCATAAAAAGATATTTTCCTTTGCCAAGCGCCAGTTCCGGATTTTTATCCATTCGAAATATACTTTACAGGCATATATGGAAAAACCCCGTACACAAATAGCCTTTGTGTACGGGGTCGTTTCAAACCGTTTTCTGCTGTAATTATACTTTTTACAGAATTACCTTAACCGGGCACTTCTCTGCACACTTGCCGCAGTTGGTGCACTTCTCGTAGTCAATCACTGCCACATTGTTATCCATGTGGATGGCATCAAACTCACACTGCTTGGTGCAGAGCGTACATCCGATACAGCCAACCTCGCATTTGGACTTCACAGCCGGACCACGGTCATGGGAATTACACTGAACCAGATGCTCTGCCTTATAGGGCACGAGATCGATCAGATGCTGCGGGCAGGCTGCCACGCAGGCGCCGCAGGCTACACATTTTTCCTTATCAACCACAGCAATTCCATCTTCCACGTGAATGGCATCAAACTTACATGCCTTCACGCAGGAGCCAAAGCCCATACAGCCATAGGAACAGGCCTTTGGGCCAGCGCCAGGAACCACCGCTGCCTTGGCACAGTCCTCAATTCCATGATACTCGTACTGTACCTTTGTCTTGTCGCAGGTTCCCTTACATTTTACGAACGCAACCTTCTTCTCAGAAGAACCGGCTTCCACACCCATGATGGCAGCAATCTTCTCGCCAACGGGAGCTCCGCCCACGGGGCAGGCATTAACCGGTGCCTTGCCCTCTGCGATGGCCTTTGCAAGGCCGTCACAACCCGGAAAGCCACAGCCGCCGCAGTTGTTGCCCGGAAGCTCTTCCCGGACAGCAGCCTCCCGCTCATCCACTTCTACTTTAAACTTTGCACCGAACAGGCCCAAGCCTATACCGACCGCAATGCCGACTGCCGCAATGACGACGGCAGCAATGATAATTGAATTCATATCCATCTTCGTCTCCTCCTTCTACAGTAATCCGGAAAATCCGAAAAATGCGATTGCCATCAAGCCTGCCGTAACCAGGACAATGGGAGAACCCTGGAAATTGTAAGGAATATCATTTCCCTCGATGTGCTCGCGGATACCTGCCAGAAGCACGATCGCAACCGTATATCCAACAGCTGTACCGATACCGTTTACCACGCTCTGTACAAAACCGTAACCAGTCTGTACGTTGGTAATGGCAACGCCGAGTACGGCACAGTTGGTGGTAATCAGAGGAAGGAACACGCCCAGAGCGTTGTAGAGCGAAACCATACATTTCTTTAAGAACATCTCTACAATCTGCACCAGAGCGGCAATTACCAGAATGAATACAATCGTTTTCAGATAGTCAAGCCCCAGAGGCGCCAGAATAAAGTCATAGATCAGGCTGGCAACAATCGAGGCGATGGTAATAACGAAAATAACCGCGCCGCCCATGCCGGCCGCTGTCTCTACCTTTTTCGATACGCCGACAAAGGAACAGATTCCGAGGAACTGGCTCAGTACGACGTTACTTACCAAAGCAGAGCTGAACGCAATTACGAGTAACTCTTTCATTACTTATCCTCCTGTTCCGTTTTATTTTCTGCACCGTGACCTGCACAGCTTAAGCAATCGCCGCTGCAGGCAGTCTTTTTGTTCTTCTTTTTGGCTGAACCATTGGTAGCGCAGGGCATTTTCAGCTTATTCTGAAGTGCTGTCAGCGCTGCCAGAACGAAGAATGCACCAGGAGCCAGAATGAAGATAGAAACCGGCTGATAGGATGCCGGCATTACGCTTACACCAAAGATGGTGCCTGCGCCCAGAACCTCACGGAAAGAACCGATGAGAACCAGGGCGACCGTAAAGCCAAGTCCCATTCCGATTCCGTCGAATGCAGACAGAACCGGGCCGTTTTTCATGGCGTAGGCCTCTGCACGGCCCAGAATGATACAGTTAACTACGATCAGAGGAATATAAAGTCCCAGAGATGCGTACAGAGAAGGAACAAAACCTTCCATCAGCATATCTACAATCGTTACGAAAGAAGCAACCACGACGATCTCAGCCGGCAGACGCACACCATCCGGAATAATTTTCCGAAGAGCTGCAATCAGGATGTTGGCTGCCACGAGAACAGCAGTCGTAGAAAGCCCCATACCAAGGCCGTTGATGGCAGATGTGGTAACTGCCAGCGTCGGGCAGAGACCCAGCATCTGCACGAAAATCGGGTTTTCTTTCCAGATACCGTTATAAATACGTTCGATATATTTATTCATCTCATCCACCTCCTACTGTGCCAGACAGTCATTTACAAAATGAACTGCCGCATTGGTTGCGTTTGTTACTGCCGAGGAAGTGATGGTTGCGCCGCTGATGGCCTGAATCTGGTTCTCTGCAGACGCGCCTGTCTTTGTTACTTCAAGTAACTCTGCCTTCTTGCCTTTGTACTGATCTTTGAATTCCGGCTCCTTGGCGTTCATACCAAGTCCCGGCGTATCGCTGATAGCCAGGAAACCGATTCCCGTCAGTGCTCCCTCAGAACTGACACCTACAGCAATCTGAACATCGCCGCCGTAACTCTCCGCGGATGTCGCCACGATCAGATGGCCGATTACATTGCCGTCTGCATCCAGAGCCTGCTGTGCCTCATCAACTGTAACCTTGCCAAATCCCCAGGATTCCGTTTCTGCTGCGCAGGCCTCTACCGCCGCTGTCAGCTCATCCGTCGGTGCAAAGCTGGCTGCATCCGGATAAACCTCCTGATACGTCTGTTTTGCCGCTTCTGCCTGTGCCGCCGCAATAGGTTCCAGTGTCACATCATGTACAACACCAAGGCAGAGACCGGCGATCAGAGTAATCACAAAGAGGATAATTGTATTCTTTATAATCTGATTCATTTTTTCTGACCTCCCTTTCCAAATGCCGTGGGAAGCGTAGCCCGCTCAATCAGCGGAACCAGCAGGTTGCTTAAAAGGATCGCATAGGATACGCCCTCCGGAGATGCACCCCACAGACGGAATGTTCCCGTCAAAATACCGAGGACAAGACCGTACACAACCTGTCCCTTCGTGGTAAGAGGACTCGTTACATAGTCCGTTGCCATGAAGAAAGCACCGAAAATCAGACCGCCTGCGCATACCTGGCAAAGCGTATACTGAATGTCAAAGCCGCCGAATACAAACACAAATATGGCTACGGTTCCTATGTAAATCAGAGGAATCCGCAGACTGATTACCTTGCGCACAACCATATAGGCCGCACCAATCAGCAGAGCAATCACCGATACCTCTCCGATGGTTCCGGGAACACGGCCAATCACCAGAGCTGCCAGGTCCACTTCCTGACCTGCCCGCATCTGGGCCAGAGCTGTAGCACCGGACACGCTGTCAAATCCCAGCGCAGAGGATGAGAAATTGTTCATAAAGCCTGCAAAGGAAATCAGCAGGAAACAGCGGGCTGCCAGCGCCGGGTTCATAAAGTTCTGTCCAAGACCGCCGTACAGCTGCTTCACTACGATAATTGCAAACACGCCGCCCACCATGGGGATCCAGAAGGGAACTTCCGGAGGCATGTTGAGGGCCAGGATCATACCAGTAACGACTGCACTGCCGTCGGAAATCGTGATCGGCTTGTGCATCATCTTTTCAAATACATACTCGGACAGTACGCAGGCTGCCACCGTCGCAATGAGGACGATCAGCGCGTTCATTCCGAACTGCCATACGCCGTAAACGCTGGCGGGAATCATAGCGATGACCACGTCAAACATCAGGCGCTGCGTCGTAATCTGCTCCCGAACGTGAGGCGATGACGATACTTTAAATAATTTTTCCATTTCTTCCCACCTCCTACTTTCTGCGGCTGGCTGCCACTGCCTTGCGCATTTCCTTGAATGCCTGCGTCAGAGGCCGCTTGGCCGGACACGTAAATGCACAGCATCCGCACTCCACGCATTCCATGCCGTTTAACTTCTGGAACTTCTCCAGATCGTTTCTAAGAGATGCTGACATCATCAGAGGGGGTACCAGGTGCTCCGGACATACGCTGACACAGCGTCCGCAGCGAATACAGGGAGACGGTTCCATGGCCGCAACCTGATCCTTCGTAAAAGTAGTCAGAGCAGAGGAGGTCTTCGCTACTGGGAAATCCAGACTGAACAGAGCCTGACCCATCATCGGACCACCGGAAATCATCTTCTCCGGCTCCGCCTTGAAGCCGCCGGCTGCCTCTACCAGTCTCTGATAGCTGGTTCCAAGACGTACTTCAAAGTTCTGCGGGTTTGCCACTGCATCCCCCGTTACGGTAATAATCTTTCTCTGCAGTGGTGTAGATTTACATACTGCATTGTAGATAGAAGCCACTGTATCAATATTGTCTACAACGCATCCGGCATCAGCCGGCAACATGGAGGAGTTAATCTCCCGTCCCGTTACTGCATAAATCAGAGTACGCTCTCCGCCCTGCGGGTATTTGGTAAGAAGGGGACAAACCTCAATCCTCGGCTCATCCTTTACCATCTCCGTCAGCTTTTTAATAGCCTCCGGCTTATTATTTTCGATACCAATGATGCCCTTTGCGTTATCAAACAGCTGCAGGATTACCTTCAGACCCCCGATAATCTCTTCCGGACGCTCCATCATCATGCGGTAGTCGCTGGTCAGATACGGCTCACACTCCGCACCGTTGACAATCACATGGTCAATGGCTGCTTCGTCCTTGGGCGTCAATTTTACATGCGTTGGGAAACCGGCGCCGCCCAGGCCCACGATTCCGGCCTCTTTGATAATTGCACGGATCTCTTCCTTAGAAAGCTTTGTATAGTCCCGTTCCTCTCCGAAACCTTCAATCGCTTCCTCTTCACCGTCATTTTCCACGAGAATAGACTGCACCATCGCACCATTGGCAACCAGCCTGGGCTCAATTCCCTTTACCGTACCGGAAACGGAGCTGAGCACGTTGGCAGAAATAAAGCCGCCTGCCTCTGCGATGATCTGGCCTCTCAGCACGCGATCACCTTTGGCAACCAGCGGTTTTGCCGGCGCGCCGATGTGCTGGGACAGCGGATATACCATTACCTCGCCCTTTTCCGGAGCGAGAACCTTGATTGGCTTATCCTCAGACAGTTCTTTACCCTCGTATGGATGAATGCCGCCTATAAATGTAGCCAAACCCATCAAATAAACCCTCTTTCTCTAGCTATATTTTCTCCCTTTTCCCCGCAGTTCCTCGTTTCGACAAAGAAATCTTTCCTGTTCTTTGTGAAATCTGCCACAAAGGAAAGACAGAATGGATTTGCTTTAGTATAGCATAGGTAAAACTTTTTAACAATTGGAAAATTCAAGTTATGTCCACCTTCTTTTGTACAAAAATCAATACAACGCGTCGGTTCCCTGCTGTATTTCATACAGAAACACCAAAAAAACGTCAAAATTGCCAAAAAAAGAGTGCAAAAACCGGCGGCCTTCACACTCTTTTTGTTCTATTTTTTTCTATTCTTTTTTAAAATATGCTTACGTTTTTCCTAAAACCAGGATCTTTTTGTTTGTTTTTTGTCAAACCTGTTATTTCATTGTCATAAATGCTCCAGATTCCTTTTCACCTAAACATGATTTTGTTTCACTCCAGGTAAACCATCCTATCCAACAAATTTGGACCAGTATCCCTGGGCAAAGATGTAAAGAATTACCACCGGAATGACATACGATACGTACACACGAACCCCCTTCGGAAACCGGAGACCCATTCCCTCATTTGCCTCCTTCAGGAAATTCTGAAACCCCCATCCATATCGGCTGGTGCAGAACAGCAGATATACCAGACTTCCCAGAGGAAGCAGGTTATTGCTGACAATGAAATCTTCCAGATCCAGAATTGTGGAACCGGGTCCAAAGGGCGTCACGCCGCTCCAGACGTTAAAACCCAGTACACAGGGCATGGACAGCAGGATAATTACCACCATATTGACCAAAACAGCCTTTCTCACCGAACAACCAGTCAGATCCGTGGCAAAAGACACAATATTCTGAAACACAGCAATTACCGTAGATGCCGCTGCAAAAGACATGAAAATGAAGAACAGGGTTCCCCAGAAACGTCCCATGGGCATATTATTAAATACATTTGGCAGCGTAATGAAAATCAGGCTTGGTCCCTGTCCAGCCTCGATATTATAGGCAAAGCAGGCTGGAAAAATAATCAGGCCCGCCATAAAGGCCACAAAGGTATCCAAGATCAGCACGTTCACAGCCTCTCCGGCCAGACGCCTCTCTTTACCAATATAGCTGCCAAAAATCGCCAAAGCACCGATTCCAATGCTCAGGGTAAAAAAGGACTGACCCAATGCTGCAAAAACCACCTCGCCGATCCCCGCCTCCCGGATTTTAGAGAAATCCGGTTTCAAATAAAATTCAAGTCCCGGACGCCCGCCTTCCATACGGACAGAGTTGATCGCCAGTACAATCATCAGAAACAAAAGACATACCATCATCAGCTTCGTGATTTTTTCTACACCGTTTTGAAGTCCCATAGCACAGATGGCAAAGCAAACCAACACCACCAGAATCATAAAGGCCGTCATAAGTCCCGGATTCCCCAGCATATTGTTGAATTCCGCCGCAACACCGTCTGCATCCAGACCAACAAAGTCGCCGGAAGCCATCTTGCCAACATACAGAACCAGCCAACCGGCCACTGTGGTGTAAAACATCATCAGGACATAATTGCCCGCCATGGCAAACCATTTTTCAAGATGCCATTTGCTCCCCTTTGGCTCCAGCACATCAAAGGAAAGCGCCGCGCTCTTCTGACTTGCTCTTCCAACCGCATACTCCATCACAATGATGGGAAGGCCGAGAAGAACCAGGAACGCCACATAAATCAGTACAAAAGCCGCACCGCCGTACTGGCCGACTATGTACGGGAATCTCCAGACATTTCCAAGACCGATGGCACAGCCCGCAGAAATCAGGATAAATCCCAGACGTGAAGAAAATTTTTCTCTTCCCATTTCTCTTTTTCCTACCTTTCTCCCTTTTTCCCGCCGCGTTTTCCTGTCCCGCGACAACAAATATGGTAACGTCCCCCTGCGCTCTGCGCATCCAACCAGAAACGTTACCATACGGTATTTTACTATATTTAATTAAAAAAGGCAACCGTTTTAAAGGCCTCCATTTCTTTCCTGGTAGGTACTGACGGTGCCGCACCGGGTCTTGACACAGCGATCGCCGCCGCTCTGGCGGCGTGATCCATGGCCATCTCCGGGTTCTCTCCCAGTTGAAGTCCCGCGATCAAATATCCGGTAAAGGTGTCTCCCGCTGCCGTGGTATCCACCACTGGCACCTGGTAAATCCCCTGGACAATCTGCCTTTCCCCATCCCGATAAATCGATCCGTCCCCACCCAGTGTCAGAACAATTTTTGCAGAAGGAAAACGCTCTGTCAGGCCATTCATCAGCTGTTCCGCATCATTTTTCCCACTCAGACCGCAGAGATCTGCCGCCTCAATTTCATTGAGAAGAAAATAGTCCACAAACTCCAGGGGGTAGGTAAAAATCTTTTCATCCATCGGTGATGGATTCAGTACAATCCGCATCCCCTTTTCATGGGCCTTTTCCATGATGTAACCAATTTCACTGATTTCATTCTGCAAAACCAGAAAATCCCCTGCTTCGAAGCCAACTAGCACTTCATCCGCCATCGCGCGCGTAATCCGTTGATTGGCGCCTCCATAAAGCAGAATACAATTCTGACCGGATAGATCTTTCTGAATAATGGCGTGGCCTGTCTTCCCCTCTGTATGGCAAATCAGCTCCGTATGTACCCCTGCCTCCGAAAGCTGCCGGATCAGAAACTCACCGTCTCCGTCACCCACAGCCCCCGCATGCCACACTGCTGCGCCGGCCCGGCTCAGGGCAATGGACTGATTTAATCCCTTTCCTCCGCTGTATGTATGCAGAGCCTCTGAGGACAGTGTCTCTCCGGCTCTGACAAAATGATCCACCTGATAGGTATAATCAATATTCAGAGAACCGAAATTCAATATTTTCAATTTTATCTCCTCCTTGCCGTACTGTCCCGAACGACCAGCTCCGGCTTAAAAATCGCCCGCGTTTTTTCTCCGCCCTCACCCCGAATCTGGCGCAGAATCTGACGAGCCGCCTCCAATCCCATGGCGTGAATCTGCTGGCGCACGGTGGTCAATGGAACCCCCAGCATACTGGCATAAAATACATCATCATAGCCAACCACAGAGATCTCATCCGGCACACATCTTCCATACTCTCTGAGTCGCTTGCAAACTCCATAGGCCGACGCGTCGTTACAGGCAAAAATTGCGGTAAAATCCTGCTGGATCAACTGATCCACCGCCGCCTCTCCGCCCTCTTTCGTGTATTCTCCAATGCAGATCAATTCCCGATATATGGGAAGATGTGCCTCTCTTAATGCCCGGCAATAACCCTGAAACCGGCTTTCCGAATCCATCTGAGAGGCCGGAAGTCCCACCACGCAGGCAATCCTCTCATGGCCCAATTCAATCAAATAGCGGGTGGCCAGATATCCCCCCTGCTCATGATCCGTTCCCACCCCCGGGCACAGCGCATCCTCCGGAATCCGATCCAGAACCGTGTAAGGAATTCTGACCTCCTCCAAAAGTTCCAACGCCTCCAGAGCCATCTGACGAGTGGTATCCTGGGCCATAATAAAAATAATACCGTCCGCCCCTTTATCTGCCAGAAGCTTGATGTATTCCATATCCCGATAGTGCCGGTCACCGGTGTTGCAGAGAATCACGCTCCAGCCACCGTCCTGACATCCCTCATCAATTGCCCGCGCCATATTGGCAAAATAAGCATTTCCGATATCCGGAATAATCAACCCAATCGTCTTGCTCCGTTTTTTTACCAGGCTGACAGCCAGCTGGTTGGGGCGGTAATTCATCTCTCTGGCCGCCTCCAAAATCCTGTTTTTTGTCTCTTCTGAAATTTTATGGCCTTTGCCGTTCAATACCAGTGAAATCGTTGTCACAGAAAATCCGGTAGCCAGGGAAATATCCTTGATCGTTGTCCTCACAGCTTCACCTCCGGCTGCAGAAATCTGGTCAATATTTCAATGGCCTTTCCGTAGAGTTCCAGGCTTACCCGTTCATCTGGTTTGTGTGCCAGATCCGGCTCTCCCGGACCAAATAAAAGTACCGCCGCCTCCGGATCCTCTCCCACCAGAATGGAAGCATCCGTAAAATAATTGATTCCCGTCTGCTCGATTGAAAGCCCTGCCGCCTGCATGGCCTCCCTGAGACTCCTGGTCATGGGATGACTGTCTGAAATTTCAATAGCGCGGCGTTCGTTCTGAATCCGGAACTCCGCCTGAAACCGGCCTGCCGCTGCTCTCCTGCGGATCTCTTCCAGTTTCCGAGCCTGCTCGGTTACCATCGCTCCCGTCAATCCCGGCGTCATTCGGATATCCAGAAGCAGCCGACAGGTATCCGGTGTCATATTCGGAGCAATCCCTCCGGAAATCTCCGTGATCTGAACCGTGGAGACCCCCAGAATGGGATGCGAAAACCTTTCCACATAGGCCTTCAACTCCATGGCCAGCGCTACCGCCTGTTCCACCGCATTGATGCCCTGCTCCGGGTAGGCTCCATGGCTGGTTTTTCCCGCTGCCTGTATCTCCAGCCAAAGGCAGCCCTTCTGAGCAACACCCAGACGGCAGCCAGTGGGTTCACCCACCAGAAGCTCTGCCCCCGGAATCATCAGTCCGTCCCTTAAGATTGCCCTGGCACCAAGGCCGCCTTTTTCTTCGTCGCATGTCCCTAAAAAACGGACAGTCCGTGCCGGACGGCGTCCCGACCTGGATACCGTACAGAGTGCATATACCATGGCCGCAAGGCCGCTCTTCATATCACTGGCTCCTCGCCCGTACAGAAATCCGTCCTTTTCCTCCGGCACTGCCGGATCCATGTGCCACTCTTCCAGATTTCCATAGGGAACTGTGTCCAGATGGCCATTCCAAATAAGCGGGTGTTCCGAATCGCCGCCCTCCAGCACTGCCACCACATTGGCATGTCTCTCATCCAGCCGCTGAACCCGTGCAGGAATTCCCGCCCCCTTCAGATAATCACACAAAAACTCCGCTGCCTTCCCCTCATCATCCCGTCCATTTACACTGGGAATTGCAAGAAGCTTCTTTAAAAGACGGACCGCCTCCTCCGGCACTCTTTCCTCTTCCGTTGCTGTCTTCCATCCGTCCATATCATGTCCCTCTTAAGCCTTTGTAAGCCAGCCTGCAATATTCTGCCAGAGCATGTTGTAATACTCCCACTCGCAGAATTCCGGCGGTGCCCAATGGGGAGCGCAGTCTGTCGTAACCGCACCGCTTCGGCCTTTTCCATAGGAAGCAAATGCAATAAAGGGATCTCCCTCTACCGTGACCGGAACTTCTGCCTCCGGCTTTGCAATTACCTTATTATATCCGAGAACCTCCGGCCAGTCTGTGGGAATGCCGGCAAGGGCAGCATGCCCGCTCACTGTAACCGGTTTTACACCCTCACAGTGCTCCATCCGGTCATCCACCGTAAGCACCTCCACCGGCAGCACCTCCTGTACCGCTGTGTCATGCCATTTTCCTTTGGCATCCACACCGGAAAAGGTCAGATATCCGCCTACCATCAGAAGAGCTCCGCCATCCAGGACGTAATCCCGCAGAAGGTTACAACGGTTTGGCATTTTCACACTGCGGTTAAAGGTTGCCCCAGGAAGAAGCAGCGTATTGGCACCGATGTCCGAAAGAATTACGAGATCATACTGCTTTAATTCCTCCATGGTAAACGGGAATTCTTCTGTAGCCAGATGGTTGGGGAGAAAAGTTACTTCGTAACCTCCCGCCTCCAGCGCTGCCTTCAGCCATTTTTCCCCGGTTTCATACGTGGAAGTATAAAATGCGTCAAATCCCTTTACGTGGGTGGTATAGCTCATCCAGGACTCGCCTGCCAGTAATACTTTTTTGCTCATGACTGTTTTCCTCCTATTTTTGATTTTATACCTGATTATCTATCTTTTTCTCTGATTCTTTCTCGCTGCCCCAGGCCAGAATCAGTCTGGCATAGACATAAATCGCCTCCAGATACGATGCCAAAGAGAGAGATTCGTTCACCGTATGGCACTGAGCGCCCTCTCCCGGCCCGAACTGGATGGTGGGACATCCGGCTATATTTTTCCAAAGTCTGGAATCACAGCCAAAATGAGAACCGGCCACTGAGACCTTTCTCCCAAGCGCTTTCTCATATACCTGCTGGAAGGTTCTGACCAGTGCATGGTCTTCTTCCATCTCAAAGCCATGTCCTGTCTGGTAAACCGTTATCTTCGGCGGATGGGCCTCCATCCAGGCATCCGACCGACTGACCCGTTCCACAATCTCCGTAAACTCTGCCACCACCTGATCCTGGTTCATCAGTCCCGGCAAGTAATGGACACAGGTGGAAAAGCTGCACTCCCCCGGAACGGTTGATCCGGCCGTTCCACCGGAAATCACACCAATATTCAGACTGGGCGGGGGAAGCAGCGGATGGCGGTACGTCAAAAGCCACCGGTGCTCCATCTCGTTCAGGGCCTGAATGACCTTCATTGCCTTCTCAATGGCGCTGACTCCCATCCGTTTCTCTCCGGAATGGCAGGCCTTCCCCTCAAAGTCCACCTTAAAAAACACCCAACCCATGTGAGCCAGAATCAGGGTATCATCCGTCGGCTCGCAGTTTACCACGCCGTCGGCCTTCAGTCCCCGCATAACAGCCTGAATGGATCCATTTCCTCCGCCTTCCTCATCACAGACAGAAGTGATGGTCACATCCCCCGGAAGAGATACTCCTGCATCCTGCAACAGTTTCACTGCCATGACGGACGCCATCAGGCCGCCTTTCATATCCGTACATCCACGGCCGTAGATTCGTCCATCCCGGATAACCGGCTGAAAAGGCGGGTTCGTCCAGCCGTCAGACTGCTCCGCCGGCATCACATCGATGTGGCCGTTAAAAATCAGGCTCCGCCCCCCTTCTCTCCCTCGAAAGGTCGCATACAGGTTTGCCCTGTTTTCCTGATTGTGTCCCAGGTTTCCTTCCTGGTGTATGCCATAGCTCTCCTCGATGAGCGTCTCGCTCATGGGATCCATCTGGATCTCGTCGGCTCCCATGTCCCGGCACAGCTGAGCCAGATACTCCTGGCCTTCTTTTTCCAGGCCGCCTCCGATCCCGTGTCCGATATCATGGGTGTCAATTGCCACCAGATCCTGAAGCGCCCGGATATACACCTCTTTCTTTTCTTCCAATACTTCCCGCAGATCCCGCATACCATGCCTCCAATCCCGGAACAACTCTGTTTTACCGTTCCCTTCTCTTTGCGCCGCTGTTTTTAACTTTACAGTATCTTTTACGCACCGTATTTTCTAAGTCCTTCTTCAATCAAATCCCAAAATTTTTCCACATCAATATCAATGGCTACATTCGCCGTGGGCTCTAACTTCTGATATCCGAAGAAATCACAGTTCGTTCTGCCATAGGACTGGATGCTGCGGATGTCAATTTCCGCGTGCATGGGTTTTACGGTCAGCACCGTCGGGTCGATCAGGTATGCAATGGTAATCGGATCATGAAGCGGACCGCCTTCCCAGCCAAACACTTCTTTCTGGCTCTTACAGAAATGACGCATCAGATCCACAAACAAACGGGAAGCTTTATTTCCCACTTTTTCCATCCGGTCTACAATAGACGGATAGCAGAGTGCCTTGCGGGTCACATCCAGTCCAACCATGGTGATGGGACGCCCGCTGGTAAAGCAGACGTAAGCCGCATCCGCATCGGCAATGATATTAAACTCTGCTGCCGGAGTCACATTTCCATTGGTATAAGCGCCGCCCATGAGAACAATCTGGCGGATTTTCGGAATAATCGCCGGTTCCAGCCGCATGGCCATTCCCAGATTTGTCATCGGTCCCGTCGTCACCATGGTAATATCCCCGTCAGATTCCATCAGGGTCCGAATGATAAAGGAAACGGCATGCTCCTTTTCCAGTCTCTTCGTCAGCGGCGGAAATACTGGACCGTCCAGTCCCGTCTCACCATGAATATCAGCTGCTACCATCTTTTCTCGAATCATAGGCTGTCCGCAGCCGGCATAGACCGGCACATCCAGATCCAGCCACTGGCAGACATGACGGGCATTGACCTGGGTTTTCTCCAGGGTCTGATTTCCCGCAACTACCGTAATGCCCAGCAGGTCGATTGCCTCACTTTTTCCCGCCAGCAGGATTGCCACCGCATCATCATGGCCCGGGTCGCAGTCCAGAATTATTTTCGTCTTTTCCATAGCCATTCACGTCTCCTCTCTTAATTTCCCGTATGCAGGGCAGACTCTCTCTTTCGGTTGGCCGAAATCTTTGCAATCATGGAAACTGCCAGCACTGCAATCGTCACGATATATGGCATCATCAAAACAAACTGAGACGGAATTCCATAGGCCTGAAGTCTGGCACCGATGGAGTCTGAAAAACCAAAGAGCAGGCAGCCAAGGGCCGTAAATACCGGGTTGGCGCCGCCAAAATACATGGCAGCCACGCCCATGAATCCTCGGTTGTTGGTCATATTTTCAATAAACTGGGTACTGTAACCCAAAGACAGATGGGCACCGGCCAGTCCGCCAATCAGGCCGGACAAAAGCATGGCCTGGTATTTCACGGCATTTACCCGAATCCCGGCCGTTTTAGCTGCCTCCGGAAACTGACCCACCGCCCGGAGGCGCAGTCCCCATACAGTTTTATAAAAGAAAAACTGTAACAGGAAAATCAGAATAATAGCAAACCACTCCGTCACACACCAGTTGTTGAACAGCTCTCCCACCACCGGGATGTTTTCCAGAAACGGCAGGGACACCCTGGGAATGGCTTTAATATCCGGGCTGGAAAAGCTTCCTGTGCTGTGAAATACCGCATTGACCAGAAACTTTGTGATGGCCAGTGCCAGCATATTGATCCCCATGCCAATGGCACAGATCTCGGAGTTGTAACGGATATGGCCCACTGCCATAATCATGGCAATGAGAGCTCCTGCCATCATGGCAGCCACAATGCCGAAAAACCAGCTTCCGGAAAAATAGCTGACCGTCACGGCCGTAAACGCTCCCACCAGCATAATACCCTCAGTACCAATATTCAGAATATTGGCCTGCTGGGTAATGGCCGCGCAGAGTGCAGCAAAGATAATCGGAGTCGCCGACCGGAATGTGGCATAAATCAGCGACACATTAAAAATCTTGTCAAAATTTTCTATAATCGCGTTCATGCATTTTCCTCCTTCCGTTTTTTGCGTTTTTTAGCAAACTGGAATGCCGTCTCCATGGTGGCAATGATAATAAATACTGCTGTAATCGTATCTACCAGAGCCTTGGGAACACCGGTGGTCTGCTGCATACCCATGGCGCCGGATTTTAAAACTGCCAGGAAAAAGGCCATAAAAGGAGTGAAAATCATGTTGTTTTTGACAATCAGGGATGCCAGCATACCATTGGTTCCAAGACCGGTGGCAAAGTTGTTGAGGAAGTATCCATGTACACCCAGCACCTCAATACAGCCGGCAATGCCGCCCAGAACACCTGAGAGCATCATGGCACCGATAAACACTCTGCGGGAGCTGATACCCACGTAATCCGCATGGGTCGGATTGAAACCCACGGTACGGATTTTGTAACCCCAGCTGGTCTTATTTAGCATAAAAATCACGATCAGAACCACGCCGATGGCAATAAAAATTCCCACATTCACACTGCTTGGTTTCATAAACTGGTGCAGTGTGACCGTTACAGGAAGGGACTGGGCATTGGCCGTTCCGGCGCTCATAGGACCGCTGACCAGGTAGGATGTAATATAAAGGGCAACTGTATTCATCAGAATCGTGGTGCAGACCTCATTGACACTGTAATAGGCCTTCAGAACAGCCGGGATAAAGGCCCAGGCAGCCGCCACAGCCATGGCTCCCAGAAAACATGCCACATAGAGGAGCGGCTTGGGAAGGAAGGTCCAGTTGATGCCAATATAGGCAGCTGTGATACCACCCAGAAAAACCTCACCCTCTACACCTACGTTAAAAGCACCGGCCTTGGCTGCCACTGCAAATGCAATGGAGGTCAGAAGCAGTGGGGTAAATCCGGCCAGCGTCGTTCCCAGGCGAAGTTTTCCGTCAAAGGCCCCCTTCAAAAGCGCTGCGTAGGCTTCAATGGGGTTCTCCCCGATGGCCAGAATAAAGAGCGCTCCGATGCCCAGCGCTACCAGCATCGTCAGCAATATTTTCCGTATATTATTTACCGTTTGATTCATACTGCCGCTTCACCGTCCTTTTCCTCGTGTGTACCTCCCATCATCAGAAGGCCCAGATTGTTCTCATTGGCCTCATCCGCCCGCATCTCACCCGTGATTTTTCCTTCATGAATGACGATAATCCGGTCGGAAAGGGAAATAATCTCCTCCAGCTCTGCCGATACCAGCAGAACACCTGCCCCCTGCTTTTTGGCTTTTTCCAGCGTATTGCGGATCAGTTCAATGGCTCCGATATCCACACCCCGGGTGGGCTGGGATGCCACCAGAAGCTTCTTATTCATGGAAACTTCTCTGGCCACCACAACCTTCTGAGCATTTCCGCCGGACAGGGAGGAGGTGGGAAGCCGATAATCCGCCGGACGGATATCAAACTGCTCTACCATCTCCTCAGAATACTGATCCTGAGCTCCATGGTTCAGGAGCATGCCTCTGGTAAAGGGCGGCTGATCCAGGCGAACCGCAATCAGGTTTTCCTCAATGGTCATGGCCCGGTTCAGTCCCCGGGTATTCCGGTCTTCTGGAATGTGAGCCAGACCGCTTTCTCTGGCCTTCTTAGGACTCACATTGGTGATATCTGTTCCATTTAATAGAATTTTTCCCTTCTCCACCCGGCGCAGGCCTGTAATTGCCTCCACCAGCTCGCTCTGCCCGTTTCCATCGATTCCGGCAATTCCCACAATTTCTCCCTCTTTCACATGAAGAGACATACCGCGGATCTTGGAGGTTTCCTTCTGACTGGGAATCCATACGTCCTGCACCTCCAGAATCGTCTCACCGGCCTTAGAGTAAGCCTTGTCAATGTTCAGGAATACCTCACGGCCGATCATCCGCTTGGTCAAATCCAGCGGCGACGTGGCATCCCGATCTACTGTACCCATATATGTACCCTGCCGCATGACGGAAATACGGTCGGAAATCTCCATAACCTCATTGAGCTTATGAGAAATAAAGACCAGGGACTTTCCATCCTCTCTCAGATTATTCAAAATTTCAAACAGCCGCCTCGCCTCCTGGGGCGTCAGAACTGCCGTTGGCTCATCCAAAATGATAATATCCGCGCCGCGCATCAACGTCTTGATAATTTCCACACGCTGGGCCTCTCCGACGGAGATCTGGCTGACTTTCTTATCCAGCTGGATGTCCATGTGATACTGGTTGACGTACTTCTCCACTTCTTTTCTGGCTCTGTCAAAATCAATGGTCAGGCCCTTTTTCGGCTCAAATCCGAGAATGATATTTTCCAGGACCGTCAGCTCATTGACCAGCATGAACTCCTGGTGCACCATTCCGATCCCGTGCTCGATGGCACTTTTCGGCGTGATCGCTCCCATGACTTCTCCCTTGACGGTAATCTGGCCGTCGTCGATGGGATACATCCCGTAAAGCAGCTTCATCATCGTCGATTTTCCAGCTCCGTTCTCGCCGATCAGGGAATGGATCTCTCCCTTTCTCAGGGTAAATTCTCCCTGCTTCACTGCCTGGACCTGCCCGAAATTCTTTACAATTCCCTTCATCTCCACAACATATTCATTCATTCGTTCACCCTCTTATTCCGGTGCAGGACGCAGCCGCCTGTGGCGGGCCGCGCCAGCGACAGCCTCCATTCCGGAGGAATTTTGATAAAAGAACAGGGATCTGGTATAAGCAGATCCCCGTCTACTACCTTCCGGCCTTCTGCCTTCCGGCTGTTGTTCGTCTTTTTATGCTTCCGGACCGAATCCCTCGTAATTCTCAACTACGATCTCGCCAGCGATGATCTTCTCAGCCAGCTCATCACATTTATCTACGATATCCTGCGGGAATTTATCGCCCAGAGCTTCCTTCATTACCGAGAAATCTGTCAGGCTGACACCGCCTTCAGTCAGGGAGAGGTATTTGGTAGAACCGCCCTCGAAGGTTCCATCTACTACAGACTGGATTACCAGATAGCAGGCATTGTCAACTCTCTTTACCATGGAGGTAAGAATGTGTCCCGGCTGATCGTTATCCTGATTCAAGTCAACACCGATGGCATACTTGTCCGCTTCCTTGGCAGCCTCAAGAATACCAACGCCGGTACCGGATGCTACGTTCATAACGATGTCGGCGCCCTGCTCATACTGAGCCAGCGTCAGTTCTTTTCCCTTTAACGGGTCCGTCCAGCTTCCTGCAAATGCCTGAAGAATCTGGATGTCCGGATCTACATACTTGGCACCCTGCTCATAGCCCACATAGAAGTCATGAAGAACCGGGATATCCATACCGCCTACCCAGCCAATTACATGGTCTTCATTGACATTGGGGATATCTGTTTTCTGCGTAAACATAGCTGCTGCCGCACCAGCCAGGAAGGAACCCTGATTCTGAGCAAAACTAATGGACTCTACATTGGGAAGATCCACTGTCGTATCAATAACGGCAAACTTCGTATCCGGATAACTGGGAGCATGCTCGGTAATGTAATCTGCAATGTTGGAAGAAGCACCAATTACCAGATCGTATCCTTCCTCGCAGGCTGCCAGAAGGTTGGCCTCCCACTCCTCCGCTGTCGTACCTTCCAGGCTCTTTAATTCGATACCAAAGTCCTCTACTGCCTTCTGGGCACCGATGTTGCAGGAGTCGTTGTAGCTTTTGTCTCCCAGGTTTCCCGTGTAAACAACGCATACGCGGATGTCGGATCCGGCTGCCGCCTTCTCTCCTTCTTTCTCAGCGTCGGCTGCCTCCGTCCCCTCAGCTGCCTTTGTTTCCTCCGGGGCGCTGGTCTCTGCCGGCTTGTCTCCGCCTCCGCAGGCCGTCAGACTTGCGCACATGGCAGCTGTCAGAACAACACTTAACACTTTCTTTTTCATTTTTCTTCCTCCTTTTTATATTTGAAATACGTTTTGAACCAGCTTTTTCCGTTTGGTAAAACGTTTTTCCATCGGATCAAAAAAATAAAAGAATTTTTACCACTTCTTTACGGATATTTTACTATTATTTCCCAGCCTTTGTCAATCAATTTTCAAAGAATCGATAAATTTTTACCAATATTCATTCGATATTTTTCCGCCAGAACTCTGTTTTAGACAAAACCTTTCATAGGACGTGCTTTCCTGATAAAATCAAAAGGAGAGGCCTCTAAAACCACCTCCCCCGTTTCTTTGAAAATCTGTCAGCTTACAACTGATCTCTTTGATGCAAAGGCCCGAATTTTGGAAGCATTGACATATTTATGCACTTCGCCATCCTCCATGACCTCCACCAAAGTAGGTGCCTGCATAATGCCGTACTGCTGCGCCAGCTCTGGCCTCTCCTCCGCGTCAATGACCTGGATCTCCATCCCCTTTAGAAATTCTTTTGCCATCCTGCAGTTGGGACAGGTCCGGGTGGTAAACAGGTAAAGTCCCGGCCTCTCCACCTCCTGTTTCCCAAACACGGCATTCTGCCCGGATTGGTCTGAAACCTGCACCGACTCTCCTGCCGAACTCTTCTCCGGCTCCAGGATAAACGTATGGCCATGCCGGAAACCAGAACGGCCGATGTCATACGTCTTCCTGTCTTTATATTCCTGAGTCTTGCCTTCATTCCAGTTCTGCACTGGGCGATAATACCCGGTAATCCGGCTGTACACCTCCGCCTTCTTTCCGCACAGCGGGCAGGTAAAGTGTTCTCCAATCAGATAGCCGTGTTCACTGCAGATAGAATAGGTGGGCGACAGTGTGTAATAGGGGAGTTTATAATTTTCCGCAATGGTCCGAACCAGGCTGGCAGCTGCCTTCCAATCCGGCAGTTTCTCTCCCAAAAATGCATGGAAAACGGTTCCTGAGGTGTACAGTGTCTGAATCTCATCCTGTATATCCAGGGCATCAAACACATCCTCCGTATAACCCACCGGAAGATGAGAGCTGTTGGTGTAATAAGGCGTTCCATCTGCCTCTCCGGAGGTAATGATGTCCGGATACCGTTTCTTGTCGTGTTTTGCCAGACGATAAGAAGTAGATTCCGCCGGTGTGGCCTCCAGATTATAGAGTTCTCCATACATCTCCTGATAATCCGACAGGCGCTCCCGCATGTGATTCAGCACATCCTTCGTAAACTGCTGAGTTCTTGGATCCGTCATGTCAGCCCGCAGCCATCTGGCATTTAAGCCGGCCTCGTTCATCCCCACCAGGCCAATGGTGGAAAAATGATTCTCAAAACTGCCCAGATACCGTTTCGTATAGGGATACAAGCCATTCTCCAGAAGGCGGGTAATGACCTCCCGTTTCGTGTGCAGCGACCGGGCCGACACATCCATCAGATGATCCAGACGGCGGTAAAAATCCGCCTCATCCAGAGCCAGGTAGGCAATCCGCGGCATATTGATGGTCACCACTCCGATGGAACCCGTACTCTCGCCGGAGCCGAAAAAGCCGCCGGTTTTCTTGCGCAGCTCCCGAAGATCCAGACGGAGGCGGCAGCACATGCTGCGCACGTCGCTGGGTTTCATATCGCTGTTGATATAATTGGAAAAATACGGCGTCCCGTACTTGGAGGTCATCTCAAAGAGAAGGCGGTTATTTTCCGTATCAGACCAGTCAAACTCCCGGGTAATGGAATAAGTGGGAATCGGATACTGGAAGCCGCGGCCGTTGGCATCTCCTTCAATCATGGTCTCAATAAAGGCCTTGTTGATCATGTCCATCTCATGCTTGCAGTCCTTATATTTAAAATCCATCTCCCTTCCGCCTACAATGGCATTCAGTTCTGCCATGTCATCGGGAACCGTCCAGTCCAGCGTAATGTTGGAAAACGGCGCCTGGGTTCCCCAGCGGCTGGGGGTATTGACTCCGTAAATAAAGGACTCGATGCACTTTTTGACGGCATCATAGGACAGATTGTCCGCCTTCACAAAGGGGGCCAGATACGTATCAAAGGAAGAGAATGCCTGTGCTCCGGCCCATTCATTCTGCATGATCCCGAGAAAATTGACCATCTGGTTGCAGAGAACCGACAGATGCTTGGCCGGGGATGACGTGATCTTTCCAGGAATCCCCCCCAGTCCCTCCATCAAAAGCTGCTTTAGAGACCAGCCCGCACAGTAGCCGGTCAGCATAGACAGGTCATGGAGATGTATATCCGCATTCCGGTGGGCATCCGCCACCTCCTGGTCGTAGACCTCAGAAAGCCAGTAATTGGCCGTCACGGCACCGGAGTTGCTGAGGATCAGTCCGCCCACAGAATAGGTAACCGTGGAGTTTTCCTTCACACGCCAGTCCTCCACCTTTACGTAGCTGTTGACCACGTCCTTATAATCCAGCATGGTAGCGTTCATATTGCGGATCTTCTCCCGCTGCTTCCGATACAGGATATAGGCCTTGGCCACCTCCGTATAACCGGTCTGCTCCAGCACGTGCTCCACACTGTCCTGGATCTGCTCCACATGAATCTTTCCGCTCTCCATTTTGGGCTGGAAATCCGCCGTTACCCGCAGTGACAGAAGCTCCAGTATCTCCTGGCTGTAATCATTTTTTGTGGCTTTAAAAGCCTTTTTAATGGCATTCGTAATCTTGCCCAGATTAAATTCCGCAACCTCTCCGTCCCGTTTAATGACCTGTATCATAACCCCTCTTCCTTTCTTCCACATGGTATGTTCCATTATACTCCCAGAGCACAAAAAACACAATATCTGGAACAGACTTTTTTGTTCATCCCAGATATTGTGTCAAATTTCTGACATTCCCTTATTTTCCTGCCAGATTCCCGTAAAGCTCCGCCGGAACATAGGCTGTTATGAAAATGCCGTCCTCCCGGTATTCTTCGCTTAAAAGCTGTCCATACCGGCGGATCGCCTGAATCCGCCCAGCCTCCTGGTACGGATAAACCCTCTCCAGGTATACCTTCCGGTTCCGCAGGATCATCTCCAGAATATCCGTAAGCTCCTGAAGTCCTGCCCCGGTCTTTGCAGAAATCTGCACCTGATAATCTGAGTGAAGATCCTTTAAAACAGACGGTTTCTCCAGCCGGTCTGTTTTGTTGAATACGGTAATGACGGTCTTATCTCCCACTTCCAGCTGGCGCAGTGTCTCATACACCACATAAATCTGCTCCTCCATCTGCGGATTGGAGCAGTCCACCACATGAAGAAGGATATCACTGTAGCGCGCTTCCTCCAGGGTACTTCGAAATGCTTCAATCAGATGGTGGGGCAGCTTCCGGATAAAACCAACGGTATCCGTTAGAAGAATTTCCTGGCCGCTGGGCAATTTAAGTCCCCGGGTTGTGGGATCCAGCGTGGCAAACAGCTTATCCTCCGCCAGAATTCCGGCCCCCGTCAGCTTATTAAGAAGGGTAGACTTTCCCGCATTCGTATACCCTACAATGGCTGCTGTCAGAGTGAAATTGTTTTCCCTCTGTTTTCTTACTACCTCCCGATGGCGCTTTACATCAGAAAGATCCGCCTTCAGCTGGCCGATCCGGTCGTGAATCCGCCGACGATCTACCTCCAGCTTCGTCTCGCCGGGTCCTCGGGTGCCGATTCCTCCGCCGAGGCGGGAAAGAGAGCTTCGAAGTCCCACCAGGCGGGCGGCCCGATACTTTAACTGGGCCAGCTCCACCTGAATTTTTCCTTCACTGGTAGTGGCGTGGGAAGCAAAAATATCGAGGATCACAATGGTCCGATCCATTACCTTGGTGTCCAGCGCCTCTTCCAGATTGCGAAGCTGCGCCGGGGAAAGTTCATCATCGCAGACGATTCCAGTGGCATCCAGCTCCCAGATCCGCTCTTTTAGCTCATCTATTTTTCCTTTTCCCAGATACGTTCCCGGATGAATTCTCTCCCGGTTCTGGATCAGGCGGCCCACGGATATAGCTCCCGCTGTTTCCACCAGTTCCGCCAGCTCATCCAGAGATTCCTCCGCGTCATCCCCGTCTGACGTGCTGACCGCCACCAGGATCACCCGTTCTTCCAGTTCCTTCATATCAATCAAATCTGCCATTTACCCCTCCGTACGGCTTTCCAAAAATGCAATTTCTTTTTCCAGTTCCGGCGTCATCCCGTTCTGAGCGGCACACTCCCGGAACACCGCCAGCGCTTCCGGAAAATTTCCCTGCTTTTCATAAAGGGCCCCTATATTCTGCCGGATTTTCCCGGCCGTCTCCTGATCTGCCAGGGAAATACCGTTTTCAAAATACGTCAGCGCTTCCTCGTAATTGCCCGCCTCTGTCAGGCTCAGTCCCATCTGGTTGTAAATTTCCGGACCGGAACTCCCGCGCTCAATGGCCTGTCGGCAGAACTCCACCGCCAGTTCCCCGTCCCCCGCTTTTCTGGCTGCCGCTGTAAGAGCAGTAAGCGCCAGCTGCACACCGGCCGGTTCCTGGCTCTCTCCCGATTTTTTCTGATCCTCTTCTCTCTGCTCGCCTGCCAGAAAAGCTGTTTTAGCAGCCTCGAGATCTCCGCCCATGGCGATGGAGGCAGCCATATAATACAGATATTCCGGCTGTTTTTCCTCCACCTCAGCCAGAATCCCATAGGTATGAGCGGCGGCAGAATAATCCCCCAGCCGGTACTCAGCCTCCCCCCGGTACTGCAAAATATCCAGTTCAAATTCATTCACAATACCGTCTGCCTCCTCAAGCGAGGTCTCAAAGGCACGAATCGCCTCTTCATAATTTCCGGCCTCCATGGCTTCAATTCCTTTCAGCCTGGCCTCCTTTGCCGCCTTCTTTTCGCCGCATCCGGCCATCAGGCAGGCTGGTATTGCCAGAAGAAACATAGCGTATTTCCAACTGTTCCATTTTTTCATTTCCAATCCTATCCCCTGTTTGACTTCTGCACTTCCGGATCCTGCATTCCGGATTTTATCAGCTTCGCCCTGTACTTCCGTAGCCGCCCCGGTTCTCATGGCCCAGACTCTCAGCTGCCTCAAACTCCACCGCCGGCTGGTGCTCCATGATGCGGAACTGACAAATCCGGTCATTGACATGAATGACCGTATCCCGAAGCGCATAGGCTGGGAAAAACCACTGGTCCTGGTCGCCGCAGTAGGTCTCATCAATAATTCCCATATGATTTGTCTGAATAATTCCAAAATTTTTAAAAGTACTGCTTCTTGGAACGATATGCGCCTCGTATCCGGCTGGAAGTTCCATGGCCACTCCCAGGGGAATCAGGCCGTATTCGCCCTGTTTCAAATGCACCTCTTTTGCAGCCCGCAGATCAATCCAGTCCGACTTTCCGGCAATGTAGGTCAGCGGCTCAATCTGGTCTGTAAAATATTTGATTTTTATCTTCATGTAACTCTCCTTTTCCTATATCTCGCGAACACCTTACATGTTTTGTCAGAAGCCAAACGTAATCCTCCAAAACACCCACAATCAGTATATTCCAAAAATTGATTTCTAACAAGGTAAATCTTTAGCAGTTTTCCCGGCGTGCGTATATGGTTCTGCTGAACAAGAAAGAAACTCGCTCGCGAGTTTCTCCGCCTGCGGCGGGCCGCTTCTGCGACAAAATTCCTTTTCGCCGCATGGCGATCCTCGCAGAGCGAATAAAAAAAGATGAACGCCCAAAATGACGCTCATCCTTTTTAATTTCCGTATTCATCTATATTGGTAAAAGAAGCAAACCGTGTATCAATAAACATATACCGACAACGCAATGAAAAACACCTGCAAACCAGTCATAATTAAAAACAGCGGCGTAATAAACTTATACCACCGTTCAAGCGGAATCCCCATCAGGCCGCATTCCAGTGAACAGTTTGTCGGCCAAAACATATCGGAGAATCCATCGCCAAAGCAGTAAGCCAGCACCGCCGTATGGCGGCTGAGACCCACAATATCCGCCACAGGAGCCATGATCGGCATGGTAATGGTGGCCTGGCTGGAGGAGCCGTTAATGAAAATATTGATGATACTCTGTAAAAACAGCATCCCCACGGCAGAAAGCACTGGATTTCCAATGCTCAGGAGGGAAGAAAGGTAATAAACGATCGTGTCCGATATAAGTGCTTCTTTCATAACGATCAGAATACCTCGGGTAAACCCGATTACCAGAATAGAGGATACCACGCTCTTCGTGGACTCGATAAATGTGAGGCAGATCTCATTAAGGCCGCTTCCGCCCACCAGGCCTGCCACCACCATCATTGCCAGAAAAAGCGAAGATATCTCGTCAATATACCATCCCAGGTTCGTAGTTCCGTAGAGAAGCACGCCTACTGTTCCAAAAAACAAGGCCGTACATAGCTTACGCCGGAGCGTGAAGGCCGTTTCTTTTCCCTGCTGTTCTTCTGGCTGTGCCACTTCATCACAGCCATACAATACAGAAAATTCCGGGTGCTGTTTTACCCTCCTGGCATAGCGCATCACATACCAGATGGACACCGCCTCAAACACCACAAAAATAACAGCGCGATAGGCAACGCCGGAGTTAATGGGCACATCGGCAATGGTCTGAGCAATGCCTACTGAGAACGGGTTCGTCATCGCGGCGGCAAACCCAGTGGCCACGCCGATATACACAACGGCGCCGCCCACAAGGCTGTCGTATCCAAGCACCTGCATGATGCCTGCGAACACCGGCACCAGGCCATAGGTTTCTTCAAAAATGCCAAGCGTAGAACCCAGAAGGCCAAACAGGATCATTCCCACCGGGATCAGAAGCTCAGTGCGGCTTCCCATCCGCTTCAGAAGAGCAGACACAGCGGCGTCCAGGGTTCCATTGGCTTTGAGCATATAGACGAAGCCGTAAGCAAAAACGATGAGAAACAGAATGTCTGCAGCACTTACATAGCCGCGGGACACTGAGAGAAAAATGTCAAAAAATCCAGGGCGGTTCCCTTCCACAAAATGGAAACTGTCAGGCAGTACTATGGTCTTTCCGCTGACAGGGTCGACTATGCGCTCATACTGTCCTCCGGGAATGACATACGTCATTCCCACAACGGCCAGTAAAATGATCGTGAGGATCACATAAGTATGGGGCAATTTCCACCCGATAAACGACTTTTTACACGTTTCAGCCAGGTTTCTCTGTTTTTTTATCATTTCCGTTTCCCTTCAATAAAAACGTATTCTGCCTGAGCATGGATATCAAACGGATGGTGACTCCAGATAACAATGTCTGCGTCCTTTCCGCTGGCAAGAACTCCCTTGCGGTCGTCAATGCCCAGGATCTCTGCCGGATACGATGTCACAGCGCGCAAAGCTTCCGCATCATCCATGCCAAAACGCACAGCCATAGCGGCATAGATAGGCAGATAATAAAGAGGTGTCACATCATGATCCGCTGTGATGCAAACTTTCACTCCCGCTCTGTTTAAAACACCTGCCGTCTCAAAAGTTTTGTTCCAGACCTCCTGCTTGCTGCAGGGATTGATGCTGGGGCCGATGATAGCGGGAAAACCGCTGGCAGCCACATAATCGGCTACGGCAATTCCATCGGTGCAGTGAACCAGAACCAGTCTGATATCATACTCCTTCGCAATGCGGATAGCCGTACAGATATCATCGGAGCGGTGCACATGAAGGTGCAGAGGCATTTCTTTGCGCAGCACCATGGCCATATTCTCCATACCAGGATCGCGCCGGAAATGAGCGCCGCTCTTTTCAGCCTCTTCTTTTTCATAGAGATATTCCCTGGTATCTTCCAGGCACTTCCGCAGCTGATAAGCTGTTCCCATACGGGAAGCAAACCCGTGCTTGGCAGCTTTTGGATTTTCCCCGAGGCTCCCTTTCATAGCCGCTTTGCGGGTAACGATCATCTCATCGGCAATGGTGCCCGTCAGCCTGATAACGGAAGAAATGCCTCCGATCACACCGTCACTGCCGGGGCATACACAGGCACAGGTAACACCTGCTTTGACCGAACGCTCCACCGCTCTGTCAAAGGGGTACAGGCCGTCCAGCACTTCCAGCTCAGGGGTAATGGCACCAGAGTAATCACAGCAATCGTCTCCCACTTCCCCCATTCCTTCTTCGCTGATACAGATATGGCTGTGGGCATCGATCAGGCCAGGGGTAATATATTTTCCCTCCGCATCTATCACTTCTTCTCCCTCTCTGGGGGAAAGTTCCGGATTTACCTCGGTTATTTTCGAATCCTCGATGCGAATGTCCAGCTTTTCAAAATCATTCGCAAGCGTGGTAAATAAAAAACCATTTTTGATAATCATACTGTTAATACCTCCTGCATCTATCAATAGCCAATGGCCACAGCAATGGTCATGAATACAAATTCCATGACAAAGAGAATGCCAAATAACGGAGTAATAAACTTATACCATTTGTTGATCGGCACTGCCATCAAGCCACAGCACAGAGCACAGGAAGTTGGCCAGAACATATCGGCAAAGCTGTGTCCCAGCTGGTACGCCAGTACGGCAATGGAACGGCTCATTCCAACCAGCTCGGCCGTCGGCGCCAGGATCGGCATGGTAATGGTAGCAGCACTGGTGGAACCATTGATGAAAAGTTTTACAATATTCTCGATCAGGATCATGCCGTAGGCAGAGATGTAGGTGCTTGTATTCTGAAGCAGGCTTACCAGACCATGTACGATGGTGTCAGTGATCATCCCCTCCTTCATCAGAATCAGAATACCTCTGGTAAATCCGACGATCAGCATAGAAGATACCATACTCTTGGTGGATTCAATAAAAGTCTTACAGATGTCCGTAGCAGAATAGCCGCTGAGGATACCGGCAATTACCATAGCCATCAGGAAAAAGGCCGAGATCTCATCCACATACCAGCCCAGGTTCAGGATGGCATAAAAGAGGAATACAATCACGCCAAAGAAGAGCACCAAACACAGTCCCTGACGCTTGGTCATGGATGAAGTCTGCAGTTCATCCAGAGACTTTGCTTTAATGGCATCCAGATCAGTACCATAAAGCACAGACTTGGTTGGATCCTTTTTTACCTTGCGGGCGTAGTACATTACATAAGCAATGGCAATGATCTCCGTAACAACGAAGATAAACCAGCGGAATCCCATACCGGAGTACAACTCAACGCCAGCGATATCCTGCGCAATGGCAATCGTATAGGGGTTGGTAGTACCGGCGGCATAACCCAGAGATACGCCTAAGAAAATGACGGCGCCTCCCACGACGGCATCATACCCCAAGGCAACGAAGATTCCGACAAAGACCGGGAATAGGCCGTACACCTCCTCATAAATACCCATCGTCGAGGCCATCAGGCCAAGAATGATCATTGTGATCGGGATCAGCAATTGTACGCGGTCGCCGATCTTGCGCACCAGAGTACCAAGAGCAGCATCCATTGTTCCGTTTTTGGTCAGGATATACACGAAACCATAAGCGAAGATGATCAGGAACATGATGTCTGCGGCATCCACGTAACCGGCTTCCAGAGCCTGGAACAAACCAAAGATGCCAGGGGCATCCGCTTCTACGTACGTATAGGAATCTGGCACAACCACCATCTTCCCGGTAACCGGATCCTCCACACGCTCATAAGAGCCGGCAGGGATGATGTGGGTAAGAATCAGCACAATAAACATGATCGTGACAAGGATCACGTATGTATGCGGCATTTTAAAGTTTTTGATCCTTTCTTTCAAAGTTTTCATAACAACCTCCTTAGTTCTGTTTATACGAACAATACGATACGATCCCCGTTCGTACGGCATCGCTTGTATCTCCATTTAAAACCTTAAAGTATCTTGAAAGTCAAGTGTGAAATTGTTATAATCTTAGAGAACAATTTTTGACCATTATCAACATTGACCGGAGGTCTCTCATGAGCAAAAAAAATCTTACCATCGGCGAAATATCCGAGATCCTCAATATTGCCCCCTCAACCCTGCGTTTCTGGGAAAAAGAGAACCTTTTTCACATCCGTAAAAAGAGCAATCACTATCGTTCCTATACCAGCACAGACCTGATCGACATTGCCGATATCCTATACTACCGCAACCTGGGAGTCCCGGTAAAAAACATCCGGGCTTTCTCTTCCCTGGAACTGTCTGAGTACGATCAGTTTCTGGAAAATCAGGAGATGGAATTGAATAAAAAGATCGAAGAATATGGGCAGATGCTGCAAAGAGCCCAGACTCTGAAGCGAAACTATTACCGGCTGCTGCGGCTCCTTGTCCAACCCTTTGTTCTGGAACACCCCAACTTTATCCATATCATTTCCTGGGACTTTCGCGAAAAGGAACGCATACGCCAATACGTTTCCGATCCCTCCTGCTATGTCTGGTGCAAAGACACCAACTCACAGCTCCCCGGCTGCAAAGGACTGATCGTCTCTGAGCAGGACTCCTATTCCCGTCAGAGCATTCTGTGGGAAAACCAGCCCGGCAGCCGCTACATCAGCTTTCCCGTTAAGGCCGTGATCGAAAATGACTACTCCGGCCTCGAAGCTCCTAAGATTGTGGCAGAGGTACAGCGTTACACTTCTACCGGGTTTCTGATTACCCGGCACCTCTTAAACTGTGTGGCAGACGGAAAAAATGTCGAATATCTGCAGGCCTATCTTGAGATCACAGGTCCCTGGGATGGTTCCTTTGCGGATAAGTTAAAGTTAGATTAAGGTTAGGTTAAATTTTTGTAAAAAAAAGAGTTTCTTTCAGCTGCCTGCACACTTCTGAAACAAACTCTTTTTTTATTTTTGTAACGGTCCTGGACCGTTGCTTCTATATTTTGTCTGCAAAACAAACGAAAAGGGTCATATTTTACCGGTTCCGATCCCGAAATTCCCGTTCCACTTCCCTCTTGGCGTCTTTTTTCGCCAGGTCATCCCGCTTGTCATACAGCTTTTTCCCCCGGGCCAACCCCAGCTCTACTTTTACCAGGCTGCCCTTAAAGTACACCTGAAGCGGCACCAGCGTATAACCCTTTTCCTTGATTTTTGAAAGCAGACGACGGATCTCCAGTCGATGCAGCAGAAGCTTTCTGACCCGCAGCGGATCCTTGTTGAAAATATTTCCTTTTTCATAAGGACTTATATGCATACCGTAGACGAACACCTCGTCTTTCTCAATTTTTACAAAGGCCTCCTTGATACTGCACTTTCCCATACGGATGGACTTTACCTCCGTCCCAAAAAGCTCAATCCCCGCCTCGAATTTATCATCAATAAAATAATCATGGTACGCCTTTTTATTATTGGCAATCAGTTTTATACTCTCTTTCAACTCTCTCTCCTTATCCCTGCCTAAAGCCAAACCATACCGCCGTTTCTAAAGATCCATCCGGACAGGGGCAAAATCAATGGTTTTTGCCACCCGGTCACACCCCGTCAGAAGAACCCGTACCGGCTGGCCCAGCTTATACGTTTTCCGAGTCATTTCTCCGATCAGCTGAAAATGAGACTCATCGAACACAAAGTAATCCTCCCGCAGCTCGCTCATGGGAACCAGACCTTCTACCGTATTGGGCAGTTCTACATAAAATCCCCAGCCTGTCACACCGGAAATTACACCGTCGAACTCCTCTCCCACAAAGCGCTCCATATACTGAACCTTTTTCATCCGATCCGTCTCCCGCTCCGCCTCATCTGCACGCCGCTCCAGCGCTGATGCCTGCACAGCCACCTCTGGAAGGCATTTCTCATAGTGAGCCACCCGCGTTTTTGTCATCTCTCCGGCGAGGCACTCCTTGATAATCCGGTGGATCTGTAAATCCGGATACCGGCGGATGGGGGAAGTAAAATGGGTATAGTAGCGGGCCGCAAGTCCGAAATGGCCTGTATTAAAAGGCGTATATCTGGCCTGCTTCATGGAGCGCAGGGTAATCCGGCTGATCATTGCCTCCTCTGGCGTCCCCTGAATCCGCGTCAGAAGCTTCTGAAGTTCTCCCGGATGGACCTGTCCCCCCGGCATCCGAACCGTATACCCAAAATTGCCAAGAAACGTCCCCAGGCGAACCATCTTTTCTTCATCCGGCTTTTCGTGTGTCCGGTACAAAAAAGGCATTTCCTGCCAGTAATAATCCTCTGCCACTGTCTCATTGGCTGCCAACATAAAATCCTCAATCAAACGCGTGGCTGCATTCCTCTCATAGGGGCGTATTTCCTGGGGGCGTCCCTGGGCATCCAGAATAATCTTACTTTCCGGAAAATCAAAATCAATGGCCCCGCGGCTGTAACGCTTTTCCCGCAGCATCCCGGAAAGCTTCTCCATCCGGAAAAGCAGCTCCGAAACATCTTCGTATTTTTCCATGGCCGCCGGATCAGATCCGGTCAGAATTCCGTTTACTGTCGTATACGTCAGACGCCGGTCCACACAGATCAACGTTTTCGCAATTTCGTGACCCACGATATTTCCCTGGCTGTCAATCTCCATCAAACAGCTTAAAGCCAATCGGTCTTCCCCCTGATTTAGGGAGCAGATCCCATTGGAAAGCCGGTGGGGCAGCATAGGAATCACCCGGTCCGTCAGATAGACGCTGGTGCCGCGCCGCAGGGCCTCCCGATCCAGAGCACTTCCTTCCCGCACATAATGGCTCACATCTGCAATGTGCACTCCCAGCCGGTATCCATCCCCCACCGACTCCAGGGTAATGGCATCATCCAGATCCTTTGCCTCCTCGCCGTCAATGGTTACAGTAGGAATCTCCCGCAAATCCTTCCGCCCGGCACGCTCTTCCTCCTGCACCGTATCCGGAATCGCCTCCACTTCCTTCAGAACCGCTTCGGGAAATTCCTCTGGAAGTCCCCAGGCCTTTACCACAGACAAAATATCCACGCCCGGGTCATGGATATGACCCAGAATTTCCGTCACAGTGCCCTCCGGACTTTTCCCAAAACCACCGAAATCCCGAATCCTGACCATGACCTTATGGCCTGTTACCGCTCCCAGATCACTGCCCTTAGGGATAAAAATGTCCCGGCTGATTTTCGGATTATCCGGAATCACAAAACCAAAACTCCCATTTTTCTCATATAAACCCACCAATTCCCGATTGGCATGCTCCAGCACGGCCAGAACCTTTCCCTCTGCTCTGCGCCCTGCTTTTTCCTCCTCCACAGTGATCCGAACCCGGTCCCCATGCATGGCATCCTTTACGTTCTCTCTGGAAATAAATACATCATCGCTGCGCCCTTCCACCTTCACAAAACCAAAACCTTTCGGGTGGCCCGTAAAAATTCCCGTCTCTGAAAATACCTCCGGCCTTCCCAGCTTGCCCTTTTTGGAGGCGCTGATCAGTCCGTCTGCCAGAAGAGACTCCAACACCTCCCGCAGCTCCCTTCGCTGTTCTCTGGGAATATCCAGAAGAATAGCCAATTCCTTTTCCTTCATGGGAATGTATGTTTTCTCTCCCATTACATCCAGAATCAGCCGCCGGCGGCGCTCAAATTCTTCGTCATTTTTTTCAATATAATTTTGTTTATTCAAATAATTTCTCCTAATCACTTCTTTCGTAACGATTCGTGCTGAGTCGTTACATCTTTTCTGCGTGCGCAAAAGATCCGCTATTCTCCGGTTCTGTAAAAGAAAAAAGAAGACGCCGCAACACGATCTCAGTCTGTTTCGCAGCATCCTCTTCCGGATTAAAGCACTTTCAGGTTTAAAATAAATGCAAGAATAAGCCAGAGAAACGCGGCATACTTCGTCATTTTCTCAAGCTTTCCTTCCATAGAACGGCTCTTGTTCTTTCCCCAGTAACTGTCTGCCATCCCGCTGATGGAACCGGACAGGCCTGCGGACTTGCCTTCCTGAAGCAAAATCACGGCTGCTAAAAATATACAGATGATAACAAATACAATTGTGAGGATTCCCCTTACCATCTTTGCACCTCCTAGTCAAACAACGTTATCATACCATACTTTTTTCTTAAAGACAACCGGATTTTCCTGTTTTACATCTGTTTTCCTCGTTTTACAGTCCACCCAGCTGTTCCTCCAGCCGCAGCAACTGATTATATTTTGCCACACGGTCAGAACGACAGGGAGCCCCTGTCTTGATCTGCCCCGCATTGACAGCCACCGCCAGGTCCGCAATAAACGTATCCTCTGTCTCTCCGGAGCGGTGAGATAAAACCGCCCTGTATCCGGCCTCCCCTGCCATCCGTATAGCTTCCAGACTTTCCGTCAGTGTTCCGATCTGATTTACCTTCACAAGAATGGCATTGGCCGCCCCTTCTGTGATACCGCGGCGCAGGCGTCCCGTATTGGTGACAAAAAAATCATCCCCCACCAGCTGAACCCGGTTTCCCAGGCGCTTTGTCATCGCTTTCCACCCCGCCCAGTCATCCTCCCAAAGTCCGTCCTCAATGGAGCAGACGGGAAAGTCCCCCAGCAGCTTTTCATAATATGCCACCATTTCCTCGGCGCTTCGAAGCACCGGATGGCCGCTCATCCGACTCTCTCCCGGAAACCGGTAGAACCCCGAGGACGCCTCATAAAGTTCGCTGGCTGCTGCATCAATGGCAAATGAAATGTCCTCCCCAGGCCGATAGCCGCTTTGCTCCACCGCACACATCAAAAGCTCCAGCGCCTCTCTCGTATCCGCAAGGTCCGGGGCAAATCCCCCCTCATCTCCCACTCCGGTGCTGTATCCCCGATCCCGGAGGACCCGTTTCAGCGTATGGTAAATTTCTGCACACATGCGAAGCCCCTCCCGAAAGCTGGAAGCACCCCAGGGCATAATCATGAACTCCTGCAGATCCACCGTATTATCAGCGTGGCGTCCCCCATTGAGAATGTTCATCATGGGAACCGGCATTTTCCGTCCACAGATTCCTCCCAGATAACGGTACAGGGGAATTCTCAGTCCGTTGGCTGCCGCCCTCGCCACAGCCAGCGATACACCCAGAATAGCATTGGCACCCAGCCTTCCCTTATTTTCCGTACCGTCTGCCTCCCGCATCTTTCCGTCAATAACGCTCTGTTCCAGGGCATTTTCAAAGAGAACAGCCTCTCCTAAAGGTCCTGCAATCTGATCCGCCGCCCGGCGCACCCCCAATCCTCCATAACGTTCATCCCCATCCCGCAGTTCAACCGCCTCATGGCTTCCCGTCGAAGCACCGGAGGGAACTGCAGCGCGGCCCACAGCCCCGTTTTCCAGCACCACTTCTGCTTCAATCGTTGGATTCCCTCTGGAATCCAGAATCTCCCGTCCTCTAACACCCACAATTTCAAAATCCCTATACATAAAAATGGCCTCCTTACCTGATATTACTGCTCTAACGCAGGAATCTACCAGGTAACGTGGCCATTCTTCTTGATTTTTATACGTAATGATTCTCTAATGCTATATCCGGATTTCCCGTTTTGACACTTATTCCTTTGAGTAAAGAACTGTCACATCGGGATGAAGCTGCAAAATCGTGGCAGGGCACCAGGGAGTAATATCGCCGGCTGTAGCCCGCTTGAAAATCTCCTCCTTCTTTTCGCCGTTGATCACCATCAGAATCTTTCTGGCTCCCATAATGGCCGACATTCCCATGGTAACCGCCCGGGTGGGAACATCCTTTATATCATCAAAAAATCTTGCATTCGCCTCAATGGTATTCTGAGTCAGTTCCACCACATGGGTTTCCTTCACAAAAAACTCGCCTGGCTCATTGAAACCGATATGGCCGTTCAGGCCAATTCCCAGAAGCTGAAGATCTATTCCTCCGGCTTCCTGGATCGCCTGGTCGTAGTTTTTGCAGACCTCCTCAAAATTACCCTCCGACGTATTTGGGATATGAAGATTTTCCTTCTTAAAGTCTGTCTTGCTGAAAAGATTTTCATTCATAAAGTAACGGTAGCTCTGGTCGTTGTCCGGAGAAATCCCACAGTATTCATCCAGATTGTACGTAATAGCATCCCGGAAGCTTACCTCCCCCCGGTCGCACATCCCGCACAGATGGCGGTACAGACCGATGGGGGTGGATCCCGTAGCCAGTCCCAGGACAGAATCCGGCTTTTCCTTTACCTGACCGGCAATCATTTCCGCTGCATACCGGCTCATTTCCTCGTATGTCTCAAATGTAACTATTTTCATGGCAACACTCTCCCTCTCTTAAATTAACAGATCAGCTTTTTAAGCTCGCAGCTCGATTCCCAGACTCTGAAGGCCATTTAAAATCTTATTCATAACAGCCGTAACCTCTTTTTCCTCCAGGGTGTGATCCTGGGCCCGGAAAGTAATGGAGTAGGCCAGGGATTTATATCCTGCCGTAATCTGACTTCCCTCATAGATATCAAACAGGCGATAGCTCTCCAGAATCTTTCCGCCCCTCTGCTCAATCATCTCTTCAACCTGGCCGGCCAGAATCTCTTTCTTCATAACCATGCTCAGGTCGCGGGTCACAGCCGGATATCTGGCAATTCCGGTATATTTATAATCAAAGGTGGCGTAAGGCAGGATCGCCGGCATATCCAGCACTGCCACATACGTCTTCTCGCCCAGTTTGTAATTGTCTGCCACATCCGGGTGCACCTCGCCCAGATAACCCACTGCCGTTCCGTCATAGACGATCTTTGCCTGGCGCCCCGGATGCAGGAAAGGCTTTCCGGCTTCCGGATCGTAATGAGGTTTCTTTTTCATTCCGGCTTTCTCGAAAAATTCTTCTACCACACCCTTCATGGAGAAGAAATCACAGTCTCCGTACATGCCCAGGGTAAACTGCTGACGCTCATCCGGCAGTTCCTGAAGCGGCAGGGAAGCCGGCAGGTAAACCGTTGCCAGCTCATACAGGCGGACGTCTTTATTTCTCCGATTATAATTGGTGGAAAGAGATGTCAGCATGCCATGAAGCGGCAGAGTACGCATGATACTGAAATCTTCCCCCAGCGGATTGGAGATTGTGATTGCCTCCCGCAGTTTGCTGTCCTGTGGAATCAGCAGACGGTCAAATACCCGCGGACTCTCAAAGGAATAAGTCATGCTCTCGGAAAAACCGCAGAACTGGGCGATCTCTCTGGCCACCTCTTCCACCCGGAGCTTAAAGGACAGTTTTCCCGTCGTCGCCTCACCGGATGGCAGGGAGGTTGGAATTACCGCATAACCATAGAACCTGGCTACTTCCTCCGCCAGATCGGCCATCCGATGGAGATCCTGACGCCAGCTTGGCACAATCACCTCTCTGGCAGCCTCGTCATATCCCAGATCAATTTTCCTGAAATATCCGATCATCGTCTCCGCATCAATATCCGTTCCCAACAGCCGGTTGATTCGTTCCGGCTCGAAAGCCACCCGATTTCCCTCTCTCTTAACAGGATATACATCGATCATGCCGCCCACTACCTCGCCGGCTCCCAGCTCTTCAATCAGCTGACAGGCGCGGTCAATGGCCTCCTTTGCCGTGTTTGGATCCAGACCTTTTTCGAATTTTCCGGATGCATCGGTACGCAATCCCAGTCTCTTGGCCGAAAGACGAATATTGGTTCCGTCGAAGCACGCCGCCTCAAATACCATCGTTTTTACATCATCAGTAATCTTGGAGTTTTCTCCTCCCATAATTCCCGCAATGCCAACTGCCTTTTCTCCGTCATTGATCATCAAAATCCGGCTGTCCAGGGTTCTCTCCTGTCCGTCCAGGGTCTGGAATTTCTCTCCGTCTGCCGCGCATTTTACCACAATCTCATGGCCGCTCAGCTGGTCGTAATCGAAGGCATGCATGGGCTGGCCATACTCCTCCATCACGTAATTGGTAATATCCACCAGGTTATTGATAGGACGGATTCCGCTGGCTGCCAGACGGCGCTGCATCCATTCCGGAGACGGAGCCAGTTTAATATTTTTCACCATCCTTGCACAGTAGCGGGGGCAAAGCGCTTCATCCTCTACCCGCACTTTCAGATAGTCGTGAATATCCTCGCTGTTTCCAGACTCCCGAATTACCGGTGGCTGAAACTCTTTTCCAAAGGTGGCGGCCGCCTCTCTGGCAATACCGATTACACTGTAACAGTCTACTCGATTGGAGGTTATCTCGTACTCAAATACCACATCGTGAAGGCCCAGCACTTCCACCGCATCCGCGCCGATCTCTGCATCCTGGGGCAGAATGTAAATTCCGGATTCCGGCGCATCCGGATACATATCCCGGCTGGAACCCAGCTCTTCGATAGAGCACATCATTCCAAAAGATTCCACACCCCGCAGCTTGCCTTTTTTAATCTGGATTCCCTCTTCCGGAAGGGGACCGCCGTCATGGCCGCCTGCCACCCGTCCGCCGTCCAGCACCACCGGAACTTTATCGCCTTCTTTCACATTCGGCGCTCCGGTTACGATCTGAATCGTCTCTGTCCCCACGTTTACCTGGCAGATAATCAGCTTGTCTGCATCCGGATGACGTTCTATTTTCTCAATCTGACCCACTACAATTTTTTCCAGATTCTTATCCAGGCGCGTGAAGCCCTCTACCTTCGTTCCTGTCAGCGTCATGGCGTCTGTATACTCCTGCGCCGTCACGTCCAGATCCGGAACGTATGCTTTAATCCATGATAATGCTGTATTCATAATCTTTTCAAACTCCTTTATCAACTCTTAAAACTGTTTCAGGAAACGGATATCGTTTTCATAGAGAAGGCGCATATCGTCAATCTCGTATTTTAACAGGGCAATACGCTCCAGGCCGACGCCAAATGCAAATCCTGTGTATTCCTCCGGGTCAATTCCGCACATCTCCAGTACATGGGGATGAACCATGCCGCAGCCAAGAATCTCAATCCACCCGGATCCCTTACAGAATCGGCAGCCTTTTCCGCCGCATTTGAAACAGCTGACATCTACCTCGGCACTGGGCTCCGTAAATGGGAAATGATGGGGACGGAATTTAACCTTTGTGTCCTCGCCGAAAAGCTCCCTGGCAAACTCAGCCAGCGTTCCCTTCAGATCTGCAAAGGTAACATGCTTATCAATAACCAGTCCCTCAATCTGATGGAAGGACGGGGAATGAGTCGCATCCACCTCATCGGAGCGGAACACGCGGCCTGGAGCGATCATACGGATCGGAAGCTTTCCCTGTTCCATCACGCGGGCCTGCACCGGAGAAGTCTGGGTACGCAGCACAATGTCCTTATTGATATAAAAAGTATCCTGTTCGTCCTTGGCCGGATGGTTGGCCGGAATATTCAATTTTTCAAAGTTGTAGAGGTCATATTCCACCTCCGGACCTTCCACCACTTCGTATCCCATTCCTACGAAAATACGTTCTACTTCTTTCAGCGCAACGGTATTGGGGTGGCTGTGTCCCACATTGTTTTTCTTTGCCGGAAGCGTCACATCGATGACTTCCCGCTTCATCTGCTCTTCTCTCGCCTTTTTTGCCAGGATTTCCCTCGTCTCCTCCAGCTTTTCCTCAATCAGAGCTCTGGCCTCATTGACCATCTGGCCCACTTTGGGGCGATCCTCCGGCGCCACATCCTTCATACTTTTCAGAACACTGGTCAGCTGACCTTTCTTACCCAGATAAGCCACCCGAATCTCATTCAGCTTTTCCAGCGCATTCGAAGCTTCAATCTGATGCAGAGCCTCTTCTTTAATTTTCTCTAACTGCTCTCTCATTTTGCTCTCCTTTTAAATTTCACTTTTCTTATGGGAGTGTTTCTCCGCCTGCGGCGGGTCGCTTTTGCGACAGAATTCCTTTCCGCCGCACGGCGATCCTCGCGGAGCGTTTTTTATTGCATAGGAAGTATTTTCCTATGCAATAAAAAAAGTCCTGTCCCCTGCATCGCAAGGGACGGGACATGACATCTCGTGGTACCACCCTGATTCCCGCCGCTGTGCGGCAGGCACTCTTCCTGTACGTAACGGGTACGAACCGGCATCGCCTACTTACCGGCCAGAACCGAATTTTCAGCCATGCAGCTCCAGCGGGAAATTCACGAACTCTGTCCGAACTTAAAGAGACTCGCAGCCGGTGATCTCTTCTCTCTGAAAGGTAACAGAGCATTACTTACGCCTTCACAGCCTTTTCTTTTTCCATATTTTCATATCATTACAGGTTACCAAAACTTTCATTTATTCTATCACATTTTTCCCGTTTGTCAATAGTCCATACGTTCTTGATTTTCTGCCCCTGTATGAGGTATTATAGTAGGAAACACCGGCGGGCTTTCCACGCCCGGCGCAAACCAAATAAGGAGGAATTACGATTGAAACGATTTACTTCTATGGCGGCGAAAATCCTGATTTCCGCTGTCCTGATTTTTCTGCTGTTTTATTCCATGCTTCCGGCCATCAATCTGCGGGACCGCAATTTTATTATTTTCCTGATTGCCTGTACCCTGATTCTCCTGGCTGTGAACTTTCTGAGCTCCGTGACAGCTTTCTTAAAGACAGCCGGCAGCCGCAGCGGCATGGAGTTTGTACGGGATCCCGTAACGGGGCAGACCATTATGAGGCGAAAATACGCCCCGGAAACGCCGAAAACGCCTCTTGGAAAACCGCTGAAATACGGTTTTATTCTAATTGGCATTCTGGCAGCTTTTATGGTCATCGCATCGGCTCTGGGGCTCCGGCTTTTCAACGCATCCCGATACCGGGACCTGATTGCCATCACCGACGGCGATTTTTCTTCGGATGTATCGGAACTTAACATGTCCCAGATTCCGGTGGTGGATAAAGAAACCGCCTCCCGTCTGGGAAGCAAAAAGCTGGGCGAGATGACAGATCTGGTCTCCCAGTTTGAAATCGAGGAAAACTACACCCAGATCAACTATAAAGGATCCCCCTACCGGGTTACGCCTCTCTCCTACGCAGACCCCATTAAGTGGCTTTACAATCAAAAAAAAGGCCTTCCGGCCTACATTGCTGTTGACATGGTAAACCAGAACACGGATCTGGTATGGCTGGATGCCGGAATGAAGTATTCAACCAGTGAATACTTTTTCCGCAACATTTATCGCTATATCCGGTTCCGCTATCCAACCCGCCTGTTTGAAACGGTTTCCTTCGAAATTGATGATGAGGGTACACCTTACTGGGTGGCTCCCACCATTGCCTATCGCATTGGCTGGTGGGACGGAAAAGACATTGACGGTGCCGTTCTCGTCAATGCCGTTACCGGCGAATCCTCCTGGTATGCCAAGGCGGATGTTCCCCAGTGGATTGACCAGCTGTACGATTCCAGCCTGATCATTGAACAGCTGGATGACAACGGGCGTTTCCAGAACGGGTATCTGAACTCCATTTTCGGCCAGCGGGGCGTACGCCGCACCACCTATGGATACAATTACCTGGCCATGGATGACGATGTATGGCTCTATACCGGCATGAGCTCTGTGACCTCCGATGAGTCCAATATCGGTTTCGTTCTCGTAAATCTGCGAACCAAGGAAACGAAATTTTATGCCGTCCCCGGCGCAACTGAGCTTTCTGCCATGGATTCCGCCCGCGGCCAGGTACAGCACTTAAACTACAGCGCCACCTTCCCGCTGCTTCTGAATATTTCCGACCGCCCTGCTTATTTCATCTCCCTGAAGGACGCCGCCGGACTGGTAAAGATGTATGCCTTCGTCGATGTGGCCCAGTACCAGATCGTCGGAACCGGTCAGACCATCGACGAGGCCAGAGATAATTACAGGGAGGCGCTGAATCTGGAAGAAGTGGTAGTTCCAGAGAAACAGGAAACAGAAGAAGCAACCGGTTTTATTGACTCCATTGCAGACGCCGTAGTTTCCGGAAACACCTGCTACTATTTCACTCTGCAGGGAAGCAGTCAGGTCTATACCGCCTTTATCGGAACCTCGGAACAGCTTCCATTCCTGCAGGCAGGCGATTCGGTTTCCCTGACATACACCCGGGGAGATTCCACCTGCGAAGTCATCTCTATCAAACGAAAAGGAAGGTAACTGCCTTGAAACAGGAAGATATGATTTTAAAAACTGTCATTGTGCACATTCTGGATTCTTCGGTTGGAATTCCGGTTCTGTCAGACCGTGCCATGGAAGCAGGGCCGGATTTTTCCGACTTTCTGAAGACGCACATTGAAAAAATAACGGAAAGCGATGACGTCAAACAGGGTACGTTTTCCGAAACCTCAGAGGTAAAACAGCTGCTGGAAGGCTGCACACCGGAGAATTTCGTGGAAACCAGCAAGAAGCTGGCCGTTCGCCTTTATGATATCATGAATTCCAACATTGATATTCCTGCTGCCGATATAGCCATGGCCGTTTTCGGCTGTGGAGGCACTGATTATCTGGCCTTTTTGAAAATGAATTACAAAACCTCCTATACCCATGCAACCCGGGAATCGGAAGGGGGAAATACCAACGAAATCATTCTTCAGAGAGCGCTGCTGCCCGGCCAGGGTCAGCGCCTCTCCGAAGCCTTTGTCCTGAATCTTTCCGACGGCTCTCTGGTTCTGGCAGAAAAAAAATATGAAATAAACGGCGAAAAACGGTTTTATTTTTCGGAACTGTTTCTGGAATGTCACGCCCCTCTCTCCCAGAAATCAAAGCTTACCATCGTTACCCGGGCTGTGGAACAGGTTGCCAGAAAGTATTACGGAGAAGAGGACGCCCAGAAAAAAATGGAACTCAAAAATATCATCTGTACGGAGCTGGAGGAAGAGGGGCAGCTGAAGGTAGCCTCTCTCCGGGAAAAAGTATTCCCCGACAGTCCGGAAATGTTGGGGGATCTGGATGAAAAACTGGAAAAATACGATATGGCCTATGAAACGGTGGAGCCAAAAAGCGAACAGACTATCCGGAAATTTCAGAAACAGAAGCTGACCACGGACACAGGGATCGAAATCACCATTCCCATGGAGGAATACCGGAATCCTGACCATGTGGAATTCATCACCAACATGGATGGAACGATCTCCGTGCTGATTAAAAATATCGGCCTTCTAAACAGCCGGTAAAAGCAGACGGACACGGTCCGGAAAGGAATTGCCATGCGTTTATTGATTGTAAGACATGCAGACCCAGACTACTCCATCGATTCCCTGACTCTCACCGGCTGGGAGGAGGCCGCCCTGCTGGCGGATCGACTGACAGCCTCGAAGGAAGGCCTGGAGCAGGCTTATTTTTACGTATCTCCCCTGGGACGGGCACAGGATACGGCCTCCCTGACTCTAAAGAAGCTGAAAAAAACAGCCATAACCTGTCCATGGCTGCAGGAATTCGCTCCACAGGCCGTACATCCCGGCAAAGATTCGGGCCACTGTCTGTGGGACTGGCTTCCGGAGGCCTGGGTGCAGGAACCGGCTTATTTTGACCGGGAACACTGGGCAGATACAGAACTTTTTCAAAAAGCCGGTGCCAGAGAAGAATACCAGTGGGTAATCCGTGAATTCGACCAGATTCTGGCAGAACACGGCTATACAAGAGACGGTCTTCTTTACAAGGCTCTGGCGCCCAATGAGGATACACTCGTTTTCTTCTGCCATTTCGGCGTGGAATGTGTTCTTCTCAGCCACCTGCTGCATATTTCGCCCATGCAGCTCTGGCACGGCCTCTGCGCTCCCCCCTCTTCCGTTACCACTCTTTATACGGAGGAACGTCGTCCCGGTATCGCAGCCTTTCGCATGAGCGCCTTCGGAGATACTTCTCACCTGTATGCCGGAGGAAGGAGTCCTTCCTTTGCCGCCCGGTTCTGTGAAACCTGGACAAGAACGGATCAACGTCACGATTAACCACATAGGAGATAATTTCTTATGACACAAAAAAGCTGGCTCAGACAGATTTTCTGCATGAGTTGGCTTTTCTTGTCACAGCATCTTTCGATATTCCTGTTTCCAGGCAGTCAGACAATCTCCCGCACCAGATGCCCGACGGATGGGATCTTTGGCAAAGAGATCTTCGAGCTGTTTCGTTTCCGGCCCGGCAGATGCCCGGTTCATGGCACCATCAAATTCTTCTTTCCAGATTTTTTTCTGTTCCTCTGTCAGGATCTGGGCATACCGGTCTTTTATCTTCAGTTCCGGATTCAGAAGCGTCAGCATATAAATCCGCTTTACCGTATCCATACTTTTTCCAAAATTATATGCCATATCATATGCCGCCAAGGCCTTCTCGAACCAGAAAATCCCAGCATAAGAGGCACCTATATTATTCCAGATCCCAGCTGTAAATTCATCGCTCAGGGAGCGGATTCTCCAGTCCTCCAGAATCCGGTTGTAATACTGCACCGCAGTCCCATACTGGCGCAGCCGAAAATAGGAATCGCCTATTTCTTTCGTAAATTCTGCCCGATCCATCTTCCGATAGGCTGCCAGTTTCTGACGGTATCCGGCAATCTCCCTGGCAGTGTAATAATAACACTCCTGCAGAATAATCAAAAGCAGTTCATCGGGATCCTCCGAGCTGCTTTTCCAGGTCTCCAGCTTTCCCGCTAAGAACGCAAGATCCAGTTCCTCCCGGATAAATGCAATGAGCCGGTCATCCACAAATCCATCTAAAGCCAGCAGAGGGTATTCGTATATGACATAGCAAAGCTCCTGAGAGGATGTAATGTGAAGTCCCAGACGTTCAATATAGAAAGGGTGTTTAACTGGCTCATGCCTGCAAAGTATCAGACTCACAATGAAATCTCCTCCCGAATCATACAGTCCGTGGCCGGGAACAGCTCACCAAATCCGGCATCCCGAATCACCACCACCATTGTTTTCTCATTTTTAAAGCCCAGGGACATCTGAATCCGGGTGGTTCGATCCGGCCGTTTCGGAAAACCCTCCAATTCAATGCGCACCTGTTTTTTCCTCCTTGGATCCAGAGGCACCACAGTAAACTCCACTTCCGGCGATCCCGTCACAATAAATTCCACTGTGCTTTTCGCCTCATACCAGTTATCTCCAGCCGCCGCCAACACCAGCTGATTTTCCCGGTCACGGCTCAATACCTTCACAGAAACCGTCATCTTCAGCCGTCCTTCGCAAATACAGGTAAACCCATAGGAACTTTTCTCCTGCAGACAGTCCGCTGCGCGCATGAGCGCTCCCTGGGAAAACAGGCTGTTTTCCACATACACCCGTCTTCGGCTGCAGATTTGACGCATAAACTCCGGAGCCCAATCTGTATTTTCAAAACCTTTTCCTGTCAGCAAAATGGCGGAAAACAAACGCTTCTGCAAAATCCGCTCCGCACAGGAAGAAACGATTTTATCCGCCAGCTTTGCCCCGGCTGTGCTGTCCAGCACATCCAGGTGAAATCCCTCCTCCAGATCCTCCCGGTCCGCAACCACCTGCATCTGTCTGAGTCCCCGCTGCACCTTCATCTCATAATACCGGAGGCACTCATCTGAGAGGTCAAACATTCCCACCTGGTTGCTCCATACCTCCCGTTTCTGGCTCATCACATAGTAGACAAAGCTCTCCGTATGGCTGATAATATGTACCCGGTTCCGGTCTATTTTCAGATAATCCGCACAGTACATCAGACTGTCCATCAGCTTTACATCCAAATTGGCTACAGCGATTACCAGGCTTTCAATCTCCCGGATCCCCGCCTCCTTTTTGGGCAGCTCCAGCGCCTTCTCCAGAAACATTTTGAGAAGATACAGGCCCTCATACCGGATCCCGTTTATGGTAGCCGTTCCGTCCTTCATCACCTGTGTCAGAAGCTTATCTTCCATCACGCCATCCCCCACCAGCGTGTGCGCATAAGCCTCCTCGTCCACATACCACTCATCCGCATTTTTATTTTTACAGACTACCGTCGGAATGACCCAGGTCCGCTCCGGTTCCCGACAGGATATGTGCGTGTGGGTATTGCACAAATCCAGTCCTATTACAAGTCCATTCATTCCTCTATTGATATTCCTTTCCTACTGCAGCGGAAACAGTTCTGCCACAGCCGCATCCTTTTTCACATACTCCTCCATCTTCTCCCGAAGAGCTGCTTCATTTTTCACTTCCAGGGAGAGACTCATTTCATTGAGACAGGCAAATCGATTTCCCGGTGACCGGGTCTCTACTTCCCGACAGGCAATACTTCCCTCTGCCCGAAGCACTCTCTCCCCCATTTCCTCCTCTTCGATCTGAAATTCCAGGATTTCCCCCTCGAACAGAACCTTCTCTCTGACATAAATCCCCCGATATACAGGTCTCATCTCCTCGTAGTGGTACTCCTCCTCTTCCGGAAGGATCCGAAGCCGCAGGTAAGGCCTTACCTCTTTTTTCCCATGATACTCAATAATCTCCTTGTCCAGAATATCTCCGGGAATCACAATAAAACGGGCCAGATCCTTAAAATAGGCAAAGACCATTCCGGCCTCCAAAAGCACATCCACCACCGTCTGACAGAGGCTCTTCTGTTCTTCATCAAGATCCGGAAGCGTGGAATAATACTTCGTCAGAGCAAGCAGATAGATATCCGGCACCTTGTCTTTTTCCGCACTGCCATGCACAGCCCCCTCCAGATAGGAAAACACCTGATCCTGCGTGGGTTTTCCCTCCAGAAAATACTCTGCGCTTTTGACTGTAAAATAGGCCCGAACCACACTCTCGTTCGTCTTTTTTCTGGAAGCATAGAATTCAAATACCCGATCCAGCTTTTTCGTGTCTCCCGTGAACAGCATCTGAGCAACCAGACGTTCCTCCAGATCATACGTCTCCACATGCTCTTTGATCCCCTGAAGCAGCACCCGGTACATCTGTTCCACCGTTCCATTGAAATGCTCACAGAGATAATCCAGAGTCACGCTGTCACTCTTCTCCCTGCAAAATATATACCAGGCCAGAAACAAAAGCCGGTCATCCTCATCAAACAGACGTTCCAAAACCATTTTCGTACAGAGCTTTAAAAGAATGGACACAGAAAGGCCCTCCAGGCCATACCGACAGACCATCTCATAGGCTTCGTTAAAATAGTTCTGGCGAATCAATGTCTCACAGACCCCGTTCCGCTCTTCGCGGGTCAGCGTATCCTTCTCTACGCAAAGCAGATACGAGATGCTTCCGTCCCTGCTTTCCGCATCCATACCGTTGGCCTTTTTCCGATAATATCCCACTATAGCAGACAGGATTCTGGCCCGAAGAAGCGGGTGCAGTTTCATCTTCCGGTCCGCTGTCTCCAAAAGCGCCGCCTCATCCTTTCCCAGCGTCTCCTGCTCCATAACCCGAAAACAGGCATTGACAAAAAGGAACGGATGGCCCGGATCCATCTCAAAGCAGGCGGCCAGCAGCTCTTCATTCTCTTCCATTGCCGGTTCCTTCTCAAACCGGACATTTACATAACGGCTCCCATAAGCATCCTGAAACAGAATCACATCACGTTCCGAAAACAGCGGCACATAAGCTGCCCCATCTTTCAGCGGATAAGCATCCTCCGTCATCAGCTCTTCGTGGCGCACCACCACATAACGCATAGCCGCATCTTTGCAGCAAATCCGGTTTGATTTAAGGATTCCAGGCAGAACTCTGGCCAGCTGGCCGTCGATCATCTCCCGGTACACCAGTTTCTGATACAGCACCGCCAGGCAGCCATCCATACGGCCTGCCAGAAGCTGCTCCACTGTAAACTGCTCCATCTCCCGCTCATACATCCGGTAAATCTCCGAAGACGGATCGCTGTAGGAGAGGATATTTCCGTACAGGCGTGCCCGGCTTTCTGCATCCAACTGAGCCGAATAAGAAAAATACAAAAGCACCTCCTGGGGCATCTGCTTTCCGTAATCGGACGGCAATGCGTACAGAAAATACTCATACAGCCTGGTCAGTTGAATCCCCTCTGCCACAGCTTTGCTGTACCAGGAAAACCACGGAGTCCCCCGCAGATTTTCCCGGATCATCACAGCACAGAGCGCCTCCAAAATCGCCCGTTCCGGATATTTTCCGTAGAGCGCCTCCAGAAGCTTTCGATAAAGGCTTTTTCCGCTGCGGCTTCCTCCCAGAATCCCCGCTGTCCGCAATGCCAGCTCCCGGCTTATCATACCACGCTTTGCCCCATAATAAAGGGCATGCAGTTCAAACGCCCCCATATTTTCCAAAAGCGACGGCTCCTGCTCCAGAAGCTTTAATCCCTCCACATAGAGGAAAGGGCTGCAGCACCCATCCTTAAACTCCTGCTCCATACTGATCAGAAGCGTCATGGGATTCTGGGTCAGCGCTTCATCCGTGCGCAGAAGCATCAGATAATAAAACAGATCCCCGTCTCCCTCTGAGGCATGACGCTGCAGCAGACGAATCAGAGAATCCCGCTGTTCCGAATCCTCCCGAAGGCATACCTGAAGATACTGGAACAGACAGTAGGCTTTTGGATCCTCCGTGCGGGACGTCAGCGCCCGATCCCGAATCTCATCGAGAATCAGACATGCCTTTTCCTTTCGGTCTGTCAGCAGATAAATCTCTGCCTGCAAAAGCTTCAGAATCGGATCATCCCGCATCATCTTCATCAGATCCAGTTCCTTCTGCATGCGGTTTAATGCAACGCCTTCGCCGTACATCCCGCTCTCATATTCCAGCCTGGCCTCCAGATAGCGGCCGAATTCCTCCCGGAAAGCCATCTTGCTCCGATCCCGTTCCCCGGAATTCATGGTTACCTCCACCGGAACCCGCGTTATTCCCCGGGCAGTTTTTATGGAGACAGTCCCGAAATTTTTTCCGGCATGCAGCCGCTCTGCCAGAATGCCAAAGGGAAGTCGAAACACACCGTCCACAAACTCTGCCTGTGTGGCGCTCTTTTGGGGAAGATGGATAAAATCACCATCCGCCGATGCCTCCAGGTACAGATATCCCCATGTGTCAATCCGGATGGTTACCGCATCATCCACACGTCCCGTCACATTCTGATATGTCTTTTTCTGATCCTCCACCATAAGGCGAATTGGCTGCTTAACTCCCAGAGCCACCAGAAATTCCTCCATGAAATTCTGACGGTTTCCGTGCCCTTTCAGGCCATCATAAATCGCACGCACGTGAAGATCCTGCATGAAGGGCGCTTCCGGAAAATCCGGGTACTCTAAAAGGCGCAGAGCCGTATCCATGTCATGCTCCGCGACTCCACGAAAATCTTCTGCCGTATGTAGATCCCCCAAAATCTGGCCGGAGGCCGCCATATCCACATGAAACTGAAAGGGAATTTCCTTCTCCCCACAGTTTGTTACCAGAAAAAAAGAACCCTCAATCTCATCTCCCGCTGTCAAAAACGAGGTATCCACCTCGTAGACCATACGGCATCGAAGCCCGCCAAACGTATTATTATCATTCGGAATCCTGACCCGGCTGTGGGAGGAATACACAAATCCCTTCACATTCAGGCCGTTTTCACTGCCAATCAACAGCTCCCGCCGGACGATCCCGTTCATCCTCAGGGTCTCTTCTATTATTTCAGGCGACCAGATCATCCTCGGAAGCTCCGAATCAATTATCCCTTTCGCCAGACGGTTAATCCGTTCTTTCATCTTTACCACCCGCTGTTTTACTCATTCTGATTCATTTTACCATACTTTACATACATTTACGAGACATAAATCGACTTTTTCCTGTAAAAAAACCAATGGCTTCTTGATTTAAAATGGCAAAGTTGCTATGATATACAGGAGAAAATTCAGAAAGGATACATACCATGACAAACAGCGAAAAAGCATTGGAACTTCATGAAAAATGGAACGGAAAGCTGGATACCGTCTCCAAAGCCCAGGTCAGGACACGGAAAGATCTGGCCCTCTGTTATACCCCCGGCGTGGCAGAACCCTGCAAGGTCATTGCAAAGGATCCGGAGGCAGCTTACCGTTATACCATTAAGGCCAACACCGTTGCCGTTGTATCGGATGGAAGCGCCGTTTTAGGCCTTGGAAATATCGGTCCCCTGGCTGCCATGCCAGTTATGGAGGGAAAAGCCGTTCTCTTCAAGGAATTCGGCGGAATCAATGCATTCCCCATCTGCCTTGATACCCAGGATACGGAAGAGATTATTGAAACGGTAGTCCGCATCGCACCGGCCTTTGGCGGTATCAATCTGGAGGACATTTCTGCCCCCCGCTGTTTTGAAATTGAAGAGCGCTTAAAAGAGCGCCTGAATATCCCGGTCTTCCACGATGACCAGCACGGAACCGCCATTGTGGTCCTGGCCGGTATCATCAATGCCCTAAAGGTAACCGGAAAGAAAAAAGAAAACTGCCGCGTAGTAGTAAACGGAGCCGGAAGCGCCGGAATTGCCATTTCGAAGCTGCTTCTGACTTACGGTTTTCCCAATCTGACCCTCTGCGACAAAACCGGCATTCTGTGTAAGGGTATGGAAGGTCTCAACTGGATGCAGGAAAAGATGATGGAAGTCACAAACCTGGAACATCGCACTGGCTCTCTGGCAGACGCATTAAAAGGCGCGGATATTTTCGTAGGCGTATCGGCTCCCGGCATTGTAACCCAGGAGATGGTTGCTTCCATGAACCATGACGCGATTCTCTTTGCCATGGCCAATCCGGTTCCGGAAATCATGCCGGATCTCGCAAAAGCTGCAGGAGCCCGCGTAATTGGAACCGGCCGTTCCGATTTCCCCAACCAGGTTAATAACGTACTGATTTTCCCCGGTATTTTCCGCGGCGCCCTGGAAGGACGGGCCACAGCCATCACAGAAGAGATGAAGCTGGCTGCCGCCCGCGCCATCGCCTCCCTGGTAGACGACAGCGAACTTGGCGATGAAAATATTCTTCCGGCCGCTTTTGATCCACGAGTTGCAGATGTCGTCTCCCGTGCTGTCAAAGAGTATATTTAATCCCTGCTATGAAGGAGTTTTCCCATGCTTTCTGAACCCATGACCCTGTATAAACTGATGAATCTGTATATGCTGCATCAGGTCAATTTTCCACTGACCAATGCCCAGCTTTCCAACTTTTTTCTGGACCGGGAATACACTACATATTTCACACTCCAGCAGGCTCTAAACGAGCTTCTGGAAGCTGGTCTCATCAAAGTGGAAACCATGCATAACAGCTCCCGCTACGAAATTACCAGAGAGGGCGAAGAAACTCTGGACTTCTTCGGAAAAAACATTTCTCCGGCCATCATCCAGGATATGGATGAATATCTGAAAGAAAACCGGTTCCGAATGCGCAATGAAGTGGGACTTGTCTCAGATTTTTACAAATCCACCAATCAGGACTATGTGGTTCACTGTGAGGTGCGGGAAGGCAAAACGGTACTCATCGGACTGGATGTCTCCGTTCCAGACAAGGAACAGGCTGAAATCATGTGCAGCCACTGGAAAGAACGCAGCCAGGAAATTTATGCCTATATCATGAAATCCCTGATGAGTCCCCGGCCGCCGGAAAAAGGCGGGATATAATAATATCTGCTCTCCCAATCGTCAAAAAACGAGCCGCTGCTACGTAGATGATCACTCATACATGTTGCAACGGCCCCGTTTTTTCTTATAGTTCTCCGGTCATCAAACCCTCTATATATTCCCAGATTTCTTCTCTTCCCTGCTTGGTTTCCGCAGAAAAAGGAATCATGGTTACCTCTTTTCCGATCCCCAGACCGGTTCGCAAAATTTTAAGCTGTTTCTCCATCTGGCTCCGCTTGATTTTATCCGCCTTGGTGGCAATGAGCACCGGCTGAAATCCCTGATCCACAATCCAGTCATACATCAGCTTATCATTATCTGACGGTTCATGACGAATATCAATCAAAAGAAAGACGCAGCGCAGCATCTCTGATTTATGCAGATAACGCTCAATCATTTTGCCCCATTTGGCCTTTACCTCCACGCTGGCCCTGGCATATCCGTACCCCGGCAAATCCACATAGTAAAATGCATCATTGATGTGATAAAAATTGATGGTCTGCGTCTTACCAGGCTGAGCAGACGTCCTGGCAAAAGACTTCCGATTCATCAGCGCGTTAATCAGGGATGATTTTCCCACATTGGACTTGCCTGCAAAGGCAAATTCCGGCTGCGTATTCTCCGGAAGACGGCTGGTTACCCCGCAGACCGTCTCCAAATCCACCTGTTTTATAATCATTGCATTTCCTCCTGAACCGGAACAAGGGCCTCCCGCAGCACGTCCTCCATCTCTCGGACGTAAACGATCTCCAGTCCCTTTGTGATCTCCCGCGACAGTTCCTCCACGTCCGGACGGTTTTTCTCCGGCACCAGCACCTTTTCCATGTGAGCCATCCGGGCTGCCAAAAGTTTTTCCTTCAGTCCGCCAATCATCAGCACATGGCCTCGCAGTGTGATTTCCCCGGTCATAGCCGTTTTTCCAGACACCAGACGCCCTGTTACTGCAGACAGCATGGCCGTCGCCATGGTAATACCAGCAGATGGTCCGTCTTTGGGGACTGCACCCTCCGGGATATGGATATGAATATCATGCTTTTCAAAATAGTCCTCTTCCACCCCATAGGCAGAGGATGCCACGGAACGCACATAGGTCAATGCCGTCTGAGCCGACTCTTTCATCACATCCCCCAACTGGCCCGTCATCTGCAGATTTCCCTTTCCAGGCATCACATTTACCTCAATCTGCAGCGTGTCACCGCCCACCTGGGTCCAGGCCAGTCCCCGGACAATTCCTACCTGTGGCTCTGTTCCTGCCTCGTCAAAGAGCACCTTCTCCCGGCCCAGGTAGTGCTCCAGATTCTTCTCCGTAACCCGGATGGAGGTTTTATGGTGCTCCAGCACCTCTCTCGCCGCCTTTCGGCAGATGTCTCCCACCCGACGTTCCAGGTTCCGCACTCCCGCCTCTCTGGTATAATTGTGAATCATCTTTACCAGCGCCGGATTCGTAATAGACAGCTGCTCTCTGGTAAGTCCGTTCCTTTCCAGCTGCTTTGGAATCAGATAATTCTTTCCGATATGGAACTTTTCATTCTCCGTATAACTGCTGACCTCGATGATCTCCATGCGGTCCAGAAGCGGCCCGGGAATCGTCTGAGTCGTATTGGCTGTGGCAATAAACAACACTTCCGACAGGTTAATGGGAAGTTCAATGTAATGATCCCGGAAACGGACGTTCTGCTCGCTGTCCAGCACCTCCAAAAGAGCCGAGGATGTATCGCCCTTGTAGTCGCTGCTAACCTTGTCAATCTCATCCAGAAGCATCAGCGGATTGGCAACACCGGCCTGCTTCAGTCCTTCCACAATCCGCCCCGGCATGGCCCCGACATAGGTCTTTCTGTGCCCCCGGATCTCCGCCTCATCCCGGACGCCTCCCAGGCTGATCCGCACGTATTTACGCCCCATGGCCCTGGCAATGGACCTGGCAATGGAGGTCTTTCCCGTACCAGGCGGTCCAACCAGACACAAGATGGGACTGGTTCCTTTTCTGGTCAGAATCCGCACGGCAAGATACTCCAGCACCCGTTCTTTTACCTGTTCCAGTCCGTAATGATCTGCTTCCAAAATCTCCTGGGCACGGGAAAGACTCTTGTTGTCTTTTGTCATCTTGTTCCAGGGCAGCTCCAGCACTGTTTCCAGATACGTCCGAATCACATTGGCATCCTGACTTCCAGGCGGCATATTTTGAAACCGTCCCACCTCCTTAAGAAGCCGCTCCTTGATCTCCTGATCTGCCTTGAGGACTCCGATCTGTTCCCGAAGCTCATCAGCATCGGAAAGCGGATCCTCCCCCAGCTCTTCCCGGATCACTCGCAGCTGTTCCCGGAGAATATATTCCTTCTGATTCTGATCCAGAGAAGCTTTTACTTTATTCTGAAACTCCCGCTTTACGCGGTATACCTCTGTCTCCGTCAAAAGCAGCTGCAGCTCTGTCGCATAAAGAAAGCTGAGGCTTCCGCACTCCAAAATCTTCTGCCGCGCCTCAAAACTCCAGGGAAACTGCAGGCCAATCTGCTCTGTCAACTCCTCCAGGGAGGAAACGGCCATCATCGGACCAATCAAGTCGCGCCCCGCTGAGGAATTAAGTTTCCCATATTCCTCCAGCTTTTCCTTCAGAATACGGCACATAGCCTCTTTCTCCACCGAATTTAAATCATCCTCTGGAGCTTCACTGCCCCGAACGTAGGCCGCATAGTAAGGGCCATCGGAAAAAAGCTCCAAAAGCTCCGCCCGGCTGCGGCCCTCTACGGTTACACGGATCATTCCCCCCGGCATCCGGACAAGCTGCTTTAAAAATCCAATGGTTCCCACCCCATACAGGCCATCCATATCTGGAATCATCTCATCCGGCTGTTTCTGCGTAACCAGAAATACATTCTGATCTCCCGTCATTGCCGCTTCCACCGCAGCTACAGACTTCCCCCGGATAATATCGAAATTGATCGTCATCCGCGGCAGCACGGTCAGCCCCCGCAGGGCAATGACCGGTATCTTTTTACTGTTTTCTTCCATACTTCTTTCGTCTCTCCTGCTTAAAAAGGGATCTGTAACATGAGCTCTGCCATCTTACAAACCCCTTTCTTCGTTCGCCTTTCAAAATCACATTCCGATCTTCCTTCCGACCGATTATGCAATCTCTCCCGTCTTATCTTTTTCCGGATGCCCGGCAAAGGATTTACGGGGTACCGTATTATCCCGATATACCAGCTCCGGTTCACTCTTTCCTTCCACAACCTCCTGGGTAATGGTGCAGATTCCAATGGTGGAATCAGAAGGAATCTCGTACATGGTATCCATCATCAGCGCTTCCATAATAGAACGGAGTCCTCTGGCCCCGGTCTTTCTCTCCACCGCCATATGGGCAATGGCCTTCAGCGCCTCTGGAGTAAACTCCAGTTTTACACCATCCAGATCCAGTAACGCCTGATACTGTTTGATCAAAGCATTTTTCGGCTCACAGAGGATGCGAACCAGCGCTTCCTCCGTCAGCGTCTGAAGAGCAACTGTAACGGGCACACGGCCGATAAACTCCGGAATCAGACCAAACTTTGTCAGATCCTGGGGCATAACCTGTTTTAGAAGTTCATCAATATCCTGATTCTTCCGATCTACAATATCGGAGTTAAAACCAATGGAACCAGCTCCCAGGCGGCTGTCCACAATCTTCTCCAGGCCGTCGAAGGCGCCCCCGCAGATAAACAGAATATTCGTCGTGTCAATCTGAATCAGCTCCTGCTGCGGATGCTTGCGGCCCCCCTGTGGCGGAACACTGGCAACTGTCCCCTCCAGTATCTTTAAAAGCGCCTGCTGAACACCTTCACCAGACACATCCCGCGTAATGGAAACATTCTCCGATTTCTTCGTAATCTTATCAATCTCGTCAATATAAATAATTCCATACTCCGCTTTGCTGACATCGTAGTCCGCAGCCTGAATAATCTTCAGAAGAATATTCTCCACGTCTTCCCCCACATACCCGGCCTCTGTCAGAGTTGTGGCATCGGCAATGGCAAAGGGAACATTCAGGATCTTGGCCAGCGTCTGTGCCAGATATGTTTTTCCAGAGCCAGTGGGCCCCAGCATCAGAATATTGCTCTTCTGAAGTTCGATGTCCTGTGCCGGCCGGGAGGTAATTCTCTTGTAATGATTATAAACTGCCACAGACAGTACCTTTTTGGCTTCATCCTGGCCAATCACATACTCATCCAGAAACTCCTTTATTTCCTTGGGTTTTAACAGATTGATCCCGCTGAAATCCGGCCCTTTGTCACTGGAATCGGCAAACTCCTCCTCCAGTATCTCCGCACAGAGTTCGATGCAGTCATCACAAATATATACATTATCCGAACCTGCAATCAGCTTTCTGACCTGGTCCTGGGTTTTGCCGCAAAAAGAGCAGCGAATCTTGTCGTCTGTTCTGCCTGGCATATATCCACCTCAATTCCTTTCCTGATTAGTGGTTGGTGATAACGCAGTCAATCAGACCATAGTCTTTGGCCTCCTGAGCCGTCATATAGTTATCACGCTCCGTATCACGCTCAATGACCTCATAGGGCTGGCCTGTATTGGCTGCCAGAATCTCATTGAGGCGTTTCTTTGTCTGCAGAATCTTCTCCGCCACAATCTTGATTTCTGTAGCCTGACCCTGGGCACCGCCAGAAGGCTGATGAATCATAACTTCCGAGTTGGGCAGCGCATACCGTTTTCCCTTGGCACCACCAGCCAGAAGAAATGCGCCCATACTGGCAGCCATTCCAAGACAGATCGTGGAGACGTCACATTTGATATAATTCATGGTATCGTAAATCGCCATACCCGCCGTTACAGAACCGCCCGGACTATTGATATAGAGGTTGATATCCTTGTTGGGATCCTCCGCCTCCAAAAACAGAAGCTGTGCTACGATCAGGCTGGCGGTCACATCATTGACCTCTTCTCCGAGAAAAATAATACGATCTTTTAAAAGTCGGGAGTAAATATCATAGGTACGTTCTCCGCGACTGGTTGATTCAAGGACATAAGGTACTAAACTCATAAGTCTTCCTCCTGCATAAAACCAATAACAATATGGAACAAAATTCTATGACACCAGACGGTGCCATAGAATTCTGCGGTCATCCATTATATGATTCTTCTGTACTTAGACAAGCTTTGCCTCTGCAACCAGAAGGTCAATGGCGCTCTGTACTTTCAGGTCTTCGCGCATCTGCTCTTTCTCGTTATCACCCAGCATCTCTTTCAGCTTTGCAGCCTCCATCTGGTAAGACTGCGCCATCTTCTCAATCTGCTCGTCCAGCTTCTCATCCGGAACCTGTACGTTCTCCGTCTCAACAATCTTCTCCAGAACGAGTCTGGTTCTGATTCTCTTTTCTGCCTCCGGCTTCATCTGATCCATCAGCGTCTCTGGAGTAATGCCAGTATATTTCATGTAGTCGCTGATGCTTAAACCCTGGCTCTGGAGACGGCGTGCATAATCCTCCACCATTCCTCTGGCCTGCGTATCAATCATAGCCTGGGGAAGTTCCATCTGCGCATTGGCCACTACCTTCTCTACTACGCTGTTTTCATTCTTTGTGGCAGCTTCGCGCTCTTTCTTCTCCTGCAGATTCTTCTTAAGATCCTCTCTGTACTCTGCCAGAGTCTCAAAATCGGAAACCTCGCTGGCGAACTCGTCGTTCAGCTCCGGAAGCTCATTTCTCTTAACTTCCTTAATGGTTACGTCAAACTTCGCCGGCTTTCCTGCCAGATCGGAGGAATGATACTCTTCCGGGAAGGTAACATTTACTTCACAGGACTCTCCTGCCTTCTTGCCGATCAGCTGCTCCTCAAAATTGTCAATGAAGGAGTGGGAACCGATCATCAGCGGATAATCCTCACCGGATCCGCCGTCAAACAGCTTGCCGTCAATGTAACCCTTAAAATCAATTACCGTATTGTCACCATTCTCAATGGGGCCATCCTCAATTGCAATGAGGCGGCCATTTTTCCGACGGGCTGCCAGAAGCTCTGCTTCCACATCTTCTTCCGTTACGACAGCCTCTGCTTTCTCAATCTCAACACCTTTGTACTCGCCCAGAGTAACCTCCGGTTTCAGGGCTACCGTTGCCTCATAGATAAATGCTTTCCCCTTCTCGATCTGGGTCACATTGATCTCCGGAGAGGAAACGATCTCTTCCTCGCACTCCTCCACTGCCTTCGGATAGGAGTTGTCAATTACTGTGTTGGCAGCTTCCTCATAGAAAATGCCTGCACCGTACATCTTCTCCAGCATTGCCTGCGGCGCTTTTCCTTTACGGAAACCGGGAACACTGAATTTGTTTTTATTGCGATTGTATGCTGCCTTCACTGCGGCCTCAAACTCCTCTGCCGGAACCTCGATGGTCAGCTTCGCCATGTTTTTTTCTAATTTTTCTACCTGTAAACTCATGATAAGGGATCCTCCTTGCTTCTATCTGTGAACAGCCTTCTTTTCCGGGCGTTACACTTCAAGATAGCATTATATCATATCCTTTTTCCAAATACCAGAGAAAAATATGAAAAATCAATAAAATCAATGTAATAATTCAGGGCGGCAGGAAATCCGATGCAAAAAAAGATGTATCAAGCTTGCTTATAAACAGCATTTTATACCTGATCATACTGAATAGCATCTTTCACATGCAGGGCGATGGTCCGATCTGTCAGGAGACTGGCCAGCTCAATTCCCAGATCCAGCGCATATCCCAATCCCCGGGCTGTTGTTACATTTCCATCGGTTACCACACCAGCTCCGGTCAGCTTTGCCCCGATCAGAGAATCTTCAAACCCAGGATAGCATGTGGCCTTTTTATCCCTCAGAATCCCCAGTTCTCCCAGTACGCTGGGAGCTGCACAGATGGCCGCCAGATGGCGTCCCTCTTCATTCGCCTTTACCAGTGCATCACAGAGCGGCTTACAGGCCGCCAGATTTTTCGTGCCCGGCATACCCCCAGGTAAAAACAGGACATCCGCCTGGTCTGGATCCACCTCCGATAAAAGAGCATTGGCCCGAATACTGAAACCGTGAGAACCTTTTACCTCCCGTTTCCCTGTAATGGAAACCAGTTTTACCTTAACACCTGCCCGGACAAGTACATCCGCCGTTGCCAGGCACTCCACTTCTTCCAACCCCTCTGCCAAAAACGCGTATACCATTGCCATTTTCTTCATCCTTTCCATCATACTATCAATCGCATCATTTTTTATGTAACAATTCTTGTTCGGTAAAGCCGTATATCCGATCTAACCCCACACTGAGTCCCCAGCCGCAGGCCACATCCACCACAGAGTGCTGCTTGATCAGCATCGTTGATAAGCAAATCAAGACTGTCACAGCCAGCGAAAGTCCTCTGATTTTCCTATTTTCCAGCAGAAAGTGGGATCGGCAGATGGCCAGATGCACCGCCACGGTACTGGACACATGGATGGAAGGGCACACATTATCCGGCGAATCCACGTACCTCAAGAAATGCACTATATCCGCACAGAAATTGTCTGCAGAAATCTCCCTGCGCAGCTCCAGTCCATTGGGCCAGACTGCGTAAATCAGAAGGCAGATGGTCCCCCCTGCAAACATGGTAAAGCAGAGGTTCAAATACGCCTCCCGATCCTTAAGAAGGAACAGAACAAGAAACACAGGTACCCAGACATACCACAAAAAGTAAGGAATTACAAACCACTCGCAGAAAGGGATCCAGTCATCCAAAAAGCAGGAAATCACATAAACCTGCCCTCGATCCAGATGTTCCAGCAGAAAAAAATCTGCCAGAAACAAAAATAAGTAAAGGCCCGCCAAACTATACCTGTGTTCTTTTACCCAATTGACTGCACGCATTCTTTCTGATCCCCTTCCTGTTCTTTTATCCCCATTATAAAGAAATTTCCCATCTTTGTCACTATGTCCGAAGAACATGATATAATGACTGCAAAGCAGGCATTATATCATTGCGCACATCGGTTTTCGCATTCACTGCGAAAATCCGGGCGCTTAGTTCCGTCGGAGACATATCATGTCCGAAGGACATGATATAATGACTGTGAATCAGACACTATATCATAACCCATTGTAAAAGGAGACATGTATGGAAATTGAACGCAAATACCTCATTGACCGACTTCCTTTTGACCCGGAAGTGTTCCCTAAAAGTCAGATTGAACAGGCCTACTTATGCATATCCCCGGTTATCCGCATCCGTCGGGAAAATGGCTGTTTTTACCTGACCTACAAATCCAAAGGTCTTTTGGAACGCGAAGAATACAATCTGCCGTTGACAAAAGAAGCCTACGAACATTTGCGCAGCAAGGCGGATGGGCGAATCCTTACCAAGGAGCGATACCGGATTCCCCTTCCCGGAACCACATATACCATTGAACTGGACCGTTTTTTCGGCGAGTACCAGGGACTTTTCCTGGCGGAAGTCGAATTTCCATCCAAAGAAGAGGCCCTGGCCTTTCAGGCCCCGGACTGGTTCGGGCGGGACGTGACCTTTACCGGCGAGTATCAGAACAGCCGTTTGGCACTGGAACCAAAACCTGTTATTTATTCAAAAGCCCGATTACAATAACTGCAACCAGGAGCGCCAGCATAACTCCTATAAAAATATCCATGGTACGCACGGATACATGGACGTGATCGTAAAGGCGCTCCTTCAGATTTTTCTCTTTCATCAGCTCCAGCTCCCGGCGAAGTGCTTCATTTTCCTCCTCCAGGCGACGGCGTTCTTCGTCTTCCGGATCCCCGGCCTCTGCCAGCTGTATCTCCGTTTCGAATTCAGGCGCTGTTTCTCTGTCTGACATCTTCTCTCCTCCTTCCAGCTCCATTTCTGTCGGCCCGATCTTTTCAGATAATTTGGGGCCGACCTTTTCTGTGAATTTCCCAGAAAGCAATTTCCCATGTAACAAAAAGAGGGCACTGCAAAACAACCCCTTCAAAAGAAACAGTTTTGCAGCACCTTCTCTAATCGCAACAGCAGAAAACTGTTACGCAGTCTGTATTATATTACTTCTTCGCAATATATTTACGGATATCCAGGGCGATAGCCACTACGATAACGATACCCTGTGCAATATACTGGTAGTTGGGGTCAATTCCCAGGAACTGAAGACAGGTCTTCAAAAGCTCGAATACCAGAACACCAATGATAACGCCGGATACACGTCCGATACCACCGTTTACAGATACACCGCCGATGGTACATGCAGCGATAGCCTCCAGCTCATAACCGTTACCAGTATTTACACCGGCACCACCGGATTTTGCTCCCAGAAGGAAACCTGCAATGGCATACAGTGCAGCTGCACCCACATAAATCAGAATCTTGGTTTTCTTAACATTAACACCTGCTACCTCAGCTGCAGCCTCATTGCCGCCGATGGCGTACATGTATTTACCATGACGGGTATAGTTATAAATGAACCACATGATTGCACCAATGATAAAGGCAATGATAAACAGGTATGGAATTCCCAGGAAATTACCGTTTGCAATGTTGGTATAGTCCTGACGGTAGCCGCCCAGCGGAACGGACTTGGTGTACACCAGGTTGATACCGTAAACGATCATCTGCATACCCAGAGTGCCGATGAAAGCCGGTACGTTTAAGTAAGCAACTACGATACCGTTAATCAGACCGAAAATACAGCAGATCAGGACACAGATTAACAGGATCAGCCATACATTTAACTGCGGGAAGTTCTTGGTCAGCTCAAAACGTCCGCTGTAGTCTGCCTTCTGAAGCAGTGTACCTGCCAGACATGCAGAAAGACCTACAACACGACCGGCGGAAAGGTCTGTACCTTTGGTAATCAGACATCCGGATACGCCGACTGCAATGATGAAACGGCAGGCCACGTTGATGGAAATGTTGCTGAAGTTGCTTCCGCTGAAGAAATTCTCCTTGGTCACTCCCACGAAGAGCACCATGAGAAGAATCAGGATAATAATACCATTATTGATCAGTATATCTTTTACATTAAGTTTCTTTTCCATTCTCTCTTCCTCCTAACACTAGAACTGAGTCGCATAACTCATGATCCGCTCCTGAGTTGCTTCCTCGCCCTGTACCTCGCCCGTAATATGACCGTTGCACATTACGAGAATTCGGTTCGACACACCGATAAGCTCCGGCATCTCTGAAGAAATCATGATAATGCCCTTGCCCTGTTTCGCCAGCTCAATCATAATCTGATAAATCTCATACTTTGCGCCAACGTCGATACCACGTGTCGGCTCGTCCATGATCAGAATGTCAGGATTGTTGGCCAGCCATCTGGAAATCAGAACTTTCTGCTGGTTACCGCCCGACAGAGACTGGATTAAGGTCCGGCTGCTGGGAGTCTTGATGGAAAGCTTGGCCACATTGTCCTTAACCAGCTGTTCAATCTTTCCCTTATTCAGCTTTATGCCAAGTTCCAGATACTGATCCAGGGAGGAAATGGAAACGTTGTCTGCAATGGAAAGGCATCCTAAAATACCCGTTCCGCGCCGGTCCTCAGTAATCATACCGATACCGCCACGAATCGCATCGTGAGGACGCTTAATGTTTACTTTCTTTCCTTTGATATACACTTCACCGGCCTTGATGTGACGCATTCCGAAAATCGCCTCCATCAACTCCGTTCTCTGGGCGCCTACCAGGCCGCCAAAACCCAGAATCTCGCCGCGCCGAAGTGTAAAGGAACAATCCTGGAAAGAACGGTCATGGATACTGGAGTATCCCCGGACATCCAAAAGAACCTCTCCGGCTGCCGCATCATTCTTGGGAGGATAGATATTGGTCAGCTCACGGCCAACCATCTGCTTTACGATCTCCTCATCCGAGATATCCTCCATATGCCAGGAACCGACATAAGTACCATCTCGCATGATAGTAATATCATCGCAGATCTCACGAATCTCCGCCATCTTGTGGGAAATGTAAATCAGAGAAACGCCGCGGGATTTCAGATCCCGCACAATGCGGAAGAGTGCTTCTACCTCATTGTCTGTCAGAGAAGAGGTCGGCTCGTCAAGAATTACGACTCTTGCCTGCAGAGACACTGCCTTGGCGATCTCAACGGACTGCATCTGCGCAATGGACATGGTTCCAAGCTTTGCCTTGGGGTTGTAGGGCATCTTCACGTCCTCAAGCCATTTTGCCGTCTCTTCAAACATCTTCTTGTGGTCAATGACCTGAATTGGACCGAATTTTTTCGTCGGATAGCGGCCTGCATACATATTCTCCGCAACCGTTCTCTCAGGTATCGGCTGCAGCTCCTGATGTACCATGGCCAGTCCTTTGTGAAGGGCCTCATCCGGATTGTGAATCTCAACCTTCTCGCCATCCAGATATACTTCGCCCTCGTCCATGTGATAAATACCGAAAAGGCATTTCATCAGAGTGGATTTTCCTGCACCGTTTTCTCCCATCAGCGCATGGACCGTACCCGGACGGACCTTCAGATTGATCTGATCCAGGGCCTTTACGCCAGGGAAACTTTTGGAAACCCCGCGCATTTCCAGTCTGTACTCTGCCATCCCATTCTCTCCTTTCATAAAATCGGGTGTGCCATGCGGACACACCCGACGCTTTAATATCTTCTCTGCTTCGCAGAATTATTTGATAAGCTCAAGGATTTCAGAAGCGTTCTCCGTTGTAACCTTTACATAGTCTACCATGTATACGTTCTCAACATCCTTGCCATTTACGAAATCAAGTGCCTTGTCAGCTGCCGTATGAGCCTGTCCGAAGTAATCGTTAAATACGGTACCAGTCATCTTGTCGTTCATAACATTCTCAACAACCTCAACCAGAGCGTCAACGCCTACTACATAGATATTCTCATTTACTTTGCGGCCTGCTGCATCGATTGCCTGCAGAGCGCCCAGAGCCATAGCATCGTTGTTGCAGAATACAACATCGATCTTGTCGCCGAACTGAGACAGAGCATTTGCTGTGATCTCCTGACCCTTGGTCTGATCCCAGTCACCACGCTGTTTAACCAGCTCTTCTACCTCTACGCCTGCTTCCTTTAAAGCCTCGATGGACTTCTCGGTTCTGTACTGAGCGTCTACGTTCTCCGGATCGCCCTGTACCATGATATAGCGAACTACGCCATCGCCGTCTGCATCGCCCTTGTTCTCCAGGTCAGCGATAATCTCGCCCTGGAAGGTACCGGACTGTCTTGCATCAGCGCCTACATACGTAGCCTTGATTCCCTCATCTACCCAAGCCTGCTCTCTCTCTGCTTCCGGCTCACGGTTGATGTAAACAACCGGGATTCCAGCTTCGCTGCAGATGGAAGTTACATCCGGCTCAGAAGAAGCCTGTACCAGGTTGATGATCATAACGTCGAATCCCTGTGTTACGAAGTTTCTGATCTGGTTCATCTGCTCAGACTGGTCGTTCTTACCATCCATGATGGAGATGTTCTCTTTCTTTAATCCCAGCTCGTTAACCAGGTAATTCTCAAGTTCGTTGCGGTAAAGAGTCATAAAGTTATCGGCGAACTGGTAAATGGAGATACCAACCTTAACCTCGGCCGGATCCTTGCCCTCTACTGCCTCTGCAACGGACTCTGCTGCTTCCGTAGCTGCCTCAGATGCTGCTTCTGTAGCTGCCTCTGTCTCTGCAGTCGTCTCTGCCGGTTTGGAAGAGCAGGCTGTCATAGAAAATGCCATTGCTGCAGCAAGACCAAGTGCCATTACTTTTTTTCTCATAATAATTTTTCCTCCCTCTACATTGTGTTAGGTTCTGCCGATTCGTCATTTTTTCTCATCGACACCGTTATTATAGAACGCCCTTGTACACATTTCCATATGATTTTCTTGGCACTTATATTGAATTTTTTCAGTTTGTATTTATTTTTCCATACTTTTATCCATAATATACACAGTTTTACCAATTCAGTGTGACAGCGTGTCCCCGATCAGCGCCCTCTGACCGCATTCATAATACTTTCCTTCCTGAAGTTCTATGGTTTCCTGTACATTTTGCCCAAGAGCCTCTCCTGCCGCCAGTTCGAAAATCACGCCTGCATATTCCTCACTGTCGCACTGAACCGTCCCGTAAATCAGACCCTGTTTCAGGCCGTCCAGTCCCTGGGGCGTCCCATCAATCCCGACAATTTTGACAGGCCTTGTATTGCCGGCCCGTTTCAGAGCATCCGCTGCCCCCAGAGCCATCTCATCATTGTTGCAGATAACCACTTCAATCTCATCTTTATAAGTCTCAATCCACTGATCCATCAGCGCCGCTGCCTGACTCCGATCCCAGTTGGCAATCCCTCCGGTCAGACGCTCCAGGGGGACGCCTCCCTCTTTCAGTGTCTGGGTCGCCTGCTCCGTCCGGATCAGAGAATCCTGATGACTGCTTTCTCCCTCCAGAAGGACATAGCTGACTTTTCCATCCCCATCCAGATCCAGTGTCTTTGTGTCTTCCCGATAAGCATCTACAAGAATATTTCCCTGGAGTCTGGCAGATTCTCTGGCGTCCTCCCCCACGTAGTAAAGGCGTTCCCAGCGTTTCATATCCTCCTCCACCGGTTCCCGGTTAAAAAATACCACCGGCACATCGGCATCCATAGCCTTATTGATCACATAAGATGCCGCTGACCGATCCACCATATTAACACAGATCGCATCGTAATCCAGAGAAAGGAATCGATCCACCTGATTATTCTGGGTATTCTGATTTTCTTTGGCATCTGCCACCTCCAGAACCACCTTAATACCACTTTCTCTCTCATAGTGTTTCGCTTTTTCCTCCAGCTGGGAGCGGATACTGTTGATAAACGGATCATCCCCCCGATAAAGCGTTACCCCAATCCGCAAGGCACTCCTTTCCGCTTCCTTTTCCTCCCCCTGGGACAGCATGACCAGCACGCCCGATGCAAACAGCAAGGCCACTGCCACGCCACCTAATAATTTTTGCATTTTCATCCGCGTCCCCCCTTCTGTTAATCAATGGGATATAGCATTTTTTCCATAACCGGATCCTGAAGAGCCTCTTTTTCTATATAATACGTGTCCAGATTCATCTGCGCCCTGATGCCGCCCGGCTGAATCGCCTCCACCGCCTTTTTTACAGCAAAATATCCTAAATCAAACTCATTGGCCACCGCCATCCCTCGAATAACCCCCTTATCCATCTGGTTAAGCAGGGACGGTGTCGTACCGGTTCCATATAGACCGGCAATATAATCGCCGTACACCGGACTTCCACTGATGATGTCCGCCGCTTCCGCCGTGGATGCAGGATCCAGCGCCGCAATAATGGCCTTTCCGTTTCCGGGATATACCGTATCTTCAATGGCCATCCGGTACGTATCCGAAGATTCCCTGGGAATATATTTTACCGAACAACCATTCTCCTCCAACACTGCCATCAGGCCGCTCCTAAGATCCTTTGCCGGCTCCGACTCCGGAACCTCTGAAAAAATGTACACCGGAAGCTCCTCCGCATTTTCCCGCAAAATCGCCTCCCCCATCTGGCGGCCTGCAGGACCGTAATCTGCAAAGACGGCGCCTGCCACCTGACCGGACGGAAGCAGCTCTCCCACCGTAATAATCGGACTTTCATAGGTTCTCTCATCCAAATACCGCATACAGTCCACCGCATCCGCCGGCTCCAGAATGACCGCACCGGCTCCGTCCCGGATCTCCCGGCTGGCCATTTCCATCTGCTGCCTGGTATCTCCCCTCTCATAAAGAGTCAGAAAGCTGACATCTACATTGTAATCATCGGCGGCCTGTTCCACACCCTTTCGGAAATTGGCATAATAATCGTCTGAAACATCCCGGATAATGATGGAAACCGGATACACCTCGGTCTTTTTTTCCTTAATAATCCAGTCTGTAGAAGAAAGCAGATAGAGAATAATCAGCCCGCCTCCGAAAAGTCCCCACAAAATTGTATCCCGCTTTGCCGTCATAGGCCATTACCCTCCGTTTCTCTCCAGCGCCTCTCCATAAAGGACCGCCGGCAGGCAGATGCGAACAGCCGTTCCCTCATCTGGTTCTGATTCAATCGTCAAGCCGTACTGCTCTCCAAAATAAAGTTTAATTCGCTCATGAACATTGCGGATTCCGATTCCGGAACCCTTTTTGGAAACCGGATGTGGCTCCCCCGAAAAAAGCCGCTCCACCTGCTCCTGTGTCATACCAAGGCCATTATCCCGTACCTCAAACCGCAGAAGATCTTCTTCTCTCCAGACGTGAATCGCTATCTCCCCGTCTCCGTCCATATACTCCATCCCATGATAAATGGCATTTTCCACCAGGGGCTGCAGCATCAGCTTCAGACTTGCCAGCTCCATCAACGCTTCATCTGCCTGAATCACATAGGTAAACTTATTCTTAAACCGCATTTGCTGAATCATCATGTAATTTCGCACATGCTCCAGCTCGTCCCGCACTGTAATGATGCTTTTCCCCCGGCTCAGGCTGATACGGAAAAATCTCGCAAGAGCCGTAACCACTTTGACCGCCTCAGTTTTCTGTTCATTTTCAATCATCCAGACGATAATATCCAGCGTATTGTACAGGAAATGCGGATTGATCTGGGACTGCAGCGTATCAAACTCCTGCCGGCGTTTCGCCTCATGCTCTGCCACGATATCCTTCATTAAGATCTGGATCTGCTGAGCCATATCCCGAATAGAGTTTCCCAAGTGGCGTATTTCATAGGAACCGCCGATATAAACCGGTGCATCCAGGTTTCCCTCTTCCAGAACCCCCACCGATTTCTCCAGCTCCTGCAGGGGTGTTGTTATTTTTGAAGAAATATAGGAATTAATCAACGCCAGAACGAACAGAATCAGCGCAATCAGAAAAACAATAAACAGCCGGGTTTTCAATGTATTCAAAGATACTACATTTTTCGGGAGAACCCCCACCACCTTCCAGCCTGTATAGCCAATGGTTTTTACCGTCACAATCCGTTTCTGACCTTCAAAGGTCTCCGTATGATTTCCGTCTGTATAGCCGGCCGCCACCAGGTTATTCTCCCTGGCATGACCGGAATCAATCAACTGCATCCTGGGATGATACAGAATCTCCCCATTGCCGCTGATCATATAAAAATAACCACCCTGGCCCGCTGTCACTCCATCAAAAAGCTGCTCCAAACTTGGATAACTGACATCCACCAGGAGAACCCCCTGAGACACAGCCGTGCCCCGGGTCAATTCCACAGAACGAGACAGAGAAATAACCCAGCGATACTGATTCTCGCTGTTTTCAAAAATATACTGCACGTGGGGCACCGAAAAATGCTGGTTTTCTGTCTTCTGAAGCGCGCTCTGAAACCAGTCCTCCTGTGTCACATCCAGATTCGTTTTCAGTCTGGCAGCCGGAACCGCCTCGATCATCTCTCCGTCCACGGAAAACAGGGCAATGTTGTCCACATTATCTGAGTTATTTCCGTGCAGAAGCGTCAACTGATCCGTTATGGTCTCCGAAGACAGATCTGCATTTTTGATAACCCCATAGTACAGGGAATCTGACAGTTTCATGGCCGTGCGCAGGTACGACTCCACTGAGCGGCCCACCTGGGCGATGAGGCTTTCGTTTTCCTCCTGCACCATCTCCGTTACCTGCCTGGAAAGGCGCTGATACAAAGACAGCGTAATCAGAAGTCCCGCCGCCAGCGCCGTAACTGTAAAATAAATGAATATCATGGAACGGATGCTGGCGTTTCCGGAAAACAGCTTCCGCCTGACCGTATTTTTTTCCTTCATATGCCTCTTTTTCATTCCTCATTCTGTCGGCGGCTGGTGCGGTAACGGGTGGGGGACACACCGAACTTCTTTTTAAACACATAACTAAAATAGTTCTGCTCCGGATAACCCACCTTTTCCGCAATCACATACGTCTTGTCATCTGTGGCCATTAAAAGTTCCACCGCCCGGTTCAATCGCACATCCGTCAGATAGGCAATGTACGCCTGCCCCGTCTCCTTTTTAAACATCGTGGAAAAATAGGCAGGACTCATATGAAGGTGGCGGCAGATTTTCTCCACCGAAAGATCCGGATCCTGGAAATTGTCCTGAATATACTGCCTTGCCTCCCGAATCACGTTTTTTGCTGCATTGGTACGTTCTCTGGCCAGGGCCTTATTCATCTTCAGAGCCACCTCTGTCAGGTACTGGCGAATATTCTCCATCTTCTGAATCCGGTTCAGAATCTCAAAATAGTCATTTTCCACGCCAAACATCTCGCGAATCTGCAGATCATACTGCTGGGTCAGCTGGGTCAGAACATTGATGACCGCCAGAACATAGGCCTGATACTGGCGGTAATGAACTTTTCTCTCTTCCATGCGACCTACTACTTCTCCGATCACACTGCGGATTTTTTCCTCCGGACCGAACTTAACGGCTGCAATCAATTCGGATTCCATCCGGCTGTCAAACTGCAGCTTTTCCGGCGCAGCCGGCTCCATATCGTGGATGCAGATCACACCGCCGGATCCGGTTACAGCCCTGTAACCCAGCGCATTGAGAGCAGAATAAAAAGACCGTTCCACATCCGTCAGTGTGTTGCAGCTCTCCCCAACGCCAATGGTCACAGAAACCTCCAGAATTTTTCTGGTTTCCTTACAGATATCCCCCAAAAGCGCCACCAGCTCTGTCTGCGTGTTTTCCGGATCCACGGCCGCTATAAGGATCGTCTCAAAAGAAGAATGGAACATGGCAAACCGGTACTGTCCGGTCAGCTTCTCCTTGATCAGATTCTGGACGGAGATAGGAATCAGTTCTCTTTGCTGGTGCAGGGAAACCGCCTTGTCCACCTTCTCATCCGGCTCCAGATGAATGGCAGCTGTCACCCATTTAACCGCCCCATCGATATCAATCCCATACTCCGAAAGCTTCTCTGAAATCGTATCCCTATCCATCCCTCCATGGATCAGGTCATTAAGGAAATGCTCCCGAATGGCCGGCAGACTGCGGACGTAACTCTCCCGAAGCAACGTCACATTCCGCTTCTGCTCAATCTCATCATCCAGATTTTTCTTGATCTTTTTCAGGATGACCGTCAGCTCTTCCACATTAACTGGCTTTAAAATATACTCAATTACATTGAGCTTAATAGCCTTTTTGGCATACTCAAACTCATCAAACCCGGAAAAAATCACGATCTTAATAGATGGGTGGGTCTGACGGATTCGCTCTGCCATGGCCAGACCGTCCATATAGGGCATTCGGATATCCGTCAAGACCACATCCGGCTCATTCATCTCAATCTTTTCCAGAGCATCCTTTCCGTTTTCTGCATCCCCGATCACCTCAAACCCTGTGTCCTCCCAGGGAATTTTACGGATAATGCTTTTCCGGACCTCTTCCTCATCGTCTACCAGCATAATCTTATACAAACTCATAACCTGCCCCCATCTATGCTATCCTTCTGTGAACATCAGCCAATTCCGCCGAAGAAAATCCCAAGCACATAAACAATCAGGGTAATTCCCACAAAGGCATATCTGGTCAGCGGCTCAAACCATCTGCCCAGCTTCGTACAGCTTCCAAGCTCTGCCTGTTCTCTGGCAAAGCCTCTGGGGCAAACCCAGAAAAACATAATACCCGCCAGAAGCGCCCCAAGAGGTATGATGTAAATGGAAATCACATCCATCCAGCTGCTGACGGCATTTCCCTCTTCAATAAATACACTGATACCTGCCGACAGAAGCGCAATGATCCCAACTGCCGCTTTTCTGGACAGATGAAACTGCTCCTGCAGAGCCTCGATGGGTGTCTCAAACAGGTTCATCAGGGACGTAATGGCAGCAAATAAAACTGCCAGGAAAAAGATGGAAGCAAACAGACCTCCAAAGGGCATCTGCTGAAATACTGCCGGAAGTGTAATAAACATCAGCGGCGGGCCGCTGGCCACGTCAAGACCAAAGGCAAATACCGCCGGAATTACCACCATACCAGCCAGAAGCGCTGCCAGGGTATCGAAAATAGCCACATCCTTGGCGCAGCGGATGATGTCCACATCCTTTTTCAGATAACTTCCATACACTACAGTGCCGGAACCGGCCAGCGACAGGGAGAAAAAAGCCTGTCCCAGGGCATAGACCCAGGTATTCACATTCCCCAGCTGTTCCCACTGGGGGACAAACAGGTACCGGTAGCCGTCTAAAGCTCCCGGAAGAACCGCCACCCGAAATAAAAGCACCACAAACAGGACAAAAAAGATCGGCATCATAACCTTATTTACCTTTTCAATCCCCCGGGTAATACCAAAGGTCATAATCAGAAAGGTCACTGCCAGACCTGCCATATGCCAACCCACGCTGCCAAAAGGTCCGGTAAGAGCTCCGAAAAATCCCCCCATATCTTCCGTACCCATGAGGCTTCCTGTCACAGCTGCAAACAGGTAGCGGATGACCCATCCTACTACCACAGAATATCCCACGGCGATTCCCAGAGAACCCAGCACCGGAATCATTCCAATCAGCCGCCCAAACTTTTCCCCCTTCTTGCCAAACCGCATCCCGGCTGCTCCTGCGAAAGCGCCCAGAGGCCCCGTCTTCATGCTGCGTCCAAAAGCCATCTCCCCAATCACGCCGGAAAATCCCAACAATACCACAAAAATAAAATACGGGATCAGAAATGCTGCTCCTCCAAACTTGCCGGTACGGTAAGGAAACATCCAGATATTGGCCATCCCCACCGCTGAGCCGATGCAGGCCACAATAAATCCCACCGCTGTCCGGAACTGGTCTCTCCCGGATTCATTTGTCTTTTTCATCCTTCAACTCTCCAATTTCTGTCTAAATGGTATAATGCCTGTTTCATAGGCATTATGTCATGTCCCTCGGACATGATATGTCTCCGACGGAACTTAGCGCACGGATTTTTCGCAGTGTATGCGAAAACCGGTATGCGCAATGGTATAATGCCTGTTTCATAGGCATTATACCATAGTTTTCTTCAGAGCGCACCTGCCATTTTCAGACGGAAGCGCTCTTTGCAGGCCCCCGGTGCTCCATGGTCTCCTCCGGTTTCCATATGTCTCTTTTGGGGGGCGGCTCCATTCTGCGTCCCTCTTCCATACACTCCTCATCTATTTCATAGACACTGTTTCCCTCTATTACCAGACGGGTTTTCACGTCTTTCTTCCTCCAGCTGACAACTCCTTCTCTTTATTATATGCAAAGTTCCGCCCCGCGTCCGCCTCTGGCCGGCATGAATTTTTAGTTCCCCGCATATATTTAGGCAAGAAACCAGGAGGCATGGCCCCATGGAACATGATAAAACACTTAAAATGACGGAGCTGGATTACCTGACTGCCGCCCCACATCTTCAGATGATCAAAGCCGCTCTGCCCTACATCCACATTCCGGAACAGCGGTTTTTCTCCCTGATGGTAAAAATCAAAGAACTGGAGCGAACCATCCAGCTGTTTGAACATCCGGGAGAAGGCCAGGTCGGAATCTGCTCTCTGGAGGATGCCGAAAACAGCTCACCCATTGATATGCTGAGTGCCATGAAACCATACGGAACCCCCGAAGAACAGGATTTCATTGATCTGGCGCTCAATTTCCTGCAGGGATCCCGAATCTCCCAGTCCTACCGGGATAGCGAGAATACAGACACAGAAAAGTCTGCCAGAGGGATTCCGGAAGAGGAGCCATCATCCGATGCGCCCTTTTCCATTCCTCTGGAGCACCTGAAAACCATCATGTCCCCCAGACAGCAGTCCCAATTTGAGACAGCCCGCATTTTAATGGAAACTCTTCACCCGTTTTCATAAATTTTTTTATAAAAGGAGCATTAAAATGACTGAAAAAGATTGGAAAAAAGATCCCCGGTTAGCGGGGATTGATGAAAAAAAGCTGCAGCTTCTGACTGAGCTGGCAGACAGGGCGGGAAAAACGCCTAAAGACAGGCTGATGCCTCTCCTTCTAAGCCTGACAGGGGGAAAAAGCGGCCTTTCCTTCAATGACCAGGAAACTGATCTCATCGTATCAATCCTGACGGCCGGCATGACGCCTGCCCAGAAAAAACAGGTGGAAACACTGCGGTCTCTCTCAAAACAAATGGGACGCTGAAAACTTCCGACCATTACAAAACAGCGCCGCAAAACGACCTTTTATCTGAATCATTTTGCGGCGCTAAATCAATATTCTTTACAGCTCTTTTTTCCAGAGACCATGCAGATTGCAAAACTCCCAGGCCGCCACAGCCTTCTCTCCGCCTGCCAGCACAAATACAGCCTCCGGCTTTTCACCCGGTTTCAGATAATGAATCTGAACGCCGTGCTCCGTCTCCAGAGCAATCCACTGAATATAATGCTGCTCCAGCATCGGATGCTCCACCTCTCCTACCTTTACGGTAATCGTATCGCCTTCTGTAAGAACAAACGGAACGTGTTTCTCGTGAGCTCCATCACTGGTTCCCGGAACCATCTCTGTCATTTTCTGACCGCAGCACATCAGCGGCACGCCGCTGTCCTTTAAATGTGTCACAATGTTTCCGCAGTGTTCACAGATGTAAAATTTCATCCTCGTTCCTCCTTCAATTTGCCTATATTTAAGTGTATCCATTCAGGGCAGCCCTCTTTTCTCGGAAAAACCGCCGCTCTGAAACGCTACATTTAATTTTATTATACGAAAATAAAGCGATAAAACAAGGGTTTTGATTAAATTTTATATACATTTTACATTTGAATTTTTTCATTGCTTTTCCACCTCCGCCGTGTTACAATCAATAACTGAAAAACGGGGAGCTTGTGAGACAGGCTGAGAGGGAATTAAAAATTCCGACCCATTACCTGATTTGGATAATGCCAACGTAGGGAGATACTTGCAGAAGATAATTTGCGGTCGCCATTCATTATCCGGCGAACGCATTTTTTTGATTTCACAGAATGTATTTGCCTGTGAACACATTTGCTTTTATCTGAGGGAGGAACCACTATGAAATATACCGGAAAAAATCAGATTCCCTGTCTTTTCATGACAGTCCTTTTGCTTGTCTGGGAGGCAGCCTGCCGGATCTTTTCCATACCTCTTTATGTGCTTCCGTCACCGGTTCAGGTCATCCGGACTCTCTTTGCAGAGCTCCCGGTTTTAACGGGCCACGCCGCTGTGACTGTTCTGGAGGCAGCAGCCGGCATTGCCCTGTCTCTGGTTTTTGCACTGCTCCTCGGAATTCTTATGGACGCGTTCCCGCTGATCCGGCGCGGTATTTACCCGCTCCTTGTGGTCACACAGACCGTTCCCATGATCGTACTGGCTCCCATCCTCATTATTTACCTGGGATTTGGCATCGCACCGAAAATCCTGACAGTCGTCCTGATGTGCTTTTTTCCCATTGCAGTCAGCTTTTCCGACGGCCTCTCCCAGGTGGAGGAAGAATACGTCCATCTGGTGCGCTCCTACGGAGCCAGCCGTTTTGCATCCTACCGTCTCGTCAAAATTCCGGCAGCCATCCCCGCTCTGCTGTCGGGGCTGAAGGTTGCTGCCACCTACAGCATCAGCGGTGCCGTGGTGGGCGAATGGATCGGTGCCCAGAAAGGACTGGGTTACTACCTTCTGCGGGTCAAAAACGGCTACATGCTGGACAAGGTGTTCGCCTGCGTCCTGGTTATCATCCTGCTCAGTCTCGCCATGAACGGCCTGATCCGTCTATATCGCCGCATGGCCCTTCCATATCTTTGGGAAAAAGAATCACAGGCTGACACCAGCCTGTAAAACAAAACGAAAAGGAGAATCCAACATGAAAAAGAAAACAACTACACTTTTTACCGCCGCTCTGCTTTCCCTCTCTCTGATCGGCTGTTCCGGCTCCGGAGTTTCCGACAAAGCTCCCTCCGAAGCCGCCACGTCCAGCGAAGAAATCGCCGCGACACAGGAAAATGCAGCTGAACCGCAGGAAAACTCCACCGAAAAGGATCTGGAAAAGGTCACGGTAATTCTTGACTACGTGGCCAATACCAATCACACCGGCATGTATGTGGCTCTGGATCAGGGATATTATAAAGAAGCCGGACTGGATGTGGAAATTATTGAACCCACAGAGGGCGCCACAGCAACACTGGTGGCAGTGGGAAAAGGCGATTTTGGAATCAGCTATCAGGAAGATGTAACCATTGCTCTGACCTCCGCAGATCCTCTTCCCATTAAGGCGATCGCCGCTATTCTGCAGCACAATACCTCCGGTTTTGTGACCAGTGCCGACAAAAACATCGCCTCGCCCAGGGATTTCGAAGGAAAAACCTATGCAGGCTGGGGCGGCCCCGGGGAAGAGGCTGTGCTGAATGCCGTTATGACCCAGGCTGGAGCCGATTTTTCCAAACTCAACGTCGTAATCTCCGACGGTTCCGGGTTTGAAGCTTTAAAAGATAAGGTGGATATCATGTGGTTTTTTGAAGGTTGGGACAATGTTACCTGCAAGCTGAATCATTTCCCCATCCACTACATGCCGGTGCGGGATCTGGATCCCCGCCTGGACTACTACACTCCAGTTATCATCGCCAGCAATAAAACGCTTTCCGAACGCCCGGAAATGACGAAAAAGTTTTTATCCGCAACAGAAAAGGGTTACCGGTATGCCATTGAAAATCCCGATGAGAGTGCTGTGATTTTACAGAAATACGCTCCGGACTATTCCCTGGAAATGCTTACCATGTCCCAGGAATACCTTTCCTCTAAATACATGGAAGACACGGATCAGTGGGGCGTCATGAAAGATCAGGTCTGGGACGGCTATACCGATTTCATGGTTGAATATGGAGTCATTGATAAGGCCATACCAGCTGCAGACTGCTACACCAACGAATTTCTTCCGGAGGCTTAAACCATGATAAATCTATCCGTTGAGAACCTGACCTTTTCCTATGGAAACCGCCGGGTTCTAGAACGTGTAAACTTCCAGGCTAAAGCTGGTGAATTCGTAAGCCTTCTCGGTCCATCTGGCTGTGGAAAATCCACAATTCTCAAATTGCTGACCGGTGTTCTTACACCGGAAAGCGGCCGGATTCAAGTGGGAGAGGAGGAAATCCATGGCCTATCCGGGCATTTTGCCTATATGCCCCAAAACGATCTTCTCCTCCCCTGGAAAACCATCCTGGACAATGTATGTCTCTACGGAGAAATCCACGGTTCCCGGGAAAAGGCCCGCGCCGAAGCCTTGAAAAATTTTCCTCTCTTCGGACTTTCCGGTTATGAAAATAGCTACCCGTCCGCTCTTTCCGGAGGCATGCGCCAGAGGGCTGCTTTTCTGAGAACCGCCCTCTGCCAGGCGGACATTCTCCTGCTGGACGAACCCTTCGGTGCCCTGGACGTTATTACCCGGAGCGAAATGCAAGACTGGCTTCTGGCCATGCGCAGACAGCTGCGCCGAACCGTTCTTCTGGTAACCCACGATATGGATGAGGCCATCTATCTGTCAGACCGAATCCTGATCCTGCACCCGTCCCCCGCCGGAATCGTAAAGGAAATTCAAATTTCGGAGACAGAACGGTCCAGAGACTGGCTGTTCGAACAGGGGGCACTCCGAAAAGAAATCTCGCGGACCCTGCAGCACAAACAGGAGGAATTCCCATGAAAGATCGTGTAATTCCCACAAACCACATGATTCATCCCTTTCTCACAGACGCCCACGCCCACATCGGCTCTGATGCTGAACTTGAGGAACGAGTCTCCCAGGGGATTTTAAGCCTTCTCTGTATTTCCTCGCCCCAGGAAGCCGAAATTCTCCTATCCCGCCCACAGCCATTTCTGATTCCCACAGCCGGCATCCATCCCTGGAGCGCCGACTCCTTCTCTATGGAAAAAATGGAGTCCATTCTTACCGCCTGTCCCGTAATCGGAGAAATCGGTATGGACTCCGTCTGGTGTGATACCCCTCTGGCCACGCAGGAACATGTATTCCGCCGTCAACTGACCCTGGCTGTACATCAGAAAAAGCCGGTTATCCTTCACACTAAGGGGGAGGAGGCACGAATCGCCTCCATCCTAAAAGAATATCCCGGCAAATATCTGGTTCACTGGTACTCCTGCGACCGATATCTGGAAGACTACCTGGCGCTTAACTGTTACTTTTCCATCGGTCCCGACGTATTCTGGAACCCGGCCGTCCGCGCCGTCGCAAAACGCATTCCCATAGATCGGCTGCTTATTGAAACCGACGGCATGGGCGCCGTCCGCTGGGCCTGGGAAGAACAGCCGGAACAGGAACCCCTTTCCGCTCTGGCTCAAGTCCCCGTCTCCATCCGGGAGTCTCTCTCCCAGACCATTCGGGAGGTTGCCTCCATCCGAAATTGTTCAGAAATGGATCTGGCAGCACAAACCAGGGCCAATTTGATAAACGGATTTCTGCAGCATTCATGACGCCCCTTCTAATAGGCAGCCAGATCGCTCTCCTGCTGCACCACAATAATCTTCGTGCCTGCATCTACCTGGCAAACCACCTGTTTCATATATTCCTCCGGAATGCTGATGCAGCCGGAAGTTCCTGTATTATTGGAACTTTTGGGACAATGAAGGAAAATGGCAGAGCCTTTTCCCGGCACACAGTCCGGATTATAGTCCAGCACCAGCCCGTAATTATACTGGGGGGCCTGACGCATCAGATCTTCTGCGGAATTCCAGTCTTTTTCCACCAGATTCGTATTGGCCAGCCGGTTATAATACCGGCTGCTGCTGTCATCCACATAGTAATCCCCCTCCACAATCTGATGATAAGGAAGAATGGTTCCCGGATTCTCTTTCAGACCAAATGCCGAAGAAAAATGATATACACCACAGGGAGTTTTTTTATCGCCCTCCGTCTTCTTTGCTGTAATTCCAAACATCCCGCTGACCGCCTCCACTGAAAGAACCGGAACCAGCCGCCCGCTCTCATCCCGCTGATACCAGCTTAAATTTCCCTTGGCCGGATCCAGGGTATTTCCAACCACGACAATCAGCTGCGTGGCGTCTTCTGCGGCCTGCAAAGTATTCACATCGCCACTATAAACAGCCGCCTGCTCTGCCAGCGCAATTTCCTGAGCGGGGCCCGTTGCTTCGCCCCTTGCAAAGGCGGTTGCCGGACTGACTGCTGCAAAAATAAAGCTCAAAACAACCGGTTTCCAAATATTTTTATACAGTTTCATGATTTTTTCTCCCATCTCTCCTCTTTTTTTCCATCTGTGCCGCCAGGAGACGGTCCAAATAGACAGATTTGAACTGTTTGCTGGCCAGAGCCTGTTTGACCGGCGGCAATTTTAAAATCACCGCCAATACGGAAGCCAGAGCCCGGTGGTCCGCAAACGCCCCATTATCAAACACCAGATTCTGCAGTGTGCCTTTTTCAATCGCTTGCAGCACGAATCGGTGTGTGCTGTTGACCGGTGTAATAATCTGAACCGGCCGCCTCTCCATGGAAATAGCTCCAGACGGACAGTTTCGGGCGCAGATTCCACATCCCAGACAGATTTCTCCGTCCAGCACTGCTTTTCTCTTCTTTTTCCCGCCTGCAGGCACAGCGTCTCCCTGCAATTCTCCCGGAACCAGGTTCTTTCCCTCCTGAAATTCCTCTACTTTCATAGCCAGAACCGGACAGGCCTTCTCACACTTCCCGCAGCCGATACACCTCTCCTCCCGAATCGCAGGAATATAATTGGTGGTTGCCACTGGCTGCATAGGGGCAAATCGCCTGGCAGCCTGCAGCGCCTCGCAGCAGCATCCGCAGCAATTGCAGATGAACGCCGGATATTCCCGCACATTTTCACCAATCTGCACCAGATTGGCCTCATAAGACCGCTCCAGCGCATCCATGGCCTCTTCTCTGGAAATCAGACGGGCATGGCCGCCATGCTCCGCCAGAGAGCGGGCCACATTTCCAAACGTCAGACAGACGTCCATCGGTGCCCCGATTTCACAGGGATGACCGGCATGGGCGGCCTTATGGCGGCAGTAACAAAGTCCCAGACCAATATACTCCGCCTCTTCCACAATATGACTGGCCCGCTCATAGTCCAAAATGTGGTTCATCCTGTCATTTCCCAGAACCGGCTCCTGGACAAATACCCGCCCCAGTTTCGTCTCCGTAGCATAAAACAGATCCTTGACAAAATCCTCTTCCACATTCATATACTGATAGTACAGCTCGCTTAAATATTTCTGATCAATATCTCCCCGGGTCCGCATCAATGCAAATTCAAAAAATCCAGCCATAGGCGGTGGAATCACAAATTTCCGGACTCCATTGTGCCAGGAATCCACCAGCAGCGCTTTTTCACACAGATGATCCAGTACCCGCTCCGCCCGAGCCTCGGAAGTATTCCAGATCCGGACCGCCCGTTTCAGGGTAAAGGGGCGAACCGGAAGCATCGCCATCACCCGGGCCTCTTTCTCCGTAAACAGTACCTGCAAAATCCTATAAAGCGTCTCAGATGCCGGAGCTCCCTGGGTGAACCAGTTGATCCGCTGCTCCAGGCTCTGATACGCATCCTTCGATGTATTATGTCCCATATTCACGTTTCCTTTCCCCGCGGGCTTACGCCCGACGTTTTGTTTCCTGTAGGCCTACCCGATGGTAATCTCCATGCCTGTATACAGGGACTGCACCCGATCGCCCAGTTCTTCCTGAAGAATGGCCATCGCCCGTTCTCCGGTGCAGTGCCCCGTATAAATGGCTCCAATCTCCGTTTCTCTGACCCTCTTTGCCAGGGCACGCACCATCTCATCAGAAGAACGGAACAGGTGAAGGCCTCCGATCAGAGCTGCAATCCGTTTCCCTGGCCAGGCAGCCTCCGTCTCCCGGATAATTGTATCCGCCCCGCCGTGGGAACAGCTGTTAAATACCACCAATCCATCTCTGGTGTCAACAACCAGGCTCTGCTCATGGGAAAAATCATCCGGTATCCAGCGAAAGCCTCGGCGCACATACATCTTTGCCCGACGGCCTGCCTCCTCCAGTCCCGGCGTCTTATGGGGAAGCAGGGTAATTCCCGGAAACAGTTCCACGTCCCCATCTGCATAACGAATCCGGGAAGCAAACTCTTTCAGATAGCCTTTATGGATCCCGATATAATGGTAAAATATCTTATTTTTTTTCCGGTAGCAGTTCTCCCCTGCCCCTTTTCGAAGATAAAATGGCGCATGATCATTGCGCTCAAAAAAGGCAGCCAGCCCATCCGAATGGTCATAATGGGCGTGAGACAGAACGCCGCAGTCTGCCTGATCCAGCGAAATTCCCAGCGCATCCGCATTCTTTGCAAACGTTTCCGAGGATCCCGTATCCAGAAGAATCCGATGGCCATCCTGCTCAATCCAGACAGAAAGTCCCCACTCCGGCACCAGAGAATCCTTCGTATTATTATCAATCAAAATTGTCGCTTTCATTCCAAAACCTCCCAGCTTTTCCGATTATCCAGCCTGTTTTCACATTACACAGCTGAGTCCGTATTTTCATTATACATGATTTAAATGAAAAAGGAACTGGCTTCTTCTTGTTTCTGCCTTTCCTTTACATTTTTCACTCCATATGTTACACTTTAGGATGCATTTGATGGTACATTACAAATCACCGTCATTTTTTATGTACATAGATAATTTTCAATTCAAAATTTAGGAGTATGAAACTATCATGAAAAAAGATATGACCTCCGGAACAGAATGGAAAACCATTCTGCGCTTTTCTCTCCCCATTATGGGGGCAAATCTGCTGCAGGTTCTCTATAACCTGGCCGACAGCGTGATTGTCGGCAATTTTATCAGCTCCACTGCGCTGGGAGCCGTAGGACTGACCAGCTCCATGACCTGGCTTCTGGTCAATGTCTGCACCTCTCTGGGGGCCGGTGTCAATATCGCCTCTGCTCAGTTTTTCGGCGCTAAAAAAGAAACGGAAATCCGGGAGACCATTGCCGCTTCCTACCTGATGACGGTCATCCTGAGCCTGTGCATGATTGCAGCCTGTTTTCTATTTGCACGCCCCCTCATCGCCGGATTCCTGCAGGCCCCGGAAGAGATGCTGGCAGACAGCATGACCTATTTTCTCATTTACAGCGCGGGTATCATATTCCAGCTGCTGTATAATGTAACCTACGGCATCCTGCGGGCCCACGGCGACTCCCGCGGCGCACTGATTTTTCTTCTAATCTCCGCCATACTCAACGTCATTCTGGACTGTATTTTTATTGTAGTCTTTCACATGGGGGTGGCCGGAGCCGCCATTGCCACCGTCATCGCCCAGGCAGGATCTGCCATTGCCAGTATGCTTTATCTGGCGCGGCTGTTCCCGGAACTGATTCCCAACCCCCGGTATCTGTATGCCTGGAAAAAACAGGCTCTGCTTCTGACCCGGCTCAGTGTTCCCATCGCCCTGCAGACGGCCGTCAACTCTGTTGGCTTTATTATCCTGCAGCGCCTGATCAACTCCTTCGGTACCCCCAGCATTGAAGGCTATTCCGCCATGCTGAAGGTCGAACAACTGGCCCATATACCCTCCCAGAGCTTTAATGTGGCTATCTCCAGCTTTGCCGGTCAGAATATTGGAGCCGGAAAGACAGAGCGGGCCCGAAAGGGATACCGCTCCACCGTTACCATGGGAATTCTCATCAGCATCAGCATCAGTGCTGTGGTTCTCCTCTTTGATGAACCGCTTCTGGGCATTTTCAATATTACCGGCGAATCCCTGCGAAGAGGGCGAGAGCATCTGGATATTCTCATGTTCTTTATCTGGGTCAACACCATTACTAACATCACCTGCGGCTTCCTGCAGGGAGCCGGGGATGTCCGGGTTCCAGCTATCTCCGGTTTCGTAAACCTAGGAATCCGGTTGGCCCTCTCCTTTTTGCTGGCCGTGACACCGGTGGCCTTCCGTTGCTACTACGTCAGCATGCCGCCGGCCTGGATCATCGCAAGCCTGGTGGTTATTCTGCGTTACCGCAGCGGAAAATGGCAAAAATACCGGCTGGTATCATAAAAGAATCTAAAAGAAACCGCTCATGGCAGCTCTCAGGCCACCATGAGCGGTTTCTTTCTTATTCTGTTACACCTTATTTTACAACCAGGTTTACAATCCGCCCCGGTACATAAATCTCTTTGACAACTGTCTTTCCTTCCAGCTTGTCCTTTACTGCCTCTTTTCCGGCTGCAATGGCATCTTCCTTGGAAATATCCGCGGCCAGCATAACTGTCGCACGCACCTTTCCATTGATCTGAACGCCGATTTCCTTCTCATCGTCCTTCATCATCTCTTCATTGCACTCTGGCCAGGAAGCATGAAATACACTGTCCGTTCCGCCAAGCTCCTGCCACATTTCTTCGCCCAGATGCGGTGCAAAGGGGGCCAGCAGGATGGTAAAGGTTCGCAGGGTCTCCTTATCAATACCGCCCTCTTTCTTTGCCAGCTCGATGAACTTGTTGTTGTATTCCATAAATCCGGAAACAACGGTATTCAGGCTGAACTGCTCAAAACGCTGCTCAATATCGAAGACCAGTCTGTGACGGAGTTTGATCATCTCCTTCGTTGCCTCCACATCCTTGTCCTTATTGCTCATAACCAGGTTATAGAAGCGGTTCAGGAATCGTGATACACCCTCAATTCCACGGTCATCCCACTCGGCATCCAGCTCCGGCGGTCCCACAAACAGCTCATAAAGGCGCAGGGAATCACAGCCATAATCCCGTACCAAATCGTCCGGCGATACCACATTTCCCTTGGACTTGCTCATCTTGATTCCGTTCTTACCGGTAATCATACCCTGATTGAACAGCTTCTTAAAGGGTTCGTCAAAATCAATCACGCCAATGTCATACAGGAATTTGGTGTAGAACCGGGAATAGAGAAGGTGAAGCACCGCATGTTCTACACCGCCGATGTACATATCCACCGGAAGATATTTGTCCGCCCGCTCTTTTGATACCAGTTCTTTATCGTTTTTATTATCCACATAGCGCAGGAAATACCAGGAAGAACCGGCCCACTGGGGCATGGTATTGGTCTCTCTCTTTGCCGGGCCGCCGCAGCAGGGACAGGTGGTGTTGACCCACTCGTCAATGGCTGCCAGAGGAGATTCTCCGGTTCCGGTGGGCTGATAACTCTCCACCTTGGGCAGCTCCAGCGGAAGCTGATCCTCCGGAACGGGAACGTTTCCGCATTTCTCACAGTGAACAATCGGGATCGGCTCGCCCCAGTAACGCTGACGGGAGAATACCCAGTCACGCAGCTTATAATTGACTCTCTTGTGGCCCAGGCCCCGCTTCTCAATCATTTCCGGCGCTTCTTTTTTGAGCACTGCGGACTCCATGCCATTCCATTCGCCGGAATTGATCATGGTTCCAGATGCCTCGGTATAAGCCTCCGTCATATTTTCAATCTCTTTTCCGTCTTTGGCAATAACCTGAATGATCGGAATATTGAATTTTTTCGCAAATTCAAAATCACGGTCATCGTGGGCCGGAACGCACATGATGGCACCAGTACCGTAATCAGCCAGAACATAGTCGGAAAGCCAGATGGGCACCTGGGCTCCGCTCAAAGGATTGATGGCATAGGAACCCGTAAATACACCAGTTTTCTCCTTATCCTGAAGACGATCCACATTGGAACGCATGGAGGAATCAAAAATGTATTTCTCCACTGCCTCTCTGGTCTCCTCCGTTGCCAGGCTCTTTGCCATGGCATGCTCCGGTGCCAGAACCATGAAAGTAGCGCCGTACAGCGTATCCGGGCGTGTGGTGTAAACCGTGATCTTCTCATCCCGGCCTTCAACCTGGAAATCCACCTCTGCACCGTAGGATTTTCCGATCCACTCGGTCTGCATCTTTTTAACCTTTTCCGGCCAGTCCAGCTTATCCAGATCATTTAAGAGGCGATCTGCGTATGCCGTGATCTTCAGCATCCACTGGCGCAGATTTTTCTTCGTTACCGGTGTGCCGCAGCGCTCGCAGCAGCCATTTACCACTTCTTCATTGGCAAGACCCGTCTTACAGGAAGGACACCAGTTAATGGGGAACTCCTTCTCATAGGCCAGTCCTTTTTTAAACATCTGCACAAAAATCCACTGCGTCCATTTATAGAATGCCGGATCTGTGGTATTTACCTCCATATCCCAGTCATAGATCGCCGCAATCTCATTGATCTGTCTCTTGATATTCTTCACATTGGATGCCGTGGAAATGGCCGGATGAACCCCCATTTTGATGGCATAGTTCTCAGCCGGAAGGCCAAAAGCGTCCCAACCCATGGGATGAATCACATATTTTCCGCGCAGCAGCTGATACCGGCTCCACACATCCGAAATGACATAGCCTCTCCAGTGGCCCACATGAAGGCCGCTTCCCGACGGATATGGGAACATATCCAGACAGTAATATTTCTCTTTTTTCCCATCATTGACATTGATGGGATTCTTTTCCCAGTTTTCCCGCCACTTCTTCTCAATGGCAGTGTGATTATACTGTGACATCCTTTTTTCCTCCTGTTGATTTTAGCATGGAGATCCTCATGGAGCGTTTTTTATTGCATCGTGAAGTATCGTGAAGTAATTTCCTATGCAGATTCGGGTGTCAAAAGGTCATTTTAAGAAGGAATGACGCATGAGAAAAATATGAATCCCAAAAAACTGTGCTTATTAGAATAGCAAGTGGGAGAAATACAGCAAAAAAATATCTATTTTCACCCTACATGCCCATGCACTTTATTGTGGGAAAGCGTGTTTTTACTAAAATTACCCTTTTGACACCCTAATCCTATGCAATAAAAAAATCCTGCATCTCCATATTGACTATAGAGACGCAGGAACAAATCCGCTGCGCGGTACCACTCTATTTCACGCCCGGAGGCGCACTCCTCTTTTCCGGTAACGGCGGTGTGCCGGCACTGCTTACACAAAGGATTTTTCCCTCTTGGGCAGGCTGCTCCGAGGCCAGTTCCGCTGTTCCCCGCGTCCGTCTCACACCAGCCGACGGCTCTCTGCTCCCGGTTTCCAGCCTACTCTTCCTCTTCCTTGCATTTACATGTAACAGTTTCCAACTGTCACAAAATAATTTAGCATATTCGTTCCGGGATGTCAAGCCGCCATCCCGTTTCGATTCAACTGCGTTACTGTCAAGTAATCGTTGGCAACTTTTTTTTGATTTATCTTTTTGTTGAAATAGCATGTTTTGTCTCAGTCTAATATCCAGCCATGTACAACAGTCGTTTTCTCTCCCCCTGTATCTTTCC